>GG774889.1:358550-444242 GCA_000163695.1 Bacteroidetes oral taxon 274 str. F0058
GTGCCCCGAAATAGCTTTCGTCCAACTCGACTTCTCCATTTGTAAATGGGCTTTCCGCCTCGCATAATTCAGCCATACGCTCTCTAAATGCTCTATAAAACCTATTGATGGTAGGGCGAGAAATACTTGTTAAAACAGACGTCTTTTCTGCCTCGATATCGAGGTAGAAAAGACGAATAATCTCTCTCGTTTTTCTCTCTGAAATGTGCGTCACTTTTATGTACTTGTTTCTCATTGTAGCAAAATAACTTACAAAGATAATTCTTTCGTAAAGTTATCTTGAACCTTGTTTTATTATAGAGAGACTATAAAGAAAATCGAAATATCATCTGAAGATATTCAACTCTTCGTTGTATATGGGGCTCTCTATCGATAGGTAGTTCATAATACTATGGAATATATATCCTTGCGACAGAGTACCGAGGCGTTTGAGTCGTCGGTCGTTATTGTCCGAGAGCCACACGATAAACGGTATCTCGTACTGCTCTTTCGGGGCAAAACTCATATCGACACCATGCATATAGAGGTTGTTTTCGCCTAACGATTCGCCGTGGTCGGAGATGAATATCATCGCGCTTTTGTAGTCTTTTATCTCTTTGAGCGTATCTATGACTGAGTGTAAGATGTAGTCGGTGTACACGATAGTATTGTCGTAGGCGTTGTATAGCTCGTCTTTGGCACATTTGTTGAGCTCTACTTTGGTACACACGGGGCGGAATACCTCGAACTGAGGCGGGTATTTCTTGTTGTATGCCGGTCCGTGGCTGGTGCTTGTGTGGAGTACTACCAATATTTTGTTTTTTTTGCTTTCCAATATTTGCTTTTTTAGTCCGGCAAGGAGTACTTCGTCGTAGCCGCAGTTCTCGCCTACGCACATCTTGCTGAGCGAGTCTGCTTTAAGGAACTTCTTCACGTTCAATGTCGGCGGTTCGCCCGTGTTGTTGGTTCGCCAAATGACGTCTACACCTGTTCTCGAAAGATAGTTGGGCAGACACTCGTATAGCCTGCTTGTGCTTTTGTGTTCCAGAATCGCTTTTACGCCTGCAATGGTGTAGGTAGCAGCCGAGTTGGCGTTGAAAATATGAATGCCTTTTGTCTGTGAAAGTAGCGGGTTGGTGTTTTTGGGATAGCCGTAGAGTGAGAAGTTTTTGCGGCGGGCAGATTCACCTATCACCAATACTATCAGCGACTTATCGTCGTCTTTTATTTTTGCGGCGGGTAGCAGCGTCTCTTTGCGGTTCTGCTTCTGTTTGTGGATATAGAAACGCGACGTATTGACCGTATAAGACCACGGCAGCAGCAATGAGCCCAACGGCTCGGAATACCTATGTACCCATACCCAGTTGCCTGCATTGATACCCAAGACTATGAACATAGACAACAATATCAAACCGAATGTGGTGAAGAATTTTTTTCTCTTGATTGCAATTAGCTTTGCTTTAAATATATAAATACTTGGTAAAACGCCGAATACCAGCACATAAAGTATCAGTCTGTACGAGAAAAAGCTGAGTGTCTCGTCTTTGTTGGTATTCACGACATTACCCATCATACTCTCGTCTATCTGTACGTTGTAAGTGATAATGAAATATAGTGCTATCGAGCTGAGTACAAAGAATATAACCAGTATCGTTTTCCCTACGTACTTCGAGAGGTAGCACAAAATATAGAATACTAAGGCATTCGCTACAAAAATCAGAATCGCTAAACTTACGATAATCAACGTTCCGTTGAGGTCGTTGTAGTCGGCATGTTGGCAGACAAACTTGAAAAACGGATAATGAAACAGCACCAAGTTTAGAAAACTCATTATCAGTGCAAAACGCAGTGGCGACAAGTTTTCGAAGAGTGTATTTTTTAGCTTTTTTACTTTTCCCAACATAAGTTTTTTTGTTTGTAAAGAGTGGCAATACAATAGATTAGACAAAGGCAAGTCAAAAATGTTACAACACTGCCTATAAAGTAGGTGGCTAATTCGGCACAATACTTATAACCAATACCTTATACTATATTTGTGCTTGTATCTAATTGATTGTCCACAAAAATGCGGGTGCAAAATTACCATTTTTTTCCCCAATAACCAATATTTTGTTGTACTTTCGCATAGAATTACATTATTATGGGTAAAGTAATTATTTATCAGGCGTTTGTCAGGCATTTCTCGACCGAACGGGGCGAAAATATTCCTAATGGAACAATCGCCGAAAACCGTTGCGGTAAATTCGGTTCGTTCTCCGACAGAGCTTTGAAGGAGATAAAAAAACTCGGCTGTACGCATATCTGGCTCACGGGAGTGATAGATTACGCTTCGACTACTCCGTACCCCGAACTCGGTATTGCGGGCGATAGTCGCGATATAGTGAAGGGTTTGGCAGGGTCGCCCTACGCCGTCAGAGACTACTACAATGTGAGTGCCGACTTGGCGGATAATCCCGCAGGTCGTATGCAGGAGTTTGAGGCTCTCGTAGAGCGTATCCACGACAACGGTTTACGGGCGATAATCGACTTTGTGCCGAACCACGTCGCACGTTGCTATCGGTCTGTCTCGAAGCCTCCGGATGTCAGCGACTTAGGCGATAACGACGACCAAACAGTGTATTTCTCGGCAGACAATAACTTTTACTATTTCCCCTCCGAGCGATTTGCCCCGCAGTTCACACTGACCGATTACGATGAATATCCTGCCAAAGCGACGGGCAACGATTGTTTTTCGCCCTCTCCGTCGCGTAACGACTGGTACGATACCGTCAAACTCAACTACGGAATAGACTACGCCGACGGCAGCGAGCATTTCGACCCGACGCCCGATACTTGGCCGAAAATGATTGATATTCTGCTATTCTGGGCATCTAAGGGAGTAGACGGCTTCCGCTGCGATATGGCAGAGATGGTGCCTGTGGAGTTTTGGCATCGGGCTATCGGTGAGCTGAAGCGGCAATATCCGTATCTGATATTCGTTGCCGAGATATACAATCCAAGCCAATATCGCCTGTATGCCGACTATGGCGGGTTCGATTATCTGTACGATAAGGTAGGACTTTACGATACTCTCAGAGATGTGATTTGCAATGACTTGCCTGCAAAAAACATAACGTACTGCTGGCAAACCGTAGGAGACATAGCCGATAAGATGGTGAATTTTCTCGAAAACCACGACGAACAGCGTATAGCGTCGGATTTCTTTGCCTCTCGGGCTATGAGGGCGATTCCTGCACTTATAGTATCGGCTATGATGAACACCAATCCGTTTATGCTGTATGCAGGTCAGGAGCTTGGCGAGCGAGGTATGGATGATAGCGGATTCAGCGGTGTCGACGGGCGTAGCTCCATTTTCGACTACTATCAGCCCGATACGCTCCGCCGCTGGATAAACGGTGGCAAGTACGACTTCGACTTGATGTCTGCCGACGAGAAGGCTCTCAGAGATACCTACAAACGTGTGCTTACGCTGTGCAACAGCTCCAAAGCCCTATCCGAAGGGCTCTTTTACGACCTTACGTATGCCAATATCGAGAATCCCGACTTCAACTCCGAGAGGTGCTTTGCTTTCTTGCGTAAATGCGACGAAGAGCTGCTGTTGATAGTAGCCAACTTCGCCGATACCGAACAACATCTGCAAGTAATTATCCCACAACACACTTTCGATTTTTTACATATCCCCCCGCAAGACAATACCGAAGCTACCGACCTGCTGACCGGCGAAAGTATGAAGTTGGTATTAAGTCCGCATCGGGCGATGAGTGTAGACGTAGAGGCGTTTTGTGGTATAGTGCTAAAAATAAGATGATTGCCCCGAATTTACGAAACGGCAAATTTGTATATTTCAGAGAAAAATTGTAACTTTGTACGCTTTTGTTATTCCTCATATTTTTTGAGGAAATATTTTTATAAATCAGCAAATTAAATTTTTATAAAGGAAAATAATGTCAGACGAAACAACGAACAAAGCATTAAATAAAGAATACGGAGCCTCGTCTATCCAAGTGCTCGAGGGGCTCGAGGCGGTACGTAAACGCCCTGCAATGTACATAGGTGATGTGGGGGAGAAAGGTTTGCATCATCTTGTTTATGAGGTGGTAGACAACTCTATCGACGAAGCCTTGGCAGGATATTGCAAAAATATATCGGTTACTATAAATAAGGATAACTCCGTTACTGTCAAAGACGATGGTCGCGGTATCCCTGTCGATATACACGAGAAAGAGAAAAAATCGGCTCTGGAGGTAGTGATGACCGTTCTGCACGCAGGAGGTAAGTTCGATAAAGGCTCTTACAAGGTATCGGGCGGACTGCACGGCGTAGGGGTGAGTTGCGTCAATGCGTTGTCCGACTATCTGAAAGCCGAAGTCTGCCGCAACGGCAAGCGTTATGTTCAGGAGTACTCTCGCGGTGTACCGCTGGGTGAGGTCAAGGAGGTCGGAACGTCGTCTGAGACGGGTACCACCATTACATTCCACCCCGACAAAGATATTTTCATCGATATTCATTACAAATACTCCATTTTGGTGAAGCGTATGCGTGAGCTTGCCTTTCTTAATGCAGGCATAAGGCTTACTATCACCGATTTGCGTTCGGAAGAAGAGGGCGGAGCCAACAAGACCGAAGAGTTCTACTCCGAGCAGGGATTGCGTGAGTTTGTCAAATATATCGACTCTACACGCGAGCCGCTCATCAACGACGTAATATATATAGATACGGACAAATACGGTACACCCGTGGAGGTGGCTATGATGTACAATACATCATATACGGAGAATCTGCATTCGTATGTAAATAATATCAATACGATAGAGGGAGGTACGCACGTTACGGGCTTCCGTACGGCACTGACGCGTACGCTCAAAAAATATGCCGACGACAACAAGCTTTTGGAGAAGACCAAAGTCGAAATATCGTCCGATGACTTCCGCGAAGGTATTACGGCGGTTATTTCCGTCAAAGTTGCCGAGCCACAGTTCGAGGGGCAGACCAAGACCAAGCTTGGTAACGACGAAGTAAAAGGTATGGTGGATAGGGCTGTGGGCGAAGCTCTTAATGTTTTTCTCGAAGAGCACCCCAAAGAGGCTAAAACCATTGTAGAGAAGATAATACTTGCTGCCACTGCTCGTAACGCAGCGCGTAAAGCACGTGAACTCGTACAGCGTAAATCACCGTTATCGGGTGGAGGATTGCCTGGTAAATTGGCAGATTGCTCGAGCCGTGATGCGTCGTTGTGCGAAATATTCCTCGTCGAAGGAGACTCGGCAGGAGGCTCTGCCAAGCAGGGACGCGACCGTAACTTCCAAGCTATACTGCCTCTGAGAGGTAAGATACTGAATGTGGAAAAAGCAATGAGACACAAAGCCTTCGAGAGCGAAGAGGTTCGTAATATCTACACCGCACTTGGAGTAACCATAGGTACCGAAGAAGATTCGCAGGCATTGAATATCGAGAAATTGCGTTATCATAAAGTGGTGATAATGACCGATGCCGATGTCGATGGCAGCCATATTGCCACGCTGATACTTACATTCTTTTTCCGTTATATGAAGGAGTTGATAGAGCAGGGGCATGTCTATATAGCTACTCCGCCGCTGTATCTCTGCAAAAAGGGTAAAGTGCAGGAGTATTGTTGGACAGAAGAGCAACGACTCAGATTTATCCAGCAATACGGAGACGGCAAAGAGAGCGGTATAACACAGCAGCGTTACAAAGGGCTTGGAGAGATGAATCCCGAGCAACTGTGGGAGACAACGATGAATCCCGAGAACCGTACGCTCCGACAGATAACCATCGAAAATGCGGCTGAGGCAGATTACGTTTTCTCTATGCTTATGGGCGATGACGTTGCTCCCCGCCGTCAGTTCATCGAAGAAAACGCCACATACGCCAATATAGATGCCTGACAGACAGGGGCTACTCGTGTCGTAAGAATATCCCGAAAAACGCTACTTTTACATATTCGGTAATAAGTGGCGTTTTTTAGTTTTATATTTGGTAGTAATATTTTGGCAGAGAAAAGCAAGGTAAAGTATTGTTATTTAGATAAATGACATTACAGTTTCATCGTCGATAGAGATAACAAAAGCTTGTAGTCCGTAGTCTTGTATTTGGTATTTTTACTAACTTTGCACCTCCGAAAAGCAATTAACATACAAGTAAATAATATTGAAATTGTTATGAACATATCGTTATCGTGGTTAAGAGATTATATCGAAACCGACCTGACGGCAGACGAAATAGCCAAAATACTCACCTCTATAGGTTTGGAAGTGGGGCATATAAGTGAATTCGAGAGTATCAAAGGCGGGCTCGAAGGACTTGTCGTAGGTGAGGTAAAAACCTGCGTGAAGCACGAAAACTCCGACCATCTGCACGTTACTACGGTAGATGTCGGTGCGGGCGAGCCGTTGCAGATTGTATGCGGTGCAGCCAATATTGCCCAAGGGCAAAAAGTGGTGGTGGCAACGGTGGGCACCAAGCTCTACGGCGGCGATGAGTCTTTTACGATAAAACGCTCGAAAATACGTGGAGTAGAGAGTTTCGGTATGATTTGTGCCGAAGACGAAATAGGCGTAGGCAAGTCACACGACGGCATCATAGTTCTGCCTTCGGAGACTGCGGTAGGTACTTTGGCTAAGGATTATTATCGGGTCGAGACCGACACCGTTATCGAGGTGGATATTACCCCCAACCGCTCCGATGCCATCTCGCACTACGGCGTAGCGCGCGATTTGTACGCATACTGCTTTGCTCACGGCATCGCAGCCGAACTTCGTCGTCCGCAGTTAGATGAAAGTATTGCACCTAAAGGCAACGATAACCCGAAAATAGAGGTCAGAGTAGACAATAGCGATGCTTGTCCTCGCTATGCAGGGATAAGTCTTATAGGTGTCGGAGTAGACCAATCGCCGCAATGGCTGCAAAATCGTTTGCTGGCAATAGGACTTAGCCCTATAAATAACGTGGTAGATATTACCAACTATATGCTGCACTCTTTTGGGCAGCCGCTTCACGCCTTCGATGCAGACCGTATAGCAGGGCATAAGATAATAGTTCGCAACGCTGTGGAGGGCGAAAAGTTTGTTACTCTCGACGGCGTAGAACGCACTCTTACAAAGGCAGACCTGATGATATGCGATGCCGAGAAACCGATGTGTCTGGCAGGTATCTTCGGAGGATTGCACTCGGGAGTGAGCCAAGATACCAAATCGGTATTCATCGAGAGTGCTTACTTCGACCCCGTCGGTACGCGAAAATCGGCACGTTATCACGGGCTGAATACCGACTCCAGTTTCCGTTTCGAGCGTGGAGTGAATCCACACGACACTATCTATGTACTCGGTATTGCCGCCTCGATGATTGCTCGTATTACGGGAGCAACCATAGCGAGCGATATAGTCGACATTTATCCTAAAACGATAGATGACTTCGAGGTCTGTGTGTCGTTGGCAAAAATACGCTCTCTCGTAGGTAAAGATATTGATACACAGACTATCGAGACCATATTCGAAGGGCTCGAAATAGCGATTGTCTCCAAAGATACTGCTTCCGACGATACTGTTTATCGACTCCGCGTGCCGGCATATCGTACCGATGTACGTAGAGATGTAGATGTAATCGAAGATATTATGCGTATTTACGGGTACAATAATATAGAGTTTTCGCAAAGTGCGAAGATTCCCGTATCGTACCGTACGAAACCGGATAGACATTATTTGCAGAATATCATTAGCGAGCAGCTCACGGCTAACGGGTTTTACGAGATAATGAACAACTCGTTCTCGAAGAGTCAATATTACGACTGCCTGACGACTTATCCTTCGGGCAACAGTGTTTCGGTGATGAATGCTCTTAGCAGCGACCTCAATGTTATGCGGCAGACACTGCTTTTCGGCGGACTCGAGAGTCTTGCCTACAACATAAACAGACAGAATGCCGACCTAAAATTTTACGAGTTCGGCAACTGCTATCGTTACGTTGCCGAAGCCCCGAAAGACAGCGACCCGTTGGCTGCGTACTCACAGAGCGAACATCTCGGCTTGTGGATTACGGGCAGACGCCTGCCACAGAGTTGGCTCAGGAAAGACGAAGCCACCTCGGTGTACGACCTGAAAGCGTATGTGCAGAACATACTCATTCGTCTTGGTATAGGTAAGCTGGCTGTCCGAGAGTTCGACAGCGATATTTATAGTCAGGCACTCGAATTGGCGACATCTTCGGGCAAACCGCTTGCCGTGCTCGGGGTGGTGTCGAAAGGCATTCTGAAAACTTTCGATATAAAAGAAGATGTCTTCTTTGCGGATATCTTTTGGGACGAGGCTTTGGCTGAGAGTGTCCGACACACAGTGCATTTGACCGAAATACCCAAATTCCCCGAAGTATCGAGAGACTTGGCATTGCTTTTGGACAAAAATATCACATTTTCTCAGGTAGAGAATATTGCTTACAATGTAGAACGAAAATTGCTCAGGAGAGTTACTCTTTTCGATGTCTACGAAGGGAAAAATCTCGAAGAAGGTAAAAAGTCGTATGCCGTCAATTTTATACTGCAAGACAGCGACAAAACCCTTACAGACAGCCAGATAGAGACAATTATGAGTAAGTTGCAAAAGGCGTTCTCCACCGAACTCGGAGCCAGAATCAGATAAACATTTTGCCTCATCTGTAGCAACGATGTATCTACTTATTACGTTTTTTAGAAATTTGCTCTACGACTTGGGGATTCTTCGGTCGTACCGCTTCGATTTTCCTATTATCACCGTCGGTAATATCACTGTTGGCGGTACGGGCAAGACTCCGCATATAGAGTATTTCGTTCGCCGATATTCAGCCGAAGGCAAGCGTGTGGCTGTCGTCAGTCGTGGATACCGACGCAAGACAAAAGGAATGGTCGTCGCCGACAGTCGTTCGACAGCCGATAGTATCGGAGACGAACCGTATCAGATTTTCAGGAAATTTCCCCACATTATGCTCGTAGCAGACAGCGACCGTGTCCGTGCCGTAAAATATCTTATGGCACAAGAGGCGAAACCCGATATCATACTACTCGACGACGGTTTTCAGTATCGACGTCTTGCCGCCGGTCGTAAGGTGGTGTTGGTCGATTATGGGCGTCCCATCTTCGAAGACCGAATATTGCCCTACGGTAGGCTCAGAGAGTGTCGCTGCGGTATCCGTCGTGCAGACGAGGTGATTGTGTCCAAGTGTCCGTCGGATATTAGCGAAGCTGCCAAGCAGCAGTGGGCTCAGAGGCTTGGGTTGCCCGAGCGTATCGAATTGCGTTTTTCGACACTCGATTTCCTCCCGCCCCGCAACATCTTCTCGGGCGAGCCTTTGGATATGGACGGCAAACACGATTTGCACGTTATTACAGGCGTTGTCCGTGCCGATAGTCTTTACGATTATCTCCGTCCTTTTGCTGCCTCAATGGAGCGGACGGCGTTCGCAGACCATCATCGCTTTTCGGCGAGCGATATTGAGTTTATCAACCGTTTAGCCGACCGTGGCACTACTATTATCGTTACCGAGAAAGACGCCTCTAAACTCGTTGCTGCGTCGACTCTGTCGCCTGCTGCCCGCAGACAACTCTATTCCGTAGAGGTCAGGGTAAGATTTGTGTAAGAGGGGATAGCGATTTTTGGGAGAGGATTAATTGTCTGAGAGTATAATCTATTGGGGAATAACTTAATAAGGTTGACGGAATAATGTATTTTTCGTATGATATTATCGATAAGCGGGCAGTGACAGACCCCGACGGCATAGCCATAAGATGGCAATCGCCCGACGGAAGGCTGCTTGAGGTTTCGAATGCGGATTTACACCATCATAGCGATGTAACGGCATATTATCTTCGTCGTATGGGAGTAGGCATCGGGAGTCGTGTTTTTATGTATGATATGGAGACTGTTTTCGAGTATGCTACCGTTCTGACGGCTCTCAACAAGCTATGTGCCACACCTGTATTCGACCTACGGAAACAACCCGTAGATCGTTGTAACGAGTTGCAGGCTTATGCCATCGTCTGCAATTGTCTGTCGGATATTATTCCCATAATAGATGCTCATATAGATAAGTTTACTACATTGGAGATAAAAATATCGGTCGGGTATCCGTATCCGCGAAATTGGTTCGACCTGCATACGGGTACAAGGCTTGCAAGACCGTTCAGACCGGCGGATAATCTGCCAAAAAAATATACATCGTTTATCGTATACGACAAGCAACCCATATTATACGACGAAACCTATCCAATCGATGCTACGGGCAATACCGTATTGGACAGGTTTCTTGGTGCCATACGCCACGGCAGTGCGTTCGAAATTCGTCAATGACGTTAATTGCGTCGTCCGCCGAGGTATATCGATATGTAATACAGTAATGTAGCCAACGAGCTGAGTGCTGCTACAACATAGGTGTAGGCGGCTGCTTTAAGTGCAGATTCTGCCATCGGTTGTTGCTGATTGTCTGTGACGCCTTCCGAACGCAACCACACCAAAGCTCTTTTGGAAGCGTCTATCTCTACGGGTAAGGTAATGAAACTGAATAGCGTTGTAATGGCAAACAGTACGATACCTGCCAACATCAGTTGCGGGAATACTTTGAGTAACAGCATTCCCCCGAGTAATACCCACATTACATATTTCGAAGAGAAGCTTACTATCGGTACCAGGGCAGAACGCATTTTGAGCGGAGCGTATGCTCGAGCGTGTTGTACGGCGTGTCCGCATTCGTGTGCAGCCACGGCAGCGGCAGCCACAGAGTTCGATTCGTATACCGAATCGCTGAGGTTTACCGTCTTGTTGGTAGGATTGTAGTGGTCGGTCAGATTGCCGCCTACGTGTACTACCTCTACGTCGTCGATGCTATTGTCTCTTAGCATCTTGCGAGCCACGTCGGCTCCGGTCATATCGCTATTAAGCGGTACTTGTGAATATTTCTTCATTCTGCTGTTGAAGGTTGCAGAGACCAACCAGCTGATAAGGGCTGTACCTATAAATAAAATCCAATACATTTTCTATTATTTTGTTTGTTAATTACTTTTATAAATACTAATAGCAAAAACCTTGCCACAGACGTAAAACCTGACAAAATTAACATTTCGCCTTTGCCATTTTTTCTTTACACTTTTTGCAAATACCGTACAGATATAGCGTATGGTTTCCGATGGAGAACGCAGTAGAGTTGCGTAAATCAATGGATTTTTTCAGTTTTTTGTCGGTAAATGCCTTTACTTTATTGCATTTTATGCATATCCTGTAATAGCTGTTGGCGCCTGACGGAAACTTCTCGTACAGTATATTTTGCGAATTGAAGTTGTGTCTGATTATCAGATTGCACTCCAAGAGCAGATTGAGTGTACTGTATATCGTTGCCAAGCTTACGTGTATGTCTTTGTTAATATCTTCGTGCAAAGCCTGAGCACTGAAAAAAGTGTTCATCGAATATATCTTCTCCACAATCAACACTCGTTCCGAGGTCTGACGCATTTTTTTTTGCCTCAGAAATTCTTTGAACTTCTCTACGGCACCGCTTTTTTCTTCGTTTACGTTTTTCATCTGTCTCAGAAAACGGCAACAAACGGGTTTCGAAGTTCTACTGCGGCTATTTTGGCTTTAGCGGTGTGACGGGCTCCTGCCGAGTCGATAAACTGCCGAGAGATATCCACTATTTTTTCGTCTTTTAGATACATCCTCAGTCGGTTGCTGTCGGTAACATCGGCTATGTGAGACACTTCGATGTTCTCCTGTCGGCAGTAATCGATAAACTTATCCATATCTTTTTTGTCGAGCACTACCGCCATACGTTCCTGGCTCTCGGAGATAGCAAGTTCCGTTCCCGAAAGTCCCGAGTATTTGGTCTTTACGCGGTCGAGGTAGATGTCGAGCCCGTCGGCAAGTTCGCCGATAGCTACGCATACGCCTCCTGCTCCGAAGTCGTTCGATTTTTTTATCAGCCGTGTAACTTCACTTCGTCTGAAAAGTCGTTCGAGCTTGCGTTCTTCGGGGGCGTTGCCTTTCTGTACCTCACTGCTGCATAGTTCGAGGCTGTTGGCATTGTGTTCCTTCGACGAACCTGTGGCTCCGCCTACACCGTCGCGTCCGGTGCGTCCGCCGAGCATTATCACCACATCGCCTGCCTTAGGTGTTTCGCGTCTAACATTGTCGGCTCTGACAGCTCCTACGACAGCACCTACTTCGAGGCGTTTGGCAACGTAGTTATCGTGATAAATCTCACGTACAAACGTAGTGGCAAGCCCTATCTGGTTGCCATACGAAGAATATCCGTTGGCTGCTTTTGTAGAGATAATCCTCTGGGGTAGTTTCCCCTGTATGGTCTCTGTAACAGGCATATATATATTGCCCGCACCTGTAACACGCATAGCTTGATACACGTAGCTCCTGCCCGACAAGGGGTCTCTGATGGCTCCGCCGAGGCAGGTAGAGGCTCCTCCGAAAGGTTCTATCTCGGTGGGGTGATTGTGGGTTTCGTTCTTGAACATCAATAACCAACGCTCTTTTTGTCCATCGACATCGACGTCTACATATACCGAGCAGGCGTTGTTCTCTTCACTTTGCTCCAAGTCGTCGAGGTAGCCTTTGGTTTTCAGATGTCTGGCGCCGATGGTTGCAATATCCATAAGGCAAATATCTTTGCTTTGGCGGTGAAGTTCGTTTCGCATCGAGCGGTATAAATCGAGTGAAGATTTTATCTTGTCTGCCGCAAAACACTCTTCTACTTCGATAGACTCCAGATGTGTGTTGAATGTGGTATGTCGGCAGTGGTCGCTCCAATAGGTGTCGAGTATTTTTAGCTCCGTTTCGTATGGATTACGTCCCTCTTTTCTGAAGTAGGCTACCACTTCTCTAAGGTCGTCTGTATTCATTGCCAAAGATTTATCTTCGCAATATGCCGCCAAATCCTCTTCTTTCAGATTTAAAAAATCTTCTATTACAGAGACTCTCTCGGCAGCCGGATGAGCAAACCTCTCCAAGACAGAAATATCTTTGATACGGCTCTCTATGGGATTGACAAAGTATTTCTTTACTTTATCTATATCTGCCGCTGAAAAGTCTTTGTCGAATACGAGTATTTTACCGCTTTTTATCGTGATATCAGCCTTGGGGTCGATGAGATGTACACAGTCTTCGGCAGAACTTGCTCTCTGGTCGAACTGTCCGGGCAGAAACTCCACGGCAATGTATGGACACCCTTCGAAGTCGAATTCGGTAGAGACCCTGTCGGTAACAACCTCTCCAAAGACGGAGTAGAGGCATTTATCCAAGAGTTCTTGGCTAAAACCAAACAAATCGTATATGTTTATCAATCGCAGGCAGCGTATATCCAAACCGAGATTTGCATTCAATTCGTCTTGCAAACCGACGGCTTCTACCCTGAAACCCTCTTTTTTTTCTACAAAAACACGATAATTCATATCAATACTTTACGGTTGTTTTTATTTAAAAAAACAGCCTACAAAGATACAAAATATTTACTGAACTTGAGAAGAACGATTGTACAAAAATCTACTTCGAATGAGGCATATCCTGTTTGTGCTTTATTGCAATACGAGACGATTGATATTCGTACCGAAAAAGCCTTTTATTCGCATCCTTCGTTCGGGTTGAACCACTCCGGTATATTGAAACGAGCCGAAGGGTTGTAGCCTATCGATGTGTCTTCGAGTACCTTTTTCATATACATAGCCCAGATAGGCAGAGCCATATTGGCTCCTTGTCCCTCAGCCATACTTGCGAAGTGTATCTGACGGTCTTCCCATCCGACCCATACGCCGCTGACAAGTTCGGGGGTATAGCCTATGAACCAGCCGTCGGAGTTGTCGTTGGTAGTTCCCGTTTTGCCTCCGGCAGAGGCTCTTACACCGTATTTGTAACGTACGCGCGACCCCGTGCCGCCGTCGAGGACTGCCTGCATCATATTTATCATCTTGTATGATGTCTTTTCGTTTATTACCTCTGTGGTATTGGTGGTGAAGTTGGCTATCACATTGCCTTTGTTGTCTGTGATATGGGTAACAAACACAGGTGTAACTCTGATGCCCTTGTTCGGGAAAGTAGTGTAGGCACTGACCATCTCCGAGACGGAGACTTCGTTAGGTCCCAGACAGAGTGATACCACAGGTGGAATATAACCCGAAAGCCCGAATGAACGCATAAGTTTTACCAACTGTTCGGGAGCGAGCATACTCATCAGCGTAGCCGAACCCCAGTTATTGGAGTTCTGTAGCATCCAACGTAGAGTAACCTCCTCGTTAAGACGAGCCTTAGACCCGTTACGCGGAGTGAAAGGCTTGCCGTTGGCATCGGTCAGTGTTATGGGTTTGTTTATTATTTTGTCGCAAGGATACATACCTTCTTCCATAGCGAGAGTATAGATAAACGGTTTTACGGTAGAGCCGACTTGCCGTCTACCTTGTGTAGTCATATCGTATTGGAAATGAGTAAAGTCAGGTCCGCCTACGTAAGCCTTTACGTGCCCGCTGGAAGGTTCCATACTCATAAAGCCCACACGAGCAAAACTTTTTGCCCACAGCAGAGAATCTTTGGGCGACATAACGGTGTCTATATCGCCTCGCCACGAAAATATCTTCATATCCACAGGTTTGTCGAACGCTTCGATTATCTCCGATTTGCTCATTCCGCTTGCCTTCATTACGCGGTAACGCTCGCTTTGCAGTATGGCTCGTTCTATAAACCCGTCTATATCTTTTTGTGTGAAATTAGAGGGGAAAATACCGTTTTTACGCTTTTTTTTCTCTTTGAAAAAATCGTCTTGTAGACCTGTAAGCCACTCACGAACAACGCTTTCGGCATAAGCCTGCATACGACTGTCTATTGTGGTGTATATCTTCAATCCGTCTTGATACAGATTGTATTTGGTACCGTCCGATTTGGGGTTTTTCTCGATAAAACCATACAGAGGGTCGGTCTCCCACGCCAGCGAGTCGAGGTAATATTGTCCGTATGGTTTCAGCTGCCAATCTGCATAGTTCGAACGTTTGGGTTTCTTTGCACTGAGTCTTGTGCGCAGATACTCACGCATATACGGAGCAAGCCCCTGATCGTGTCCTACCGAGTGATAGTCGAGACCCAATGGCATTTTTTTATATTTTTCGGCATCTGCCTTGGTGATAAACTTGTATTTAGCCATTTGGTTTAGAACGGTGTTGCGTCTGTCTAATGCACGCTGACGAGTAGCTTCTCTACGGCTGGCGGGATTGTACAGCGAAGGATTTTTACACATACCCACCAATAGAGCCGCTTGTGGTATTGTCAACTTGTCGGGGGTGGTATTGAAATAAACCTTCGATGCCGTCTTGATACCTACGGCATTATTGAGAAAGTCGAATTTGTTGAAATACAGCGACATAATCTCCTCTTTGGTAAAGAGTTTTTCCAGACGAATGGCTATGACCCACTCGTTGAGTTTCTGAGGAATACGTTTGAAAATATTTCCTGAGCGGTTGGTGTACAGTAGCTTGGCTGTCTGTTGAGTAATGGTGGAGGCTCCTCCTCCTCCTCCGAACGACAAGATGGCACGAAGCAGAGCCTTACCGTCTACGCCCGAGTGTTTGTAGAAACGTATGTCTTCGGTAGCTATCAGTGCGTTGATAAGGTTTGGCGAAAGCTCGTCGTATGTGGTTTTCATACGGTTGTCTTTGCCCGAATAGAAAGTACCGAGCACCTGATTGTCAGACGAGTATATCTCTGTAGCCAGCTTGTTTTTTGGGTTCTCCAACTCTTCAAGAGGAGGCACATAGCCTACTAATCCTACCGAGATTAGAAAAAATATTATTGCTATAAGACACAGAATGCCTCCGAAAAGTCCCCAGAACCATTTCTGGAACAGTTTTTTCGTTTTTTCGTCTATTGTGTTTTTTGTCGTTTTGCTATTGCTGTTAGTATCCATATTTTAGGTACAAGTATGATTTTTAACGGGGCAAAGTTACTACTTTTTTTGATTACCTGTGGCAATAGAGAAGTATGTTTATATTATTTTATATAGGGCGACGATTTTTGTTAAGACTTGTTAGTCTTTGTGAGTATAGTGCGTTATATAAACGCTTGTCGTAAAACAAACAGCAATCGTATTTAAACGACAGCACACAAAAAAAGCCTTTCTCAATTTGGGATAGGCTTTCTTTTCTTGTCTCTTGTTAAACAATTACTTATTTAACAGCAGCAGCGGTAGAATCAACTGCGGCAGCAACAGTGTCAACTGTAGGAGTAACAACTTCTTCTACAACAGTTTCTACAGCAGTAGTGTCTTGGTTTTCAGACTCAGCACTTTTGTTTCCACAAGCTGCAAACGATACTGCAACGATAGCAGTAGCAAAGAATAATACTAATTTTTTCATTTGTTTAAATTAATTTAAAATATTAAATTTATTATTTATAATAGCAGTGCAAAATTAGTACTTTTTTTTTTCACGGCAACAATATTTTTGTTTTTTTTGACCATAAAAATACAAATTATTTCGTAATGCGCATATTATCAGTGGTATATATGGTAGTTTTTTTTTGTTTTTTTTATCGTATATAAACTTGATATTACAAATTTATGGGGCAGTAATAGTTCTGTCTGCAATAATCGTAGGTATATAATATAAATTTTACTTAACTTTGCCTTGTGGCAAGATTAGCGAAAAGAACACGATACTTTTCCTTTGGCTTGTGTGTAATGTATTATGAGAGACAGACTTATATTTGTGCGACAAAATTACGATAAATTAAAACGATGCCTTAATAAGACGGCATTCTATGCGTTTTGGGGCTCTGTGTGTGTGCTGTCGTCTTTCTCGTGTGAGGGCAGCAGAGTGAGTTCGATGCGCTTCGATGTGAATGCGTTGGAAATGACTGTCGGACAGGTATATACCATCGAACTTTTTATAGAACCGATAACGGAGGCAAAATATGGTCTTGTCGTATGGCATTCGTCGGACAACTCTGTAGCCACAGTAGACCAATACGGTAAAGTAACGGCAGTCTATTCGGGAAATTGCACTATAACAGCATCTTATAAGGGGGTAGAAGCCTCTGCCCACGTTACGGTAAAGCCTGTGCAATTTGATATAACGTTCTCTAAGGCAGCACTCTATTTTTATGGAGATTATTATCATAATGGATTGAATGTGTTTGTTCTGAAGCTCCTGACAAGTGGTTATGAAATAGAGCCCGACGGCAATATTGTGGGAGCAGGCTATTACGCTAATATGGAGTTGTATACGGCGAAGAATGAGACGACATTGCCTACTGTTGATTTTGTGGTGAATGATATTCCCCAAAAAAACAGTTACTTGCGTGGCGAAATCAAAGAGACCGATGGCAAACAGTACGCCTCAGGGTCGTATCTGGGGCTTGCCTCTGTGGGGAGCAATTCGGTAATACTGCTCAGAGACGGGATTTTCTCTGTCAAACAAGGCTCTCCCAAGTATATTTTCGAAGCCGATTTGCTTGGAGGTAAGTCGGAGATTATAAAGATAAAATATGATGGAGCGGTTAGCTTTTTCGACAAAACTCAACCCCCGAAAGAGGTATTGACATTCGACAAACGAATATCCGATATCGAAAATCTTGGCGACGTATACGGCATAGGCGAGAATATCTTTCGACTGAAAAATGCTGACAATAAAGGTAACGTGCTGAATATGGAGTTCGTTGCTCCCATTAGTGCAGACAAGATACCGTCGGGTATTTATAAATTGAATGGTTCGAAAAAAGCCTTTTCGCTCGTGCCTTCCGATTTGGCTAATGGCAGGGGTACTTTTTTGATAAAAAACGGCTTAAATACGGCTATCCGTTATGGCAGCATAGAGGTCCTTGCGGCTGATGGCGGAGGAGATATAAATCTAAAAATATCTCTTGTTAGTGCCGATAATGAGATAATTAACTGATAAAAAATTACATTATAATGAAAAATATAGAGGGATATCTTTACTTGCTAATTATAATTGGCTCGATAATAGCGACTATCATTAATAAAAACAAGAAAAAGGCTGACAGTATGGGAAAAACACTGTCGCAACCGAAGCCCAAAAAGCTTTTGGAGGAGCTGTTTGGCGATATTTTGGGGCAGGATAATACTACACCTCAGCCTATACGCCGTAAAGACGTACCGAAGAAAACGCCTCAGCCATTTTTTATGGGCGAAACAGCTATGAAGTCGACAAACGACGGGGCTAAAGCCGAGATGCTCGATAATATGGCGACCACTACCTTTCATCATATCGATATGGTAGAGCCCGTAGATGACGAACGGCAAAGGGTAGATATAAAATTAGAAGACACTGACGACTGGCAGAGGGCTTTCGTATATTCGGAAATATTCGATAGGAAATATTGAGAAGCATAATGAATTGCTACGGTTTTGTGCAATTGAGGCGTGAGTCTATTGTTTGATTGTTTCTGCAAAAAAAGCACTCCCAAGGAATAGTTTACAAGACTATTTGGATTTGCTGCCTATCGATATAATCGGGGTAACGAAAGTTGTGACTTGCGTCGATATTTTTGAGATAAAAGTAGTAATTTTGCCGTTGCTTAATAAATACGAAACGTTATCCGATGATGAAAAAACAAATATGGATTGCTCTGTTAATGGGCTGTTTGGTAGTTGTTTCCTGTACCAAAGAGATAAAGTTTACGGGAGAGCAATCTCGTAATATGCTTGTGATAAACTCTCTCGTAGTCGCCGACTCATCGGTGATACAGGCAAAAGTATCGCACAGTGTGTTTTTTCTGAATGCTCACAGTAGCCTGAAAATCATAGATAACGCACATATAGAAGTGTCTGTCAATGGAGAAAAAATAGGCACTATGACCTTCAAGGGCAGTGTGAACGAAGAGGCGGTTTACGAGATACCTCATACTGTACGCAGTGGCGACAAGATCAGGATTTCGGCGACGTGTAGCGGTTACGAGGCAGCTTCCGCCGAAACACAAGTGCCCCGCAGCACACCGATTGTTGCCGTAGATACTGTTACGAAAAAAGGTAACTATGGCATAAACAAATGTTTGTGTGTGAATATAGTTTTTTCGGACAATGCTGCCGAAGATAATTACTATCAGGTGCGGGTAAAAAAGATATTATGGGTACGTAGCCAAGAAGATACGACAAAGATAATGAGACAAGTATACAACGTACGCCTGCAATCCGAAGATGTTGTCTTCGGTTCGTCTGCAAATAAAGATAATCCTATTTTCGGGTACAACAATAAAATTGTCGGAGTATTTGACGATCATCTGATAAATGGCAAAGATTATACGGTGAAGGTGTTTTCGTCCGAAATATTTGGAGGGAGCAGTGTAGCGGGCAGAAACGATACACTCGAAGTTTACCTCAATAACGTTTCGCGAGATTATTATCTATTCCAGAAGACGTATCTGGCGTATATCAACAATAACGACTTTTCGGATATTTTCGGCGAACCGGTACAGATATACAGCAACGTTGTCGGCGGTATAGGTTTAGTTGGCGGTGTTGCCGAAAGCAAAGAGACGATAGTACTGAAAAAGAGATAGATTTGTATTGCATAGAGAATAAAAAGAATGAATTTAGCATATAAAATCGACGAAAAAATATTTCATACCATAGGGGACTTTGCCGATAATGTTGGCATAGAGTGTTATCTGATAGGCGGTTATGTGCGGGACTTGCTTCTCGATAGAGGTTCTAAAGATATTGACATTGTGGTAGTCGGCGACGGAGTAGCTTTTGCCGAAGGGTTGAGGAGACAGCTTGGTAAGGGGACAAGCCTGGCTGTATTCAGAACCTACGGTACGGCGCAGTTGAAGACCCGAAACGGAGAGATAGAGATAGTCGGAGCTCGTCGTGAGTCGTATCGCCACGATAGCCGTAACCCTATTGTAGAAGAGGGTACATTGGAAGACGACCAGAACCGTCGCGACTTTACTATCAATGCTTTAGCTATATGCTTGAATAAAAAGCATTTCGGTGAACTCATAGATCCGTTCGGGGGCATCGAAGACCTTGGCAATCGATTGATAAGGACGCCGTTAGACCCCGATATAACTTTCTCTGACGACCCTCTGCGTATGATGAGGGCAATACGTTTTGCTACCCAACTCGGTTTTATTATCCAAGACGAAACACTAGTAGCTATATGGCGAAACCGTGAACGGATAAAAATAATAACCAAAGAACGAATTGCCGACGAGATAAATAAAATACTGCTCTCGGCAAAACCCTCTACGGGCTTCTATCTGCTCGACAAGACAGGACTGTTGCCTTTAATAATGCCTGAGCTATCGGCTCTCAAAGGAGTGGAGACAATCAACGGGCGTGCCCATAAAGACAACTTCAAACACTCTCTGCAAGTTCTCGACAATCTGGCTATGCGTTCCGACGACCTTTGGCTTCGTTGGGCAAGCCTGCTTCACGATATAGGCAAACCTGTTACAAAGCGTTGGGAAGAGGCACGCGGTTGGACATTCCATAGCCACGACTTTGTTGGAGCTAAGTTGGTAAAAAAAATATTTTCCAATTTGAAACTGCCTATGGGTGAGCCTCTTCGCTTTGTCCAAAAAATGGTATTGCTGCATATGCGTCCTATCGCACTTAGCGAAGATACGGTTACCGACTCGGCTGTAAGGCGGTTGCTATTCGATGCAGGCAACGATGTAGATTCGCTTATGATGTTGTGTCAGAGCGATATAACGTCGAATAATATGAAGAAAGTGAAGCGATTCGCCGACAACTTCGAGCTTGTACGTAGAAAACTCGTAGAACTCGAAGAGAAGGACCGCATACGCAACTTCCAGCCGCCCGTGGACGGTATCGAGATAATGCAGACATTCGGGCTGGGACAGTGCAGTATGGTAGGCGAGTTGAAAACTCAAATAAAAGACGCTATCCTCGACGGGATAATACCGAACTCACACGATGAGGCATTCGACTATCTATTGCAGATAGCGAAAGAGAAAAACTTAGTACCCGTACAATAAGGATATCTATTTTACCTCCACTTAATTCAGAACAAATTTACATAGATTAATCTTTTATATTTTCTATTTTGGGAAATAATAATAAAACTTAATTGTTTTATAAATTATTCTCCGGTTTATGAAATAAATTATGTATATTTGCCAATATTATATGATGATACTAATATATCGCTTTGCTAAATATTGAATATCATTTTGTTTGTAAAATTTTAATATATATTTTTTATGAAAAACTACAAAAAACTGTTTTTATTTACCACTTGTTTGTTGGTTGGGTTCTTGGTAATGACTTGTAAAAGTAGTGATTCGCAGGAAATAGAGAAGCCTGCTAAAGATTTAGGAGAGGGAGCTAACTGTTACATCATACCGGAAGAAGGGAAATATAGTTTCGTGCCTTTACATGTAAGCGGGAAACCTATTGAGAATGTGAGAAAAGTAGACTGGATATGGTCGACAAAAGTGAATGAAAGTAATGAACAAAAATTACTTACGAATGTATCTTACGAAAATGGACGTGTATGTCTGACCGCCACAGGAGAAAAAGGCAATATCGTAATAGCTGCCTTTGACGAGAATGGAAAGATAGTCTGGGTATGGCATATATGGTGTACGGATACACCTAAAACAATGAAATATGAGAACGGAGCTGTATTTATGGATCGTTATCTTGGTGCAGTAAGTGCAGAGCAGGCAGACGGTAAGGCTACGTGGGGATTGGTGTGGCAATGGGGACGTATTACCCCGTTCTTTGCAGGATATGATGACACCGAATGGGATGTTGCCAATGCTTTTACAGAGGCTAGGAAATGGACAATACTTAATCCAAAATATAATCTTGAGTGGAAGTTTGATGCTCATTCAGTGAGTATTGAAGAGGCTATTGCTCAACCTACGGTATTCTTTTATGATAAAAAAACTTGTGATTGGCATAATAATATCGACTTAAAGTTATGGGGGAGTGTGAAAACTGATTATGACCCCAGCCCGGCAGGATACCATATCCCGCAGACTTCGCAATGGGAAGAATTGAAGAATCTTGTTCCGAAAAAAGATTTGAGCGGAGCTACATATACTTTTGGGAATAATGAGGCTTGGTGGGCAGCGTCCGGTGGAGGACGAGAGTTTGATTCCGGATGTAATATTATCGGAGAGGGAGATATTTTTGTGTGGTCTTCCACAGCAGAATATGTTACAGACCCTTTTGCAGGTATGAAGGACTTTCCTGTTGCTTATCGTCTTATTTATCAACTTAAATCTAACTTTTTGTATTTGAAAGCCATGGGAAATAGGTCTTTTGCACATACCATAAGATGTGTAGCTGATTAAATCGCCGATTAATTGACACATATTAGTTTTTATGCTTACTGAATCTTTAAAATTTTTTGTATAACGGCAGTTAAAATCTCTTGTAAGAAGCCGGTTATCGCTCTTTAATAAAAAAGACAATTATCATAAAAAACGATAATTGTCTTTTTTTATACGACTTATATGACTGGAAGTCTCTGATAACCCACAGGTTACTTTTTATACCAACAGCTGATTTCTGCCTTTGTTATCTTATTTATTTGTGTATCATACGGAGCACCCAATGCTGTAAGATAAGCTTTTGTTATATTTAAAGCGTCTATAACCAGATGTAATTCGTTGGCAGAGTTTATGCTATAGGTCGAGGTTATCAATACAAGAGGCAATTTCGTTTTATTGATTTTCATGTCTGTTGCAGTGATATTTATGGTATTACCTATCTTGATGTACTTGAATTCAGTAGTCGTATTGTCGCTATAGATGAATGAACCAGAGAGATCATCATTGAAGACGATGGTTGGCGGCATAAAGCTTACTTTTTTAGTTTTTAGCATATTTATTATCACAGAACTCAGAGTCCCCTCTGCTTGGATATTGTAATCATCTTTGTTCATCGTTTTCCAAGTGCCTGTTAACTCACGAGTATCGGTATCTCCTTCTTTACACGAAGTTAATCCTAATATGACGGCAATCGTCACAATCGAAAAAAATTTAAAGTAGTTCATAATTTTATGTGATTTTATTAATTGAACAAATATATTTATATGGTTTCTTGAAAAAAATCTAACACTGTCCCAGAATATCTAAGAAGTTCGATGTTATGTACTCCATCTGTTCTTTATCGAGTTCGGTGTGCATTGGCAGCGAACAAACCGTCTCCGACAACTTTTCGGCTACGGGGAAGTCGCCTTGCGAGTAACGGTCGCTCCGGTATGCCTTCTGTAAGTGCAGAGGTATTGGGTAATAAACCATTACGGGAATACCTCGCTCGGCCATCTTGCTAATCAGACGTTGGCGGTCTACCCCGACGAACTGCAGCGTATATTGATGAAACGAATGTGTCGTGTATGTTGCTGTTTTTGGGGTAATTACCTTTGGGTTGTCTGCAAAATGACGATTGTAAAATTCGGCAGCTTCGCGACGTGCCCTTACGTAACTGTCGAGATGGGGTAGTTTGGCGTCGAGTACGGCAGCCTGAATGCTGTCGAGTCGCGAATTGACCCCTATCATATCGTGGTGATAGCGGATACGCATACCGTGGTTTGCAATAGTAGTTATTCTCTCGGCTAACTCGTCGTCGTTGGTAAATAGAGCCCCTCCGTCGCCATAGCAACCCAGATTTTTCGATGGGAAAAACGACGTACATCCGATATTGCCTATCGTGCCGGAATGTTGTCGGTGTCCGTCGGAGAAAATATATTCCGACCCCATCGACTGACAAGCATCCTCTACCACAAAGAGATTGTGCCGTTTTGCTATTGCCATAATACCCTCCATATCGGCATTCTGTCCAAAAAGATGTACCGGTACGATAGCTTTTGTCTTGGGGGTGATGGCTCTCTCGAGGGCTTCCAAATCTATACAGAATGTGTCACTGTCTACATCTACGAGTACAGGTGTAAGTCCAAGCAGAGCAACTACCTCTGCCGTGGCAATGAATGTGAATGTCGGTGTTATTACCTCGTCGCCTGCCTTGAGTCCCAATGCCATAAGGGCTATTTGCAGAGCATCCGTGCCGTTGGCAACGGGTATGACGTGCCTTACGGACAGGTATTTTTCGAGATTCTTCTGGAAATCGACGACTTTACCCCCTTTTACGAACGAAGAGGTCTCGATTACCGACGCTATGCCGGCATCTATTTCTTGCTTTATATTTAGGTATTGGCTGTGTAAATCAACCATTTGTATCTTATTCATACTTTGCTGCTCAATAAATTTGTTTGTGCAAAGGTAATAATTTTATTTCGAAATTTTGCGATTGTTTGTTTACAATTTATAATTAACTTTGCACTCTGTAAAACTCAACAAACAACGGAGATAGTATGATAAAATCAATGACAGGTTACGGAAAGGCAATAGAAATATTCGACGGGAAAAAAATTTGTTGCGAGCTTAAATCGCTAAATAGCAAGCAAATGGATATAGCTCTTAAATTGCCGTCCAATTACCGTGAGTACGAACTCGACCTTCGCAACCATATCTCCAAGGCACTTGTACGCGGCAAAGTAGAGGTAAACATTACGGTAGAAGACGATGCGGACAAAAGCAAAATCAACATAAACTCCAATATTGTACAGGCACATTACGAACAGATAAAAGCTATTGCTGCTCAAATGAATATCCCTGAGCCTGACGCAAATAGTTGGTTCAAGATATTGCTGACGATGCCCGACGTGTTCCAAAACGAAACTGTCGATATCGAGAAAAACGATTATGTGCAGTTACTTGAGGTCGTAGACAAGTCTTTGGCTGAGTTTGACGGTTTTCGACGCAACGAGGGCAATACTCTGAAACACTTCTTCGAAGAACGTATCGATAAATTGCAGTTATTGGCTTCTAAAATAGACCTTTACGAAAAGGAACGAATACAAAAGATACGTGAGCGTATCGAAGAAGACCTGAATCAGATAAGAGCCAGAGTAGAGATAGACAAAAACAGGTTTGAGCAGGAGATGATTTTTTATATCGAAAAACTCGATGTGAGCGAAGAGAAATCGCGTCTGCGATGCCACCTCGAATATTTTTTACAGACATTAGATTCCGGAGAAAATCAGGGAAAAAAGCTTGGTTTTATTGCACAAGAGATTGGCAGAGAGGTGAATACACTCGGGTCGAAATCGAACCATACAGAAATGCAAAAGATTGTGGTTATGATGAAAGATGAGCTTGAACAAATCAAGGAGCAGGTACTCAATGTTTTGTGAGAAAAATGAATAAATATAACGTATGCGTATACTCTGGGAGCTTCAATCCCATACACAACGGACACATAGCCTTAGCGGAATATCTGGTAGACAGACAGATAGTTGATGAAGTGTGGGTGATAATTACTCCGCAAAACCCTCTAAAACCTTCCGATACTTTAATAAACGACAATTTACGCCTGCAGATGGCTCGGCTTGCATTGGAAGGGCGTAAAGGTATCGTTGTCTCGGACGTAGAGATACACTTGCCCAAACCGAGTTATACTATTGATACACTGCGATTTTTGCAGTCGCAATATCCGTTATATGGTTTTTGCTTGCTGATAGGGCAAGATAATGTAGCGATATTCGATAAATGGAAGAGTTATCGTCAGATACTGCACGACTTCCGCGTACTTGTATACCCCCGCAACGTAGCAACTACAACCGAACACTTAAAATACCCCGAGATGCAACTGCTGACTGACGCTCCGACCGTCGATATATCGTCTACCGATATTCGTAGCAGAGTAAAGAGCGGATTACCTATTACGGGGCTGCTCCCCGACGCCGTTGCGGAGTTTATTGCCGAGCATAGATTGTATAAGAACTGATAGTCTCGTTTATTAAGTCTACGAGACCTTTTTGTCGTGGCGGTGGCTGCGATAAACGGTTCGTCGTATGCTTTAAGCTGCTCTGAGGAAATTCATTTTGAATCCCCGTCAATATCTATTGTGCCGTCGTGGAAGACGATTTGGAACGCCTGCCGAATATCGAGAGCCTTTGCCGAGCGGACGGTTTTACCGTTTTGGCGTATGATGGCGAAACCTCTTCTGAGAGTGTTTGTAGGCGAGGTAGCCTCCAATCGTTGCTCTATGAGATGTATACGGTGTCTCTCTGTCTCCGTACGTTGTCGTACATAGTTAAGTACTCGGTATTGTAAATAGTTCACTCTGTGTTGTGAGCTACGGAGCGTATGTCGGGCGGCGGTCAGTAGTAACGATAGTTGTCGGTCGAGCCTGTGGTATTCACCGACCAAAATCTCTTTTGGCAGGTAGTGCAGCCTGTACCATACGGTATTGATACGAATTTTCTGACGTTCGACATTGGTTGCTGCCGCACGTCGTATTCGTTCTGTGAGCCATACAAGTCGTTCCTCCTGCTCTCTGATGATGTCTACAAAAAACTCTGCGGCGGCAGTAGGGGTTTTTACACTCTTGTAAGCGACAATATCGGATACCGTCTCGTCTCGTAGATGTCCTATGCCGCATAAGACAGGCAGCGGGAATTGTGCTATGGCAGTTGCTATGTTGTAGTTGTCGAAAGCAGACAGGTCTGAGGTAGCACCACCGCCGCGTATTATCACCACTGCGTCGAATTCGTCGGCTCGTTCGAAGATGGTATCTAAGGCTGCCGTTACCGATTGCTCTGTCTCGTTGCCCTGCATCCTTGCGTCGAACAACTCCGTGTGGAAGCGGTATCCGTATGGATTGTTGTTTATCTGATGGCAAAAGTCTTCGTATCCGGCGGCAGTTGCCGACGATATAACGGCTATTCGTCGAGGTAAGGCAGGTAACTGCAACGAACGGTTTAGCTCTATTACTCCATCTTGGCTGAGGCGATTCAATATTTTTTCTTTGTCGAGGGCTATTTTGCCTGTCGTGTATTCGGGGTTTATATCTATTATATTCAGACTCAGTCCGTAGCTTTCGTGCATCTCTATCGTGCAGCAGACAAGTATCTCTAACCCTGCTTGCAGTTCGTATCCTGCCGTCTGCTCGAAGTAGGGACGCAGCATTTTGTATGTCGTTGCCCAGATAGTCGCTTTCTGGCGGGCAATGACGCGGCGATCTGTATCGTATTCTATTAGCTCTATATAGCAGTGTCCGTTGGCGTTGGTATGTATTTCGCTGATTTGGGCACGTATCCACAAACTTTCTAAAAATATCTCTTTCAGAAGTTTTTTTATCGTAATGTTCAGTTCGTAGAGCGAGAATGATTGCTGTTCCATATATGGAAGACAAAGTTACTATTTTTATGTGAATAAAAAAATTACTACCTTTGCACGAAAAATTTTATTATTCTAAATTAAAAAAAGAATCAGAATTATGAAGAAATCATTTTTTGTAATGGCAGCAGCAGCCACAATGTTTGCAATGGGTTTGGTGTCTTGCGGTAACAAGCAAAATGCCGAAAATCAGGAAGCTACAACCGATACTGTCGTTGTGGCAGAACCGGCTCCGGCTCCTATCAGCGGTACGTTCGAAGGCACATTGCCTTGCGCCGACTGTTCGGGTATCAAGACCGAACTTGTTATCAGCGAAGACGGTAAGTTTAAACTGACTGAAACTTATATGGCTAAGAAAGAAAAGCAATTTGTAAGTGAAGGTGAAATCGTTCGCGGCGAAGGTGGCAGATTCTCTCTGACCGACAAAGACGGTACCGTACGTCAATATGAGCTTACAGACAACACTATTGCTGTACTCGATGCCGAAGGTAAAAAAGCCGAAGGCGAATTAGCAGACAAATACATTTTGACAAAGAAAATGTAATACGGTCGGTATAAACTAATTTAATTCAAATCTTATCGGCAAGCTCTGTACAGTAAAATGTGTAAAGGGTTTGCCGATATTTTAACAAAAAGAATATTATATACTTATGACAACAACAACCATATATAAAGGAAATTTACGTACCGAAATTACTCACGTGATGTCGGGAGTGAAGTTGATAACCGACGCTCCTGTCGATAATCAGGGCGAAGGTAAGAGTTTTTCGCCATCGGATTTGCTGGCAACGTCTCTGAGTAGCTGTATGTTTACGATTATGGGTATCGCAGCCCGCACACACGGCTTCTCCATCGACGGAGCTACCGCCAAAACTACAAAGATAATGAACACTTCGCCACGTAGGGTAGCAGAGATAGTCATAGAAATAACTTTTCCGCACAACGACTATTCGGAGAAAGAACGTAAGATACTCAATGCCTGTGTGAGAGAGTGTCCTGTGTCTCAGAGCCTTCACCCCGACGTGAAACAAACCGTAAGTTTTGTTTTTCCCGAAAAATGAAATCGGTCGTAAGGTAAAATGAAAATAGGCGATAAAGTACGCTACCTCAATGCAGTAGGAGGTGGCGTTATTACCCGAATCGGTGAAAAGGGAGTCGTAACCGTTCTCGAAGAAGATGGTTTCGAGACTCCCGTTTTGGCTAACGATGTGGTGGTAGTTGCCGATACCAACGAGTTGAACTTTGTCTCCGAGAGTAAAGGCAAACCCGACACGACGACAACAGCACAAACGGTCGAAAAGCCTCAGTATAAGTTCGATATAGCCGAAGAGACACCCGAAGGTGAGGCTATAAACGTCTCGTTGGCTTTTGTCCCTGTGAATATCAAGAGTCTGCAAAACACCGATATGGAGATGTTCGTTATTAACGAAAGTAACTACTATATCGATTTTCAGATACTTACGGGTAATGCCACAGTGTCGGTGCATACGGCGGATACTATCGAGCCGCAGACGAAACTCTTCATAACAGATGTGCGTAAAGATGAGGTAAACGACTATGAGTTTGTTCGTTTTCAGGGCTTTGCATACAAACAAACGACAAAGTTCGATGCCAAACCCGCATTGGACGTTGCTGTACGTATCAATCCTGTGGATTTTTATAAACTACATCGCTTCGAGGAGAACGATTTTTTCGAAGCAAAGGCAATGCTTGTAAATCTTATCGAAAACGACTATCCGCCGATAAAATATCTCATAGACGACAAGCAGTTGCAAGAGGCTATGCGCGACAAACGTCCGCAGCCGACCAAGCGGCAGTTTGCTCCGCCACGTAAGAGCCAAATAATTGAGGTAGACCTACATATCCACGAACTTATCGACAATTTTGCCAACCTCGACAATGCCGATATGTTGCGGATACAACTCGATAAATTTCATTCTGTTATGAAAGAAAATATCAACAAAAAAGGGCAAAAAATCGTCTTCATACACGGCAAAGGCGAAGGCGTTTTGCGAAAAGAGATTACGGAGCTGCTAAGGAAACAGTACAAGAATGCGAGTTTTCAAGATGCCTCGTTCCAACAATATGGCTTCGGAGCCACTCAGGTCAATATTCATTAATTTCATAAAACTGTGTAGATGAAATATTTGATAGTAGGACTTGGTAATATAGGCGACGAATACGCTCATACACGGCACAATATCGGTTTCGATACGCTCGACCGACTTGCCGAGATACTCAACGTAAGCTTCGACGTCAATAAACGCTATGGAGCTATTGCCGAAGGAAAAATTAAAAATCGCCAAGTGATACTGCTCAAACCCTTCACTTATATGAACGAGAGCGGCAAAGCCGTTCGTTATTGGTTGCAAAAGGAGAATATCGGTGTGGCGAACCTGCTCGTGGTAGTAGACGACCTTGCTTTGCCACTCGGCACTATCAGGCTGCGTGGCAAAGGCTCCGACGCAGGACACAACGGACTGAAAAACATCGAACAACTGATAGCGACACAGAACTATGCCCGCCTGCGTTTCGGTATCGGCAACGACTTCCCGCAGGGAGCACAGATACAGTATGTTTTAGGCAGATTCTCTGCCGAAGAGCAAAAGACCGTTACGGAAAGGATAGAGGTTGCAGTCGACTGTATCAGGTCGTTTTGCCTCGAAGGGCTGAGCGTGGCTATGAACAGATTCAACAATAAATAAACTAAATATGACACGTATCGACAAATATCTATGGTTTGTCAGGCTTTTCAAGACCCGAGCCAAGGCGTCGGAAGCCTGTGGCAAAGGAAGGGTAATGGTAGAAAACACCCCTGTCAAAGCATCGAGGGCAGTTGTAATCGGCGACACTATACAGATAAAGCGTCCTCCCGTAGTGTACACTTTCAGAGTGCTCGATATCCCACCGACCCGTATAGGAGCCAAACTCGTGGAGCAATTTTTGCAGAACATCACTTCGCCAGACCAGCTGGAACTGATAGAAGCTATACGTATCGACCGTCAGAACCAGCGAGCGAGGGGATTTGGACGCCCGACCAAGAGAGAGCGTCGCGACCTCGAAGCATTCTTCGGGGAGCAGCAGCTCTATTTTGTCGACGAAGACGACGGTTGGGAGCTGTAACTGATATTGTAAAAAACTATCTAACTCTCATCGAGCGTCATTCTCTATACGCCTTATCTCTTTTGTAAGGCGTTGAGTCTCTTGTATAAGTGTTTTGAGCTGATTTTCGGCATCTTGTATGGAGCGTCCCAATGCTTCTTTTGTCTTTTTGTCGGTCTCTTGGGCGTATTTGACACGATTGTTCGCCAAGTCGGTCTTTGTCTTTTCTATCGTTGCCTCTATATTTTGTAGCTCTCTAAACTTATGCAGCCCCTCTTCTGTTCGGAAGTCTGTGTATTTGCTGTAATAAGTTGTGCCTTTTACTATGAATGTAAAATCTTTAGTCTGCTCTATACGAATGTCTTTTTTATCTGAGGTATGTGAGACGTTGCAGCTGCTAAAAATTTTATTTATCTTTTCCCGAAATTTGCTTTTGGTCTCTTCGTCGGGGTAAAATACTATCTCAGAGGGTTTTTTGTCCGATTTTGTCATCAACGAATCGAACATAGGATTGTGCGGTGGCGAAAGCAGAAAAGCATATACGGCAATCTTGCCATCGGGTAAGTATCTGTCGGATGCAAAGTAGCCGAACCCCGTTCCTGCCCCCGGTGCTTCCAATTGGTTCATAACCATCAGATAGTCGTTGAATGGCGAATTGAAGGGCATTCCAAGTGCACGAGGAGTTCGATATTCTCCTTCCGAGTCGGGGTGCGACAGGAACATATCGTATCCTCCGAGGCTCTCTTCACTATTGTCTGACGAAAAGTACAACAGCCTATGGTTCTCATAATGAGGAAATATAGCGTAGCACTCGTTATATTTGGTATTGATTTTTCCCTGTATCGGTTCGGGGCGGCTCCATCCCGATAGATACTTATTGCTTAGAAAAATGTCAAATCCGTTGTCTCCGTTTGGTTTGGATATTATTCGACTGTCTCCTTTGCCTGTGGTGTATGTGAATTCTTTGAGTTTGCTCCCTGTACTGTCGTAAGTGGCAGATAGGTAGCCGATTGTGTTGTTCTGCGGATATACCCTCAAAAAATCTTTTTTGTCGATTACCACCGTGTCTATTATTGTCGTAGAATACGGATTCCGCTGATATTCAGCCAACATGCGTTGCCCTCGTTGTGCCCTTGTCAGTAAATCTGCCACTGTGTCCGACTTTTTGAATTGGTTCAGGTCGGGGCGTTTAGCCATAGCCTCCAATACTTCGACTGCTTGCGAAAAACGGTACGACAAGAAATATGTCTGGGCAAGTAGAAAATTGGCGTTTTCTATTGCCCCCAATCCCGTTTTATTGGTTTTGAAGTTGCTTTTGGCGGCTGACTTCAGATACGGGATAGCCTTTTCGTAATCTCGGTTAAAGTAATGTGTCAGACCTATAAAGTAATTGCCTTCGGCACTGTTTTTCTTCTTGCGTAAAACATTTTCGAATACCGAGAGGGCTTGTTTGCGGTTGCCTGCCAACAGATGTTTCACGCCGCCCGCTATCGACTGGCTGATAGCCATTTGCGACGAAATTACTAAAAGTGTGATTGCCAATATTTTTTTCATTATCAAGTTGTTAAATTATTGTTCTAATTAAAGTTCGAATATCAATCCGTCTTCTGCCAACACCGTGTTTTCGAATACGCTCCGAGCTTCGTCGAGGAATGGCTTATGTTGTCGATAGCGGGCGGAGTAGTGTCCGATGACAAGTTTTTTCACCTTTGCCTTTTTGGCTATTTGTGCTGCCTGTATCGCTGTGGAATGCAGTGTCTCTTTGGCTCTCCGGTGGTCTTGTTCCAGAAATGTAGCCTCGTGAAACAAACAGTCTACCCCCTCTATCTGCGGGATAATACTTTCTGTGTACAGAGTATCGGATATATATGCGTATCTGCGGGGGACGTCTGCGGGAGTTGTCAGTCTTTCGTTTTTCACCACGAATCCGTCTTTGTCCACAAAATCGGCTCCCTGCTTGATGGCTTTAAGCTCTCGTATCGGTATATCGAAAGCCTCTATCATCTGTTTTATCAGATGCCGCTCGCCTTGTCGTTCTTCGAATAAAAATCCGCAAGTAGGTACTCTGTGTTTCAAGGGAATAGTGCTTACTGTCAGGGCTTTGTCCTCGTATACGATTTCTTTTTTTTTCGGATTTATATCGTGGAATATCACCTCGAACGAGTCGTCGTCGGTAAAGTAGTCGAGTGTGGGTAATAAGATGTTTTTCAGGTCTTTGTACGCATATATGGAGAGCGGTTCGCTTCTGCCGAGCATTGCCATAGTGGATATAAGTCCAGCAAGACCGATACAATGGTCTGAATGTAAGTGAGATATGAAGATGTTATTCAGCCTCGATACATTTACTTTGTACTGCCCCATTTTTATCTGAGTCCCTTCGCCGCAGTCAATCATATAGCGTCTGCCCCGCAGTTCTAACACCTGAGAGGCGTGAAAATTGTCTTTGGTCGGCAGAGCCGAGCCACTACCCAAGATGGTAACTCTGAACGGTTCCACGAGGTATATAGGTCAATATCTTATTTTACAGACGGTTATTTCTCTTGTATGAGCACCCAAGCATCGGGGAATCTGTCTACTATCTCCGAAATTTTCTCTTTTGCCTGTTCGTATGTTTTGTACGAAATCAATATAACGCGAAACATACCTTTTTCATTTACTACGATAATCGGGTTGTAGTCGGGCATTTGAGCATTTTTCAGGTTGATAGCATTCTGACGGTTGGAGAAACTACCTATAACCACATTGAAAACGCTGATTCTGCTTGCATCGTCATCGAAGTCGAGCCTGAATTTCTCTTGACGTACGTTTTGCTGTGCTGTCTCTGTCTGCTCGGTCTTTGGCTTTTGGTTCTTAGATTTCACCACTTTGTACGGGCCTGCGGTTCTTGGTACCGAACACGAAATCAAAAATGCTGATAAACAAAATGTTATAGCTAAAAAAAATTGTCTGTTCATATAATAAAGTTTATGAGATGAATATTCTGAAATTTATTTTTATCTTTTTTTAACACTATTTGTTGTCTCTCTCGAAAATATGATGAATCCTATATTTTTCGTGGGATACGATGTGCAAAGTTATAATTTTTTTGAAAAAAAAGCGATTTTTTTTTTAAAGATTAATATAAGTTAATTTTTTTGTTTAAATTTGCACATTCAATATTTCATAAAGAAAAAGAGACATTAGATTAGTTATTCATCTGTAAATGATAAAATTATGAATTTATTTTTCAAAAGACTCTTTGGTATCTTAGAGAATACCAATAAAATGGAACAACGAGACGATAAGTTGTTTGCGGAATTTATTAATTATAAACGGTTTGAGAGATCTGATGATTACGCCGAATATAAGCGGCTATTTGAAATTGTAAAATCTGCCGACTTCAAGACGAAGCGAAATCAAATACAAGCCCGTAAATACAAAGATACACAAGAATATCGTGATTTACAGCAGTTTGAAGAGCTAAATAGAAATGCGGATATCAAGTTTTATTACCAGACTCTCAAAAGTCCGGAGTTGGCTGATTACCTTGCTTTTAAGCAGACACCCGATTATTACAAGTTGAGCGACCCTATTGCTTTGCAACAATCGCCTCATTTGCAAAAATATAAAGATTTCGAAAATTCGAGAGAATACACCAATTATGTCAGATTCCACAATACTTCTGCCATTCAGGAGTACGAACGCCTGAAAGCCAAGATATCGACACCCGAATTTCAGTCGAAAAACGAATTCTGGCAAAATGCAGACCGTTGGGCTCTCTCTGACGACCAGGCGCTGGAACGTCGTTTCAACGAAATAGCCAATTCGCCCGATGCCAGACACTTCTTTGCAACCAATCCGCGTAAGTTCAAAAGGATAGATAATCTGGAACGCTATATAAAGGATACTTTCGAATATAGGAGTCTCGAAGATAGCCCGTGGAAAGCAGGTTATCACTACGACAATCCGCACGTAAAGTCGGTCGTATCCTATATGGACGAGCGTCAGGCAAATACGGGAGGTAAAAACACTACCGTAGGTAACGGTATGATTATCACTACCAGAAGGCAAAATTGCAGAGCAGTAGCGTGGGATACTTCTAAGGGATTTGTAGAAAGAGACTTCGAGTTCACCTCCGACGTCGTAAACGGATACAATCTTGCAAAAGAAGAGTACTGCGGTATCAGAGTGAAGATGCGCTGTACGGGTAATGTCAATCACGCTTTTTGGTTGACTTCGGGCAGCAAATTGCCGCATATCAACGTAGCTCTGATAAAAGGCAAGACGATAGAAGTAGGCGTACACGATGCTCGTGGGGACTACTATTATACCACCGTTACAGGCATCAACCCCTCGAAATACTACATTTATTCCATATATCAGAAAAACGGATATCTGATATGGAGAATCAATAATATCGAGGTATTCAGAACCAGAAATATAATAGCGGAACTCAGATTCTCGCCCTGTTTCAGTTCGTTCATACCCGCCGATAAGGTAGATGCTACCGAAGGACAGTTGGATATAGCTTGGGTAGAGGTGTATAAATAAATATTTTATGCAAGTTGCCCGACATTGGTTCGAGAAAGATGAAATTAATTTTATCGTTAGGCAGCAACATAGGAGATAAAGAGAATAATATAAGAAGAGCGGTAGCTCTGATAAACGATAAGGTAGGTTCGGTCGTAAAGATGTCAAGTCTTTATCGCTCCGAACCTGTCGGTTTTGTCTCAGACAACCGGTTTGTAAATGTCGTTGTGGAAGTATGCACCAAACTGCCCGTATATCGTGTGCTGAAAGTTACGCAAAAGATAGAGAAGGCGTTGGGGCGTACGCAAAAGTCTAAGAATGGGGTATATCGGGATAGGATTATAGATATAGATATAATTTTTTATTCGAATTACTCTACCCGTAGCTCGAAGCTGACTGTGCCACATCCGCATTTTAGAGAGCGGGAGTTTGTAATGATGCCGCTTTTGGAAATAAATCCACAATACAAACATTAAGTATCGATTAAATTTATTACCTTTGCGAGTTGTAATTTTGGCGAATACAATATATGAAGAGATTTAATATACTACTTGTGTATGTATGTCTGTCCGTTCTTGCGTGGACGGGCGAACCTACCGACTATTACCTGAATGCCGACAACAAGGCGGGTAATATGTTGCGAGCAGCTCTGACAGCCATTATAGAGAATCATACTGATGTCGGCTACGGCGGGCTTTACGATGTTTATGTTACAGCCGATAATCTCGACGGTAAAGTCTGGGATATGTACTCTACTTGTAGTTTTAACCATAAAACGGATAAGTGTGGCGGTAGTATTCCGAGTATTTGTGCGTGTTACAACCGCGAGCACTCCATACCGCAAAGTTGGTTTGGCAGTAAAACCCCGATGAAATCCGATGCTTTCCACATATACCCTACCGACGGTAAGGTAAATGCACACAGAGAAAACTTTCCCTACGGCGAATGCAGCGGCGGAGCTAAGCTCGACGATAAAGAGCGGGGCAGGTTGGGGGCTTCTACGTTTGCCGGTTACAACGGCACCGTTTTCGAGCCTGATGATGAGTATAAGGGCGACTTTGCCAGAACGTACTTCTATATGGCGATACGTTATTCGGGCATAAGTTTCAATCAGGATAAGCAAAATTACGGTAAGGTGTGTTTTACGTACGATGCCTCGGCAACGCCTAAGACGGACTTGACGGCATATTCGATTAGTCTGTTTCTGAAATGGCACAGAAACGACCCTGTGTCTGCGAAAGAGACAACCCGCAACGATGCCGTTTACACATATCAGCACAACCGCAATCCGTTCATAGACCATCCGGAGCTTGCCGAATATATATGGGGCAATAAAAAGGGAGAGGTCTGGACTGTCGCCGCCTCGGGGACAGATATGCCCAATGCAGATGATTGTACGGTATATCCTATCCCTGCCAAAGACCGTATAATGGTAAATATTGCAGGGTACAGCTCCGAGTTTGACTATGAGATACACAACCTATCGGCTATGTCGGTAGCCTCCGGTAGTGCCTCTTCGGGTAACCCGATAGATGTTTCTGCTTTGACCGAAGGGTTTTATCTGTTACTTATAAAGACGAACAATTGTCTGATTGTGAAGAAAATAGCTATTGTAAAATAAATAGATAAAATAAATGAATAATCCGTTCATAGAATATCAGTGTGTGAGTATAACTATTTGTGATACAGAGGCAATAGTTGTATATCAGAACGATATTTCTAAAAAGACTTTCGGTAGTGTCGTGGGGCGTTCGCTCTTCGACTGCCACCCACCAAAGGCTGCCGAAAAGATACGCCATTTGCTTGCCAACGACGGTACCAACGCTTATACCATCAGCAAAAAGGGACTAAAAAAACTTATTTATCAAACCACGTGGAAAGACGAAAGCGGGCAGATACAGGGACTTATAGAGTATTCTATGGTTATCCCCGAAGAGATGCCGCACTATGTAAGAATATAAATTTGTAAAAATATATACTATGGCAGAAAAAAAATTAAACATTTTGGCAGATTTCCCTGCTATCTCTACCGAAGAGTGGATGGCAAAAATCAATACCGACTTAAAAGGTGCCGATTTTGCGAAGAAACTCGTTTGGAAATCGCCCGAGGGTTTCGATGTTTACCCTTTCTATCGTTTGGAAAACATAGAAGGCTGGCAGACACTCAATTCCGCTCCGGGCAAGTTCCCCTACATCAGAGGCACTAAGGAGGACAACGATTGGTTTGTTCGTCAAGAAATCGTAGTAGAAGACGGTGCAAAAGCGAACAAAGAGGCGCTGGAAATACTCGAAGAAGGAATTAATTCGCTGGGCTTCAGGATTGAGAAAGACAAACTCTCGGCACGGCTCATCGAAGACCTGCTCGATGGCATACAGGCAGATGCGATAGAACTGAACTTCAATATCTGTGCCAAAAGAGCAAAAGAGCTGACCAAGATTTTGGTCGATTATTTCCAGACAAACAAATACGATTTGTCGAAGCTGGAAGGCTCTATAAACTTCGACCCCATCAACAGAATGTTGGTAAAAGGTACGAAACACGACCTCGACTTCATAGTCGAATACATTGTGCCGCTCGTGAAAGAAGCCGAGCAGTTGCCACAATATCGTGTGGTAAACGTAAACGCCGTATCGCTGAGCGATGCAGGAGCCTATATCGTGCAAGAACTCGGTTATGCATTGGCTTGGGGCGAACAATATCTGAATATAATGACAGACAACGGCATAGACGTAGATACCGCTGCCAAATCGATTAAATTCAACTTTGGCGTCGGCGGCAACTATTTTATGGAAATAGCCAAATTCCGTGCCGCCCGTCTGCTCTGGGCTAAGATAGTAGAGGCATACAAACCAAAATGCGACTGTGCCGCCAAGATGAGGGTACACGCGCGTACTTCACTGTTCAATATGACTGTATTCGATGCACACGTCAATCTGTTGCGTTCGCAGACGGAGGCTATGAGTGCCGTTATAGCAGGTGTAGACTCGCTTACCGTAACGCCGTTTGATGCTACGTACGAAACTCCCGACAAGTTTGCCGAGAGAATAGCCAAAAACCAACAGTTGCTGCTCAAAGAAGAGTCGAACTTCGACAAGGTCGTAGACGTATCGGGAGGTTCTTATTATGTAGAAACTCTTACAGAGAAAATAGCCGAAGAGGCTTGGAAGGTATTTTTGCAGACCGAAGAAAAGGGCTTCCTCAACCTTGTCATAGAAGGAGCCGTGCAAGACGAGATACGTGCAATATCCGATGCCCGTCTGAAAAAAATATCGTCTCGCAGAGAGATATTGCTCGGTACCAACCAGTTCCCCAACTTCAACGAAACGGCTCACGAAAAGATAAAAATTACAGCCGAAGCTTGTGAGCACGGCGAGCTGAAAACTCTGCCGCATCTGAGAGCTGCCCAGCAGTTCGAGGCGTTGCGTCTGGCGACGGAGAAAGCTCCGCACCGCCCGAAAGCGTTTATGCTCACTATCGGTAACTTGGCTATGCGTCTGGCAAGAGCACAGTTCTCGTGCAACTTCTTTGCTTGTGCAGGCTACGAGGTGATAGACAATTTGGGTTTCAACACGATAGAAGAGGGTGTCGAAGCTGCACGTAAAGCAGGTGCCGACATCATCGTATTATGCTCGTCGGACGACGAATACGCTACGCTTGCTCCTGAGGCATTCAAGGCTATCGGAGGCAAACAGATATTTGTTGTGGCGGGAGCTCCGGCTTGTATGGAAGACTTGCAGAAGGTCGGTATAGACAACTTTATTAATGTGAAGACTAATGTTTTGGAAGCACTGACAATGTACAGCTCCAAATTAGGTATTTAATTTTCTCGCAAAATAAAATAGTGAGAATCATTCATTAAAATAAAATCTAAAAAACAGATAAAATGAAACCGGATTTTAAAAATATAAAAATATCGGAGGTCGTAGCCTCCAAAACCGAGCCGAGCGACAAACTCTGGCTCACACCCGAACAGATAAAAGTAAAGAATATCTATACCAAAGAAGATATCGCCGGAATGGAACATCTCAACTATGTCGCCGGCTTGCCGCCGTTCCTTCGCGGACCGTATAGCGGTATGTATGCAATGCGTCCTTGGACAATACGTCAGTATGCGGGTTTCTCGACAGCCGAAGAGAGTAACGCTTTCTATCGTCGTAACCTCGCAGCAGGGCAGAAAGGTCTGTCCGTGGCGTTTGACCTCGCTACTCACCGCGGATACGATGCCGACCACGAACGTGTCGTGGGCGACGTAGGTAAAGCAGGTGTATCTATCTGCTCGGTAGAGGATATGAAAGTACTCTTCGACGGTATACCGTTGAATAAGATGTCGGTGTCTATGACGATGAACGGAGCCGTACTGCCTGTGCTTGCCTTCTATATCGTGGCAGGTCAGGAGCAAGGTGCTACGCTCGACGAGATGGCAGGTACTATACAGAACGATATCCTCAAAGAGTTTATGGTGCGTAATACATATATCTATCCGCCGAAATTCTCGATGAGAATCATTGCCGATATATTCGAATACACATCGAAGAATATGCCTAAGTTCAACTCTATCTCTATCTCGGGCTATCATATGCAGGAGGCAGGAGCAACAGCCGATATCGAGCTGGCTTACACGTTGGCCGACGGTTGGGAATATCTCCGTGCCGGCGTCAATGCGGGTATGAGTATCGATGCCTTCGCTCCACGTCTGTCGTTCTTCTGGGCTATCGGTATGAATCACTTTATGGAGATAGCCAAGATGCGTGCCGCACGTATGCTTTGGGCTAAGATAGTGAAGACATTCAACCCCAAGAACGAAAAGTCGCTTGCCCTGCGTACTCACTCGCAGACGTCAGGTTGGTCGCTTACGGAGCAAGACCCGTTCAACAACGTGGGCAGAACCTGTATCGAGGCTATGGGAGCGGCTCTGGGACATACACAGTCGCTACACACCAACGCTCTCGACGAGGCTATCGCTCTACCTACCGACTTCTCGGCACGTATTGCACGTAATACACAGATATATATACAGGAAGAGACTCAGATATGCCGCGAGATAGACCCATGGGGTGGCTCGTATTATATCGAATCGCTTACGAACGAAATAGCCGAAAAAGCTTGGGCTCTCATACAGGAGGTACAGGAACTCGGCGGAATGGCTGCCGCTATCGAAACAGGTATACCGAAGATGCGTATCGAAGAGGCTGCCGCTCGTACACAAGCCCGTATCGACAGTGGAGAGCAGACTGTGGTGGGTGTAAACCGTTACCGTCTGGAGCACGAAGACTCTATCGATACTCTCGAGGTAGACAATACAGCAGTGCGTCGCCAGCAGATAGAACGTCTGAACGACCTGAAATCTAAACGCGACAACGCTGCGGTAAAAAAAGCTCTTGCCGCTATCACCGAGTGTGTGAAGACGGGCAATGGCAACCTACTCGAGCTTGCCGTAGAGGCTGCACGTGTGAGGGCAACTTTGGGTGAAATCTCAGATGCTTGCGAAGAGGTCGTAGGCAGATATAAAGCAACTATTAGAACTATTTCAGGAGTGTATTCAGCAGGAGCAAAAGATGGCGAATATTTCAAAAAAGCTTGCGAGCTAACAGCGGAATTTGCCAAAAAAGAGGGTCGTCAGCCGCGTATAATGATAGCCAAGATGGGTCAGGACGGGCACGACCGAGGTGGAAAAGTAGTAGCTACGGGTTATGCCGACTGCGGTTTCGACGTCGATATGGGACCGCTCTTCCAGACGCCCGCAGAGGCTGCCAAGCAGGCTGTCGAGAACGACGTCCACGTGCTTGGCGTATCGTCGCTTGCCGCAGGACACAAGACACTCGTGCCGCAGGTAATCGAAGAGCTCAAGAAACTCGGACGTGAAGATATCGTCGTTATCGCCGGTGGCGTGATACCGCCGCAGGATTACGACTTCCTCTACAAAGCAGGCGTAGCAGCGATATTCGGACCAGGCTCCAATGTAGCGAAATCGGCTATGGTGATTATGGAGATATTGATGAGTTAAATGTTTTTATTTAGCATAAAGTAAGTAATTTAGATTAAATTAGTAGGAGAGGGGCTGTAGCTGTTTACAATGCTACGGCTCATCTTTTTGTCTATGAATAGATGTGTGGAATTGGTGTGTCTCCTTACCGAATGTCGTCGATAAAAAATAGAGATGCTCCCTGTCGGGTAACATCTCTACATCAATAACTAAAACTATTAACTATGAAAAATACTTTTTATTTCGTTTTCAGAATACGTTGTGCTGCGTCGGAGGCAGCTATCAACCCTCCTGCCATCATTATGATGTCTTTGAGCACCAGACGCCCCGCTCCCGAGAGATAGGGAAAGCCATATTGCGGTGTCGGGAAGTCGCCGCCCAGATTGGGCACATAGACCTCGGGTGTGGTGATGAGGAACGATAGCGTAACTATCGACATACCGAATGTAAGCAATCCGCCGACCAATCCTATCTTTGGCGACCATATACCGAGTAGGGTCAGCAGACCGATAATGACAATGACCGTACCCAAAGCGTACGAGAAGGTGTATGTGCCGTTTGCCCTGTGCCAATCGACATTTTTCTGTACGGTTTTGCCTTCGGGATTTTTGTGCAGAGTATACTCGGCAACGGTATTGCCTTTTTCATCAACGGCAGTTTTGCCCGTATTGTTGTAGAAAAAACTCATAAACGGACTGTTTGTTACGAAAGGTACTATGCCGTCCGCTTCGTATTGGAAAGCCTTGAGTCCGCCTATCCAAGCCATTACGATAAATATGGCTATTCTTATAAAATTGATAAAATACTTTTGCCACGAGGCAATGATTTTTATTACATCCATTACTAATTTTATCATTTTGTTTTCTTTAAAAATTTGTTTATGTAGAATTACTGTTAAATTTCGGCTGCAAAGGTATTACAAATAATTCATTTGATAAGAATAATGTTTTTTATTATACAATTTATTTCATCTATCGAATGTTGGTTTTAGGGTGTCGTGAGCTGTGTGTATACGATATTACGTTTATTATCTGTTTTATAAGTTTTGTGAGAAAAACCGTTATATCCGAGTTCCGAGGTCGAATATCCAAGCTCCGATGTCGAAGAGTTCACCTACGAGGTCAAACTTCCGAGCTCTGAGGTCAAACTTCCGAGTTCTGAGGTCAAACTTCCGAGTTCTGAGGTCAATCGTCCGAGTTCCGAGGTCAAACTTCCGAGTTCCGAGGTCAAACTTCCGAGTCCTGAGGTAAATCATCTGAGCTCCGAGGTCGGAGAGTTCACCTACGAGGTCAAACATCCGAGTTCATAAGTCAAATAATTTACCTCTGAGGTCAGAGAGTTCACCTCTGAGGTAAACTAATTGAGTCCTGAGGCGAAAAAAACAGATGCAAACTTGTAAGTAGTCTGCATCTGCCATGTTATGAAAAATCCAATTTAAAAAACAATTGTTATCTTACTTGTACTTTTTTGGCACTTTTTCCGTTCGTCGAAGAGAGTTCTACGATATAAATACCTTGCGGAATATCATACGAACTTACGTTATCCTTTATCAGGTCGGTCTTGACAATCTGTCCAGTAACGGTATAGATGTTCATTGTGTGTCCTTTGGCGCCTTTTATCGTGATGGTTCCTTCGTAAGCAATTATATCAGTATTGTTGCCGTATGTTTCGTCGGTGCCCGTCAGAGTATAGCTGATGGCATTGGTCTTTAATTGCAGTTTTGGGAACTTGTCGTTTTGCATTACACAGTATACCTTTTCGTTGACTTGTTTCAGGAATACCGTTACACCGTCTTTGATGGCGTAATGGTTGCCTTCTTTGAGAATGGTACTGTCTTGTTTGAGCCAAGTGTATTTGGTGAAATGACCGTCGATATTGTATTCGCTGCTCAGATCTACCTTGCCCACTCCGTCGGGTATGACGACGTCTGCCTGCGGGTGATATATGAAGAAGTTGATGAACACTCGCGGCAGGGTGCTTAACTTGAATAGATTCCTATCCAAATGGCAGGAGTTTATCTTGGTCTGAGTTGTCAAATCGATATTACCGAGTCGATTGTTGGTAAGGAATATGTCGGTAATATTTTTTGAATTCTTCAGATTGATATTTTCGAGTTCGTTGCTGCCTATCGACAACAGACTTAGAGCGGGTAGCGACGAGAGGTCTATATCTTTCAGTTTATTTCCGTCGAGGAAAAGATAAGAAAGTTTCGACAGTTTCTTGACGTCAATCGAAGAGAATCGGTTGTTGGTAAGGTTCAACAACATAATGTCTTTGTTGTTTGTCAAATCTATTGTCGAAAGACGGCTTCCTTTTAGTATAAGTTGTGTCAGTTTGGTATTGTGCGACACATCTATCGACATCAGATTGGCATCGTAAAGAGCAAGGCAGGTCATTTCCTTCAATTTCGAGACATCAATGTCTTTCAGATTGATATTACTTACGCTCAGTACTCTCAGATGGCACGGGTCGTCGTTGTATGCATAGAATTTTATGGTCTTATTGTTGCCAAGATTTCCTTTGTATATGGTGTAAGTGGTGTCTAACTTCAATTGAGTAAGTTTACCGTTGCCGTAGTCGGCATAGATATATCCGGCGTTGTCGCCTGCCAACGATAATTCGAAGTTCTTACCTACGGCATCGAGCGATGTGAGTGTTGCGACAATGGTTTCGGGAGCTTTCGACGGAAGCGTCATTGTCGTCTTCAGAGTAAGGTCAGGCCAAGAGGCATTGGTCATCTCGCAATATACACTGTCGGTCTGTGCATCGAGGAATGTGGTAATACCGTCTTCTACTTTGTAGTCGAGGTTTGCCACCATTTTACTGCCGTTCTTGAAGAACCATACGTATTCTGTCTTGTTTTCGTCTACTTTCGCCTCCGATGCAATGTCTATCATCGGGGCTCTGTCGGCTATCTCTATGCGGTGTTGCACGTTGTAGAAAATACGTTTTGCACTGCTTTTGGGTAGCGTACTGAACCTAAAGTAGTTGTCGTTGAGCCAAACGATATTCAGGTTTGTATTTCGCGACAGGTCTATCTTGTAAAATTTATTGTTGTTGAGATAGAGTTCGGTAAGTTCGAGCGGAGAGCGTAGGTCTATCTCCGACAGCAGATTGTTGTTTGCCGTTAGTGTTATTATGTTTTTACATTCACTGAGCAACAGAGACTTCAGCTTATTGTTGCTGACATCTACCGTTATAAGTGCCTCATGGCGTTTCAGGTCGAGAGTTTCCAGCAAATTGTCTGCCACCGACAGATTGGTAATAAACCAGTTGTTTTTTAGGTCGAGTGTTTTTAGTTTATTTTTGTGCAAAACTAACGATTTCAGATTGGAACTTTGGCTTATGTCGATGCTTGCCAGTTCGTTGTTGGCAAGGTCTAACGTATGCAATGCATACATATTGACAAACGAGATGTCTCTGACATTGTTGTGCTGTATTTTGAGGTCTTTTATCTGTACCCCGGGATAAGTATAAACCTTAACGGTATCACCTGCCAAATTGCCTACTATCTCCGTACTGCTTCCGTATTGCGGTATATAGGTCTGGAGTTTGAAGCCTTTGAGTACGCCGTCGCCGAAGTCTACTTTCACGGAGTCTCCGTGGTTGAAGGCTGTCATTGTCAATGATATTCGATTGCCTATATTCTTGCCCGTTTTGAATTTAAAGGCGAGAGAAGGCTTGTTCATATCTTCGGGTTTGAGTACCATAAATTTGGTCGTTTTCAGCGTCAAGAATGCATAATGGCTGTTTGTGGCGCTTACGTATACGCTGTCTTTCTGCGGTTTGAGGAACGTGAAAACACCATTAGACTCCTTATAGTCTTTGCCTTCTTCCAGAGTAGTCTCTTCGGAGGGTTTCTTGGTATTGGTCAACTTCACGCTGTAAGTAGTGGCGGTTGCTTCGTTATATGTTTGTGCACTTATATCTAACTTGCCTCCTACGGCTATTTGCACCTTTTTAATATCTATGTCAGCCTGTGGATTGAATACGTATTCGCCTAATTTTGGGAAGTCGGCTGCTACCGGTAGAGTGTTGAAGTTGAGTCTGTTTCTGTAGCAAATAATTTCGAGTAGCTCTTTGTTGTTCGATAAATTGAGCGTATCAAGATTGTTTTTGGAGCAGTAAAGTGATTGTAGCTTGGGGTTTTTGCTCAAATCGATTTTATCGAGTCCTTGTGCCGTGAAGAACAGATATCTGAGGTCTGGCATATTGGTAACGTCGAGGCTTTCGACAGCAGCCATATTGGGAGCTTTTGCCAGATATAGTTGTTGCAGTTTCGTATTATTCGACAAGTCTATCCGGCTTATGTTATTGTAGCTAAAGTTAAGAATACGCAATTCGGTATTCTTGGTAACATCAAGAGACGAGAGTCCTGTAAGGTCGACTGAGAGTTCTATAAGATTTGTCTGTTTTGAGACATCGATGGTTCCCATATTTTCATTGCCGTGCAAGTCGATTGACAGCAGTTTCAGATTATTGGAGAAGTCGACAGCCTGCATATTAGTGTTAGAGTATGCAGATAAAACTTTCAAATGGGGATTCTTCGAAATATCCAATTTGGTGAGCATATTGTCGTTGCAATCCAAATATACCAATCCGTGTTGGTTCGATACGTCGAGAGCAGGTAAAGAGTCGTGGCTGAGTACGATATTCTTCAAACTGTCGCAGCCCGAGAGGTTGATAGAGGTGAGCCTGAATCCGGAACATCTGATGTAGTTTAGCAATGTCTTGTCGGCATAAACCTTTATAGGCTGATTAATATCGGTATTGCCTAAAAGCGATACACTATCATTGGCTTTTATCGTATACGACCGGAGTGTGCCGTCGCCAAAATCCACCTGAATGTTACCGCCGGCATTCGACCCGAGTACAAAAAGCACCTTGGGAGAATTAAGGGTCTTCATCGTAATAGCGGGATTGTCCGCTCGCAACGATAAATTAGATACACAGAGCAAGAAAAACAAGCTCCATAGAGGTAAAAATACTTTCTTTTGCATAAAAAACAAATTTATAATTTAACAATAATTCCAATCTTAATCAGATACTTACAATAATTTCTTACATATAAGCGGCAAAGATAGTAATATTTATGAAATAAAAAAAAACAATAAGCTTTTTTGGGTTGCCGTGATAGGCTACATCTTATTTCGCTGTTTCGTTTTTGTAATCGTATTTGTCATAAAAAAGTTCTCGATGGCGTCTCTCGTTTGTCCGATATAATCGGCAATAGCGGTTTTTTTATCATCGGGAATATACGGATAAAGTTCTGCAACGATGTCAATTATCGGTTTGTGGAAATTTTCTCCAAATTCTCCTTATTTCTCTCTTATTGCTTCAACTTTGTATTCTTAAAATAAATGCCTTCTCTTCCCCAGAGCATATTTTCTATTTCTTTTTTTGTTATGCTTCCCAATTTTTCATATACCGGAGCTCCTCTAATGCAAACTCCAAAAAAATAGAATGCTCCGCAAGCCGGACATTGCAAATAGAAGCAGACCGTATAATGTATTTCCTCATCTATAATCGTAAGCATATCTTTAAACTTACAGTCGCCTGCATAAATCGTCAGCTGTGCATTTTCAATCTTATTTAACAGAAGTTCATAAATCTGCATAAAACTTTTACGCGGGTCCGTTTGACCATTTTTAAAAGCTATATCTATATCATCACAATATTTGCACATAATTATTCTTATAATCTTCCTATTCTTTCAGCTTAATATTCTTATCAGTCTCATTATCAATCATTATTCAAAAATCAGGCTCATATACTTTGTCATATCTTCTATAAAATCATCAAAGGCTGCCAAATCGATGAGCTCTTCATGCTCCATATCATAGCTTGCAATCTTTTTTGTTTTCGGATTCCATACAACATAAATATGACTGTAATCTCCGAGAGAGCGGGACAGCCTTAATAATTTTTGTCTGCCGAATTTAAACGGAATAGTATCAATCAGTTTGAAGAACTCGATATATCCAAAGTCGGAATCCGCTAAATCGAAGTGTAGGTTTTCACTATTTAAAAATTCAATTATTTTCTTTGGCAATTTATACGGTTTTAGTTCATCTAATTTATTTTGCGTTTGATGAAACTCGGAAGGCTCTAATGATTTAAAATATTCTGCCATTTCCTCATCGCCTTTTTCCAAGGCTATGCTATATGGACGCATTCCGTCTTTTTCGGCAATCGTAATGTCCGCTCCATGCTTCACTAAAAATTTACACATTTCCAAATCGACATATCTTGCAGCTACACACAATGGAGTCGATTTATTGGAATATACCATGTCGGATTTATTGTAATTAATATCTGCTCCGTGTTCAATTAGAAATTCCAGAGTTTTATAATTACGGTCAGAAACCGCGTGACGCAAGAGCTGTCCGCCGTATTTAGCTGCGGTATGTCCAAGTTCTTGTATTATCGAAAAATTGTCAAAGCGTTTACCATAGTACGCTTCTAAAAAAGCTTCCGAACCTACGTTGTTCGTTACATCTATCTTTGCTCCATGGGAAACAAGATACCTTATTACCTCTTCATTACAATATCTCACTGCGAGAAGAAAACTTGGATGCTCCTTTGCATTAAGGTTTGCTCCTTTTTCCGTCAGCCATTTTATAGATTGAAATTTTTCCATTATCAATGCAAAATCCAAAGGAGAGAGAGCGGTGTATTTGCCGACTCTGATTTCTTTATTAAGCTTCCATCCATTTAATAGATGTTCTTCCAATGCAGAAATATTTTCATTTAGTACATCATTTAAAATTTGCGGTATAGATTCAAATTTTCCGATGTTTCCGATTGTTATCATACTTAAATCCTTGTTTACCTGTTTCCCGAAGCGTATTCGCCCATATTAATGTCTATGACTTCTCTTATCGGCTGTATGAGAGAATCTTCATATTGAAGTTTCCATTTTATATCTGAATTCATATTGCCGTCCGTAATGCCTGCTATTGTATTTCCGTCTTCTATCGGATTATCATTATCATAAATGTAGGATAAAACATTATATGCATGGTTTACAACATCATTCGGGTTTAAGTCGTGAAAATGATATTGAACATCAGGTAGAAACAAGGTGCTCATACCGAGTGAATCGACCAGCATATCGTTTGTTCCTTGAATATTAAAAAAACGGATATTGACTGCATAATGGAGGAAGCGCATTTCTTTGGGCAATGTACAGTTTAGAATATCTTCTCTGGTCAGCATTTTTTTAGATGTTTCAAAAACTACTGCCTTACAAGCCGGATATATGTTTACTAATGCTTCAACATAATTTACCAGCATCTCCGCTCTTTCTTTATAATCTAAACCGGCAGCCAACATATCCGTTGCCATTACTTGATATTTACAAGTTTCCAGAATTTCGCTGCCGTTCGGGCAATTCCATAATTGTGTTGCTGAAACATCATCCATAATCGGTTTTTCAATCTCAGAACAGTTCATAATAATGAGCTGCGGAGGCACATTTAGTTTTTCCTTTTCATAGTGCACGGAATATTTTTGGGGAGCAAAACCTGCCATATTACCGTCATAACAAAAGCAATCCGTTTCGCCTAAATGTTCACACATAATTTTATGTATATGCTCTTTTTCGGGCATTTCACATTTTTCTTCCATAAGTAGATGAATCATAAAAACCATACCCGGATGGTCGGCAGTTTGACTCATATCCTGTTTTAGAATCTTGTCATCTCCATTTGATTTTTTTTCTTTCATAGTATTACCTCTCTTTTAATCTGAAATTGATTCATATATTTTTTTCCCTCGGTACATTAAATTTATAAGTATCGTCTTCATTATCACATTTTGTCAAATTATTATTTACGGCATTTTCATTCTTTTTGAACACAAAAGCATAGCCGTAGTTTTTGCTTTCTCTTTCAGTTTTCTCGATTTTTTCCAAGCCGATGAGGTCGAATTCATATTTTCCTTTGGGTATATCAAAACCTAAACGGTAATTATACGGCTCCATAATTTCTTTCGGACCGGTTTTAATATATTCCGTGTGCTCTGTAATATTTTTTTTAATGTTTTCAAAATCATAGTCCAAATCATCTAAGCAGGAAAAACATATCTTATTTAAATCGCTTACTTCAAGATAAAATTTTTCAAATCTGCATACTTCTTTAAATCCTTCAGGTATGACAGCTTCTTCATTTATAGAAGCGAATATATGATATTCAAAAGAATTGATTCGATAAAATGGGACAAGCTTGCCTTTTTCTACAAGCTTCAGAAAAAGTTCAAAGTTCTTTTGCAGATAGCTTAAAAGCTTTTTTGCCCTGCATTTTTTTGAAGCAAGATATCCCGTAAGCAAATCAATAGGTATAATAGCCATTCCGTAACCGTCTGTTGTTAATTCTCCGATATAGTGCATTATCATCTCCTCCGTTATTTCTTTTCTTCGATAAAATCAATTACATCCGACCAACCGTCATCTTTTGCATCATAAGCCCAGCGTTTATCTGTCAATGATTCAAGGTCATCAATGCTTTTATGCAAAGCCTCGGACATTTCTTTTCTTTTGCCTGCGGGAATCGAATTTAAATATGTATCGGTTATTTTGAATCTGACATTTTGAAGAAAATTGACCGTATCTACATAGGTACTTGAATATTCAAAAACCGTATTTTCAGGGAAACATTTTATCACGTTTTCAAAGGCTGCTTTCATATCGGATAATTTTAATGCTGCCAATGTGCCGGGAACATACCGGATAAGCTGCGGATAATTACAGATAAATTCCCACCAACCATCCCCCTTCCAGTTTCCTATGATGTTAACGGCAATATGAAAAAGAAATAAGTCTTCATCGGTTTGATTTTTAATTTCTTCTATTTCCCCGATTTCCCATAGTTTATCCGACACTTCCGCAAAGAAGCTTTCATTAAAATTTTTTTGATTTTTAATCAATTCTTTCAGTGTAAGCATTTTATTTCTCCTGTTTCTGGTACTTCGAAACATCAAATCCTAGTCTCTTTAAATTGTTCATTTGTTTTTGTTGATGTTCTGGCGTGCCGGTGCCGATTAGAACGTCGCTGTAAATTTCACTTGCGGGCCAATCATCGTAATAATTATTTAGGAACTGAGGGATTTTTTCATACATAGGTTGAATGATTGAAATAAAGCCCTGTTTAAGGCATTGAATATATATTTTTTCATCAAGTATTTCAGTATGGCCATATTTGTCAAATGAATTTCGGCGGTTGAGGGCTCCTTCAATGTCCCAAGGTGTAAATACAACTAAATGCAGAGGATGGCTCCAGCGTTCAATATCCGTTTTATCGGGCGAAGGAAAAAGCTTTTTCCAAAAGCCTCGTTTTACTGCATAGCTGCCGGTAGAAATATACAGTCGGTACGGTGTATTTTCAAACGCTTCTTCTGATACTTCGCCGGAAAGGGGGGCGAATACTCCGTATAAATCGCAATTTAAAAGGCGGGCATAATAGGATTTTTCGCCTGCATCTATTTCGTAAATTGCGCCAAGTTCGTATCGTGCCATTTTATGTCTTCTTTTAAAGTATTTGTTTCTTTTGCCTGTTACATAGTTTATATACCGGTAATTCGCTGTCATTCCCTTAGTCAGCTTCTTCGATACAATTTATAATTCTAATTTCAACGAGTTGCCGTCCAAATAAACTGCTTTCGACTCTGTGATTTTGATTTTCTGTTCTTCGGTAAATCCTATGGTTTCTCCGTCTTGCAGTGTTACATCCTGCTGTAGGACATAGTCAAGGACAGGCAGTAGAAAATCGTATAGTTCGCTGCCCTTCATTTTTGCATCTATTATTTCTATCTCAGATTTGCCGAACTCTTTCATTCCATAAGTATAAACGCTGCTTTTCTCATCGCTGTTGATAATACCTATATACACCCAAAGCTGAATTGGCAGCATATCATCCAACAAGAGATCTGCAAAATCTATATAAAGATTCTTTGGAAGCAGCAGCGTCGAGGCGCCTTGATATATCCCTATTGCAGTTTCACAAGTCCTCAGAATAGAAGCATTCACTTTGGACAGTAGAGAGTATCTCTCGACTGCCGGTGTATTGCTGCCCAAAAGCGATACGATTGCATGTTGGGTATGCTCTTGTATCTCTTTTTCGGCATCTTTCCAAAGGTAAGAATAGTTGTATATGGATTCGAATTCCGCAGCAGGTATCGGTGCAGGTATCAATGCAAGAGCCACAAGTTCCTCGTCGATTTTAAATGTGGCGGTATTATCATCTCCCTCTATCTCATCGACCTTAAGTCCCCAATATGATTTTAAATCCTGTATAACCTTATCCAGAGAATACCCTCTATCACCTTTGAACATCGGCATAGACAGGATAAGTTGTCCTTTGTTTTCTGTTTTTTCGTTTTTCTTGCCAAATATGTTATTTAGAATTCCCATAATATCACCCTCCGTTCCTGAGTTATAATATCCATTATTTTGTATAATTACTATATTCTTGTGTTTCTTATTTTTGCTGTATTATAGTCATAATCATCAGCCGTGCCAAGCATAATACATTCCTTGAACTGCCGCACGATTGACATTTTCACTATTCATCCAACAATATTTCTTTTCGATCCACTGCTTGCCTTGATGTTGTAACTCTTTATTCGCTGTTTCGTTTTTGTAATCGTATTTGTCATAAAAATACTGCTCGATGGCGTCTCTCGTTTGTCCGATATAATCGGCAATAGCGGCTTTTTCGTCATCGGGAATATACGGATAAAGTTCTGCAACAATGTCAATTATCGGCTTGTGGAAATTTTCTCCAAATTCCAGAGATGCACTATAAACCTTATTTAAAATTTCTTCGTTCATTGTCATTACCTCCTCTCGGGAATCGTCTACTCCACCATTCTGCAAAGGGCGATATGGTCTACCTCATCGCTGATAAATACGTGATTATCCCAAATATCCATAATCCTGAATTTGGAATATCCCCTTGGGAATGTAATATCGAGAAGCTCCTGGTCAGACAATCTCAACAGTTTTTGGTTTCCTTTCCATTCATCGGTCTTGAAAATTGGGGATAGGATCAGATATTCTTTTTGGGCGCTGAATTTTCCCCTCACGCCATGCTTTTGTGCAAGCTTTTCCAATTTTTCCTTTCCCCATATTTTCCTCTTGTAGATACCGTCTTGGGTGAGTTCGAGATACCAATAATACTTGAATTGTGATAAGCGGCAAGGATTTATCGTATCCGATTCCACGAAGGCATAAATCGAATTATCTTTTATCATAAGGCTGCCTATCTGGGGATAGGGGTAACTAAAATCCATTTTGTGATGGATACCCTCTGCCCGTCCCAAGGATTGCATAAAATTGCTTCGGACTTTTTCATTTGTAAACACAGGGGTGAGCTGCTTCTCCCAGTGAAGCGTATGCGTCTCATTGTCATAGTGTAAGAAGGTAAAACTATTTGCGGCAAAGACCTCTCCGTCGACACGGCAAATAATCGGATAAACCCCCTTTTCGCCAAGTGTGGAAATCTCCGTGATATTCTCTGCGGCACACAGGTTTTCACTTACTACTTCGCACGGCTTCTGCTCGGGAGACGACACACGCCAGACTTTTTTGTCTTCTCCGCTAATAATTAAAATGTCGGAGCCTGTATCCAACAAAACGGGCTTATTCCAGCTTTTCTTTTGTGTGGGAGACGGAATGAATGACCATTGCCCCGCCTTTATCCAAACGATACCGTAGCTCGTGCCGTCATCGCTGCTGCCCCAGATAACAAACTCGTCTTTCCCTCGTGCGAAATGATTTTTTGCATTGATGGGAGCATATTGATATGCACCGTTGCTTAGCTCGAATCCCGTAGTCGTCCACTCTGAAATTTTATCTAATTTTACCTGCATGATTTTCTCTCCTACGATAAAGTTCTATCCTTGTCTTCTGTTTGTATTATTGTAAAATAATTTAGTCCGTTCTTTGGTCAGCAGCCCCTTGTCTGCAAGCTTGTTTACAAAGTTTTCTTCGTATCTTGCAAAATCTTCGGCACAGCCTATGTTTTCTGCAAGGAGTAAGAGGGCATTATCTATCGTTTCGGATTTCGGATTTCTGCCAAGTTCTACCTCGATATATTCACACAGTCTGTCGAGAGTCTCATAATGCTCTTTATCCGCCTTTTCGAAATTACCGCTCCAGTCTATCGAATCAAGCCTTTGTTTTAACTGTAATAAATTAATATTATCCATATTTTTCGCTCTCTATACTGCTACCTTATGATCCGAATTTTTTCCAGTCCTTAACCGATTCGATAATCGGTTGGGAAAGTTAGTTAATCAAATATACATCGCTATTTTTATCCGACGAAAATATATTCGATGACAAGCTCACAGACAGCATCGTTTTTATCGTAGCCGAAATATACCGGATATTTTCCGTCACCGAAACCGCTTTGTATCATGGGAATGGTCAAGTTCGTTCCTTCTAAGGGATAGTTAATCCAATCACCGCCGTCTCGTTGAAAGCGTGGATTTGCTGCATAGCTCTTTTCGAATTCTTTTGCAAAATAATCGTCGTATATATTTTTGCCGGGGTTTTCGTTTAGCCAACGGCTTTCAAAATCGCAATAGGCATCTCGTGTTTTTACATCGACAACCGTTGCAAGTCCTGCATCGACATTAAACCCGAAAAAACTCTCTCCATCGACGTCGTCCAAATCTTCATTGCCTACCAAGGCTTCACGATACACGGCAGCCTTTTCATCGGAGAATCTTACCCGCGTTGCAACATATCGGTAATGGTCTTCTTCTATTTCGACAACCAAAGTTTCTAATGGGAAAATTCCTGTAGGTACTTTTTGCAGATACGGCTCCTCGTTTCTGTCGAGGTAGACAAGCGGATCACGCACCAGAATATTTCCCGTAGGAAAATTCACGGCTCCCATCGGCAATATAAATAACTTTTTCCCCTGTACTTCATCTTGAGAAAACAAGTTACCGTAATGCACGGGAGACTCAAGCAGTTCCTTCACTTTTTCATATTTTTCAATCCATTCTTTTGTCGGCAGCATCGTATAGACCTCCATTCTTTGATTCGATAAAAACAATAGTTCATCCGGTATATTTTCCTTAACTTTTGAAAATAAGTTTAATCAATTTCTGCAATTATCCCATCAACCAATTCCGTAATACTCGGTGCTGCATAAACCACTTTATCAGGATCATGAATATAGCAGATGATCTGACCTTCTTTTCCCGCTGTATCCGGATCAAAATCCAACATCAGAAAGCAGCTGTCACAGTATTCGGCAAAGGGAATCCATTTTTTATTAAAGAGATAGGGTTTAATCCTGCTATCCTTCATATTTTCAATATCTTCGTTTGTAAAATAATCCGTAAATTCCGATAAGAGCGCATCTCTGTTTTGAAAATGTTCTTTTGTGTTTGTTACAGCCTGTAAGTTCATCAGATTAAACGGCATTTCACTCTCACCAATAACACAAGGCAAAATGCTTAAGTATTTACTTCCGTTTTTGTATCGGTAAAGTTCTTTGAAGTCTTTCGGCAGGGTTATACCGAATTTCACCTCAAATGCCGATATATCTTCATCGGAAGCCCCCGAAATCTCCTGATAGTCGTCCAGATATTCTTCTTCGACAGGATCATCCAAATCCCATTCTTCAAAATGCTCACATATATACTTTTCTATCTGTTTTATCTGATCAATTAGTTGCATAATTTTCTCCTCTCTTCACCGCTCCGAAGTTTATTTATATTTAATTAAATTTTTAATTGTAGCCAACCGAAAAGTTATAAAAGCCTCTTATTTATTTGATTCGTGCGGAGGCTGTTACGCTTTTACACGTTTGCTTTTGCCGCTGAATGTCGATATTTGCAGGCGTATTATCTCCGTTCGGGCAAACGACCGCTCGGCGTATTGCATACCGACCTCCATATCGTTGGGCGAGTATTTGTGTAGTAGTAGCCGTAGGGCATTCATACGTTCCTCTGCCGATAGACCGATAGTGGCGGTACAGCGTGCCACTACGCTTTCGTATTCGGTGGTGAATTTCGACGACAGTACATTTGTCTTGCCCACCACACAGAACGATACACGTGGCTCTTGGGCTATACTGCGGAGTTTGTGTCCTACCGGAGCACAGTGGAGGTAGATATATTCGCCGCCGTCCCAGACGAAACTAATCGGCAGCCCATAGGCTCCGCCTTCGTCGTCGACCATCGACAAAACTCCATATTCACACTTGGCAAGCAGGTTGCGTGCCGACTCTTCGTCGAGCAGACGGTCTTGCCGTCTTACGTTTTCGTTTGAGTAAGTCATACTTTCGTTTTTTTTTGCAAAGCTAATAAAAATTGACAGAATATGACTTGTGTCGTCGAAAAAATAAGTGTTAGTCTCTTGTTCGCCGCTTCGTTGCTTTCTCTATCGAAAGACCTATTATCCAAGACAAAAAAGCAGGACAGACCCACATCAAATGATGAGACGACAGAGGCAGATAATTGATCCAATCACCTATCGGAAGCCCTACGGTCGAGATGAAGTCGGGTAAAGAGAATACGAATGCAGTGCCGACTACTATGCGAAAGACAAGAACCGAAGTCCATTTGTCGGGAGCTAAGTTCAATAAAATCAGCATAATGACGATAGGGTAGATAAGCACCAAGACGGGAATGGCTATTTTGATAATATATTCTACTCCCGTACGACCCAAGAGGACACCTATCAGGCACGAGACGATGACCACCCAGGTATAAATTTTGTTAGAGCCTCCGTTTGTCGTTTTGAAGAAGTCGGCAGCTCCTGTGATGATGCCTACCGCAGTAGTGAAGCAAACGATACTTACGGCAACGCTCAACAAGATATAGCCGAATTGTCCCAACGTATGTTGTCCGACTCCGATAAGTACCTGTGACCTGGTAGCATTTGCCGAGAATTCATCGCTCAGAATAGCTCCTGTATAGATAAATCCCGCATAGATGGCGAGCAATGCTATGCCGCTGATAATCCCCGAATAGATGCTGATTCTTCTCTTTTGGGCAAATGAAAGCGTTCTATCCATATTTAACGAGACGGTTATGACCCCTCCGATAATGAGGGAGGCTATTCCGTCGTATGTCTGGTAGCCCTCGAAAATCCCCATAACGAAAACATTTTCGGTAGTGGAAGGTGGTATGGTTTTTTCGACGAAAATAGCGCTCACAATCATCGAGATGATAATGACCAGCATTATAGGGGTGAGGTATTTCCCCAAGATGGGTATAACTTTGTTTCGATTGAAGCATAAGTACCCTACCAGAGCAAAGTAAATAATATTGAACCACAGTGCGTCCAAAGAAAAAGAGGGAGCTACCGAAAGTTCATAGACGACAGAGGCTGTTCTCGGAATAGGTAGCACAAGGCAGATGATATACATCATACTGCCGATGATAAGTCCGAATTTGGGATATACCTTTCTGCCGAAGTCGAACATCGTTCCTTGCAGTTTGGCTTGTGCCAATACTCCCAATAATGGAATGACGACGGCAGAAATACCGAAGCCGGCAGCTACTATCAACCATTGGTCGACAGCCCTTGCCCCCAATAGCGGAGGCAGTATGAAATTGCCCCCGCCGAAAAACATCGAAAACATAGCAAAGGCAGTAATCCATATCTTTTTTGTGAAATTTGAAGTAGAGTCTTGCATCGTGTATATTGTTTGTCGGCAAAGGTACATTTTTTTTAGGTTCCAAGACTACTTGGTTTTGTGTCGTCTCTATTTCTCGAGCAGGTTAGATATGAATTCCGATGCCTGCAATCATATCCCAATTACTTGTGTAAATGGCTTATGCTCAGTCGTATTTGTGGGCGGTTTCGGTCGATGTAGGCGAAGCTGTCGGCAGGCGACCTGCCTACTCCGTAGGACAAAAAAAGAGAGGGTGTATCATTCCGATACACCCTCTCTTTAAGATAGCACTTTATGCCTTTTTATTTTAATATTAAACAATTCGTTTTATTTACTTGGATTGATACAAATTATAGTACCCAACACCCAACACCTAAAACCCAATACCCAAAACCCGATTTACTTCCTCTCGGCTATGAATATGGAGTAGGCACAGCCTTTGTCGGCAAGGGAGTATAGCTCTTTGCCGTTTTTCCATACCTTCACTACAGAGCTTGAGCCCTCGGTTTCGGACCCTGCCACATATACATCGCCGTTGTGTACCACTATGGATTGGGCTTCGCCATTATCTGCAAGGTCGTAGAGTTCCTCTTTGTTTTTCCATACCTTAGCAGCACCTCTTTCGGCCCCTGCCACATATACATCATCACCTACCACATATACGGAGTAGGCTGTGGCATGTTTAGAGCCGTCTGTCTGGAATATCGCCTTTTTGTTTTTCCACACCTTGGCTACATTGTATGTGCCGTTGCTCTCATAGCCTGCGGTATATACATCTTCGCCTACCACAAATACGGAGTTGGCTCCGGCATCATTAGCGCCGTTGGTAAGAGCAAAGAGTTCGCTACCTTTTTTCCACACCTTGACTACATCGTTTGTGCCGTTGTTCTCATAGCCTGCAGTATATACGTTGCTACCCGCTACGAATACGGAGTAGGCATAGGCATCTTTAGAGCCGTCAGTAAGGTCAGTGGCACTTTTGTTTTTCCAAAGTTTGGCGACTTTGCCTTCGTAGCCTGCGGTATATACCTTATCATCCGCTACGAATACGGAACGGGCTATGGCATTATCAGATCCATTGGTAAGTTCGTAGAGCTCTTTGTCGTTTTTCCATACCTTGGCTACCTTGTTTGTGCCGTTGTGCTCATAGCCTGCTGTATATACGTCTCCGCCTACTACGAATACGGAGCTGGCTAAGGCATCTTTAGAGCCGTCGGTAAGGTCGTAGAGCTCTTTACCGTTTTTCCACACCTTGGCTGCGTCCTCAGTTCCACTATTCTCATAGCCTGCCACATAGATGTCTATCTCCTTGGGCGTTGAGTTGGGTTTACAGGCAGTGAAGCCTGTTGCTACTAACATTGCTGCCGCAGCAGCTACCATCAAAAATGTTTTTCTCATAGAATGATATTTTTTTTAGTTAAACAATATTTCTTTTTATTGTCATTGCTAAGTTACTATAGCTCTATGAAATATTATAAAGCTTAATAAACTATATTAATTTAATCAATGCCGTATGTCTTATTATTTTTTGGCAAAATTACTACAAACAAACACACTGTGCAATACGCAAAAACACGTATTTTTTATCAGTAAATTCCGAAGTTTTTTTGCGAAAATCTACGTGTTTTTCTACGTGTTTTCCGAAAAATCACAGCCGTAGCAACCGCTCTGACAACTCCCAAAGCCCCATTAATAGGCTTGTTTGGGGCAAATATCGTACATGGGGAAAAAAACAAAGGTGTTCGTCGTCAATCGAGAACACCTTTGCCCTTCTTTGTTAACTATGAAACAGAAATTTACTTCACTATCAATTTGAGCGTTTTGTCATTGATTCTGACAAAATAAACTCCCGGTGTGTAGTTGCTCACATTTATCGGCGTATGTGCCGTGTAGTGGGCATTGCTGTAAACATTCATACCGCTGCGGGTGAATATGTCCACTTTGCCACTTGTGTTGATACTGAATACTTCGGTGGCAGGGTTGGGATATATACCGATAGATTCGGTGTGTATGTCGGTCGTAGAGCTTACTTTGTTGTCGAGCACGACGGGTATCTTCACGAATGCCCTCTGTCCTTTCACTACCCGACTTACGATGATGAACCCTTTGCCTTCGTGTTTCTTGCCTGTTACTTTCAGCTTGTTGGCAACAAGCGATGTGGTAGCCAGAGTGTTGCTCAGCGAGTCGGTGATAGAGTAGACGATATCTGCTCCGTTGGCGTTGATGGCTTCGAATATTGCATCGAGTATCACTTCGTTACTGCTGTTGGGGTTTACCCGCAAGGTGTCGGCAGTCGCTATGTTGCGTACACCTCCGAGGTCGTCCATACAGAAGTATGTCGGTATAAGCGTGCCATACTTTCCTTTACGCGTACCGTCCATAGTGAACGATATGTTTTTCACCTTGCCCAGACTTCTGAGGTCAAGCCACTGCCAAGAGTCGAGCGTGTAGTGGTTGGCGGTGTTTTTATTGTCGCGGTAGTCGGCGAGGTAAAACTCTATCTCTTTGCCGTTGTCGGCTTTGGCGGTGAGTTTGAGCCAGTCGCCAGTGGTGAACGGTTTGTCCTTGTCCTCCTGTCCGGTACTGTTTATTCCCGTACCGTGTAGCGAGACGTGTTTTACCCACGCCGTATTGGTGATGTAGAAGCCGCTGATGCTGTCGCCGTCTGCATTGTGGGTAACTGTGAGCGTCGTATTGCCCAAATAGCTGCTCGGATACACGACAGAGTAGTTGGCAGAGTTGTTCGCTCCGTGTCCTACTGCCGAGTTGAACTGGTCTTTAGTGAAGTTAGCCATATTGAACGTCGTCGCAGTGAGGTTCGAGTAACCGAATGCACCCCAAAAACTCTGGTCGGGATTCAGTACGTTATTGAACGAATAAGAGCCGCTGTAGAACGTGTTCTTATTGCTCGGCACGGTATCGCCCCACCAGTAACTTTCGGCGTCCAGATACAGGTCGTCGAATGTGGCTGTTTTGGACTTGCCCAGCACTGTAATCACGCCTTTGCCCTTAGTTTTTTCGCCCCAGGCGTCGGTAACGGTAAGTGTCAGTACGCCCGTGTTCTCGGCTTTCAGTGTCGGAGCCTCTGCCGTCGAAACGGTTTGTCTCAGAGCATTGGTCCAGACATAAGTGTATGGCTCGACTCCACCGCTTACCGTTGCTTTGTAGACAAAGCTGTCGCCCTGTTTTACGGTAGTGTCTTTCAGTGTTATCGCTATCGGCTGCGGCTGTCCGCTGAAGTTGTCTATCATTATATCTCCCGAACCCTCGAGCGATATGCTTGTGATGACGTCGTACTGTCTTAGGCTGATAAACCGCCATTTGCCCGCTGTCGATTTCAGAGTAGCCGTAGCGGTGGTCTCCGTCTGCTTACGAGTGGTGAGCTTGACGTCTGTTGTCGATTTCAGATAGAAGCCCGTCAGTACCAATCCTTTGTCGCTATTGTTGATAGTAACCGTCGCAGGACTTGTCGTGAGTTTGGCAGCCTTGTGGTTGTTTTTGCCCACTCCGTCGGTAATGGCAGATACGGTGAAGCCTTTGAAGTCTGCCGTGCCGTCGGTGAAGTCGCCTGAGGTAACGGTAACGGTTTCGAAGGTAGAGACTACCGTCGGCGATGCGGCAGTAGTAAATGCCTTGCTTGCAATTATAGCGCTGTTTTGTCCGCTAACACTCTGCAATACGAAATATACCTTGTACTCCGTCTGTTTTACGAGCCGGTCTAATGTTACTTCGTGTTCGATATTCTTGGCAATGGTTATGTTTTTGCCTGCCACAATATCTGCTTCGGTCGGAGCGGCGTCTGTCGACAACTTCACCATATAGAACAACTTACCCTTTGCTGTCGTTTTTATACGGGCAATAGCACTATTGTCGGTGATATCGGTAATCTTCGGGTAACCTTCGGTAAACTGAGGTACTGTCGTAGTCGACGCAAACTCGAATGCCCCGATAGTGGGAGTAGTAGTGCTGCGTGCAGTACCGTTGATGTCGACAGTAACGAAGTCGATAGGCTTGGCTGTCTGCAAGTTGCCTGCTTCTGTCGGGTCGAGCGAATTGTCCGAGTGGAAAGTTACCCGCTCTACGATAGAGTTTTGGTCGTTGCTTTTCGCCTTCCAAGCGTCGAAAGTAGCTATATCTGTCTTGTTAGATTTTGCAAACTTGGTAGTGCTCGTGGTGTAGTAGGCGTTGTTGTTGAATGCCATTCCACTCAGGTAAGCATCGTTTTTGAGGTTGTAGATGTATCCGCCTGCATTGTTTTGGAAAACGTTGTCGGCTACTACGATACCTTCATTGGTTTTATTATGTTTGTCTAAGCCGTAGACGATAGAGCTATTCTCTTTGGGAGTAGAACTCGATATATTCACCGAGTTGTAGACTATGTCCGTATTTGTGATAGCGTCCGATATATATATGCCGTGAACTTCTGCGTTATTGACGTTGTTGAGGATAACTTCGTTGTTGTACAGACGGTTGCGTCCTGCCAGAGTCTCGTTGTCGTCTCTGCGACGTAGGAATATTGCGTACACACGACTGACTGCCGTATTGTCTGCGTATATTCTGTTGCCGCGTATGATAGTGTTTCCCATCATTACAGCGTCAATCCCTTTTAATTCGTAAGAAGCAGCTTTACCCGATATTATTATACGGTTGTTTTCGATTATGCCGTCGTGCTCTTTTGTCATATATACGGCTGTTTTGCTTTGGTTGCGGAAGGTATTGCCCTTTATGAGTCCACCTTTTTGTTTCGGTAAAGAAACATATCCTGTTCCATCTAAATATAATCCTGTTCCGCCTCCATCTAACGTGCTGTTTTCCAGAGTGAAATAGTCGCAATTGCTATTGGCTATATTCTTACTCGACAATCTGATTACCTTTATATCCTCGCTTGCGTAGGTTGTGGCAACACGCGGAGCTTGTACGAAACAGTTGCGTATGGTTACGTGTCGGCTTATATTGCTTACCAAGATTGTAGCGGGGTAGGTCGTCCGTCCTGCTTTTACGGATATGCCTTCTATGGTTATGTAATCGGCTCCGTGGATAGAGAACACTCCGAGTTTTTCGTCGCCCTCTGTGGGAGCAGAGTATCCGTTATATTCTACCACCACGTCTGCCGGATTGCCGCTTGCCGACTTTATGGTGATGGTGTTTTCGGCTGAGGCTCCTGTTACGTGCGGTATTTTCACCGTTTCGGCGTATGTGCCGTTTTCGACCGTGAATACCACCTTACCGTCGATGCCGCCTTTGAGTGCGGCGATAGCCTCTGCGAAAGTCTTGTACTTGGCGGCGCTGCTTTTGCCTATCGTGTAGTTGCCGCTGAAACCTGCCTGTACCGTACGGCTTGCTTGGGCATTAGATGCTATGTTCAATGAGGAGGTGCCTTGTTTGACGGTATTCAGCTTGGCTGCTACCGTGTTGCCTACGGCAGCATTGGAGGCAATGTCGTAGGTGAGCCAGAATTTGTATATGCCGGCTTTTGTAATCTTCGTCGAGCCTTCGAACTTGAAAGGAGCCGACGTGGCGGTCGCAGCATATTTGCTGTTTGTCGAAAAGTTACTTATCGTATCGGTCGTGTATAGGTTGGCTGCGGCGATGTCGCCCGCTTTCGTAGTGCCTTCTGCCGAGAAGTCGAACGAAGTGAGGTTTATTTCACCCTTGTCGCCTTCGACGGTAACTTCTACCTTCAGCATCTGTTCGTTTTGCGAACCTTTCATCAGTTTGTCGGAGCTTACGGCTGTCGAGCGTATGCTGCTTACTGCCAAAGGCTGCGGCACATACGACGATACCTCTATCTCCCAGCCTTCTCCCGTTTTTTCGGGCTCGAACCTTACGGTCAATTTCCCGTCGGCAGCGGCTGATACGATAGGTTTGGGCAACTTGTCGTCTTTGAGTGAGTAACCCGAATATTCTGCTATCTTCTTACCGTTTTTGTCGCCCTCGAGCACTACGAAATGGTCTCTGTAACTCGTTGCAATAGACTTGAATACGAATTTTATGACTTCGCCCGCCTTCGGTACGAATGTTACGGTGCCCTTTATTTTGTCGCTATAATTGCCGTTGGCTCCGCCATTGTCGTAGAACATTACGGGATAGGTTACATCGACCGTATTATCGCCGTTTTGGAACAGATATACATACTTCGTAATACGTTCGCCGTCGGGGTCGCCGTTGGTGGGAGTCTGCTGTACACCACCGAGTTTTACGTTGGTTAGCGAGGCATCTATGGTCTGTTCGGCAGCTACGTCGCTCTTGATGTCGTATGCCACCCAGAAGTAGTTTGTGCCCTCAGCCAGATTGGCGGCAGCCTTAGGAGCAATCGTTACATTGCTCTGTGTCGGGTTTTTCAGCTCACCGAACAAGGTCTTGGTAGCGAATGTTTTTTTATTGTCCGTAGAGAAGATGGCAACACGGTCTATCTTGTCGTGCGAACCCTTGAGGTTCAATACAAATTCGTCGAGGCTGAGCGGAGAGTTTTCTCCTTCTGTAACTATTTCTATACCAATGATTTCTTGATCTTTTGCTCCCGGGATCAATATCTCTTTATTATCTTGCCAAACATTAATGGCAGTAACGGTCATCGGCTTGGGTTGATGTTCTCTTACGGTAGCGTGCCAGCCTTTGCCCGTGTAGCCGTTTGTTTCGGTATTGGCATTGAAAACAACCGTCAGAGCACCGTCGGTGCTTGTAGAGCGGATTTTTTTGCCCGGTCCGGTAGACTTGTTGTCTGCGGTTGCCTCCCACAGCGGAGTGCCTGTTGTGGTCTTGCCGTTGAAAATTTGGAATTTAGCCTTAATGCCATAACTGCTCGATGATATATATATGTCGAAATCGGTAAAGTCCAGCTCTATAATCTTACCGCTTGTACCCGGTACGAAAGTAACAATCTGGTCGCCTTTTTTGGCTTCGTATTTGCCCGCATATCCGGGTATCGAATTTGGCGTATGGGTATAGCCCCACTCTCCGTAGATGGTCTTGGTTACGGTGCCTACTTTCGATATATGTTGGTTCTTTATAATACGGTTGCCTTCGGGTTGCGGGTTGCCGATGCTTTTGCTCGTGCCCGATACCGTAACGGCACTGCAACCTGCGTCTATCGCCTGACCGTTGGTGGCGTTGTCTTTTAAGTCGTATGCCAGCCAGAAGTAGTTGTCGCCCTCTATCAGAGCTTGTGGCGTAGAGCAAGTTATTTCGAACACATCGGCTGTAACGGTTACTTCGCCCACTTTCTTGGTGGTGGTAAATTCTGTTTTTTTGCCTGTGTAGTAGAGAGTTGCCTTGTTTATATTGGCAAATGTACCGTTGGAGGAGAAAGAGAATCTGTCTGCCGTAAGCGGATTTTTGTTGTCTTTGGTCTTGATGACGACAGACAGTATAGCTTGGTCTTTGTCGCCTGCCGAGACAGTGCCTGTCGTGTACTGACGCAGTTCTACCGCATCGAATGTCATTTGTACGGGAGTGTATTGTTTTACAATGGCTTCGAACCCATCTGCGGGGTATCCCGTCTTACTCTTCAGAGTAACGGTCAGAGCTCCGTCGGGTGAGGTAGATTTTATGAGTTTTACCTTGTCGGTAATGGTTTCCAACAGGTTTTCGGGTTTGGGTTCGGTACCGTTGTATATGTTCAGTACATCTTGGTTACCTACCGATACGGCAGATGAATTATAGAATAGAGCTACCTTGGTGAAGTCTATCTGTACTTTCTTGCCTGCTGTGGCGGGCTTAAATGTTATTTGTCCTTCGAATTTCTCTGATATTTTACCGTCTTTACCGCCGTCGTCGTAGAAGTTCAGTGGAGTATCGCCCACTTCTTTCACCGTCGGGGTCGAAGTTATACGTACCTCATTGGCAGGTAGCTGTTCTTGCGGTATGCTTGTAACTGTGGCTTTCCAACCTGCCCCCGTGCCGTTTGCGTTCTGGAAGCAGACTGTCAGTTTGCCGTCGCTGCTGGCAGATACAACCGTCTCGTTGGTTTTGCTACCCGATAGGGTGATTTTTCGTCCTGTCCAAGGAATAGTTTTCTCGTTCGAATCTTCGTCGACATCAAGAGCTTTTACTCCGTCGAAAAGTACCATTATGGCACCTCCTTGCAGGTCGATGGTCTCGAAAACTATTTTGATTCTTTCGCCCGCTTTCGGTGTAAATGTTATTCCGGTTATATTATATGTCGGAATATTGCCCTTCTCGCCACCTCCATCGTAGAATGTTATGGGGGCGGTTACGGTTACGTTCTTTTCCTCTCCGTCGACGGAGGGCATATTCACGGTCTGTTGTGCCAGTAGACTGACAGGCAGCAGACAGCAAATCAAGATAAAAATGTAACTTATTCGCTTCATGATTTTATTTTTTTTTAATTGAATTAGTATTTATTTTATTTGTAAATTGTCTGTTTCTATAAAAAAGTATCGATAATAATAATATGACGGCACAATAATTAATTATATATGGCGTATGTTGATTATCAGCGAAATAAAGCACGTTACAAAAACTGTCGGAAAACGTTAGTAAGGGTCATTACATATTCACAAAAACCTACCGCTCTTAATCCCGAAAGCTTATGTCTTGGTGCGATTTTATATGGCAGGTTTTCTGACTCGTTTTCTCTACATTCGACCGACTTTTCGATGCCTTCCCGAGTAGCGTATCATCTGTATACTCAGTGGCTATGGTTGCTTGTCGGCTTGTTGATAACAAAAAGTTAATCAACGTGAAAACTTACAGCAGCGGGTACTGTTTGGGGTTCTCACCCAATTCCCTCTCTAACTGTTTGTATACTAACAATAAGTTATCACCACAAAAATCGCTGCAAAGGTACAAAAAATAATTAAATATCAATAAATAAATCCGAATAAATCAATAAAAAATAATATAATATTATGTCGTATAGTAGATTGTGTATGGTATAAAGCAGACCGATTACTTATTTGTTGTTTTTATTTTGTGTTATAATGCAGTGCGTTGATTAGTAATGGTGTATGGGGTGTGTTCTCTTTCATATTGCAACGATGTTGTGGATATTGCAGCCAAAATGGCTATATCGATGTTATACGGATTGTAAAAAAAATTGTACCTTTGCAGTACAGTTATTCTCAATAAGAAAAATCATATTCATTTATTATGAGCAGTTTAGAAAATAAAGACAACATCTTGGATAATTCCGTTGACAACTCTGCCGAAAACAACGCAGAGGCTACCGCAGCACCGAGTGTGCCCGTAGAAACTCCCCAAACAGACAGCGAGCAGCAACCTGCTCCGTCGGCTGAGACGACGACACAGCCGGAAGAGAAAGCGTACAGCCACCTGTCGCGTGAAGAACTCGTAGCCGAGTTGGGCGGGCTTATCGAAAACGCCAAAGCTTCGACAGTGGGCGAAATCAAAAACGCAGTAGAGGCTATCAAACAAGCTTTTTACAAACATCAAAAAGAGCAAAACAGCGTGCAGGACAAAGGCGAAGAAGAGGTAGTCGAAAAAATCACTGATAGTGTAGAAGAAAAACTCAAAGAACTGCTCGGTAAATACAAAGAGATAAAGGCGTCTGCCAATGCTATGCTGGCAGAGCAGAAAGATAAAAACCTGAAGCTGAAAGAGGAAATATTGGCCAAACTCGAGGAGTTGACCAACTCCACCGAAGATTTGTCTACAACCATTCCGGCGTTCAGGAAATTGCAGCAAGAGTGGAAAAACATAGGACAGATACCGCAATCTGCCGTCAATGAAATATGGAAAACCTACAATAAGTATCAGGAGAAGTTCTATGACCTGATAAAAATCAATAACGAACTGCGTGAATATGACTTCAAGAAAAACCTCGAATTGAAGAATGCACTCTGTTTAGCCGCCGAAAAGCTCGAAGAAGAGCCCAATGCGGTAACGGCGTTCAATACCTTGCAGAAGTTACACGAAGAGTGGCGCGAGACAGGTCCCGTAGCCAAAGAAGATCGCGAACCTCTTTGGAACAGGTTCAAAGAGGCATCGTCTAAAATAAACAAAAAACATCAGGCGTACTTCGAAAGCCTCAAAGAACACGAAGAAGAAAACCTGCGACTGAAAACGGCTATATGCGAAAAGCTCGAAGCTATCGACACAGAATCGTTGAAGACACCTAAGCAGTGGCAAGCCAAGATAGAAGAGATACTCGCACTACAAGAAGAATGGAAGAAGATAGGTTTCGCTACCAAGAAGACTAATGCCAAGATATATAGACGTTTCCGCGAGGCGTGCGATAAATTCTTCAAAGCCAAAAACAGTTTTTATAAAGGGCTCAAAGAAGAGATGGCAAACAATCTGGCAAAACGCAAAGAGTTGCTCGAACGCGTAGAGGCTCTCAAAGAGACCGAAAATTGGCGTGAGGCTGCCGACAAGGTAAAAGAGATACAGAAAGAGTGGCGTACCATTGGAATGACGGTGAAAAAACACGCCGATGAGGTATGGGAAAAATTCTCGGCTGCCTGCGATTATATCTTCGAACAGAAAAACAAACTATCCGAAGAACAGAACGCTGTCGAGAAAGAGAACCTGGCTCAAAAACAGGCTATGGTAGAGAAGGCAAAAGCCTTTGTGCCCACAGGAGACAGGAACAACGACGTGGCTGCTCTAAAAGAGATTATGGCGGAGTTCGACAAAATCGGTTTTGTGCCCATCAAAGATAAGAATGCCGTCAATAACGAGTTCAAACACGCCATAGATGCTCAGTTCGATATCGTGTTCGACCGCAGACCGAAAGATGGCATAAGCGACAAAGCGCCCGTAGACAACAAATATCTCAAAGAGTATAATGCTCTGAAAAAAGAGATAGCTTCTTACGAGAACAACATACTGTTCCTTACATCGTCGTCGAAGAAGGGTAACTCTCTGGTCGACGAAATGAATAAGAAAATAGAGTCTCTAAAAGAGAAACTTGCCGAATTGTCGAATAAGCTCTAAATAGTATAAATAGAATATGAACAGAAAAGTAGAGTTGCCCCGTACGGGTAACTCTCTTTTTTTGTCTGTCGATAAATATTGCTATATAGATATCTGTTTGATAATAAGCCGAAAGTCGTTGTCTGTAAAAACTTCATTGATGGTATAACTTAATAGAGGCAATGATACTAATAGTAACATTATAATATAATTAATACAAACAAAAAGAGACTGTCGTCTTTTGGTAACAGCCTCTTTTTTGTGTTTAGATAGTTGTCTATCTGTTGTGATATTCGGTTAGTCTTCTTCCTTTACGAGTTTCTCGAATACAACTGTAAATTCTACACGGCGGTTCTGTGCACGTCCTTTGGCTGTTTTGTTCGTAGCCACAGGTTTGGTCTCACCATAGCCTATCGACTGCAATCGAGCGTCTTCTACACCCTTATCTATAAGGTACTGACGAACGGCAGCCGCACGTTTGTCGGACAGCGTCATATTGAAGTCGTCGTTGCCTTGGCTGTCGGTATGACCTGCAATTACCAAGTTATAGTCAGGATTGTTTTTCATTATATCCACAACCATATTCAATACGCCGTAAGATACGGATTTGATTGTAGACTTGCCTGTGTCGAACTGTATTCCGTGCAGAGCCTGTTTGAATACTTTGAGCACGTCTTTCTTGACAGCCGGGCAGCCTTTGTTTTCCTTTACACCCTTGATAGTGGGGCATTCGTCTTTGTAGTCGGGTATTCCGTCGCCGTCTGTATCTTTCGGACAGCCGTTTTCGTCTACGAGACCTCTCACTTCTTTCGGTGTGTTCGGACATTTATCCTTATAGTCGGGTACACCGTCGCCGTCACTGTCTTGTGGGCAGCCGTTTTCGTCTACGGATATTCCGTTCGGAGTATCGGGACACTTGTCTTTGTCGTCCGTTACGCCGTCGCCGTCGCTATCTATCGGACAACCGTCTACATCGACAGATACACCGCGTGGAGTATTCGGACACTTATCGAGATAGTCGGGTACACCGTCGCCGTCACTATCTATCGGACAACCGTCTGCATCGACCTCTACACCCTTCGGAGTATCGGGGCATTTATCCATATAATCGGCTACACCGTCACCGTCTGTATCTATCGGACAGCCGTTTTCGTCGACCGTTACTCCGCTCGGAGTATTCGGGCATTTGTCGTAGCAGTCGGCTACGCCGTCGTGGTCTTCGTCGAGAGTACAACCGTTTTCGTCTACAAACTCGGTGCGTTTCTTATCAGGACATTTTGCCATCAACATCTTTATATCAGTATCGGGGCATCTGTCTCTGTTGTTGCGTATACCGTCGCGGTCTTTGTCGCCCGACGATTTGTCGAAGTAATAAACCAAACCGGTCTGTATGTTGAATCTGCTGTTGTGGTAAGGTACAGGTATGTTTTTGACATCGTCTTCGAACTCCTTGTTGTTTACGAAGCTGGCATTTTTCAGCTGTATGGTAGTGAACGGTATATAGTCGCCTGCCAGATAGAAGTTGACGGGTCCTGCCTGTACGCTTACACCTAAGCCGATAGTATTGCAACGAGCATTGAGCAATGTGTGCGAGAAGTAAGTCTTCAGCCAATCGGTAGGACGGAAGTTGACACCGAGAGTAAACTCCTGCATCACCTTGTTGCCAAAGTTGATACGTGTGTTAGACAACCCTGCAAACGATACCATATTATCCAAAATACCGTATTCTATGCCGAAGTTGGCAGTAGTGGTGATAAATTGGTTGATGCTTCTGTTGATGCCCTGTGTCTTCTGGAAGTTTACCGATTTGCCTATATTATCGCTAATCTCGTTAATCATAGTTGCCAACGGGTCAGGGTCGTCGGGGTTGAACTTGTATGTGGGTTCGTCGAAAAAATAGTCGCCGTTGACACTCACTCGCGAGATATTCTCACGCTTATTCCAGTTGATAAATCCCAAATCCGTGATAGCGGCAGAGATAGTGAGGTTCTCCGTCGGTCTGAATGTAGCACCAAAGTCGACAGCTCCACCTATACCCTGAGGTTTGATAAGGTCGCGGAACTCGCCGAATGTAGTGTTACCTCCTACTGTCTTTACGTAAGGAGTCATTGCGTAGATATCGCCGGCAGCCGACAATTTCCATTTGTTGCCTGTAGGCGTCTGTATCTCTGCTTTGGCAATATCGGAGTGTATTCCTGCAAAACCTATGAGTCCTTTCAGTTTGAGACCGATAGTCCACTGGTCGCTCACTTTACGCATATAACCTACTGCCAATTCGCCGTATACATAGCTTTCTACGGCAAAGTTGCTGAGATTGTAACGTCTGTTGTTCTCGGCTCCGTACATTATGCCTCCGAACATATCTTTCGGTAAGAATACATAAGCATCGCCTTTTAGCGAAAGATCTAAGGTCATATAGTTGTTTTCGTTGAAACTGAAACCGCCGTTCAGTATATACCAAGCGAATCTGGCGTCGAAGTTATTGATATTTGCCATACGCTTGTAATACTTGTCGGGGCTCTCCATAGGAGCATAAACGGTAGACCATACGCCATTCTTTTTTACTCTGAAGTCTCTCATCGACAGTATATTATTGCCGACTTCTCCATAAAAACTCGGGAAGATGGGTATCTCGAAAAACCAACTTGCACTCGGCATAAACGAAGGATTCAGGTGATGCCTGAGTGCCACATCTTCCATAAAATACAGTGTATTTGGTTGGGCTTTGAGACCCAGAGCTGCAACCAAAGCCACAACCAAAACAATTAATTTTCTTCTAATCATACTTTTTTATATAAATTGCTGTTAATTAAAAATTTATTTATCTTCTACTAATTTTTCGAAAACTACGGTAAATTCTACACGACGGTTTTGAGCACGTCCCTTAGCTGTTTTGTTTGTTGCCACAGGCAGAGTTTCACCGTAACCCTTCGACTGTAAGCGTCTTTTATCGATACCTCTGTCTTCGAGGTATTTACGAACGGCAGCAGCACGTTTTTCGGACAACGTCATATTGAGGGCATCGTTACCCTGACTGTCGGTATGACCCGCTATTATGAGGTTATAGTCGGGATTGTTACGCATTATATCCACTATGAGTTTCAATACTCCGCGAGATACGGGTTTGATGGTAGCCTTGCCTGTGTCGAACTGTATTCCGTGCAGAGCCTGTTTGAATACTTTGAGTACCTCTTTCTTGATAGGAGGACAGCCCTGATTTTCTTTGACACCCTTGATAGTGGGGCATTCGTCTTTATAGTCGAGGATACCGTCGCCGTCAGTGTCTTTGGGGCAACCGTTTTCGTCTACAAGACCTCTTACTTCTTTCGGTGTGTTCGGACATTTGTCTTTGTAGTCGGGCACACCGTCGCCGTCGCTGTCTTTGGAGCAGCCTTTGGCGTCTACGGGCAGTCCTTTCGGTGTATCGGGACATTGGTCTTTGTCGTCGGGTACACCGTCGCCGTCACTGTCTATCGGACAACCGTTTTCATCGACACTTATTCCTTCGGGAGTGTCTGGGCATAGGTCGAGGTAGTCGTATACGCCGTCTCCGTCAGTGTCTTTGGGGCAGCCGTCGTTGTCTACCTCTATATCCTGCGGAGTGTCCGGACACAAGTCGAGATAGTCAGGTACTCCGTCTTTGTCGTCATCGAGCGGACAGCCGTTTTCGTCGACAGATACATTTGCCTGCGTATCGGGACACTTGTCGTAGCAGTCGGCTACACCGTCTTTGTCTTTATCGAGCAGACAGCCCTCGGCATCTACGAATTCGGTACGTTTCTTGTCGGGGCATTTTTTCATCAACATCTTGATGTCCGTATTGGGACATTTGTCTTTACTGTTGCTTACGCCGTCGCGGTCTCTGTCGGCAGAGTTTTTACCGAACGAGAATACGAGTCCTGCCTGTAAGTTTAGTCTATTATTACCATACGGTATAGGCATTTTCTCTACTACATTTCTTACATTTGCATCGGCAATCAGATTTTCCGTATTTTGCATTCTGACATAGCAGAGAGGCACAAAGTCCGAAACGAGATACATATTGACCGGACCTACCTGCAGATTGATACCTGCTCCGATACTCGACGAGAATCTGCTCGAGAACGTGTGCGACAGATACATCTTGAACCAGTTGGCGGGGCGGAAATTGACTCCGACTGTAACCTCAGGCATTATCCTGTTGTAGTTTACTCGGGTGTTGGACAGAGCCGCAAATGATATTTTGTTGTCCAAAATACCATACTCCACACCGAGATTTGCAGTAGCCGTAACCCATTGATTGATTGGGTTGTCGATGCCTTGTCTGCCTTGCCATTTTACAGAATCTTTTATGTTTTTGCCCAATTGGTCGAAGAATTGGTTCAGAGAGTCGAGACCTTCGCCTATTTTGTAATCTATCGCTTTGACAGTGAAGCTACCATTGGTGTTGATGTTGGTTATATTGGCTTTTTTGTACCAATGTATGAGTCCCACGTCGGTGATGGCAGCCGAGATGGTAAGGTTTTTTATCGGGCGGAAGGTAGCACCCAAGTCGATGGCTCCTCCCAGTCCTTGGGGTGTGATATAATTTTTTATATCATTGAAATGATATGAAAAAGACTTATCGGCAGCCGAGTATTGTATCAGTGGCGTCATTGCGTACATATCGCCTTGTGCCACGAGTTGCCATTTGTCTTTCGAAGTCCGTACATCGAGTTGTTTTATATCCGAATGTATTCCCGCAAGTCCTATCAGTCCTTTGAGCTTGAAACCGATAGTCCATCGGTCGTTTAGTTTACGCATATAACCGAGCCCGAGTTCGCCGTACATAGTGGCTTCGGCTGCCATATCTTTGAGATTGAAGTCTGCCGATGTATCAGTGCCATAGAACAGAGCTCTGAAAGCATCGCGAGGTATGAACGTATACGCATCGGCTTTCAGCGACAGGTCGAATGTGAAGTAGTTTACCTCTTTCAGTCTGAACCCGAAGTTTATCAGACCGAGACTTGCGTGCACGTCGGCAAAATTTTTGTTGCCGATATACTTATATAAATCATCTACACTGATAGTAGGATTCAGTCCTACTGTCCACACATTGTCTTTTTTGTACAAAAGGTTACGTAATATGAAAGCGCTATTGCCTCCTTCTACATAGAAGTTTGGCAAAGCTATTACACCGAGATACCACGCAGAAGTCGGCATAAACGATGGGTTCATCGAGTGCCTTAGTGGCACATCTTCCATAAAATAAAAGGTATTTGTCTGTGCTCTGAGTCCTAATGTAGCACATAATACCGCAAGTATAACAACTATTTTTTTCATAACAAATATATAATTATTTAGTTTTAATAATGAAGGGTCAATTATGTTATAATCAGTGTTTTATTTACTTTTTCTCTTTGATTACTTCTATGCCTATGTTTTCTATGCCTTCCAATACCTGTATCCTCATCAACTGGCTGAATCTGAATATATAGCTCCCTTTCTCGGGAAATCTTACCTGTTGTTTCCAGATAAATTCGTTGTCGTATTTGCTACACAAGCCTTTGCCTATCCATTTTCCGTTGTGGTCGAGCAGAAATATATTCAGCGTATCCACGCTTATCGGATGTCCGTTGTGTTCCTGCTCCACCTTCAACCAAAGGTTTTGACGTGGGAAAACATCTGTATTTCTCAGCATTAGGTCTATTTCGTATGAGGCAGCCGTATCTTCTATCTCTACATTGAAGGCAAATGATTTGTCTGTTGCCCACACACCGCCGTCGAGCTCTGTATAATCGGAGAATACAGTCCGATTGCTACAAGCTGCAAATAGCAAAACAGCTACTATGAAAAACAAAACTTTCTTAACCATATCCTTTTATCATTCGTTTTTTTACAACTTCATCAATAACCTTTATATAAGAACTTTTGTATCGGATAAAAATTTTCAACAATCTGGTTTACATGTACATAGCCTGTTGTGTTGTATTGTTTTTAACAATTGACATATCTGTAAAACTCGATACTTTATTTCTATCGTTACTCATAATTCTCATATAATCATTATTGTAAGTCCCCAATAATATAATATGCAAAATTAAACAAAATTACAATATTTTTGCACAAACAGAGCGAAAATTTAGAAAAATAATTACTTTTGCAAAAATAACAATTCTTTCAGTTGTGTTTTTTATTCTAAATATTTTGTAAAGCTATGTCTGACACTGTATTAAATCATATACAGAATGCCCGCAGTGTAGGGAAAAAACTTTTTGCCGTATTGATAGATCCCGAAAAATGTAACGGCGACAGTTTATTGAATTTTATATCGCTTGTAAACAAGGCGAAGCCCGATTTCATTTTTGTGGGCGGGTCGCAGCTAAGACACTCGATAGATGAGGCAGTAATAGTTATCAAAGAGCATTCGTCTATACCGGTCGTTTTATTTATCGGCAATGCGGTACAATTTAGTCCCAATGCCGATGCTATGCTTGTTTTGTCGCTTATATCCGGACGTAACCCCGATTTCCTTATCGGGCAGCACGTAGAGTGTGCCATAGAGATAAAAAAATCGGGAATAGAAGCTATCCCGACGGGTTATGTGTTGGTCGGAAGAGGGCAACGGACTGCTGTGGAGACCGTATCGGGTACTGATGCCCTGTCGGATACCGAAACCATAGTGCGTACTGCCATAGCGGGCGAGTTGCTCGGGCAGAGGCTGATATATCTCGAAGCAGGGAGTGGAGCGCAAAGCCCTGTGTCCGATGGTATTATAGCTGCCGTAAGAGACAGCGTAGCCACACCGCTAATCGTAGGCGGAGGTATACGCTCTACCGGTATGATAGAGAAGGCTTTGGTTGCCGGAGCCGATTTGATTGTAGTAGGCAATCATCTGGAAAACACGCCGTTGGATATTATTCCGTTCGTGGAGACAGTGCGTCGGTACAATACAGCAAATCTTAGCTGACAATGAAGCCTAAAATTGCCTCTCTGATAGAAAGAATGTCTATTTTTCGCCCTGTTATCGCCCTGTATTTAATAAAATTCGGAACAAAGAGGCGAATTTTAAAATAAAAACACTAAATTTGCAGTCTGATTGGATTTTTGTAATCTTAAAGGAACACAGTATTTATGGGAAAAATCATTGCTTTGGCAAATCAAAAAGGTGGCGTGGGGAAAACAACCACAAGCATCAACTTAGCAGCATCTTTGGCATCGTTAGGTAAAAAGGTTCTGGTCGTAGACGCCGACCCGCAAGCCAACTCTTCGTCGGGCTTGGGAGTCGATGTGGCGGAAGCTACTACAACCATTTACGAATGCTTAGTCGATGATATCGACCCGCAAAAAGCCGTCATCAAGACGACATTCGATAACCTGTCGCTTATCCCGTCGCACATCAATCTGGTAGGAGCCGAAATAGAGATGATAGAGATAGAAAATCGCGAGAAACGACTGAAAAATGTACTGAATATATTGCGTCCCGATTACGATTTTATCCTCATAGACTGTGCTCCGTCTCTTGGTTTGATAGTGGTAAATTGTCTTACTGCTGCCGATAGTGTTATCATTCCTGTGCAATGTGAGTATTTTGCATTGGAAGGTATAGGTAAATTGTTGAATACTATTAAGATAATCAAGAGTAAGCTAAACCCGTCGCTTAATATAGAGGGCTTTTTGCTTACGATGTACGACTCGCGTTTGCGGTACGCCAATCAGGTAGCGGGCGAGGTAAGAAGCCACTTCGAGGCATTGGTGTTTGATACAATGATTACTCGTAATGTAAAGCTTTCTGAGGCAACGTCTTATGGGCAGCCTATAATGACTTACGACAAAGAATCGAAAGGGTCGCAAGATTATATGAAGCTCGCCAAAGAACTTATAGAGAAGACGGATAAACGGGAATAGAATATTGAGAAAATAGAAGATATTGAAATACAGAAAAGTAAATAATACTAATGAAGAAACAGGCGTTAGGAAGGGGATTAAATGCGTTGATAAGTACCGAAGAGGTGAAAACTTACGGTAGCAGTGACCTCAATGAGATTGATATAGACTTGATAGAGACCAATCCGAATCAGCCGAGGACTGAGTTCGACGAAGATAAATTAGCCGAATTGTCGGATTCTATCAGAGCCAACGGAGTGATTGTCCCCATAACACTCAGAAAGATAGACGATGCCCATTACCAGATTATTGCGGGCGAACGCCGTTACAGAGCCTCCAAAATGGCGGGTCTTACCAAGATACCTGCATACATACGTGCCGCCAACGACGAACAGACTCATGTGATGGCTCTTATAGAAAACATACAACGCGATGACCTGAATGCTATCGAAATAGCACTTGGTTATCAGAAAGCAATGAACGATTTTGTCCTCACTCAGGAGCAATTGAGCGAAAAAGTGGGTAAAAAGCGTGCTACTATTGCCAATTTTTTGCGATTGCTCAAGCTCCCTGCCGAGATACAACTCGGGCTCAGAGATAGGACTGTCGATATGGGGCACGCACGTGCTATTGCAGGACTCGACGACCCCGAAAGTCAATTGAAAGTTTACGAACAGGTCGTAAAAAAACATCTCTCGGTGCGTGCTACCGAGGAGTTGGTGAAGAAAATGGCTGTCGGTAAAAACAACGGTACGGAAGAGGGTGTTAAATATCAGCGATTTGTCTCCGAAGAATACGATCGCCTGAAAGCCGAACTATCGCAGTTGTTCAATACCAAAGTAAACCTACAATACAATGAGCAGGGTAAAGGTAAAATATCGCTTGCTTTCGACTCCGACGACGACTTGATGCGTATAATGTCAATTTTAGATAAACTGAAAGTAGATTGAAAAGGGTTGTTGTTATCGTATCTTTTATGACAATGTATCTTGTATCCGTATGGGCACAAGATACCGTCGTTATTTCTACGAACAACAATATCGTAAAAGACAGCGTAACATCTGTTTCCGAACATAAGCCAATGCCCTTGACGATTACGACCGATACTTTATCGACGAAAGACAAACACGCAAAGGCATTGAAAAACGGCTTGGATACGACGGGTTATAAAAAGATATTTGCCCCCGACCCAAACAAAGCTATGTGGTATGGTCTTATCTGCCCCGGTCTGGGACAGATATACAACCGCAAGTATTGGAAACTGCCTATCGTGTATGGCGGGTTCGTAGCGTTTGCTTACGGTATCAGTTGGAACGACCGTCATTATCAGATGTACAAACGATATTACCGAGATATAGCCGACGACAACCCGAATACGAAAAGCTATGAGGAGCTATACTCCAAGTACGACCCAAGCGTGGTAACTGCCAATCGGCTGAAAGATATGATGGACAACCTAAGGCGATACCGCGACTTGTGTATAATAGGGACTGTGGCTTTTTATGCCATCACGGTGCTCGATGCCTTTGTCGACGCCTCGTTGGCGAATTTCGATATTTCGCCTTACCTGTCGCTGCATTTGGCGCCGACAATGGTGGAGACCAATTATAACAATACGGTAAATCCGGCAATAAAGCTTAATCTTAAATTTTAAAAAATTACTATACTCCTGTTTAATAAACTTGTTGTAATAAACACATTTAATATCATTATGACTAAAAAAAGTATTGTATTATTATTGTTGCTGAATCTGGCGGCTATCAATTTGTTTGCCGACGACGACAAAAATATTTGGGCTAACTATGCCAAAATCCCCATACCCGAAGATACTTCTTCGATGATACCGACAGACTACGAAAAGGCAGTGTTGGATATGATGACCAAGAATAGTTGGTATCTAAGCCGTTCGGTAGTAGGCAAATGTAACCGCACCGAGGCAACTCCCGTTTATTACAGCGACAGCATCTATATAGCACGACTGCAGAAATTGCCATATCGTATAGAGATGCCGTACAATAATATTGTGAGGCTTCTGATAAATAAATATGCCCAACGTATCAATCAGGTAGAGTATATGGTAGGTTTGGGCGAGAGCTACTATTTTCCCATATTTGAGCAGGCTTTGGCTAAATACGACCTGCCTATGGAGCTGAAATATCTGCCGATAATAGAATCTGCTCTGAACTCCAAAGCCATATCGCGTGCCGGAGCGGGAGGTCTTTGGCAGTTTATGGTAGGGACGGCAAAGATGTACGACTTGCAGGTCAATTCGCTGGTAGACGACAGGTTCGACCCCAAAAAGTCGTCGGAGGCAGCCGTTCGTTATCTACGCGATTTGTATGCCATATACAACGATTGGCATCTGGTGATAGCTGCCTACAACTGCGGACCGGGGAATGTCGCCCGCGCTATCAGAAAAGCGGGCGGGAAGACGGGCTACTGGGATATATACCCTTATCTGCCGCGTGAAACACGAGGATATGTGCCTATATTCATTGCCGCCAACTATATTATGAACTATTATGGCAAGCATAATATATGCCCCGCCATACCGACGTTTATCAAAGCGACAGACTCTGTTGTGGTGCAGAAACGCATTCACCTCAAACAGATAGCCGAGATACTGAAAATACCTATCGAAGAGTTGAGATTCTTAAATCCTCAGTATAAGCAAGATATAGTGCCCGGCGACATCAAGCCGCACTCGATAATATTGCCTATGGAGAAAATATCGTACTTCTCTACCAACCTCGACTCGATACTGGCTTACAATGCCAATGTGCTTATAGATAAGCAGATAGTAGTTGAGCCTGCCGGAAGAGAAGGAGGCTACGTAGGAAGGTCGAAGAAGCACGGCAGAGTATCGCGAGGTAGCGGCTCTAACAAGCATTACAAGGTAAAGAACGGTGATACCCTTGGCGAGATAGCCCGCCGACACGGTACTACCATATCTAAGATTAAGAAAGCTAACGGTATGTCGTCAGACCGCATACGAGCAGGGCAGACTCTGAGGATACCAAACTGAATATAACGACAATAAAGTATTATAAGTCATAATTTTTTGAATTTGATTTGAAGTAACCTCTCGTGAGAAAGGTTACTTTTTTTGATATAGAAAAAATATATATCATTAGCGTAACTACAAATTAGAGTTACGCTGTGTTTATTGTATTATTTGATAATGCTATATCTTCTCTATGATTTTCAGAGCACTATTTATGCGATTAACGGTCTCTGTTCTACCCAGAATACGTGTTATGGTAAAGATATGAGGACCTTTCATTTGCCCTACAAGCACCAGACGGAACGGGTTCATCACCGCTCCGAGAGAGTATCCCTTTGCCTCGCACCATTGCTTGACGCTCTCTTCGGTAGCTTGTTCGTCGTCGAGGTTCGGCAGTGCTCGAAGTATTTCGGCGAGTTCGGTCAATAGTCTCGGAGTATCTTCTTTCCATCGTTTTTTCAGATCGCTGTCGGCGAAACTTTCGGGGGCGGTGAAGAAAAACTCAACAAACTCGAACAACTCCTTGGGGAATGTAGCTCGCTCTTTGACACTGTCTATGGCAGCGAGTAGCTTGCGGTACTTATCTTTGTCGTCGAAGATATTATCCGCAAAAAACGGCATTACGTACTTTGCCAACTCTTCGGTAGGCTTGGTCTGCAAATATTTGTGGTTGAACCACTTGCCCTTTTCGTAATCGAACCGTGCTCCCGACCGCGAACAACGCTCGAGCGAAAAGGCTTCTATAAGCTCTTCTTTGGAGAAAATCTCTTGTTCCGAGCCGGGGTTCCACCCCAATAGAGCCAGAAAGTTTATGACAGCTTCGGGGAAATATCCGGCTTCGCGATAACCCGATGTCTTCTCGCCTGTAATGGGGTCTGTCCAGTCGAGTGGAAAGACGGGGAAACCGAGCCTGTCGCCGTCGCGTTTGCTGAGTTTGCCCTTGCCGTCGGGCTTGAGCAGTAACGGTAGATGTGCAAACTGCGGCATAGTATCCTGCCAGCCGAAGTAGCGGTATAGCAATACGTGCAGCGGAGCCGACGGCAGCCACTCTTCGCCGCGTATGACGTGAGTAATCTCCATCAGATGGTCGTCTACGATATTTGCCAGATGGTACGTCGGCAGCCCGTCAGCCGATTTCCAAAGGACTTTGTCGTCGAGTATTGTCGAGTTGATACGTACTTCGCCACGTATTATGTCGTTGACGACAATCTCTTCGTTGGGCTCTATCCTGATGCGGACTACATATTTTTCGCCGTTGGCTATGCGTCGGCTTACTTCGTCGGCGGGCAGTACCAGAGAGTTGTTCATCGACATTCGTGTGGAGGCATCGTATTGGAAGTTGGCTGTCTGAGAGCGTTTTTCCTCGAGTTCTTCGGGTGTGTCAAATGCGTAATACGCTTTGCCGTCGGCGATAAGTCGGTCGACATATTTGCGATAGATGTCTTTGCGTTCGCTCTGGCGGTATGGTGCGTGTTTGCCACCGAACGAGACACCTTCGTCGAACTCTATACCAAGCCATTGGAGCGAGTCTATGATATATTTCTCGGCACCTTCCACATAGCGATTGGTATCTGTGTCTTCTATCCTCAGTATCATTGAGCCTCCGTGACGGCGAGCAAAGAGGTAGTTGTAGAGGGCAGTGCGGACACCTCCTATATGAAGAGCTCCCGTTGGCGACGGAGCGAAACGTACTCTGGGTGTGGTGTTCATTTTCGTATCTTTGGGTAGAATAGTTGTTTTATGTCTTTTTTATTTCTGTACAATACTCAGAGCCAATTCGTCGAGTTGCGTTTTGTCGATAATGCTCGGGGCGTCTATCATTACGTCGCGTCCCTGGTTGTTTTTGGGGAATGCTATACAGTCTCTGATACTGTCTAAGCCAGCAAACAGCGATACGAAGCGGTCTAAGCCGTAGGCAATGCCTCCGTGAGGCGGAGCACCGTATTTGAATGCGTTGGTCAGAAATCCGAATTGATATTCAGCCTGTTCGTTGGTGAAACCAAGTACTTGGAACATTTTTTTCTGTAAACCGCTGTCGTGTATACGTATAGAGCCTCCACCTACCTCTACACCGTTGATAACCATATCGTAGGCGTTAGCCCGAACTTTACCCGGTTCGCTATCGAGCAGTGGTATATCTTCCGGTTTGGGTGATGTAAATGGGTGATGCATAGCGTAGTAGCGGTTTGTCTCTTCGTCCCATTCGAGCAACGGGAAATCGACAACCCAAAGACACGAATATTTGTTCTTGTCTCTGAGTCCGAGGCGACTACCCATCTCCAAACGTAGCTCTGAGAGCTGTTTTTGAGCCTTAGATGTGTTGTCTCCGCTTATTATCAGTATCAAGTCGCCTACCTCGGCGGCAAATTTTTCTTTTAATTTCTGCAAAACATCTTGCGTATAAAACTTATCCACGCTCGATTTGACATTACCGTCTGCCTCTACACGTGCATATACAAGTCCTTTGGCTCCTACCTGCGGGCGTCTGACGAAGTCGGTCAGTTCGTCGAGTTGCTTGCGTGTGTACGAGGCAGCTCCTTTGGCACAGATACCACCGATGTACTCTGCATCGTCGAAGACCGAGAAACCGTAGCCTTTGAGCGTATCCATAAGCTCTACAAAACGCATCTCGAAGCGAGTGTCGGGCTTGTCGGAGCCGTAATATCTCATTGCATCGGCAAACGACATACGGGGAAAAGGTTGTAACTCTATGTTTTTTATGGTTTTGAAAAGATGTACGGTAAGTCCTTCGAATGTTTTTATAATATCTTCCTGTTCGACGAACGACATTTCGCAGTCGATTTGAGTGAATTCGGGCTGGCGGTCTGCCCTGAGGTCTTCGTCGCGGAAACATTTTACTATCTGGAAGTAACGGTCGAAGCCTGATACCATCAACAATTGCTTGAATGTCTGAGGGCTCTGTGGCAGAGCATAAAATTGTCCGGGGTTCATACGTGAAGGAACGACAAAGTCGCGTGCTCCTTCGGGAGTAGACTTGATGAGCACCGGTGTCTCTACCTCGAGGAAATGCAGCGAATCCAGATAACGCCGTGTCTCGAACGCCATCTTGTGCCGTAGCTCGAGATTGGCTCTCACACTGTTGCGTCTGAGGTCGAGGTATCGGTATTGCATACGGATATCGTCGCCTCCGTCGGTTTCGTCTTCTATCGTAAAAGGCGGTACAGCCGACGGATTCAGCACACGGAGTGAAGAGACGATTATCTCTATCTCACCTGTCGGGATATTGGGGTTTTTGTTGCTACGTTCGGCTACTGTCCCTGTTGCCTGAATGACGTACTCTCTGCCGAGGCGGTTTGCACTCTCGCATATCTCGGGGTTGATGTCTTGATTAAAAACGAGTTGTGTAATGCCGTACCTATCGCGTAGGTCGATGAAGGTCATACCCCCCATTTTTCTGTTTTTCTGTACCCAGCCCGTAAGAGTTACCGTTTTGCCTGCGTCGGTCAGTCGTAGTTCGCCGTTTGTATGTGTTCTCAACATTTTGGTTACGAATTAGTCGGATATTATTATGAATATAAAAACTTGCAAAGTTAATACTTTTTCGTGTATAGTTTTGGATGTTACCGACGGTATTTTGTGTCAGAGTGTAGTTTTTGGCAGATTTATTATTCTTTATTGTGTCTACGAGCCAATTAATATTATTAATATAAAAAAGCAACCTTTCTCGGGGCGGAAAGGCTGCTTTTCTTGTTTTCGGAGGGTAACTATTACTTTATCAGTAGATTTTGAGAGTGTAGTGTTTTTCCGTCTGCCATCAGTTTAACTATGTAAGAGCCTACAGACAAGCCCTCTAACGAAATAGTTTTCTCAGTTGCGGTGGTAGATATTGCGTATGTCTTCGATATGTTGTTTTGGATATTGGTAATCTGTATACTTGCTATCACTGTGTTGTCCGGCAGTTTGTACTTGACGGTAAGGGTGCTGTGTGCAGGGTTGGGCGATAGCGAAACTATCTTGCCCGCGAGAGCTACGACCTCTACCTCGCCGTACGACTTGTAGCCGTTGTCTTCCCTCTCAACTTCGAGTATGTAAGTATCTGTCGCTGTCGGGACAGTCGTTATACTCGTACCTGTGCCGATAACATTGCCCGAACGGTTGTACCAGGTGTATGTGGCTTCGTCGCCGATATTAGCTGCCGTAAGGGTAACCGTCTCATTACCCGCTACCTGTGTCTTGCTTGCCTCAGCCTGAGCTTTGAAGTAAACGGAAGAGTCCCGTATGGCGGTAAAATGTACCATTTCAGGTTCTTTCCCCTGCTCGCTGTAGCTCAGCCCGAAGTCGAAACTGTTTCTTTGTGGCAATAGGTCGGAGAAGAACTTTACCTCCACCCCCGCGAAGTAATCTTCTCTGTTGTTTGACATAGGGCGGAACTCCAACTTGGCGTCTGCCGACAAGAGACGTACCCTGTTTTGGTCGATTACCTTTATTTTCGTGTTACCAGTGGTAATAAGTTTTGTCATCAGGCTGTTGCTTAGCAGTATGTTTACTTCGGCGAAGTCCTTGATACGTCCTCTCTTTATGTCGACAGGTTGACTCAAAGAGAGACTGAATGGTACATTTGCCGTGGGTAATATTCTAATGATTTGGTTGAATATTTCGTCCCAAAGCGTTCTTCTCTGCCAATAACCCATTGCAGCACTATTGTACCGCCTTGCAATATCTTCCGCACCGTGTGCGATAAATACGGTATCTGCGGTGGATTTTATTATACTATTGCCGTTTTCGTCGGCTATGGCTAAAATATCGAAACCCCAAATAGGGTTATTTACAGAAGGGAAAGCCTTTTTCAGACGTTCTGCTGTGGCTTTTAACTTTTTCTCGGGTAGTTCCCAGTTGAACAGTCCAGCAGCAACTTTTTGTTCGTTGTATGCGAGTTTCCCTATCGGAAGTCCTTTGGTAGGAGTAAGCCTTTCATAATAAGGTAGAACATATTTCGGCAATGTCGTTATGAGATAGCTCTGCGAGAAGAGGTGCAGACGTTCCTTGCCGTTGCCTTCGGTGGTTTTGCCTCCTATATTTTTGATATTGACGGCGATATAACAGTTTTTCTTCTTGTACATACCAATACTGTGTATAGGCTGCTGTGTATCGATGTCGAGCAACTTAATATCGGGGTTGTATTGTAGAAGCTTATATAACCAACCGTTATAACCGTACGACGGCTCTTCTCCATCGTCTCCTACATAATCGCGTATAAGTAGGTCGGCAGGGGTGTCGGGGACAGTTCCTTTGCCATCAAGTACAATTACCCCTGTATTTCGAGGATCCAACCACGGTTGTAATTTTCGTCTATTGTCCGTAGCTCCATTACCTGTCCACGAAACACTGAATTTACCATACCAGTCAGGTTTGTCAGGACCGTATATGCCGTTTGAAATACAGTTTGAGTATCCTCCGTGTAATTGTCCAATTACTTTACGATTACTATTTATAAGAGGCGAGCCTGATGACCCCCCTTCAGTAACTCCTTTTGACCATATTAGTCGCCAATGAGTACCATTGTGGCTTATGTTATCGCCGAGATATTTTGTTGACTGAGGAATAATTGAATACTGAGAAAATTTTTTCACATCTCCTCTTGGATGGTGGATACCTACTCCTCCATTATCTGGATCGCCGCTTCTATCCCAGCCAAGATAGTAAAGTTTTATATTACTGTTATTTTGGGGGTCTTCCTGCAAAGATATTAAAGCAAAATCAGACACAGAATTATTGGCTACGACATTTGCTCCTACTGTTGAGTAAATAGGAGGTTCTTCTGTAAGATTACTACACCCAGGAGCTTCATAATTCCAATAAAAAGACCAATAATCAAGAGAAGGATTACTTATGGCATCGGCTCCTCCACTTAGACAGTGATTTGCTGTTAAAAATAGGGGACGATTATCATTTGCAGTGGTATTTATAAGAGAACCTGTGCAATAACGAATTCCATTTACTAATATTAAAGCAATCGCGTTTTTTTCTTTTTGCCAGCTATTTCCTTCAGGGCAGTTTATATTTACATTACATTTACCAGACGCTCCTAAACTTTTTTGTCCATCGTAAATATTGATATATCTATACCCTTGTACAACATAAGCGATAGATATTATGCCCTGATTTCTGACATTCTTAGGTTCGTAATATTCCAATACTATTTTATCACCGTAAACCAATCCTGTCGCAAATCCCTGTATTTTATCCTTTGTCCCTTTATTATTCGCAGATGTAAATGCTCCTAAAGTACGTTTTTTATCATAGCTGTAAACAAAAAATTTAGCTCCGTAGGGCAACCAGAATTTGTCGTATAAAAGATTTATTGATAGAGCATTAGGGCAACTAATAGATAGTCTCCACAGTCTGCTTCCATCAGGTAGATTTACCCATTGTCCCGAATTGTTAAGATTGTAATTAACAGAGTGAGGGTAACCGAACCTTGGAGGAACACCATTACTATCATCCTCTTTGTCTTCCCTACTTATCCTAACCATATCCAACGAAGGCATAACTTTGTTGGGGATATTCTGTTCCAATGCTTTTTCCAAGTTATTACCGAAACTAATAGGTTTTTCATTCGTACTTATCTGGCTATAAGACTCTTGATTTATGAGACACAATAATCCGAATATTATTATAAAATTTAACTTTTTCATAACATTTATCTCCTTTTAAATTCTAAATAGTTTTTATTATCATTATAATATAGCTTCAAAACATCTTTATCAATTGTATATTTATTGACTTTAATTAAGCTTTCTACGTATAATATGCCGTCATATATCTCATTTATTTTTGTTCCTCCCAGACTTGTTATTGATATAGAAGAAGTTTTGATATCAATAGTATATGTACCAATAAAGTTGTTTGTAGAAGAAGTTGTGGTTAAAGAGTCTCCATTTTCCAGAAACTTCAATGTATAGCACTTTTCACTGTCCGGCTCAGGTGTTTTCTTCGTGTTGTTTCCAACATCGACGAAGTTTATCAGCTTCCATTCCGTATTTTTCAACGGATTCTTGTTCTCCTTTTCATTCTCGTTATTGTTCTCGTTTTTCTTTTCGCACCCGCCCAGAACCACGACTGCTCCTACGAGCAATATCACGGCGGGTAATATTCTAAAAAATGACTTTTTCATATTCTTATTTTTATAATAAAACTTTGATTGATAGTGTATTTCGGGCATACACACAAAAGCCCTTTGTGTATTTGGGAGTTAAAAGAGTGCTCCATTAGCGAAAGTACGGATTTGATACACAAAAAGAACAAACGTCCCTTGCTCTTAGCAGCTGTATGCGGCACGGTACACAACTCTAAGCGGAGCTGGCGACAATGCCAAAGCGCGGGAGGTATTTGCGAAAATATGTAGAAAAGATATATGTGCGTATATTTTTTGTTGCCGTATGTCTTTGTGAATCTATTTTGCCGATTATAAGACAAATACATTTTAGCAAAGACATTACCACACACTCCCTAAAAACATACCCGGCGGTAATCTTTATATTTGATATCCAAGTATGTATTAAGTCTGTGTATGGTAT
>GG774889.1:444668-446314 GCA_000163695.1 Bacteroidetes oral taxon 274 str. F0058
TCCGTATTAGAAGCATTATAATGTGTTATTTTGCTAGTTGCTTCATTAAAAATATACCCGTCTCCAATTTCTGCGATAAATGTTTCGATACCGATTCCTACAGGATTAGTCAAATACACACCTAATTTATTGGTTGTAGATTTACCTTGTGCCGTGCTGTCCGTATCAAAGGTAAAACTGTAGCAATCTTCACATTCTATAGGAGCCAGTACTTTAAGTTCTTTTGTGTCAACATCATAGATGCCATCTAACTTCCAAGTAGTACCTTTTAGTTTTAATTTGCTTTTTTCGCACCCGCCCAGAACTACGATTGCTGCTAAGAGCAATATCACTGCGGGTAATATTCTAAAAATTACTTTTTTCATAGCTTAGTGATATTTACTGATTGATTTGGTTGATAGAAATTATATATACGTAAGTATATCCTTCTTCCATATTAGGACAGACTGGAATTTCCTTTGCTTCGGGAAGACGATAGTTAATGTTTATATTTAAATTAGGCTTTTTGTACTCTTCAGGAAGGTTAATAGCGTAAAAGGAATTATTTGATGTCGTTTGGGGTATGTCTTCGCCTTCAAAAATTTGAATTATATATAATCCTTCACACATACTCTTCCTAATAGTCTTCGCCTTTGCCATTTTAGTTCCTGTTGGCATATCGGGGACATTATCTTTACACGCTTGCATAGCCCAAACACTAAATACGGCTATAAGTGCTATTGCAATGATATTTGTTGCTTTTATAAAAAATGACTTTTTCATAATATTAGTGATGTTTATTGATTGATATTTCTATTTTTGCTTTTGAGTCTATTTTCTGAGAAGCCCAATAGCATTTTTTCCAACCTTCCGGGAATGTAGTATAATACATTTTGACGTCTATATTGCAGTTGTAATGTATATCGTCTTTTTTAGTCAGTCTGACAGATATATTATCAACGCCATAAGTTGTATTTCCGCAAGTGATTAATAAAGAGCCCTTTGTAAAGTCAAGAGACGGAGCTTCCGGATAATACGATTTTAATTCATCGTTGCTGTTTATTATTACCGCACTATCGGACTTAAAGGGGTTGTGAGTAAATACTATAATTTTTGTGGTATCTATTAGGTCAATCTCGTGTGGCACAGCTACAACAGGTCTCTTTTCGCACCCGCCCAGAATCACAATTGCCGATACGAACAATATCACGGCGGGTAATATTCTAAAAAATGATTTTTTCATATTCTTTTTTTTTATAATAAAACTTTGATTGATAGTGTATTCGGGGCATACACGCAAAAACCCTTTGTGTATTTGGGAGTTAAATGAGTGCTCCATTAGCGAAAGTACGGATTTGATACACAAAAAGAACAAACGTCCCTTGCTCTTAGCAGCTGTATACCGCACGGTACACAACTCTAAGCGGAGCTGGCGACAATGCCAAAGCGCGGGAGGTATTTGCGAAAATATGTAGAAAAGATATATGTGCGTATATTTTTTGTTGCCGTATGTCTTTGTGAATCTGTTTTGCCGATTATAAGACAAATACATTTTAGCAAAGACATTACCATACACTCCCTAAAAACATACCCGGCAGTAATCTTTATATTTGATAACCAAGTATGTATTAAGTCTGTGTATGGTATCAGGTTATTCATACTTTATT
>GG774889.1:446725-519315 GCA_000163695.1 Bacteroidetes oral taxon 274 str. F0058
AAGGAAAAATTTTAATTCCGTATTAGAAGCATTATAATGTGTTATTTTGCTGGTTGCTTCATTAAAAATATACCCATCTCCAATTTCTGCGATAAATGTTTCGATACCGATTCCTACAGGATTAGTCAAATACACACCTAATTTATTGGTTGTAGATTTACCTTGTGCCGTGCTGTCCGTATCAAAGGTAAAACTGTAGCAATCTTCACATTCTATAGGAGCCAGTACTTTAAGTTCTTTTGTGTCAACATCATAGATGCCATCTAACTTCCAAGTAGTACCTTTTAGTTTTAATTTACTTTTTTCGCACCCACCCAAAACCGCAATTGCTGCCACGAACAATATCACGGCGGGTAATATTCTAAAAATTAACTTTTTCATAACGTTTACTTCCTTTTAAATTCTAAATAGTTTTTATTATCATTATAATATAACTTCAAAATATCTTTGTCAATAGTATATTTATTGACTGTAATTAAGCTTTCTATGTATAATATGCCATCATATATCTCATTTATTTTTGTTCCACAGAAATTAGTTATTAATATATAATGTGTTTGAGTATCAATCGTATATGTACCAATGAAGTTGTTGGTAGAAGATACTGCTGTTAAAGAGTCTCCCTTTTCCAGAAACTTCAATATATAGCACTTTTCACTATCCGGTTCAGGTGTTTTCTTCGTGTTATTTGCAACATCGACAAAGTTTATCAGCTTCCATTCCGTGTTTTTCAACGGATTCTTGTTCTCCTTTTCATTCTCGTTATTGTTCTCGTTTTTCTTTTCGCACCCGCCCAGAATCACAATTGCCGATACGAACAATATCACGGCGGGTAATATTCTAAAAAATGATTTTTTCATATTCTTTTTTTTTTATAATAAAACTTTGATTGATAGTGTATTCGGGGCATACACGCAAAAGCCCTTTGTGTATTTGGGAGTTAAAAGAGTGCTCCATTAGCGAAAGTACAGATTTGATACACAAAAATAACAAACGTCCCTTGCTCTTAGCAGCTGTATACGGCACGGTACACAACTCTAAGCGGAGCGGGCGACAATGCCAAAGCGCGGGAGGTATTTTAGATATACAGATACAGGTTCTTTACGGGTAAAGGTTGGCTTAGAGGTTGTCGTACAGAACGTTTTCGACACCGATGAGGTATCGACGATATCTGCAAAGACAATTTTTATCAAACTGTTCGCAAGATGTCGTATGACTAAATTAAGCAGTTTGGAAACCATTGCCGTATTAATTTTCTGCAAAAATAACAAAAAAATTTTATTTGCCAAATCGTATGATGATTGTAGAGAATATGTTTATTTGCTTTTAGTGAGCGAGTTATCGCCTAAGTGTCGAGCCGTAGCCGTATAATATTAAGGTAATGGTTAGATACGACGATTTTATGGGATAATTCTTTTTACCGAAAAAAAACTTGTATCTTTGCAGTTGGAAAACTTTTGTTGAACAGGAAAAAATATCGAAACAATATGAAATACTATAAGTTATTGGTAATTGCTGTTTTGTCGGTTATTTTGCTGTCGTGCGAGGGAAGCCAGAAGACGTTTTCGTCCGATTTGCTCATAGGCAAATGGAAACGCCCGTCGGTGTCGAAGCAAGACAAAAGCAAAACAGGCTACGACTGCTATCGTTATGATGTAAACGGTAATGGAGCTACGTGGGACACTGCCGACGATGTCAATGAAAACGAGGCTCAGGCATTTACTTGGAAGCTCGACAAAGACCGCCTGACGATAGTGCATAAAGGAGAAATGGGACAACCCATACCCAAAGTATATACGGTAAAAACACTGACTTCTACTACTTTGTCGTATGAGGACGATTATGGTGCGACTTTCACATTTTCCAAATTTACGGGGAAACCATAAATAAAATTTATATATAAAAAACACTATGACAATTATTGTATTATTCGGAGCTCCCGGATCGGGTAAAGGTACGCAGGGAGCATTGATAGCCGAAAAATACGGCTATCTTCATCTTTCTACAGGGTTGATGCTCAGAGACGAAGTGAAAAAAGGTTCGACGCTGGGCAAAGAGATAGACAAATATATTTCTAATGGCGACCTCGTCCCCAACGAGATGATGTGCGATATCCTAAAAGAAGAGCTAAAAACGTATATCCACGAAAAAGGTATCATATTCGACGGTTTCCCGCGAACTATCCCGCAGGCAGAGTTTCTCGACAAAACGTTGCAAGAGATGGGTTTAAAGATTGACTTGATGGTCAATATAGAGGCAGATAAAGAGATACTTATAAACCGCCTTGTTAGACGTGGCACGCTGTCGCACCGCTCCGACGATACACAGGAGACTATACTGAAACGTCTGAAAATATACGACAGAGAGTCAAAACCTATCATCGATTATTATAAAAAAACAAACCGATACAATTCTGTAATATCGATAAACAGTATCGAAGACACGTTCAACGATATAGTGACTTTGATAGAGAAAATCCAGAAATAAGATATCCACGACTGTATGGCGTAGTATTCAATGACTTTTATATGAAGAGCAGCCCTTATGAATGAGAATTTTATAGATTATGTAAAAATTTATTGCCGTAGCGGTAATGGAGGTAAGGGTTCTACTCATTTTCATCGTGAGAAGTTTGTGCCCAAAGGCGGTCCCGACGGTGGCGACGGTGGACGCGGTGGACATATAATACTGCGTGGCAGCAAAGACTATTGGACGCTGCTACACCTTAAATATCAGCGACATATCTTCGCGGGGCACGGCGGTGACGGCAGCAGCAGTCGCAGTTTTGGCAAAGACGGCGAAGATAAGACCATCGTAGTACCGTGTGGTACGATAGCCCGCGATGCTGTCTCGGGCGAATTTCTCTGTGACATCACCGAAGACGGACAGGAGGCGGTGCTTGTCAGAGGCGGACGCGGTGGGCTGGGTAATTGGCACTTCCGCACCGCTACCAATCAGACCCCCCGTTATGCACAGCCGGGAGAGCCGCTTACCGAAAAAGAGGTGATACTCGAACTCAAAGTACTTGCAGATGTCGGTCTCGTAGGGTTTCCTAATGCAGGTAAATCGACCTTGCTATCGGTCGTCTCGGCAGCCAAGCCCAAGATAGCCAACTATCCGTTTACTACGCTCACTCCCAATCTCGGCATAGTGGAGTACCGCGACCATCGCTCGTTTTGCATTGCCGATATACCGGGTATTATCGAAGGTGCGGCAGAGGGTAAAGGGCTGGGTGTGAGGTTTCTAAGGCATATAGAACGTAACTCTATCTTGCTTTTTATGGTGGCTGCCGATAGTCACGACGTCGTGGGCGATTACAAAATTCTACTCGGAGAGCTCGAACGATATAATCCCGAATTGCTCGATAAAAAGCGGATACTTACCATATCCAAATCCGATATAATCGACGAGGAACAGATGAAGGAGATAGAGCAGACCTTGCCGAAAGAGATACCGCACCTGTTTTTCTCCTCAGTTACGGGTTTCGGTATCGAACAGCTGAAAGATATGCTTTGGAATACCCTGAACGAAGAATAGAACCGCATTGTGTTTCGTTTTTTATTAAACAATATATTATAAATGAGTGTCTTACTGATAGACAATAACGACTCTTTTACGTACAACATCGTCGAGGCTATACGTTCGGTATGCAGTGATAAATGGCAGATTGTGCGTTCCGAGGCGTTGGATATCGGTATGCTCGACAGATTCAGCCACATTGTCATATCGCCGGGACCGATGACACCGTCGGATTTCCCGATACTCTCCGATGTCATCTGCCGCTGCTGCGACCACAATAAACCTCTGCTCGGCGTATGTCTCGGACATCAGGCTATTGGCGAATATTTCGGAGCACGTCTGGTACAGATGCCCAGTGTCGTACACGGACAGAGAAGACTTATAAAGATAGACAGTACATCGCTTATTTACAGAGGGTTACCCAGTGTTATAGAAGTCGGTTTATATCATTCGTGGGCAATAGACTATACGTCGCTACCCGATACGCTGCAAGCTACGGGCGAAACCGCCGAGCAGTGCCTTATGTCGTTGCAGCACAAGGATAAACACATATACGGGATACAGTTTCACCCCGAATCGTTTATGACGCCCGACGGCAGACAGATATTGAGTAATTTTATAAATATTTGATAGACAGATGTATGACGGTAGAGCAATTTAAACGAAAAGTATCGGAATATGCCTCCGAAGGCAGACGGTTTTTGTTTATGGTTGATTTCGAAAAGCAAAAACCCTTTGTCTGTCTACTGCACGAAGCGGCAAACTTAGGTATTTGGTACGATGTACGCGGAGTCTCGAATGTCGACAAGATAGTAGCAGCTAACCGCCGTGTAGACCTGACTGCGTATCCTATTGACAAAGAAGAATTTCGACGGAAGTTTGACCAAGTTGTATATAACCAAGACAGAGGCAATTCGTATCTGTTGAACTTGACATTCCGTACCCCAATAGATATAAACTTGACTCTCAGAGAGATATTTGCCGTCTCCCAAGCACCTTATAAACTGTTGTACGACGAAAACTTTGTGGTATTCTCGCCCGAATGTTTTGTTAAGATAATCGATGGCAGGATTTATACTTTCCCTATGAAGGGCACTATCAATGCTTCGGTAGATAATGCTGCAAACGTACTTATTGGCAACAAAAAAGAGGAATACGAGCATAACACGATAGTAGATTTGATGAGAAACGACTTATCTATGGTATCGATAGATGTAGAAGTATTGAAATACAGATATATAGAAACTATCAATACACACAAAAGCCAAATATTGCAGACAAGTTCGGAGATAGCAGGTGTATTGCCGACAGATTGGCGTGCGAATCTCGGGGAGGTTATACTGCGTTTGTTGCCTGCTGGGTCTATAAGCGGTGCACCGAAAGAGAAGACAGTGGAGATAATACAAGAAGTCGAAGGACAGCCACGCGGATATTATACGGGAGTATTCGGTATTTTCGACGGAGCGAGTCTCGATACGGCTGTAATGATACGTTTCATCGAGCAGTCCGATGGAGAGATGTTTTTTCGGAGTGGTGGTGGTATTACCGCTCTGAGTTGTGCAGATGACGAATATCAAGAGTTGTTGGAGAAAATATATGTACCCACTGTTTGAAACTGTCTGTATCAGAGATGCCAAAGTAATGTATCCCGAATGGCACATAAGGCGTTACGAAGAGTCTTTTCTTCGTTTTTACGGATATCCGCCGCAAGAACCGCTTTTCGATAGCGTATCGCTGTTTGACAGCCTTCAACGACTGCCTGCCTCAGATACGGTAAAGATGAAGATTCTTTATGGCAGCAAAGGGAAAACCGTAGAGTTGTCGCCATATTCGTCAAAAAACATTCAGACCCTAAAAATGGTAGAAGCCGATGATATAGACTATTCGCTCAAATTCGCCGACAGGAGCTGTCTCGACGAACTTACGGCTCGAAGAGGTATCTACGACGATATATTGATAATAAAAGACGAAATGGTTACCGACAGTTCGTTCTGTAATATCGTGTTTTTCGACGGAGACAGATATATAACACCGTCTACACCGTTACTCAGAGGAGTTGCCCGCCAACGCCTGTTGGATTTGGGTGTCATAGAGGAGAGGGAGGTAAGGGCTGTCGATATAGGTAAGTTCGGTTCGTTTGTGCTGATTAACGCAATGCGGGATTTTTTCACTCTGCCACAGATACCGGTCGGTAATATTTTTTAGAGAAGACGTTTTTTTGTTTTTATATACTTACTTGTAGTGCTTTTTGTATTAAAAATCATTACAATTAGGTATTGTAGATATTTATCACATACATTATTTTTGCAAAATTACTATTAGCACCCATATTGGGTATAAATTTCTAACAAAAAAATATAATGATGAAACAGACAAATCCCGTATTCGAAAGTATTGACAAAGACAAACTTCGCCGTATGCTCGCCATCCGCGAAGAGTACAACACAGGAAAACTCACGCTCGAAGAGGCTCGTCGCCGTATGCGTGACGAGGTGGGCAAGGTATCGCCCGAAGAGTTTGCCGCTGCCGAACAGCTGGTAAAAGACGAAGACCCCGACGAATGTCGTAACGAAGATGTGCACGAGATAATACATATCTTCGACGGACTCATAGACGAGCCGCGTCCCGAACTGCCGTTCGGACACCCGATAGACGCATATCGACGAGAGGTAGACGAAATGAAAGAACTGCTCCGCAAAGGCGACGAACTGCTCGCTAAACCATTCATACTAAACCCGTGGATGGAGCTTATGGAGAGCATTATGCCGTATAAGGTACACTTCAGCCGTAAACAGAACCAACTCTACTCTGCTCTCGAACGAAAAGGTTTCACTCGCCCGTCTACTACGATGTGGACCTACGACGACTACATACGCGACGAGATGAATAAGGCTATGGACTTGCTCCGTCTTGGTAACTACGATGCCTTCCTCGAAGCTTATCGTGAGATGGCTACCGATATGCTCGACCTTATCGGCAAAGAGGAGATGATACTGTATCCGACTTCTCTAAAATTGATTTCGGACACCGAATTCGAAGAGATGAAACACGGCGACCGTGAAATAGGCTTCTTTCGTATTGATATGCCCGACTATAAACCCACCCGACAGACTTCCGGCGGTTATGTAACCGAAGGAGGCAGTCTGATAAGCGATATGGCTGCGTTGCTTGCAAAACACGGTTATACCGCAGCAGGAGCCGTCAATGATGCAGACCGTATACTCGATGTTGCCGAGGGTAAGCTGACGCTCGAGCAGATAAATCTGCTATTTCGACATTTACCAGTAGATATTTCTTATGTAGATGAGAATGAGTTAGTGAAGTTCTATACCGATACGCCACACCGCGTATTTCCTCGCAGCAAAGGTGTTATTGGTCGTGAGGTGCGTAACTGCCACCCGCCCAAGAGTGTTCATCTGGTAGAGGAGATAATAGAAAAATTCCGCAATGGAGAGCAGAGCCGTGCAGAGTTTTGGATAAACAAGCCCGACCTGTTTATATACATCGTTTATGTGGCTGTACGCGATGCCGACGGGCGTTTCCGCGGGGTGATGGAGATGATGCAAGACTGTACGCACATACGCAAACTCGAAGGTTCACGCACGCTTCTGACCTGGGACGAGGAACAACAGCATAACTCCGTAGAGACATCGGCAGAGACACACGACGGCGAGGAGCTGACAGCAGGCACTAAACTGAAAGTGCTGCTCAAACGCTACCCCCGCCTGATAGACGACCTACCGACGATAAATCCCAAGTTTGCTATGCTGAAGACACCCATTGCGAAAGTAATGGTACCGGTAGCAACGGTTAAGATGATGAGCGAACGTTCGGATATGCCCCTTGAAGAACTTATCGATAGGCTAAAAAAGCTCATTGCTACATACTGAATGGTTGGGGAATAGCCTTTATTGACAAGTAATAAAGGCTATTCCCTGTTTTTTTGTATGATGAAAAATTACCGATAAATTATATGATTATGATACTAAAAAAACAGATATTGCCATTATTGCTTGGCTTTATGCTTGCTTTTAGTATTAATGTGAACTCACAAAACAATAACCGTATGATGGAACTTCGCGATTCGATAACGATAAACACGACGATTGCTGCTGTCTCGGACTGGTTCGAGAATCTGGATACCAATTTTGTCCGCTGGAATGTCCGCCACAAAGAATTTAAGTACCTTACGGGCGGCAAGGAGGTAGGCGACAAAGTATATTTCGCGCAATGCGTCGAAGAGGTTTGGTACAAAGTAAAAGCCGTCATCACCGAGAAACAGATGGACGACAACCTGTTCAACCTTACCGTGAAATCGACAACAGGCTTGGGTGTCATTACTTTTCGGGCGGAGAAGCAACCCGACGGCTCGGTGCTCTTTACGCATATCGAGAGCTTCGGAGCCCGAAGGTCGTTCTTCGGCAACTTCGTTAATTGGTTGTTTTTCAAAGCACTTTTCCCGAAACAGGCAAACTGGGAACTGATAAAGCAGGATATGCAGGAAGACGACCGAAACCTGAAACGAATACTCGAAAAGTCTGATTTTTAAAGCAAAAAACCTTAGCGACCATTGAGGTGATTTTTTACCGCAAAGTACGTAAAAAAATACATAAAACACAATATTACATTAACATACGCCTCGACAATCAATAACGCATACTTACCCTCAAAAAAAAGGACAAACAATGCAAAGGAATGCCTATGAGAAACGAATGAAGCACTACGACGACGTACTGACGGGACGCCGCTGGTGGTCGCATATTTATATGAAATACCTCTGGCGGACGGACGATAACGCCATTGCTCGCGAGGTGCTGGCGATGATTCCCGACGATTTTCGGGGGAAAATACTGGATGTGCCCGTCGGTACGGCTGTTTTTACTGCCGAGAAATACCGTCAGATGACCGATGCCGAAATCGTAGGGCTGGATTATTCGCAAGAGATGCTTGCCATTGCGGGCGAACGTGCCTCGCAGATGCAGCTCCGCAACCTCCGTCTCGAACAGGGCGACGTAGGCAAACTGCCGTACCCCGACGAGAGCTTCGACTGCGTCTTGTCGATGAACGGCTTCCACGTCTTCCCCGACAAGCCGAAAGCGTTTGCCGAAACCTTCCGCGTGTTGAAGTCGGGCGGGCTTTTCTGCGGATGTTTCTACATCACGGGGCAGCGTCCGTGTGCCGACCGCTTCGCACATTATGTACTCGACCGCAAAGGGCTGTTCGTGCCGCCGCACCTTACCCGAACCGAAGCCGAAGACCTGCTTCGCTCGCTTTATGGCGACGACGTAGCCGTACGCAACGAGTCCTCGATACTGATTTTCAAAGCAATAAAACCATAGCGTCACTTGCGGAGAAAAAATATACGGAACGATTTTTTACTGAAAAATAATTAGGATTTAAAGAGAAGAGCGGAACGAATGGCAAAGAACAGGAAAATAAACGTACAAGGAGTTGATATAATATTGTATAAAACAGACAATAGCGATTATATCAGCCTGACGGATATGACAAAGGCTTTCCGTGAAGGAAGCAGTCTTATCGGAAAATGGATTACCAACAAAAATACATTGGAGTATATAGGCATCTGGGAAAAAATCAACAATCCCGATTTCAATTACCCCGAATTCGGGGTAATTGAGCGGGAAGCAGGAAGCAACAGATTCATAATGTCTGTGGGTCAATGGATTGAGAGAACAAAAGCAATTGGATTAGAGGTAAAAACGGGGCGTTATGGCGGGACTTTCGCCTACAAAGACATTGCTTTTCATTTTGCAATGTGGTTGAGTCCCGAATTTCAGATATATCTTGTAAACGAATTTCAGCGGCTTAAGGAAGAAGAAAACAACCGTCTCAAACTGGAGTGGAATTTACAGCGCACCCTTGCCAAAATCAATTATCATATCCATACCGATGCCATAAAAGAGACTCTTATCCCGAAAGAGGTAAGCAAGCGACAGGCGGCTCTTATCTATGCCGACGAGGCGGACTTACTCAATACGGCATTGTTCGGACTTACCGCCAAAGAGTGGCGAGAGCGTAACCCCGACCTGAACGGTAATATCCGCGACTATGCCGAGTTGGAACAGTTGGTAGTGCTCAGCAATCTGGAAAGCATCAATGCTTTGCTTATCAAACAGGGATTGTCGCAAAGCGAACGACTCATTCAGCTCAACAGGGTAGCAATCTCACAAATGAGGTCGCTGGTAGAAAACAGGGCAATAAAAAGGTTATAGGGTCGTATTGATTATGCCCTTATCGAATACATTTCGGAAACGACAACAGAATGTATGAATAAATGAACGAGGACAGCAAATGAAAATAGAATAACGATGACACAGAAGAAAGCGAAAATGGACTATACGAAGATAAATGCACAGACAATCGATTCTTGGATTGAGGACGGTTGGATGTGGGGGAAACCTATCTCACACGAGGAATTTGTAAGAGCAAAAGGCGGCGATTATGCCGTAAAACTGACCCCGACGAAGAATGTTCCGAAAGATTGGCTGGGCGATTTGAACGGCAAGAAGGTCTTGGGACTTGCAAGCGGAGGCGGTCAACAAATGCCGGTATTTACCGCATTGGGAGCGGAATGTACGGTGCTCGATTATTCGGGGAAACAGCTGGAAGCAGAGCGTATGGTTGCCGAGCGTGAAGGTTATCGGATAAACATCATACGTGCGGATATGAGCAACCCCTTGCCTTTCGATGATAGCTTTTTCGACATCATTTTTCACCCTGTATCGAACTGTTATGTCGAGGAAGTGAAACCAATCTGGCACGAGTGTTACAGAGTGCTGCGTAAGGGTGGAGTACTGGTGTCCGGCTTGGACATAGGTATCAACTACATCTTCGATTTGGAGGAAAGGGTGCTGACCAATACCCTACCGTTCAACCCGCTGAAGAACGAGGAGCACCTGCGTCAGATGCAGGACAGCAACGGTGGCGTGCAGTTCTCGCATACCATAGAGGAGCAGATTAACGGTCAGTTGGAAGCAGGTTTTGCACTGACGAACCTTTATGACGATACGAATGGTTTTGGCAACCTGCACGAACATAATGTAGCGTCGTATGTGGCGACAAGGTGCGTCAAATAAAAGAATGTCAGGCATTAGATATTAAACCAATTGAAATTATAGTAATATGATGAAATCATTTGCAGAAGCTCTTTGCAGCAACGAGAAAAACGATAGGATACCCGAAGCATACGATTATTTCGGAGGACTGATAGGCGAATGGGCTATCGAATGGAACGACCGTTTGGACGAAACCGTCCCCCGACGCGTGAAAGGCGAATGGATATTCTCGCGGGTCTTGGAAGGGACAGCCATTCAGGATTTGTTTATCGTACCCTCGCGTACGGAGAGGCTGGACAACCCGCAAGCCGATGCCGAATACGGCACTACCCTGCGGATTTATAATCCTCAAACGATGGCGTGGGATATATTCTACGGATGTACGGGCAGCGCCTTTCGTCTGACGGCGGTGAAAGCAGGCGATGAAGTGGTGCTGACCGAAAACGGCGAGGGGAGAATGCGGTACGTCTTTTCGGAAATAACCGCCGATACGTTCAGATGGCGAAAGGAATATTTAGACTCCGATGGTCATTGGACGGTTGTAGCAATCGTAACAGCCATACGAAAGAAATGTTCATCAGGTGTCGGGTATCAGGCAAAACAACCTAATCCCCAATACCTAAAACCTAAAAACAACAGATGAAAATACGTAAAATATATGCCTGTTGGGTTTATGTGAGCGATATGGCACAATCCGTTCGTTTTTATCAGGATATAGGCTTTACCGTCAAATTCGTTGAGAAAGACGGTGCTTGGGTGGAATTCGATTTGGGCGAAACATCGTTTGCCCTTCTGCAACGACCGGAAGAAAAAGGTAAAGTGCAACCCCGAAAAACACGAATTATGTTTGAAATAGCTCGTATCGAAGAAATGCAGGAACATTTGATTTCTCTCGGAGTCAAGCGGATTGGAAGCATCAGGAAAGAGCCTTACGGCAAACTGCTGACCTTCGAAGACCCCGACGGACATTGGCTGGAATTTTTCGAACCCCACCCCCAAAAACCTAAAACCCAATACCCAACCCCCAACACCTGAATATGACTGTAAATACGAAATATAGTCCCGAAAAACATTACCGCCGTTCGATACGGTTGTGCGGATACGATTATTCGTGCAACGGATTGTATTTTGTTACCGTTTGTTGTCGGAACAAGGCGTGTTTATTCGGCAAAATCGTCGACGGCGAAATGATATTGAACGCTGCGGGACGAATGGTGGAAAAATGTTGGTTGGATATTACGAACATATCATCCGCAATGCCGAATCGTATGGAAATATTGCGGAATACATCATTACGAATCCTACCCGTTGGCAGGACGATAATCTTTATATTGATAAATTTAAACAATAAATAATATGAACACATTAAAAAAATTTCAGATCTATATGGGCGAGCGACGGATATTGTTCCCGTTGGCGCTCATTGCTTCGGGTCTTAGCGGGCTGATGTCGCTCGTACCCTTGGTATTCGTGTGGCTCATTGTCCGCACATTGCTCGGTGTCGGCGGCACGGTCGCCTCTACGCCTATCGGCACGTATGCCTGGTGGGCGGTGGGCACTGCCGTAGCCGGCTTGCTGATTTATTGTGCCGCACTGATGATGTCGCACTTGGCAGCGTTCCGTGTCGAGACCAATATGCGTCGCTCGGCGATGCGTAAGATAATGAATATGCCGCTCGGCTTCTTCGGAGTCAACGACGGCGGGCGGATGCGTAAAATCATCGACGAAGACTCGTCGAGTACGCACTCGTTCGTTGCTCATATTATGCCCGACTTGGTAGGCAGTATACTGTCGCCGCTTACTGTCGTGGTGTTACTCTTCGTCTTCGACTGGCGGCTAGGCGTAGCCTGCCTCATACCGCTCGTGGCAGCCTTCGGTACGATGGGCTATATGATGAATCCGCGTATGAACAACTTCCAGAAAATGTACCTCGACGCACAGGAGCGTATGAGCAGCGAGGCGGTGGAATACGTGCGGGGAATACCCGTCGTAAAGGTATTCCAGCAGACGGTATTCTCGTTCAAACGCTTTTACGACAGTATCATCTCCTACCGCGATTTGGTAACCAAATATACGCTCAGCTGGCAGAAACCCTATTCGTTCTACACGATTATCATCAATGGGTTTACTTACTTCCTCGTACCTGCCGCCATACTGATTATCGGTAGGACGGGCAACTACGCCGCCGTCATAACCGATATGTTTTTCTACATTCTGATAACGCCTCTGATATCTTCGAATATTATGAAGATTATGTACCTCAATCAGAATATGTTCCTGGCAAACGAGGCTATTACGCGTGTCGAGAAGTTGACCGATTACCCGCAGCTCGAGCCGTCGGCACAGCCACAGCTGCCGCAAGGATACGGTATCGACTTCGACGGAGTCGTGTTCCGTTACGACGGGGCAGTGCAGAACGCCGTCGACGGCATAACGTTCTCTATCCCCGAGGGTAAGACGTATGCACTCGTCGGAGCTTCGGGCGGAGGCAAGACCACCATCGCCCGCCTGATACCGCGTTTCTGGGACGTTATCGAAGGCAGCGTCCGTATCGGAGGTGTAGACGTTCGGCAGATTGACAAAGAGGAGCTGATGAGTCGCATCTCGTTCGTGTTTCAGAATACGAAACTGTTCAAGACCACACTGCGGGAGAATATCACCTACGGTTGCCCCGATGCCTCGGCAGAAGCTGTCGACCGTGCCGTAGAGCTCTCGCAGAGCCGTGAGATTATCGACCGTCTGCCCGACGGGTTGGAGACCAAAATCGGTACCGAAGGCACATACCTCTCCGGTGGCGAACAGCAACGTATCGCACTGGCACGTGCCATACTCAAAGATGCACCCATCGTGGTACTCGACGAGGCGACAGCCTTTGCCGACCCCGAGAACGAACATCTCATACAGCAGGCTCTCCACGAACTGATGAAGGGCAAGACATCGCTGATGATAGCCCACCGACTCTCGAGCGTACAGACGGTAGACCGTATCCTCGTCATCGAACACGGCAAGATAGCCGAGCAGGGTACGCACGACGAACTGCTCGCCCTCGGCGGCATCTATAAAACGATGTGGGACGAATATCAAAAATCGGTAGCGTGGACGGTATGATTACAAAAACGATGCCCGAATAAAGAAATATGAACACGAAAACAAGATACAATCCCGACAAACATCACCGCCGTACGATACGTATGTGCGGATACGATTATGCACAGGAGGGGCTGTATTTTGTTACCGTTTGTTGTCGGGACAGGGCGTGTTTATTCGGCGAAATCGTCGACGGCGAAATGATATTGAACCCTGCGGGACGAATGGTGGAAAAATGTTGGTTGGATATTCCGAAACATTTTCCACATGCCGTTTTGCACGATTATATCATCATGCCCAATCATGTACATGGCATTATCGAATTGACTGATGTCGTTGCAGGGGCAACAAATGTAAGGGCGAAAAATTTTTCGCCCCTACAATTCCGTTCACCATCAAAAACAATCGGATCAATTGTACGTGGATTTAAAATCGGTGTTACAAAATGGATGCGTCAAAATACCGACACGTTTCCCGTTTGGCAACGCAATTATTACGAACACATCATCCGCAATGCCGAATCGTACGGCAACATTGCGGAATACATCATTACGAACACTGCCCGTTGGCAGGACGATAATCTTTATATACGCATCAATACCTAAAAGAACGAACAGGAATGGAAAAAGATAAGATTTTAGTTGCAGGAGCAACCGGATATTTGGGAAAATATATCACACGGGAGCTTTTATCCGAAGGTTTTAAGACGAAAATAATTGTCCGAAACCCGAATAAAATAGAATTTGGCGACGATAACCTCATCGTTGAGAAGGCAGAAGTTACCCGCCCCGAAACCCTGAAGGATATTTGTAAAGATGTTCGGGTCGTAATCAGTACGGTCGGCATTACCAGGCAGAAAGACGGTTTGATATATATGGATGTCGACTACAGGGCAAATGCGAATCTTATTGATGAGGCTAAAAAGAGCGGTGTAGAGAAGTTTATCTATGTTTCGGTCTTAAACGGAGAGAAGCTGAGACACTTAAAAATATGCGAGGCAAAAGAGAAGTTGGGCGATTACTTAAAATCATCGGGACTTGATTATTGTATCGTCAGACCGAGCGGATTCTTTTCGGATATGGGCGATTTTCTGAAAATGGCGGAGGGAGGTAGAGTTTACCTTTTCGGAGACGGGAAATTCAAAATAAATCCGATACACGGAGAAGATTTGGCAAAAGCTGTTGTCGAGACCATTCATAACGATAAAAAGGAAATAGACATAGGAGGTTGCCGTGTGTTTTCACACAATGACATCGCAGAGCTGGCACTGAATGCGTATTCAAAACCGGTCAAAATAGTACATCTGCCCGATTGGATACGTAAGTTTATCCTTTGGTTTCTACGAACATTTACCAATCCAAAATTCTATGGTCCTCTTGAATTTTTTATGACGGCAATGGCTATGGATATGCAGGCAACTCCGTATGGAAAACATAAATTGGAAGATTATTTCAAGAATCAGGTAAATAATGCTCGTAAGCCTCCTCGCTCCGAAAACGAATGTATGAATAAATGAACGAGGACAGCAAATGAAAATAGAATAACGATGATACAGAAGAGTCTAAATATATGAACTATACGAAGATAAATGCACAGACAATCGATTCTTGGATAGAGAACGGTTGGAGATATTATTACACAAAATATAAAATGTAGAGAAATGAGTAACCAAATGGGAGTATTGCTAAGTGCTGGGATATTCTTTTTGTTTGCACTTGTGTTCTTGGTCATTGCTGAGGTTAACAAAAGAATTACAGAAAAGAACCCAAAGCTATATCAGGGTAAAGCACAAGGAGAGATATTGGAAATTATCAAATCAGGTACTAATGGTGTAGGAGGTATTGGTCTGAATAATAGGACTTACGTGGTATACAAGTACACTGTGGGAGATGACACTTATATTGTGAAACCTCTTGTTCTTAATGCAAACGCTCTTATAAACTTGAATTATACTGACTCAGCTCATACTTTTTGTATAACTTATTTCGGTCCTCATAGCGGTAGCCGTCAGACCAATTATAGAGTAGGCGAGAATATTACAGTAGCTTATTTGCCCGAAAACCCTAAAGCACACCAAATAGTAGATGATAAGGATAAGGCGTTTTTTTACAAAGGTTTCCGCATAGCAGGATTTTCTATAATATCTATTTCGATAATTTTATTAATTGCCTCCTTTTTCGTAAAAAATGGAGTATAAGATAATCTTTATATTGATAAATAAAAAACAGTAAAATAATATGATACACTACTTTGAGAACCGTTTCGCACTATCGGAAAAAGGTGCACGCTCGCTTGCAGTAGGCATAGTTTTTTCTGCCCTGCTCAATATCGCCCTGATGTTACCGGTGATATTCCTGTTTATGTTTCTGACGGACTATCTGCAGCCCGTCATCGACCCGCAGAATACCGTGATGCACGGTATCTGGTACTATACGGTTATAGCCGTAGCTTTCTTTGCGGTTGCCTACGTCGTGTCATTGTTGCAATACAAGAGCACCTTTTCCAATATCTATACCGAGAGCGGCAACCGACGTATCTCGCTCGCCGAGAAGCTGCGTAAGCTGCCGCTGGCGTTCTTCGGTGAGAGAAATCTCTCCGACCTTACATCCAATATTATGAATGATAATAGTATGATGGAGCAACTCTTTTCGCACGCTATGCCGCAGCTTTTCGCCTCCATCATCACGACGTCGCTTATCGGCATCGGTCTCTTCTTCTACCAGTGGCAATTGGCGTTGGCACTGTTCTGGGTGGTACCGGTGGCTCTTGCCGTTGTGTTGCTTTCGAAGAAGAGGATGGACAGGCTCAATGCCAAATTTCATCACGACAAGCTCGACGTCGCCGAACAGATTCAGTCGGGGCTCGAATGCGTGCAGGAAATCAAAGCCTACAACGGAGAGGCAAAATATCTCGAAGACTTAGACCGCAGCCTCCGTCGTTACGAAAAGAGTCTTACCAAAGGCGAATTTGTCGGAAGTGTCCTGATCAATTCTGCCAATGCGATACTCAAACTCGGTATGGCGACGGTCATCATCGTCGGTGCCTACCTCTTGTCGGTCGGTGCGGTAGATGTGTTTACCTACCTTATCTTCCTGATGATATCGGCAAGCATCTACAACCCCATAAGTGAGGTATTCAATCACATTGCGGTACTGACTATTCTCGACGTGCATATCAACCGAATAAAAGAGATGGAATCGATGCCCGTACAGCAGGGAACAACCGATTATTCGGTTGATAACTACGATATAGCATTCGACAGAGTCGACTTCTCTTACGAGACGGGCAAACAGGTGCTCCGCAACGTGTCGTTTACCGCTCGGCAGGGCGAGGTAACGGCGTTGGTAGGTCCTTCGGGCGGTGGTAAGAGCACATCGGCCAAGCTCGCCGCACGTTTCTGGGATATCGATAAGGGCACAATCACCCTCGGCGGGCAAGACATCTCGAAGATAGACCCCGAGGCATTGCTCAAAAACTATGCGGTGGTCTTCCAAGACGTGCTGCTGTTCAACTCGAGCGTCGCCGACAATATCCGTATAGGCAAGCCCGACGCCACCGACGAGGAGATACGCCGTGTGGCAGAGTTGGCTCGTTGCGACGAGTTCGTCAGCCGTATGCCCGAGGGCTACGACACGCTCATCGGCGAGAACGGCGCTGCACTCTCGGGTGGCGAACGTCAACGCATCTCCATCGCCCGTGCTCTGCTCAAAGACGCCCCAATAGTGCTGCTCGACGAAGCCACCGCCAGCCTCGACGTGGAGAACGAGACCAAGATACAGGCAGGCATCTCGGAGCTGATACGCAACAAGACCGTGCTTATCATCGCCCACCGTATGCGAACCGTCGCCAACGCCCACAAGATAGTGGTGCTCAAAGACGGTACGGTTGCCGAGCAGGGTACTCCAGCTGAACTGATGGCTCGTGGCGGCGAATTTGCCCGTATGGTAGAGCGGCAAAGGGAGGCTTCTTAATGGAAATTACTTATTTGAAAACAAAATATATTTATAAACTTTTAAATCAAAAAAGAGATATGAGTGAACAATCAATGAACAGTATCCAAGGTCATTGGGCTTTGGCTAAAATGGGTAAAAAAGTACTTCGTCCGGGAGGTAAAGAGTTAACTAATAAGATGATAAACAAGCTCGGCATAACTACGTCCGACAAGGTGGTGGAGTTTGCACCGGGGCTTGGGTTTACGGCTAATATAGCATTGAACCACAGACCAAAAACTTACACGGGAGTAGAACTCGACAAGAAAGCTGCTGCTATTTTACAGAAAAAAATAAATGGGCAGGGACGTAAGATAATTGTAGGTAATGCTGCTCAGACGACTTTGAACGACAGCTCAGCCGACAAACTCTACGGCGAGGCGATGCTTACAATGCAATCCGATAAGGATAAACGCAAGATAATGAAAGAAGCCGCTCGTCTACTTCGCAAAGACGGTTTGTACGGCATACACGAGATAGCTCTTATCCCCGACGATATTGCAGATGACCTCAAAGACAATATCCGTCGTGGAATGTCGAGAGCGATAAATGTAAATGTACGCCCCCTTACGACGAACGAATGGAAGCAGATGTTGCAGGAGGAGGGTTTTGAGATTGTCTGGGTAGACACTAACCCGATGCATCTGCTGAAAACAGGTCGTTTGTTAAGCGATGAGGGCTTGTGGCGTTGTCTGAAAATAACCTTCAATATTCTCACACACAGCAAAGAACGTAAGATAATCCTGAATATGCGTAAAGTATTCAAGCAATACGAAAAATATATGCGTTCCATAGCTATTGTGGCGAAGAAGATATAAATCATGGCTTAGATTACAATGAATTGGTTGTAAGGCATTGGTTTTATAGATACCTGTCATGCTGTGTGTGCTCAATCGCCCACCGTATGCGAACCGTCGCCAACGCCCCCAAAATAGTGGTGCTCAAAGACGGTACGGTTGCCGAGCAGGGCACTCCCGCCGAACTGATGGTTCGTGGCGGCGAATTTGCCCGTATGGTAGAGCGGCAAAAGGGAAGAAAGCGGTAGAAACAACTAAAAAGCAGTTTCTTATAAACGCCCATCGGGATTTAGAAAGGGGATTAGCGATAAGGTTTGGGAAGCAGCGAAAAAGAGAAAGGTAATACTCATTATAGGCCAGAGCTACCATCCTCAAATCGTGGACATACAGGAGAGGTACCAGACGATGTTTACTATGGACAATAAATTTGTAGATTATATGGATGTTGTTTAACTTTGCAAAAAACATTAGTTATTATGATGATAAATGCAGAAAATATGTTTTTACATATTCAAAAGAGAGAAAATGAAGTTTTAAAGGATTTTCTATCGAAAAACGGAATAGAAACGACAGACCCAGAAGGGCGTACTGCATTGATTAATGCTGCATTCTATAATAATATAGATTTATTGGAATGGCTTATAAATCAAGAAGCGGATATTAATGCGAAAGATTATATTGGCTATACAGCATTACATTTTGCATGTCAAGAAGGTCATATTGATAGTGTCAAATTATTATTGTTAAATAATGCAGATGTAAACATTGTTGATGAGCACGGAAATACTCCGGCATGGGTAACCATCATGCATTGGAAAGGAGGCAAAAACCTTTCTATTCTTAAAGAATTATATAACCATCAGGCTGATTTATCAATAAAAAATAAAGCAGGAAATTCTGCAATAAAAATAATACCTGAAAAAATTATGACACAACTAAAAAAAGGGTAATACTCCAGACAGGGAGTTCTGATTGCAACAATCAGATAAACAGCGATAAATTTTAAAGCAGAAGCGTAAAGACAGAGATATTTTCCTTGCCTTTTGCTGTTTTTGCTCCTAATGAGCCGACGAGAAAGTCTCGGAGCTTTATGCTCAGTAATGAGAGACTATTGACAAAATAAAAGATATGAGTATTATATTCGAGAGAAATATTCTGTATGTCAAGAATAGAGACATTTTATTTGACTACAATATAGAAAAAGTTATTGAGACTAATGGAGTATTTATTGTATTATTAGATATTCCAACTAAAGACAATACAGTGAATAATATCTATGGTATTGCAAACGATGATATTATTTGGAGAATCCAAAGTTATCTTAAGATAGATCCACATTTTAAGCAAACATCTTATGTGCATATCCTAAAGAAAGAAGATAACAAAATCGTAGCAGTAGATTTTTGTGGTTGTCGTTTTATAGTCGATCCACTAAATGGAAAAATTATAGGTAGAGAAAATTCGATTAGATAACACGGTAATACTCCAGACAGGGAGTTCTGATTGTAACAATCAGATAAACAGTTGCGAGGTTTGACGAGATATTCGGAACAAGCATCTCCGACACACACGAAGAGATCAAATCTGCTGCCGGATTTTTAAGTAAAGATAAAATTATAAGGAGATATAAATATGATAAAACTTACAGAGATAAGAACTGTTTTTGAAAAAGCAAAACCCGATGACCTCTTTTTGCAGTATTTCGAATGGGTAAAAACATTAATCCCGTTTTGGAGGCAGGCTGTTACGAGGATTGCAGAGCTAAACGGCACGGCAGAAGAAAAAAGAGACAAGCATTTGCACGTCATCGACAATTCTTTGGAACTGATGTACTCTTGGCGGTTTAAAAAGATAAAGTACGTAAATCTAAGAAGAAAAGAGATAGACAGCGCCATAAGTTTTATACGAAACGGAGCTATAACAACTAAGGTTTCGAACTATGCTTTTGCTCCTGTTTGTAGAAATTTAGCGGGCATTTTGCGCCACTTTTTATACGTTTCCACCTTCGGTTATTCAGACGAGCAGCTGCCTACCGTATTAGCTCAAGATGTTTACGATATTGCACTATGCCATACCCTGTTCCCTTTTGATACAAGCGATTTTGTGTATTATCTTCCGCGAGAGAAATCCATCCATACCGAAGACCCTGCCGATTTGGACAACTGGCATTTGATGATGAGCGAGGCGGGCAAGGCTTTGAAGATTACGGAGCTCATTGAAGAGGTAAATGAGCAGGCTTGTACAATATGGGAAAATTACAAAACACCGTTTGAATGGAAATACGATGACTCTATTTGGTCTTTGGAATTCGAAAACCTGTCGAAAAAACTGCATTACGCCGCTGAGAGAGCTTTTCATAAAATGTAAAACGATTATTGCTTAATTCATAAATAAAAAAATGAATAGAATATGGACGAAAAAATAACATTCTTAAAGCGATATTCTCCAAATATAGAGATGTTGAAAATATCAAGCTTGGATAAAACGCAATTTGATATGCTGCCACTATATTGGCAGGAGGCTTTTAAGGCACATTCTTCGGAGGAAAAACTTGACATCATTCTCTCCGAATGGAAGAACTATGACTATCAGTTTCAAGCAGTGTATTCTTACCTCGAAGATAACTTAATAGATGTGGATCTCATCAGGCAAAACGACGAAATATCTTTGTTGTACTCACTTCGTAATGCAGCCGGCAATATCTGTTATTACTAGGGGAAAAATCCCGCGACAAAAAAGATTCCCCAAAAAATACGTAACAGATGGAATGAAATACCTGAAAGTTTTCGAGATATTTATGACGAACTTCATAATGGCTGGGTCTATTTTGTGTCTCAATCCAATGGATTGTCTTCAGTCGAAGATTTATTCTTTTTAGATGATATGGACTGGGGTATCCTCGAAGAAATAGATGTAAGCTCATTGCCTTTCTCTCTTAAAGACAGTATCCCATTCTTTTCTAACGGTATGGGAGCTTATGCTTGTTTTGATTTGAAATCGAAAGATAAACAAAGTGGTTTTATTTGGTATCATGATAAAGCTCCACGATTAGATATTGAGCTATGGGCTGTAATTGATGAATGGACAAAAATAGGGATAGAAAAATGAACTGTCTTAATTCTTAAAATTTAGTGAGACTATTCATTGTAAGATACAATATAAGGTACGAATAAATTAATTTATATATAATGAAGGGAGAGCATTTCAAACAAAATAAAAACAACAAAAAATCAACTAAAGGAAACTTATGGCAACAGACGGAGTAAAGATAATTGACGGCGATACCGCTTACGACACATATAATGAAATAATAGATTTATACGACAGCGGTGAAACTGCCGAAAGTATCAGAGAGAAAAAGCCTTTCCCGCCGGAAGGGTATGTGGACGACTTCGACTATGAAGTTATGGTAACCGCATACGCACAGGCATTTTGGGAAATAGGCTTTATTGGCGATGACATTATCGCAGAGGTAAAACGCGTAATAGAAGCAGGTGCCTGTGTAAAATCGTGGACGGAAGAATGTGGAGCGAAGGCAGGCAAGGCACGGCAAAAAGAGCTCGACAGGCTGTGGACAAAAATCAATTCGCCCAATCCGAAAATACGCAAACGCAAGAAATATAATAAGGTAACCGAATTCTTGTTTGAAGTTAATGACGTGCTTGCCTTTCAATCTTCCTGCAAGGCTCATTATGCAATAGTGCTTGCCGATATGTTCCGGTACCGCAATATTTGCGACTATTGCTTCTTTATTACCGATTACAAGGGAAGCTTGCCTCCTACTATCGAGCAAGTAAGGAAAAGCAAAGTTTTGGGATATAAACCTCCTCTGTCGGGTAATAATATCGCCGACGCGCTGGCGGGTATGTTCAGTGCGGAAAATATAAAAAACTTGGAAGGCTTTGCCGATATGATGAATAATATGCAGAAAAATTTTCAGGAAAAAATGGAAACCGAAACTGCGTCTCAAATCTTATTGAAACTTATAGATATTTCGCATAAGGAACTAAAGAAGTTTGTTGATAAATTCGATGTAATCGGCAAGCTCAATTTAGACAAAACAAAAATTCAATTAGGAAGTTCCCAATGTATATCCGATTTTGAAGAACTCGTAAATCATTTTGATAACTTGGAGCAGCATATCGAAGAATCCAATAACAGACAGCTCCCTGCTGATCTTAAAGTAACGGAAGAATGGTTTGACATAGAAAGGTTGTTGAGAAATCAGAGATGAAGCATCACAAAGTGAAAAATATAAAGGAAAATCAAAATGGGAGATAAACAGATACTTTTGCAGAATATAAAAAAAAATCATAATTAAAGTTGGAGTTCGAAGACAGGCTTTGACTTGGCTTTTACAAAGGTTTTGGCTGTAAGGGAAAAAGAATAAATTTTAAAGACGAAAGTGAGAGTTTATGGTAAACAAGGAACATATAATGTTATTAAATGACGAATTAAAAAAAATATTGCAGTTGGAATTACAGGCAGGTAATACCATTGCAGAAACGGCAATATGCGGATTTTCGAAAACCAAACCCGATCATTTGTTTGTATTTCTTGAAAAACCTTTTTTGACTCCCATACAAAAAAATATGCCCGGAATAACATATACCGAAGTCAATGACGCACATTACTGGAAAGCTGAATATACCGATGAAAAAAATCATCAAACCCTTGCCTGCAAATTTTAATCGACGACCCTAATCATAAAGGAGACAACCAAGAATAAGAAAGAGTAACAAGGCAATATTCAACGAGCGAAATAAAACAAAGATGGAAAAGTTTTTATCTACAAAAGAAATTGCACGAAAAATTTTAGACATAGTGCACGAAAAATTGGGAGTTGTAAGTATCCCAATAGAGTTCGATTGTCCCAAAGACACAAGCAAGGAAGGTACTTATGTTTTTTCAGAAAACAACATATATCATTATATGTTTATTGAAAAAGGTAAGATACGTTTTGATAATAAGTATACAAGTCTTTTTGATATATCTTACATCATCTTAAAGGATGTTATTTCTCCTATCGCAAAGGATTATGAATTTAAGAATCGAAATGACAAACAGGATTTTCGTCGTATATGGTTCTCTAAAGAGTTGGATTTGTGGACTTTATTTGGGGAAGACTTTTATGAGAGAGCAAAACAGGAAATGGATGAAATTTTATTAAACCATCCATATATTGATGAATAAAGGATGTGTATAAAAAGCATTATATTAACCCAACGGTTCTTGTTTTGTGAAATTAAACTCGCCTACATATTGATTTACGATTATTTAAATACTTACTTGTGTTTATGAAACAATATTCGTCGATTTAATAGAAGCAAAATATCAACTTATTGTTTTGCTCTCAAAATACTGATGACAAGATAAAGAAATGAAAAAGTTAAATGAAAATCAATTGTTGTTAAACATCAAATCTTTTAGATATGGTATATGGATTGATAATGATGATAAAATTGTACATATCAATATTGAAGGAACTCGATTTACCATACATTTAAATAGTAATTATGATGTAAAACCCATGATTAGCTTGGAAAACATAATCTCAAAAGATTGTTTTGAGCAAATTAATAAAGAAAATGGTTTTATTTATGATTATGACAAACAACATATAGATTGGATAGGATACTACCCTTGTTTTTTTTATAACAAATTGGGTAAACGGGATGAAGTTTATTTTGCATTAAAGAAGAATTATATAATAATCATGACAAGAAACACTGAATCTGTTTATGTTGTTGCTATTTATAAAATGGATGCAAATGAGATGAAATCCACATTACCGGAAAGAAAGACATCTTTGTTGCAGGTATTTTTCAATATGATTAGTTTTATCATTGCTGTTTTTGCCATCGGATTATTGGTGATTTATTTGATTATAAAGCTGGGCAGATTATAACATAGCATTTGATTGTGGGTAACAATCCCGAAATATGAAAGTTCAACTTATAAAGTTATAATATTATGGGGGAAAAGTTACTCCCACCGTACGGCGGGAGTAACCGAAAAAAATGCGACATTTGCGTTCTCACAAAAAAACACACACAAATGCAACATTTAAATGAGTCGCAAAGATACACAATTTATCGTATGAGAAAGGACAAAAAAACACAATCCGAGATAGCTCGTTACATCGGAGTGTCACAAGCTACTGTCAGCAAAGAACTTAACAGGAATGCCGACACGACGGAGCGGTTGAAAAAAACCGTCGAAGCATTGAAAAAAGGATATGCTAAACTGTAAACAAGTGATTACCATCGGTATAGTCAAGAAGATAGGATAGAAGAAAAAGGTGTATATACAGAACCGTTTTTAGAGCCGGCGTGCGGTAAGCGACGAAGAAGATATAAATCATGGCTTAGATTACAATGAGTTAACTGTAATATGTTGGTTTGTAGTCAATTATGGCATGTGTGGTTTTTTGCGATAATCGGGGCAGGTTGCTTCAATATATGAATTCCGAATTATTCAGAGAACACTGTTCAGTTTCTTTTTTATATATTTGCGTTTCGAAAAAGTTATAAAAATATGGTACGAACATCGTATAAAGACGACATACACCGTCGTATTCTGCAAGCGGCACGGGGAGAGTTTCTGCAAAAGGGATTCAAAGATACTTCTATGCGTACTATCTCGCGATTGTCGGGGGTAACGCTTAGCAATATTTACAACTATTTCAGAGACAAGGACGATATTTTCCGTGCGGTACTCACCCCATTGCTCAATGCTTTCGAGCAGTTGTTTGCCGAACACAACAGCGATGATTACATGAGTAAGGAATTTTTCTCAATGGACTCGCACCAGAAAAAGTTGATCGATGATTTTATGGTTATCCCGACGAATTACAGGACGGAGCTGAAAATATTGCTTTTCAATTCTGCGGGTTCGTCGCTCGAAAATTTCAGAGATACGTTTGTCTATCGGTACACGCAGGAGAGCCTGCGGTATATGAAGTTGATGAAAGAACGGTACCCTCATATCAAAGCCGACTTCTCTGATTTTTTCTTGCATTCGATGTGCTCACTTTGGCTGACGGTGATGGGCGAAATCGTAACACACGACGAATTGACCGATGCCGATATCAAACAGTTTATTACGGAATACATCGCTTTCGGTACTGCCGGATGGAAAGAGTTGATGAAGATATGATAGGGATATTTTTTTTGAATGAAAGAGAACAGTGTTCTTTTTGCGAGGATTGGGTGTTAGGTATTCGGTCTTGGGAGTGTTGTAGAGACGTAATTGCCGAGCAAGAACAAATGGTTAGGGTAAAATTGTGTTTCCCCCCCAACACCTAAGCCCCAAAACCCAATACCCAACATAAATATAATTTGAATTATTAATTAATAGACAATACAGATGAATATCGAAAAGATCAACGGATGGTTTGCCCTGCGGGGTGAGTGGATTGTAAAAAGACGATGGGTGGTAATAATCGGATTCATTGCTCTGTTGGCAGCAGGGTTCTATGGACTTCGGTTTATGAAAATCAACGACTCGTGGGAGAGTTACTTCCTCGAAGACGACCCCGTGCTGCTCAAGACAGAAGAGTTCAAAGCCGTATTCGGCAACGACAATTATGCTGCCGTAATGACCGATTGCGACAACACTTTTACCAAAGAGAATCTGGAACTCATACGCGAGCTGTCGAACGAGATGCTCGACAGTATGTCGTATGCCGACAAGATGACCTCTATTACCGACATCGAATTTATGATAGGCAACGAAGAGGGTATGTCTATCGAACAGATTGTGCCCGAAGAGATACCTTCCGACGAGGCAGGACTTGCAGAGATACGCCGCAAAGCATTCCTCAAACCGTATATCGCCAACCGACTCGTATCGAAAGACGGCAGAAACACTTGGGTATTGCTCAAACTGCGTCCCTTCCCCGACGACTCGGTATGGTACAAGGGCAAAGGCTCGGTGCCTCCCGAGAACCTGACAGGTAGAGAATTGGAACACATCATAAAAAAAGACAAATACAAACCGCTCAATCCCAAAGGTATGGGATTGCCCTATATCACCGACCAAAAGATGAAGTGGATAGGCAAGGAGATGCCTCGTATTATGGGGTTGGCTATATTGTTGGCAATCGTAGTGCTGATATTTGCCACCAGGTCGTTGAGAGGTGTCGTGGTGCCTGTCGTTACGGCGATAGGGTCTATCGTGATGTCCTACGGTATGCTCGGATATCTTCGTTTCTCGATAGACAGCGGTATGATGTTGATACCTATGTTGTTGGCTTTTGCCGTGGCGATAGCTTACAACATACACGTGCACTCGTTTTTCAGGCGACGGTTTCGTATGTACGGCAATCGTCGGCAGGCGGTCGTCGATACGGTAGGCGAGATGGGCTGGCCTGTACTATTCAGTGCCCTGACTACGTTTGCCGCACTGCTGTCGTTCCTTACCATTCCTGCCACACCGATGCACTTTATCGGTATTGCTACTTCTACGAGCGTGATGCTTACCTTCCTGATTGCCATAACCGTGATGCCTGCCGTCCTCAGCTTCGGCAAAGACCGTCAACCCGACCCCAAGATACAGGCAGCCGGAGGCGGGTGGCTCGACCACCGTCTCGAAGCGTTCGGCAATGTGGTATTGAATCACGAGAAAGTGATATGGGGCATATTCATTGTTATCACCGTATTTATGATTTATCAGTTTACCAAGATAGATACGGCATTCGATATAGAAAGTTCGATGGGACGCCGTGTGCCTTACGTGAAAGATATACTCGAAGTGGGCGAGACAGAGCTCGGCTCCGTTTATTCGTACGATGTTATGATAAATCTGCCCGAAGACGGAGCTGCCAAGTCGCGCGAAACGCTGGTAGCCCTCGACTCATTGCAGAGATATGTCGATAAATATCCGTTGACCAAACGCAGCTCTTCGATATTGAACATACTCAAAGACCTCAATCAGACGCTCAACAACGGCGATGCCGCCTACTATGCCATACCTGCAAACTCCGACGAGATAGCCCAACAACTGTTGCTCTACGAGAATGCCGGAGGTAGCGAAGCAGAGACGTGGATAGATTACGATTACCGACGGCTAAGGCTGCAGGTGGAGATGAATGCGTATAATTCGGGCGAAGCCGAAAGAGAGTTGAAAGACGTGGCGGAGGTAGCCGAAAAGTTGTTCCCCGATGCCAAAATCACTCCCGTAGGCTCTATGCCGCAGTTTACCGCAATGATGAACTATGTGGTACGCGGACAGATTACCTCCTTTGCCGTGTCGCTGTTGATTATCGGAGTGCTGATGATGTTGGTATTCGGAAGCATTCGTCTTGGGCTTATAGGGCTTATTCCTAATATTATGCCTGCCATCACGGTAGGCGGTCTGATGGGTTGGCTCGGATATCCGCTCGATATGATGACAGCTACCATTATGCCGATGATACTCGGTCTGGCTGTCGACGATACCATCCACTTCATCAACCACGGACATCTCGAGTTTCAGCGGCAACGTAACTATCGAAAAGCCACTCTCAGGACATTCCGCATAGTGGGTACTCCCATCTTGCTTACAAGTCTGGTCATATCCGCCAATTTCGCGATGTATATGACATCGAACGGACTTACCATAATACATATGGGTATACTGTCGGTGGCAGGTGTATTGACGGCTTTGTTAGCCGACTTGTGCATTACGCCGTTATTATTCCGCCGTTTCAGGATATTCGGTAAAGAAGAGAATTGAGGTAGGTGTTAGGGATTGGGTATGGGATTGTTCTTGCCTAATACCCAACACCTAATACCTTTTAAAAAAAGAATCAACCTAATGTAAGTACATAAAAATAATATGAGTACAACAATCAGAGTAATTGTAGCAGTGGCACTCATCGCATTGACGACTGCCGCACAGGCACAGACGGCAGGTATCAGAGGTGTTGTCGTCGACGATGCGAACGAAGAGCCGCTGATAGGTGCAAACATATACATCGAACAACTTCGGCGGGGCGATACGGCAGGGAGTAACGGCGAATTCGCCTTCTCGGGACTTGCGCCAGGTACTTATACTGCCGTCGTATCGTATATGGGCTATCATACACGGACAGAGAAGATAACACTGCGTGAGGGCGAGACACGACGGATAAAGATACGTCTCCAAGCCGAGTCGAAGTCGCTCGGAGAGGTCGTCGTAACGGCAAAGGGCGAAGCCCGAATACTACGCGAACAGGCTATGCCTATATCGGTCATATCGATGAATCAGCTTAGCGGAACGGTCAATAGTATTGTCGATGTGCTAAACAAAACGGTAGGTGTTACCCTGCGTTCGTCGGGCGGAGTAGGTGGAGCTACACGCCTCTCGGTGCGCGGGCTGGAAGGCAAACGCATAGGATTCTTCATCGAGGAAACGCCTTTGAATGACAATACCGATTTTATCGACATCAACGATATACCTATCGATATGATAGACCGTATCGAGGTGTACAAAGGCGTGGTGCCTGCCAAATTCGGCGGCTCGGCAATGGGTGGTGCCGTCAATATAGTCCTCAAAGAGTATCCCGACCGTTATGCCGATGCAAGTTATGCTCTCGAATCGTTCAATACTCATAAGATACAGACCGTTGTCAAAAGAAACATTAAGGAAAAAGGTATCGTATTCGGCGTAGGAGGAGGATATACGTATTCCGACAACGACTACGTTATGGAGCTATCGCACCTGAATAATATAAAGGTAAAACGCAATCACGACAAGTATAAAAAGCTGTTGTTGGGCGGGTCGTTGAAAGCTAAAAAATGGTGGTTCGACGAGGTAGAGTTCGAGCCCGTATTTGTCGGTACATACAGAGATATTCAGGGCATAGAGACCGACATACGCGAGGCATTCATAAAGTCGCGTGCGTATATTCTTGCCAATACTCTGAAAAAAGATAATTTCCTAATCGAAGGACTCGACTTCGATATGTCTACTTCTGTGGCTTACACCGACTACAATCTGGTCGATACGGCAAAGCAATGGTATGACTGGAACGGCAATGCTTATCCGTCCGTATCACCGTATGGGGGAGAGTTGGGCAACAGGTACGCTTCCGACGCACGAAACAAAAAGTTTACGATATTAAACAAGCTGAATCTGGAATATCTCATAAACAAGCAACATACCATCAACTTCAACTCGTACTTTGCTTTTGCCGACGGATACCCCAAAGACGATATGCGGGAGCTCAGCATAGGCAAAAAGGCGGTGTTCGACTCCAAAATGCGAAGTTGGACAGGAGGGCTTACTTACGATTTTCGTAGCGGAGACGACCGTTTGCTCAACTCGCTGACCGCTCGTTATTATCTTTATACTATGAATACACGCAGTGCCAGCATATTCGGGTTGGACGATAAGGACGTAAATCTGAACAAGAGCGACTTCGGCATCAACGACGCTTTGCGTTATCGTTTTATGCCCGACCTGATGGGGAAACTGTCGGCGGGTTACGACGTGCGGATACCTTCCGAGACCGAGTTGCTGGGCGACGGATATACCATATCGCCGTCGGAGGCGCTGTTGCCCGAACGCAATACGAGCGTCAATATCGGTATGCTGTACGACCTGACGGGCAAAAAGCCGAGCAACCTGCAAATAGAGATAAACGGATTCTTTATGTATCTGCAGAATATGATACGTTATACGAAAGGTATTATAGGTGCACAGTATCAGAATTTCGGAGAGATGCGTACGATAGGAGTAGAAGCCGAAGTCAAAGCCGATATTACCCATTGGCTATACGGATATGCCAATGCTACGTTTCAAGACCTCCGCGATGCGCGACGATACGAGGAGAACAGCTCTGTCCCAAATCCGACGAAGGGGTTGCGTATGCCCAATATCCCATACCTGCTTGCCAATGCAGGACTGGAGTTTCATACGGAGAATATCTTTGGAGGCAAGGGGCAAAATACCCGTATTTTTGCCGACATATCGTTTGTGGAGGAGTATTTTTACGATTTCGAGATGGCTGCCGGGCAGCGGCGTATCCCACGCAGTACGACGATAGACTTCGGCTTCGAACACAGTTTTTTCAACAACAGTCTTTTTGTTTCAGGAAAAATAAAAAACCTGACCGATGCACGCGTGTTGTCCGAATTCAACCGTCCGCTACCGGGACGTAGCTTCGGCATAAAAATAAGATACGTGCTTAAATAATACGTTTTTAAGCAATTAAATAACAATAAATCATTTTATAAATAAATTTTTAATCAAGTAATATGTGTAAAAAAATGTTTTTAGCGGCTTGTATTGCCGCAGTAGTGATGACGGGTTGCAAAAAAGACACCCCGAATGTACCCGATGGAGGCAAAGGTAAATTTTTAATTGAGACCACCGTTAAGAATCCCGACGGGATGAGCGGTTCGTCGTTCTTACAGCTGGTTCCCGATATATCGGGTAATATCGATAATTCCAACGCCATTCCGTTGGGTTTCTCGAGTCCGGTAGCGGTCGTAGACAACAGTGTGTTTATTTTCCCCACTATGGGCAAAGATGCCGACAATAACATAAAACGTTATACCTATGACCTCTCGGCACAGAAGCTCACCGATATGGTGAAAATGGACGTGCCGGCAAACACAATGCCTGTTAATATTATTAAAGTAACCAATCGGAAAGCCTATGTGCCGTTCTACACTTTGGGCGTGGTGTGGATTGTCGATATCGAGACGATGCAGAAGACGGGCGAGATAGACCTTAAACCCTATTCGCACAAAGACTCAAGTCCCGAGCCTGCTTTCGGTATCGTACGCGACGGACTCTATTACCTGCCGCTCGACCAGATTAACGAAAACTTTATGCCTTACGAAGATTATCGTCAGGTAGATGTAGCTGTAATCGATACGAAAACAGATAAGGTACAGAAGATTATATCCGAAAAAACATCGAAGCTCTCTTTCCCGACAAGACCTATGTTGAGGAATATGATTTTCACCGACGAGCACAACGATATCTATATTGCCTGCACGGGCAATTTCGGATTTAACCCGACGTATCTCAATAACGGCTTCGTCTGTATCCCTGCGGGAAGTACCGAGTTCGACGTATCGAAATCGTGGGATATAAAGGATAATGTGATAATCGGCACCGACGAAAACTACAAACCCGCCTCGATATTCAACTGCAAATATATAGGCAACGGTAAGGTAGCCGCCTATGTCAATATCATGGAATTGAACGGCAAAAATCCGTATACCTCGAAAAACAGTATGGCTGTAATTATAGATATGAAAGCTAAGACGATTACCAGAGTGAAGGGTGTCCCGTTGAGTGATAGCCATAGCGTGGTAGTGGAATTCTATAAAGGTCAGGTTTTCTTCGGAGCTTACGGCGACAAGCAAGCAGGCTTCTTCACATACAACCCCGCTGACAGCGAGGCAAAACACGTATGCACCACAACGGGTAATCCTATCGACCTCAATATTTTCGAATAAAAGGTTATGGGGTGTTGGGGTATTGATATACAACCCGATGCCTCTATGCCGAAAGTTGCATTTGTTCCTGAATAATAAAAAGTTAGATATATGTGCACAAAACAAAAATATAATACCGATGTTCTCTGTCTCCGTTCGATACGGTTGTGCGGATAGTTGGCTTTGCCTACAAAGCATTTTATGCGTGAGTTCTTGCGAACTGAGCGGTTGGATTGTCTGGACGGAAAAACGTTTCCCCTGCCCCAAAATAACCCCAAAATCGTAGGAGTATCGATACGCTCTGACGAACATACGAGATTATTAAACATAAAATTAAAAGAAGAGAATACTATGATAAAAACGAATGATTTTACGGATTATTACACGAAGCGACACGCGAATATGATAAAGCAGTTCGAGCAATGGTTTCGGTGCGTGCGAAAAAGCGCTGCTCCGCACATAACGTCCGAGCAGTCGGAGAGGGTGCACGAAATCGCTTTGAAAGAATACGAAACACTTATCCCCGAAATACCTTATATCGGCGGTAAGAAAGTAGCCGGTACACGCAATCTGGTAGGCAGTGTCATACTGCTTGCATACATCAGAGCGTTCGAAAAAGAAGGGCTCTCGGAGCGAGTCATAGGCGAAATCGTTTATAAAAGTTTCGACGCTTTTTTTGCTCGAATTCCAGCCGTATTCGGCACCCTTGCGGGAAAACTGATGTTCGTGCCGTGGTATGTAAAAAAGCGTAAAAAGACGATGGAACGTGTTGCCGCCTTGCCATATACGGAAGGCTTCGTTTCCAGTTTTGTGCCCTGTGTCGACGGTAGTTTCGTTTTCGGACAGGATGTGTCGGAATGTGCCATTCACAAATTCTACGTAAAGCACGATGCTCGGAAATATGTGCCATATCTTTGTTTGGGCGATTATCCGATGTTTCGCAGACTGAATATAGGATTTTTCAGAACCAAAACGATAGGGCACGGAGATGCCGTATGCGATTTTCGTTTCAAAAAGGGGAAAACCGAAAGCGGCTGGCCTCCCGAGAATATGGCTGAATGGCAAGGAAGCGGGGAAAACTGAGACAGCTGTGAAAAATGATATTGAGCGCTGTGGAAACGAATGATGGAAAAATGTTGGTTGACAATACCGAACCGTTATCGCAATGTGATTTTACACGAAGATATCGTAATGCCGAATCATTTCCACGCAATTACACAAAACATTAAAATAAATAACAAATAAAATTTTATAGATATGAATAGTAAAAAGATTAACGAAAAAGGGAACATTTACCCATCGGAATGCACGACCGTGATAGTCGGCAATAAGATGACAGACGACGGTTCGATGATTGTGGCACGGTCTGAGGACTGGAATACTATGTTTGCCAAAAACTTGGAGATTTACGAAGACACTGACGAAGGTCCCGAGACATTCGTTGCCCGCGACAGCGCCTTCCGCTGCGAGCTGCCACGTGAGGCACTCGGCTATACGGCGTTAGCTCCGTATCATCTGCCGGGGCACTGGGGCAGTGCGGGCTTCAACACGGCGGGCGTAGGTATGAGTGCCACTGAGAGTATCTTCAGCAACGAGAAGGCTCTGCAAGCCGACCCGCTTGTCGAGGGCGGCGTTGCCGAAAACTCGGTATTCAATATCGTGCTGCCGTACGTACGCACAGCACGTGAAGGGGTGCGGCGTCTGGGAGAACTTATCGAACGCCACGGTGCAGCCGAAGGATTCGGTATTGGCTTCGTGGACGATAGCGAGATATGGTATCTCGAGACCGCTTGCGGACATCGCTGGCTGGCTTGCCGTATGCCCGAAGACAAGTACTTCGTGACAGGTAATCAGAGTCGTTTCCGAAAGTACGACCCCAATGATACGGCGCACTATATGGCGTCTGCCGACTTGATAGAGTTTGCCCGCGAGCACGGATTGTACGACCCCGCCAAAGGAGAGTTCGACTTCCACGAAGCTTATGCCCGCGACATAGAGCTCGACACTACCTACAACTATCCTCGCGTATGGGGATTGCAGGCGATGTTTAGCCCGCAGATAAAGAACGACGTGGCACGCAACACATTCCCTGTATTTGCCGAAGCCTCCAAGCCGCTGAGCCTCGACGACATACGACGTGCATTCCGTTTCCATTACCAAGGTACCGAGCACGACCCCTATCTGCACCGCAACCCGAAGGAGAAGTACCGCCCTGTATCTATCTTCCGTACCACGCAGACACATATCCTACACGTACGTCCAGAGCTGCCGCAGGCTATCGGGCGTGTCGATTATATGGCTATGGGAATGGCTGTGCTGGGGGTATTCTTGCCACTGTATCAGGGGATAACGTCGTACCCCGAGGCGTACACGAAGGGAACCAACCGTTCGAGTGCAGACTCTGCCTATTGGAAGTTCCGTAAGGTGCAGACATTGGGAATGGTCGATTTTAATCGCTATGCTCCGCTCATACAGAGCACATACTCGCGTTTCGAAGCCGAGACGGCACAGCGGCAATGCGAGATGGAAGAGCAATATTTGCAGATATACAAGGCACAGCCTATACGTGCACGTGAGTTGCTGCAATCGTTCTCCGACAAGATGCTCGAAGCGGCTCTCGACGTAACGGACAAGCTGACCGAGAAGTTGTTTACCTGTCTTGCCGAAGATATTCAGGCAGAATACCGCTTTGCCGGAGCGTGATTTCATAGCGACCACCTCTTGCGGTGAAAGGTTTTAATTGCAAAGTAAGCAAAGGAATATGCAAAGTACACAATAAATATGGATAGAATGAAAATAGAAAAATCTTGCAACCACTGCGAAACCATCTGTATTACTTGCGATAGGAGAAAAAAAATAAAAACACTAACGGGGATACGGTAGATACGTCTGATGAGGCGTATCTACACCCCAATACTTTTGAATTAAATTACATTAAGACAATTATGAACCTTGAAGAAATATTGAATCATCGCCGTGCTGTGCGTAAATACAGTACAACAGAGCTTATCGACACCGAAAAGGTTCGTCGATGTCTGGAGCTGGCTCTGCTTGCCCCGACAAGCTCGAATATGCAGCTTTTCGAGATGTATCACATTACCGACGGAGAACTCCTGAAGAGGTTAGCCGTTGCCTCGCTCGACCAGCAGTCGGCAACCACCGCTCAGGAGATGGTTGTCTTCGTGGTACGCCGCGACCTGTATCGGCAGCGGGCAAATACCGCTTTTGCTTTCGAAAAAGGAAATGTCGGTCGCAACAGCCCTACCGAAAAACAGGCTAAACGTATTCGTCAGTGGGATTCTTACTATAAAAAGCTGATACCTTTTCTTTATGCTCGCTGTTTCGGTCTGTTGGGACTGTTCCGAAAACTGTTGGTATCGGTCGCAGGGCTTTTCCGTCCCATCATACGTCAGGTTTCCGAAGGAGATATACGTGTCGTTGCCCATAAGAGTTGTGCCTTAGTGGCTCAAACCTTTATGTTGGCAATGTCGGAGGAGGGCTACGATACCTGTCCGCTGGAAGGGTTCGACAGCCTCCGGGTGAAGCGTATCTTGCGACTGCCCTGTTCGGCGGAAATCAATATGATTGTCTCGTGCGGTATCCGTACGACAGGCGGCGTATGGGGCGAACGTTTCAGACAACCGTTCGAGACGGTATATAAACGAAATATATAACAATTCAATAGCATTTATAATTTAATACAAAAAAATAATATGAACACAACAATCAGAACAATTGCCTCGGCGGTGCTCATCACATTGGCAACCGCTGCACAGGCACAGACGGGGCGAGACATCGCCCAGAAGGTAAAAGACCGTCCCGACGGCGACACACGTCGGTCGGAAATGGTAATGAAACTCGTCAACAAGCGAGGCAGCGTACGCGAGCGTAAACTCGTCTCTTACTCTATCGATGTGGGTAAGAACAAAAAAGACCGTAAATCGATGATGTTTTTCAGCTATCCGGGCGATGTCAAAGGTACAGGTTTCCTTACGTGGGACTACGACCAAGTAGGCAAGGACGACGACAAATGGCTCTATCTGCCGGCGATGAAGAAGACACGGCGTATCAGCGGCTCGTCGGCAAAGACCGACTATTTTATGGGGAGCGACTTCACCTACGACGATATGGGCAGTCGCAACGTGGACGAAGACACGCACAAGCTGCTCGGCGAAGAGACCGTCGACGGACACAAGTGCTGGAAGCTCGAGTCGACGCCGAAAGACAGTCGCGACATCTATTCCAAGAAGATAGCGTGGGTACGTCAAGACTGCCTTATACCGGTTAAGGTGGAGTATTACGACAAGATGAATAAGTTGCACCGCAGGCTCGAGATATCGGATATACGGCAGGTCGACGGTTTCTGGACAGCTGCCAAGATGCAGATGACCAACGTGCAGACCGAGCACCAGACCATTCTCGAAATCAACAACCCAAAATACAACGTCCCCCTCGAAGAGGCGAAATTCAACGTAACGACGCTGGAGAAAGGGAGTTTTTGAGCAGGTATTGGGTGTTGGGTTTTAGGTATTAGGCTACCCTGCACCCAATCTCCAAAACCTAACACCTAAATTAAGTTATGCGTAAATTCAAAGAGTTACAGATTTGGCAATTAGGAATAGAAATAACCAAAGCCATTTATAAGATAGCAGAGAAATTGCCGAAAGAAGAGCGGTTCGGCATACGCAGTCAGATGACACGTGCTGCAGTTTCTATTCCAACTAATATTGCAGAAGGCAGCAGTCGGCAAAGCGATGTCGATTTCAGGCGTTTTCTGGAAATAGCCTTGGGCTCGCTGTACGAACTGGAAACACAATTAATTGTGCTTAAAGAACTATCTATAATAGATAACAAAGAATTGGATACTATCTTTGAGATAATAGAACAGGAAAGCAAGATGATAAACCGCTTTATGTCGAAGGTAAAAACCTTTTCCAATTCTCCAACACCTAAAACCCAACACCTAACACCTAAAACCCAACCAAAATGAAACATCATACAATCATCCTTCTGTTTGCCCTATTATATGCGGCAGTATCGACACACGCACAGACCGACGAAGAAAGTATCTGGCGTATCAAAGGTTTTGTAGATACGTATCACGCTATGCGTACCGACGAACCTAACAACCTGATGAGCTCACGCACTCGTGTACGCGGCGAGATAGGACGCGACTTCGGGCGGTCGTTGCTCTTCGTCTCGTTCAACGCAACGTACAATGCTCTGCTGAAAGCCCGTACCGGCTTCGAGCTGCGTGAGGCGTATCTCGACCACCGCGGCGACCACTGGGGACTGCGTGCCGGACGGCAACTTGTCATCTGGGGAGCAGCCGACGGCGTACGTATCACTGACCTCGTCTCGCCGATGGATATGACCGAGTTTCTGGCACAAGACTACGACGACATCCGTATGCCTGTCAATGCCTTGCGATTCTTCGTCTTCAACGACAAGATAAAGCTCGAAGCCGTAGCCGTGCCTACCTTCGAGGGATATGTGTTGCCTGTAGACGCCTCCAATCCGTGGAGTGTGTTGCCGACAGACTCACCTCTGCCGGTCGTGTGGGACGACAAGGGCAGTCGTCCTGCATTCCGCCTCTCGAACTTCGAATACGGCGGTCGTTTGAGCTTCACTCTGCCGGGTGTCGATTTCGCTCTGGCAGGGCTTTATACGTGGAACAAGATGCCTGTATTGCAATATAAACCCTCGATGACCGAAATCACCGTCTCGCCGCAATACTACCGTATGGGTTTTGTCGGCGGCGATGTGTCGAAGCCGCTCGGGCAGTTCGTGCTGCGGGGCGAAGCGGCGTACAACATCGACAAGCACTTCAGCTATACGATGGAGGCAGCCGGTGTTCCGCAACGAGGCTTCAACTCGCTCAACTGGCTGGTGGGCGTCGATTGGTACGCACCGCACGAGTGGACGTTGTCGGTGCAGTGCTCTTCGGAGCATATCTTCGGGTACGAAGACATTATCTCACAGCAACCCAACGGCACACTGGCGACTCTCAACGTATCGAAGAAGTTGTTCAACAGCACGCTGCAGCTCTCCGACTTCACCTATTTCGACATCGACAACAAAGGCTGGTTCAGCCGTTTTGCTGCCGACTATGCTCTGAGCGACCAGATACATCTGCTGGCGGGCTTCGACTGGTTCGGCGGCGACAAAGGCATCTTCGGTACTTACCGAAACAACTCCGAAGTATGGATAAAGGCGAAGTACAGTTTTTAGTGAGTCGAGCAGTGCAAACTAACGATTGCTTCTACCCAATTGCAAAATCAAAATTTATATCTAATTTTGCTTGAAAAAATTTCAGTAAGTACTCTTTAAAATTATCTCTAACCTAATTAAAATACAATTACAATATGCACACACACGACGAGCATTGCGACCATACGCATCACGACTGTCACGGTCATCATCACCACCATCATCATGCCGATGATATGAAGGGCGCCAAGTTGCTTTGGGCGACTTTCCTTAATTTTTCGATAACTATCGTTCAGATAATAGGCGGTATCGTCTCCAACAGCCTATCGCTTATCTCTGATGCTATCCACAATCTGGGCGATTCCTCGGCTATCTTCATAGCCTTCCTTGCAGGTAAACGTGCACGAAAACAACCCGACGAAAAGAAAACGTTCGGCTACAAACGAACGGAGATACTGGCGGCTCTTTTCAATGCCATAGTATTGATAGCTATATGTATATACCTATTCTTCGAAGCTTATCAACGGTTTGTAAATCCCGAACCTATCAAGGGCAACGTAATGCTTATAGTGGCTGTATTCGGATTGTTGGCAAACCTCATTTCGGTTGTCATTCTGCACAAAGACAAGTCGCACAACCTCAACGTGCGTGCAGCCTATATGCACCTGCTTGGCGATACTCTCTCGTCGGTAGCCGTCATAGCGGGCGGTATAGCCATTTGGCTGTGGGAGCTCTATTGGCTCGACCCTCTCGTTACCGTATTGGTGGGCGTATATATCATCTATCACACGTGGGGTATCGTTCGTCAGACGGCAGATATACTGATGCAGGCTACGCCCGACGGAATCGACCTCAATGCACTGCGGAAGAAGACCGAAGAGTTTGCCGAAGTGGAGAATATGCACCACTTGCACGTCTGGAAACTCGATGATGAGAACGTACATCTCGAGGCTCATATCAATATGTGTGAAAATCTCCCCATCGCAGCCGTGCAGGAGGTCAGAGAGCGTATAGAGAAGATGTTGAAAGACGATTTCGGCATAAATCACGTAACGCTGCAGACCGAATACCAAAGTTGTAAAAACCACGATGAATTGATACAGAAATAATGTATTGTATTTGAAATAAAGACTAATATTTAATTTTTCAGTAATAATATGGATAAAAAAATAGAGAACCATCTTACCGAAGTGCCCGAAACGATGTTGATAACTCTTTGGGCAAAAGCAATGGAAACAGGTCGCCCCGACGCACTGCTACACGATGAGAAGGCAGTGGAGATATTGCGACACATAGATTATGATTTTACCAAGTTCAAGAATGCAAAATTTTCGCAGGCAGGCTGTTGTGTCCGAGCAAGCCTTATCGACAAGGCAGCCAAGACATTTATAAACAGACACCCCGACGCTGTGGTCGTACAGCTCGGAGCAGGCATCGACGCCCGCTACGAACGGCTGGGATATCCTGCCGTAACTCATTGGTACGACCTCGACCTACCGCAGGCGATAGAGCTTAGGCGTAAGTTCCTCAAAGAGACCGACCGCAATACGTATATCGAAAGTTCTATGTTCGATTACGGCTGGATAGAGAGCGTCAAAGCACACCAAAAGCCTGTCTTGATAATCATAGAAGGGATATTGATGTATTTCGCTCCCGACGAGGTGAAGTCGTTTTTCGAAGAACTGTGCCGACAGTTCGATAATGCAACGGTCATTTTCGATATGCTTGCCTTCTCGCTGGTCGGACACGCCAAAGATCACGACTCGCTCAGAAAGGTAGACGATGTGGAGTTTCGATGGTCGCTGCTCGATACGAAAGATATGGAGAAATGGAACCCGAAAATACATCTGAAGACCGAGTATTATATGAGCGATTACGAAAACGGACGTTATCCGTTTGTATTCCGAACGTTGTATAAGTTGAAGTACTTTTACCGTCGTTTCAATCAGCGTGTTGTGATACTGAGAATAAAAAACCGTACCGACTCGCCCGACAAGAACGAATAGAGGCAAGCATATCGAAAAATAAAGGCGATAAAGTATCTACACTCGATGAAATATATTTTACGGAGTTCAATACATTTGTAGAGGAATATTGTATAGGTGAAGGGAACGCTCCTACAAGTGTAGGAAAACCTCCTACAAGTGTAGGAAACACTCCTACAAGTGAAGGAAAACCTCCTACAAGTGTAGGAAACGCTCCTACAAGTGAAGGGAACACTCCTACAAGTGAAGGAAACGCTCCTACAAGTGAAGGGAACACTCCTACAAGTGAAGATATTTATTCCGTTTATAAAATACTCTATATTCCACATACGGTAGGCTAAATACAGACTGCCGTATTGTCGAATGATAGTCGATTTTATTCTCCTATGAGCCAATTCGGTTTCGGGAAATTTTTTTATATGACCGTTGTATTTATTTATAACCTTCGTCTTTTTGACGGATTGAGGAAAATTTCTTAACTTTGCTGTCGCTTAAAAAAAACAATTTACCGAATTATGTTAAAAAGAAATCTATTTTTATCTCTCTTTGCGATAGCTTTATCGCTTAGTGTTTACGGGCAAACTTATCAATGGAAAGAAGCCCGAAGTGGCGGTTACACCTACAAATATGTAACTCACGACCCGACGAATGCAAGGTTTTATACCCTTCGTAACGGTCTTACCGTTATCCTCAGTCCTACCAACAAAGAGCCACGTATACAGTGCTATATGGCTGTGAAGGCAGGTAGTAAGACAGACCCTGCCACCAATACCGGGCTGGCTCATTACTTGGAGCATCTTTTGTTTAAAGGTACCGACAAATACGGTTCGCTCGACTGGGAAAAAGAGAGTAAAGAGCTCGATAAAATCGACGACCTTTACGAGCAATACAACAAAACCAAAGATGCCGACCGGCGTAAGGCTATTTATAAAAAGATAGACTCCGTATCGGGTGTTGCCAGCAAGTACGCCATCGCCAACGAGTACGACAAAATGATGACCTCTATGGGTGCACAGGGTACAAACGCTTTCACCTCTTTCGAGAAGACCGTCTATACCGACGATGTGCCTGCCAATGCTTTGGATAAATATATTACCGTGCAGGCAGAGCGTTTCCGCAACCCCGTGCTGCGTATCTTCCATACCGAGCTCGAAGCCGTTTACGAAGAGAAAAACCGCTCTTTGGATAGCGACGGTAGTCAAGTATTTGAAACCCTTTTTGCCAATCTGTTCAAGAAGCATAATTACGGTCTGCAGACCACCATCGGTACTGTCGAACACCTGAAGAACCCTTCGTTGCGCGAGATACGCAAGTACTTCAAGACTTACTATGTGCCAAACAATATGGCTGTCGTTCTTTCGGGCGATTTCAATCCCGACGAGGTTATTGCCAAAATAGATAAGGCATTCTCGTATATGGAATACAAAGATGTGCCGAAATATACATTCGAAAAAGAAGACCCTATCACTGCTCCTATCGTTAGAGAGGTCGTAGGACCAGATGCCGAGAGCGTATCTATTGCTTACCGTCTGCCGGGTAATCAGGAAAAAGATGCCCTCTTAGCCGATTTGGTAGGTGAGATACTCACCAACGGAGAAGCAGGTCTGATTGACCTCAATCTGGTGAAAAAACAAAAGTTGTTGGGAGCAAGTGCATTTAATTGGGCTTTGATAGACTACGGTGTGCTGTGGCTCTCGGGACGACCGTCGCAAGGACAGTCGTTGGAGCAGGTCAAAGACCTTATGTTGAACGAAATAGAGAATCTGAAAAAAGGCAATTTCGACGACGACCTGATACCGTCTATTGTAAATAATATTAAGAAAAGAATTATCCAAAGCACGGAAAGTTATAGCAGTAGAGCCTATATGCTTATGAATGCCTTTACCGACAATCTCGATTGGAGAGACCAGGTAGCCTACGTCAACGATCTTTCGAAGATAAAGAAGCAAGATGTCGTTGCTTTTGCCAATAAGTACCTCGGCAACAACTATGTAGTGGTCTACAAAAAGCAGGGACAACGCACCAATGTCGAGAAGATAGAGAAGCCCGCCATTACCCCCGTCGAAACCAATGCCGACAAGCAGTCTGCCTTCGTAAAGATGGTCAACGATATGCCGAGTACTCCCGTTTCGCCCGTTTTCTTGGATTACAACAAAGACTTGCAAAAATCCAAACTTGGCAAAGCCGAAGTGCTATACGTGCAGAACAAAGATAACGACCTCTATCGTCTGAGATTCCGTTACAAAATAGGTTATCTCAACGACCTGAAAATGCCTTTGGTATCCGATTATATCGAGTTCTTGGGTACCGATAAGAAGTCTGCCGAGCAGATTTCCAAAGAGTTCTATAAGATAGCCTCAAGTTTCCGTATCTCCGTCGGAGAAGAGTATACCACCGTTACTATCGAAGGACTGCAAGAAAACTTCGAGGCAGCCGTAAAACTCTACGAAGACTTGGTACTCAACGTCAAAGCCGACAACGAGGCTCTGGCAGCTCTCAAAGCCCGTCTCACCAAATCGCGTACCGACGCCAAAGCCAACCGTGCTACCATTATGCAAGCACTCACTTCCTATGCTCTGTATGGCGCAAAGAATAAATTCAACAACCGACTGTCTGATGCCGAAATAGAATCTGTTACTGCCAAAGAGTTGGTAGATAGAGTCAAGAACCTGAACAACGTAGAACAAACCGTCATCTACTACGGACCCTCTACACTTGCAGAGCTCACGGCTAAGCTGAAACCTCTGCATAAAGTGCCTGCAACGTTTGCAAAAGTAGCTCCTAAAAAAGAGTTCAAGCAGGTAGAGCAGACCAAAAATCAGGTACTCTTTACCGATTACGAAATGGTACAAGCCGAAACCCGCTGGATACGCAACACGAATACATACAACCCTGCCGAAAACACTGTTATAAGTGTATTCAACAATTATTTCGGCGGAGGAATGGGCTCGCTTGTGTTCCAGACCATTCGCGAAAGTAAAGCCTTGGCTTACAGTACTTATGGCTTTTATGTCTTCCCGAGAAAAAAAGCCGATAAATATTATATGATGGCATACGTCGGTGCTCAGGCAGACAAATTCGTAGAAGCGGTTGCCGCTATGAACGAACTCCTGACCACTATGCCCGAACTGCCTGCCAATCTCGATTTGGCTAAGGTACAACTCAAAAAAGAGATACAGACCGAACGTATCACCCAAGACGATATTATTTACGATTATATCAAAGCAAAAGATCTCGGACTGAACGAGGATATCCGTAAGACCATTTATCAGAATTTGGATAACATCTCTATGAAAGATATTCGTACGTTCCACGATACTTATCTGTCGAAGAAACCTTATACTTACGTGGTTCTGGCTTCCGAAGAAAAGCTCTCGAAAGAGGAGTTGCAGAAAATAGGAGAGTTCCGAAAACTCTCTTTAGAAGAACTTTTCGGATATTGACCCTACGGCAGATAATCCCCTTGCGGCGTATTATCGTATAATGAAAATATGAAAGCGTAGTACTTTGAGTAGTGCTGCGCTTTTGTTTTACCCGAAAAGTAGGGTTGTTGGTGAGGTATATATCGTTAGTAATGAGCAGTTTTTGTCGTTCGTAGAAAAAACACTTACCTTTGCACAAAATAAAACCGTATTCGTAATACGCGATTTCGGATAATGAGTATAAAAACTGTAAAAATGAGAATGTTATGAAAGTATGTCCCGAATGTTATTCTGTGTATGGAAGGATTACCCCGTTGCTGAACCCTGAGGATTGCCTGCGAAATCATCGGCAGTATATTTGTTCTACGTGTGGCAGGCATATATGTGCCGCCGTTGATGAAAGCGGGAGGTTTAGAGCTCTCTTCCCGATGAGGTCGCTTGCGATAGCGAAGCTATATCTGCGGTCGGCTGAGGTTATCTTTCAGCGACCTTGTGGAATATATGAGATAGAGAGTAAAAATGGCAGGAAACTATATAAAATATTCTCCTCAGTTGATGAATTGGACGGTTATCTGAAGAAAAACAAAGACAAAACGTGTACTACACGGCAACCTCTCTTCGAGACTGTCCGATACAAGTGCTGCCACAGCAGTCAACTGCGTATGATATCTGCCGAAGAGGTAGATACATATATGAAGGAACGCCGAGAGGAGTCCAAGGAGTGGCGTGATTTTGAATAACCGATAGATATAAATAAAGAGAGCAAGCCATCTTGTTGATACTTACTCTCTTGCTTATAAGAAGAAAAATATTATTTCTTAGGTTTGATACCGAGTTTGACGGGTTTTATCATATTCTCGGGTTTCATTATCACGTCGAGGTCTTTTTTCGACAATATGTCGTGTTCGAGAATAAGGTCGTACACGCTGCGTCCCGTTTCGATAGCCTCTTTTGCTATCTTTGTCGAGTTTTTGTAGCCTATCACAGGGTTCAGAGCCGTTATGATGCCGATACTGTTGTGTACGTAGTTGCGGCACACCTCTTCGTTGGCGGTGATACCGTCGATACAGCGGATACGAAGTGTATCGAAGCCCTGTATCAGTATTTCGGACGACTCGAAGCAGCACTGAGCTATGACGGGTTCCATCGGGTTGAGTTCCATCTGAGCCTCTTCGCTCGACATAGCCACGCAGAGGTCGTTGCCGATTACTTTATAAGCAATCTGGTTCATCACCTCAGGTATTACGGGATTGACTTTGCCCGGCATAATGGACGAACCCGGCTGCATCGGAGGCAGATTTATCTCGTTAAGTCCGCAGCGGGGACCCGACGAGAGCAGACGTAGGTCGTTGCATATCTTGTTCATCTTCAGAGCTATCATACGCAGAGCAGATGAGTAGCCTGCCAGTGAAGAAGTATCGGAAGTGGCTCCTACAAGGTCGTCTGCCAATATGTATTTATGTCCTGTTATCTTGGCAATAGCCGCCGTGCTCTTTTCGGCATATCCCGGTTCGGCACAGATACCCGTACCGATAGCAGTAGCTCCCATATTGATAGTCAGGAGTTCTCGTGCAGCAGCTTCGAGGTGTGGCAATTCGTTGCGTAAGATACTTGCAAAGCCCGCAAAGGTCTGACCCAAAGTCATAGGTACGGCATCTTGCCATTGTGTACGTCCCATCTTTATGACGCCTGCAAACTCTTTTGCCTTACGTTCGAACGAACGGATAAGCTCTTCGAAGTGCGGCACGAGAGCCAGATATGTGTAATACAGACCTATATGTATGGCTGTAGGATAAGCGTCGTTGGTGGATTGCGAACAATTTACGTGGTCGTTAGGAGAGCAGTGTGCGTAATCGCCGCGCTTGTATCCCATAAGTTCCAGAGCACGATTGGCAATTACTTCGTTGGCATTCATATTGGTGCTCGTGCCGGCTCCGCCCTGAATCATATCTATCGGGAACTGGTCGTGGTGCTTGCCGTCTATCAACTCCTGGCACGCCGTCTTGATGGCTTTTGCCATATCGTCTGTGAGCAGACCAAGTTGGTGATTGGCTTCGGCTGCCCCCATCTTGGTGATAGCCAAACCTTTGATAAACAGAGGGTATTGGCTGAGTTTGAAGTTGCTTATTGGGAAGTTTTCCAAAGCTCTGAGTGTCTGTACTCCATAAAGAGCCTCTTCGGGTACCTCTCTCGAACCGAGCAAATCGCTTTCGATACGTGTTTTTACTGATTTTTCCATATCCAAAATTTTATTATATTTATTATTTTAATTATCTTTGATAGAGCTTATTACACGCTGCAGGCTATCGCGCCAATATGGTATTTGTATGCCGTATACGGATTTTATTTTAGCCTTATTCAGTACGCTGTAATGAGGTCGTTTGGCGGGTGTGGGGTATTGGCTGCTCTCTATGGGCAATACTCGGCAATCGATATGGGCAAGCTCGAAGATAGCCTTGGCAAAGTCGTACCAAGAGCAGACGCCTTCGTTTGAGTAGTGATAAACGCCGCTCTCGAAGCGGTCGGAGCAAACGATCGACAATATTGCCTCTGCCAAGTCGGCTGCATTGGTCGGCGAACCTACTTGGTCGAATACTACGGATAGTTCCTTGCGTTCTTTGCCCAGACGGAGCATAGTCTTAACGAAGTTGTTGCCGAAGGTGGAGTACAGCCACGAAGTACGAACGATGATGGAATCGTCGGCATAATTATCGAGCAATACGGCTTCGCCTTCGGCTTTGGTAGAGCCGTAGACGCTCTGCGGAGCGATGCGGTCGGTCTCTACGTATGGCTTATGTGCAGTGCCGTCGAAGACATAATCGGTAGAAATGTGAATGATACGTGCTCCGTGTCGTTTGGCGGCAGACATCAGGTTTCTCACCGACAGACTGTTGATTTGTCGGCATTTGTCGGTGTCGCTCTCTGCCTTATCCACAGCAGTATATGCGGCACAGTTTACCACAAGGTCTATCTTGTGGGCAGCAAAAAAGTCCGAAACAGCTGTCTCGTCGCATATATCGAGAGTATCTACATCGGTAAATATAAAATGGTGCTCTCCTGCTTTTTTAGTGTACAGCGTCCGTATCTCGCTACCCAGCTGACCGTAAGAGCCTGTAATTAAAATATTCATACTACACGAAAAATAGTTCTGCAAAGTTACTCATTTTTATCCAATTTATAACATAGTTAATCGACGTCAATAGACCTTTCATTACTGAGAGGCGGCACGATAATACTCTACGAGTTTTATTGCTTCCACAGCTTGGCGTGTGTCGTGTACGCGCAATATATCGGCTCCGCCGAGCAGAGCCAGTGTGTTCAGTACAGTTGTGCCGTTGAGTGCCTCCTGTGGCGTAGTGTCGATAACACGATTTATCATCGATTTGCGAGAAATGCCTGTCAGTATCGGCAACTCGAAACACTCGAATGCCCGTTGGTTGGCGAGTAATTTGTAGTTCTGCTCTGTCGTTTTGGCAAACCCGAAGCCGAGGTCGAGTATTATGTCCGAGCAGTATCCCAGCTGCCTCAGAGTGTCTATCCTCTCTGCGAAATACTTCAGCACGTCGGCAACAATATCGTCGTAGTCTGTCATCTGTGCCATAGTTTGCGGTGTACCACGCATATGCATAAGTATGTATGGGACATTGAGTTTTGCCATCATCGGCAGCATATTGTCGTCGAGCGTACCGCCCGAGACATCGTTGATGATGTCTGCCTCGTAGTCGCCGACGGCTATCTCTGCCACTCTGGCTCTGAAAGTGTCTACCGAAACGGGTAAGTCGGGGTAATTTCGGCGAACGACCTCCAAAGCAGACGTTACCCTGTGTATCTCTTCTGTTTCGCTCACAAAGGCGGCATTGGGGCGTGTAGAATAGCCGCCGATATCGATAATGGAGGCTCCTTCGGCAACGGCTCTCTCTACCGACCGCAATATGTCGTCACTCGACGAGGTACGGCTGCCTTCGAAGAACGAATCGGGAGTGATGTTGATTATCGTCATTACGCGTGGCGTATCGAAATCCAATATTTTGCCTTTCAAAACAATATTCTTACTGATTTTCATATTTATACGGATTCTATTTTTTGAATGCAAAGTTAATGTTTTAATTGCTCGCTATTTGTGATATTAATCCGAAATAGTGCAATATATTGTAAGATAGTGTTTTATGAAATGTGAAAAACACAATACGATTTTTAAGTTTTTTTACTACCTTTGCCTGTCGTTAGCATACGGTGTCAGTATTGTCGTAACACCTTGCCGACTGTTGAATGAAATTTTATAAATAAATAATATATACTTAATTAATAATCGTATTATGAGAAAAAAAGTCAAACTAATTGTGCTGGTGGCATTATGTGTGGTTACACTCTTTTCGTGCTCCAAAAAAGATTCGCTATCTATGGCTATTCCCAAAGATGTGGCAATGGTAATGAAGGTAGATCTCAAAAATTTAGCTCGTAAAGCTAACTATAAACTTATGGACAACAGTCTGATAAAGGGTTCGGTAGAGCTAATGAAATCCACTGTCAACGACGACAAAAAGAAGATGATAGACGATTTTTTGAAAAACCCCAACTCTCTGGGGGTTAATATCATAGATGATATGTACTTCTTTGTTACCGCCGATGGCACTATGGGAGGCGTATTGTCGATAAGCGACAGCAAGAAGTTGTACGACAATCTTCTGAAAATAGACCCTAATTTTAAAGAAATGATAAAGATAGATAAAGGTATCTATTCTTTGAAAACTAACGAAGCGTACGGAATAGCTTGGGACAAAGCCAGACTTGTGGTACGCATTTACTCCAGATTTGCAGACAATACTCAAACCAGTGGTCGCACTCCGATAGAATCGCTTCTGCAACTGAAGAAAGGAGACAGCTTCTATGGCACGGACAATTATAAAAAACTTGCAGAAGCCAAGAACGATATTTCTTTCTTCTATTCTCCAAAAGAGTATGCCAAATGGTATCAGTCGTTGTCTGCCTCTAATTTTGTATATACGAGAGATATGGACGATGCCAAGAGAGAGCAGATGAACAAGAGTATATTGAGTTTGATGGAGGGCATAGCTTACAATATGATAGGAGGCTGCAATTTCGAAAACGGTAAGATAATGTGCAATTCGAAGATATTCTTCGATACACCTGAGGCAGAAGCAAAATACAACTCGCTGAAAACCTTAAATGCCAAGATAGACGGTGAACTCAATAAATATGTCCCCTCCAACAGTATTCTCTATTTTGCGGCACATCTGAGCGGCAAAGATATTTTGGCGGATATTAATACTTTGAAAGCCGATGGAATATTGGATTATATTAACGAGGACAGTAAATTTAATGTCCGTGATATACTTTTGGCTCTCAATGGAGATATTATACTGAGTCTTAATAAAGTAAATCTGTCCAATCAACAAAAATCCGCTTGTGCTTCTCTGTTTGCAAAGGTCGATACCGTTAAGATAAAATCCGTTATGGACAGCATATTGACCAAAAACAAAGAGAGTGGTGTCGTACTTGTCAAGGCTAATAATTATGTTACTTCGAGCGGTTTGATGTTTGGTGTACAAAACGGTATATTCTACATTACCTCAGACAGTACCGATTATGTCAATTTCGGCAAGGGCGGTATACCCAATCGTCAACTCGATAAGATAAAAGGGCAGACGTTCTACTTTGGCGGAGATATGAGGGTACTCAAAGAAGAGCTTATGCCGGTAGTGAAATCGGAAGGTCTCGGTTTGGGTACTTATTCAGATCTTATCGACGAATTTTTGGGGCTTGCAACAACATTCGAAACACACCAGAAGGATAAATACAACACTACCTTCGAAGTGGTTTTTGCAGACTCCAAGACCAACTCTCTCGAGCAGATTTTCAAGTTTATCGATAAAGCGGTGAATTCCTTGGGTCAGTTATTTTTAGGTTCAATGTAATAGATTATCTATCAAAAAGAAAAGGCTACCCGCACAAAACGAGGTAGCCTTTTCTCATTTATTAATTAAAAATGAAAAAAATCAATCTTTAAACTTGGCTCCGATGTATTCTCGGTTGAGTCTTGCTATGTGTGTGATAGATACCGATTTAGGGCATTCTGCTTCGCAAGCACCTGTGTTGGTACAGTTGCCGAAGCCGAGTTCGTCCATCTTGGCTACCATTGCTTTGGCACGAGCCGCCTTCTCTATCTTACCTTGCGGCAAGAGAGCGAGTTGGCTCACCTTGGCTGCAACGAACAACATAGCCGAACCGTTTTTACAAGCTGCTGCACAAGCACCGCAACCGATACACGATGCAGCGTCCATAGCCTCGTCTGCGACAGGTTTCGGTATGGGTATAGCGTTAGCATCGGGTATCCCGCCCGTATTGACGTTTACATATCCGCCTGCTTGCATAATCTTGTCGTAGGCATTGCGGTCTACTATCAAGTCTTTGATAACGGGGAAAGCACGGCTTCGCCACGGTTCGATGGTGATGGTTTCGCCATCGTGGAACTTACGCATATGGAGCTGACAGGTAGTAATAGCCTGGTCGGGACCGTGCGGATGTCCGTTGATGTATAGCGAACACATACCGCATATACCTTCGCGGCAATCGTGGTCGAATGCAATGGGTTCTTTATGTTCTTGTACCAACTTTTCGTTGAGAATGTCTATCATTTCGAGGAATGAGGCATCGGTCGAAATATTATTCAGCTCGTATGTTTCAAACATTCCTTTTACCTTAGGTCCGGCTTGACGCCATACTTTGACTTTTATATTTATGCTTTTTTCCATAATATTATTACGATTTATAGTTACGTTGAGCACGAATGGTAAATTCGTATTTTAAATCTTCTTTGATTAGTTCCGGGTCTTGGTCTTCACCCTTATAGAGCCAGCAGGCAGCATACGAGTATTTGTCGTCCTGACGGAGAGCTTCGCCCTCTGCTGTCTGGTATTCTTCGCGGAAGTGTCCGCCGCACGATTCGTTACGGTTCAGCCCGTCGAGAGCCATCAGATAGCCTACTTCGATGAAGTCTGCCAGACGGATGGCTTTTTCGAGTTCCACGTTGAAGTCTGACGACGAACCGGGGATATACACATTGCTCCAGAACTCTTTTTTTATCTCTTTGATTCGTACCATAGCCTCTTTGAGCGATTCTTCGGTGCGAGCCATACCTACATTGTCCCACATCACGTGCCCAAGCTCTTTGTGGATAGAGTCCACAGAGCGTTTACCTTTGATATTGAGCATACGAGTTATTTTGTCTTTTACAGCCTGCTCTGCCTGCACAAATTCGGGCAGGTCGGTGCTCAGTCGCGGTTCCTGTATCTGGTCTGCCAGATAGTTTTGGATAGTATACGGCAGTACGAAATATCCGTCTGCCAAACCCTGCATCAGAGCCGAAGCGCCGAGACGGTTGGCACCGTGGTCGGAGAAGTTTGCCTCGCCGATAGCGAAGAGTCCCTTGATAGATGTCTGTAAGTCGTAATCGACCCAGATACCGCCCATTGTGTAGTGTATGGCGGGGAAAATCATCATAGGTGTCTCGTAAGGATTTTCGTCTACTATCTTTTCATACATCTGGAACAAATTGCCGTAGCGAGCCTCTACCGCATCTCTGCCGAGGCGTTCGATAGCATATTTGAAGTCGAGGTAAACGGCAAGACCTGTATTGTTGACGCCGAAACCTGCATCACAACGTTCTTTTGCGGCACGCGAAGCCACGTCGCGAGGAACAAGGTTACCGAAAGCAGGATAACGACGTTCGAGGTAGAAGTCTCTGTCTTCGTCTTTTATCTCGGTCGGTTTCATCTTGCCTGCACGTAATGCTTCGGCATCTTCTTTTTTCTTAGGCACCCAGATACGTCCGTCGTTACGTAACGATTCGGACATAAGTGTCAGTTTGCTCTGATAGTCGCCGTGAACAGGGATACAGGTCGGGTGAATCTGAGCAAAACACGGATTGGCAAAGAAAGCACCTTTTTTGTAACACTGTATGGCTGCCGAGCCATTAGATGCCATAGCATTGGTCGATAAGAAGAAAGCGTTGCCATAACCGCCTGTGGCTATTACCACTGCGTGAGCAAAGAATCGTTCGAGCTTACCTGTTATCAGATTACGGGCTATGATACCTCTGGCACGTTCTACGCCGTCTTTGTCTTTTACCAGCACTACATCGAGCATCTCGTGGCGGGTAAACAGTTTCACGCTGCCTTTGTGTATCTGACGCGATAGGGCAGAGTATGCACCGAGCAGCAGCTGCTGACCTGTTTGCCCTTTGGCGTAGAATGTACGCGATACCTGAGCTCCGCCGAACGAACGGTTGTCGAGCAGACCGCCGTATTCGCGAGCAAAGGGAACGCCCTGTGCCACACATTGGTCGATAATATCGTTCGATACCTCTGCCAGACGGTATACGTTGGCTTCGCGGGCACGATAGTCGCCCCCTTTGATGGTATCGTAATAAAGACGATATATCGAGTCTCCGTCGTTTTGATAGTTTTTAGCGGCATTGATACCCCCTTGGGCAGCAATAGAGTGTGCTCTGCGTGGAGAGTCCTGAATGCAGAAATTGAGCACGTTGAAGCCGAGTTCGCCGAGCGAGGCGGCAGCCGAGGCTCCTGCCAGACCCGTACCGACTACTATTATATCCAGACGGCGTTTGTTTGCCGGGTTTACAAGTTTCTGATGAGATTTATAGTTTGTCCATTTTTCCGCGAGAGGTCCCTCCGGAACAGGTGTCGTGAATACACCGTTTTCTATTTTTATTGAATCATTCATCTTGATTTTTAGACTTTTTTGTTTATCGAATAAAGAATAACATCAAAAAAACATCGTTTTGTTATTCATATTACAAAAGAGGTATTACCAGACATAATCGGTTGTACCGTTCATAATAGCTTGGCCACCGAAGTGTAACACAACAGCCACAAACAACAACACTACCAAAGTAGCTACGATATTGCCGATACATTTGATTCGACCGAACCAGATTTTGTTGTTTAGTCCCAACGTATGCAAAGCACTCCAGACACCGTGTGTGAGGTGATACCAGATAGCTCCCAGCCAAATAAGATAAATCACACAATATACAGGATTGGCAAAGAGCACACTTATGTAATATGCTCCGTCTGTTGCCAGCGACAAGTCGCCGATGTCGCCACCCATCTTGTGTGCAATTTCTACAAACTGCATTTTGAACCAAAAGTTGTACAGATGCAGCAGCATAAAACCGATGATAATCACTCCGAGAACAAACATATTCTTCGAAGCGAAACTAACCTCGCCACGCGAACTTGCCACGTCGTAACGATCCCTGCCGCGAGCTTTGTAGTTCTGCCAAGTAAGTATGAATGCAAAAGTAAAGTGTAGCACTACCAACAAGGCGAGCCCCACAGTGCCCACAAGAGCATACCAGTTTGCACCCAGAAAATGGCAAATAGCGTTGTAACTTTCGGGCGAGAGTATCGCCACAAAGTTCATCGTCCCGTGAAACAACAAGAACAGCACGAGTGCTATCCCCGTGATACTCATCACGAACTTTCTTCCGATAGAAGAATTAATTAACCACATAGATTTAAAATTATTAATTATTATTTACTTGTTAAATAGATGATTATTATTGTTTTAACTATAATCCGAAAATTTGCTAAAATTACAATTAATTTTTATAATGGCAAAATTAATAATATCAATATCAATTACGAGTTAATAGAAACCACCGTATTTTTTTGCTGTCGCTTACAGGGATACTGCTATGTTAGTTAGAGCAAAATAAATTATTTCGCAAAAATCGGATTCATTTCTACACTTCGATGACAAATTTTTTAGCCGTACATACAAAAACAAACTCCTTCGGTGTGTGCTACCGAGGAGTTCGGTTTGTCGAGGCTTTGCAGATATTTACAAAGCTTTCAGATTTAGTATCTTACGTGCTTCGGCGGGCGATGCTATGTCTCTGCCGAGTTCGCGAGAGAGGCGTACGACTTTTTCTACAAGTTCGCCGTTCGATTTTGCCAACACGCCACGCGAGATATAGAGGTTGTCTTCGAATCCCACGCGTACGTTGCCGCCCATTACGATAGTAGGAGCAGCAAGGGTAAAGGCACTGCGACCTATACCTGTCGATGTCCAAGTGGAGTCTGACGGGATATTACGCACCAACCAAACGAGGTTCTCTACCGTGGCGGGAGTACAACCGGGTACGCCCAGCACGAAGTTGAACTGCATCGGATCTCCCGGCACTTCGCCTTTGGCAGCCATTCGGAGAATGGTATCGAGGTGTCCCATCTCGAAACACTCGTATTCGGGTTTGATATTGTTCTCTATCATACGTTTGCCGAAGGCACGCATCATAGGCATCGTGTTTTCGAATACGTCGTCGCCGAAGTTGCAGGTGCCGCAGTCGAGCGTAGCCATTTCGGGGAAGAGTTCGGTCGGTTGCAGGCGTTCTTCGGCTGTCATACCGACGGCACCGCCTGTCGACGGTATCAGTATCACATCGGGGCAGACCTTACGCACGGCGTCGATACACACTTTGAAGCGTTCTTTGCTCTGCGTTGGAGTGCCGTCGTCTTCGCGAACGTGTATATGAACCACGGCTGCACCGGCGTCGTAAGCCGATTTGGCTTCACGCACAATCTCTTCGACAGTGTACGGTACGGCGGGGTTTTGTTCCTTCATCACCTCTGCACCGCAGATAGCGGCGGTTATTATCAATTTATCCATAATTTACTCAATGTTTGATTCTTTGACAATCTTTGGGTACTACACAAGTGCCTGTGGCACGGCAAACAACGATAGGTTCTGCCAGTACATCGGCAGCCGATGCCGATATATCGGTACGCGGAGCTATTACCTTGCGGGCTTCGAACTTCATCTTACGGCTGCTATTGCCTACACTTGTGATTTCGCCTACCGCCTCTATGTAGTCGCCCGCAAACACAGGTGCCAGAAACTCTACGTTGTCGTAAGCACAGAAGAGACCTTCGTCTCCGTCGTTGATAATCAAAAGTTCGGTAGCGACATCGCCAAAGAGTTGCAGCATTTTTGCTCCGTCTACCAAATTGCCGCCATAGTGGGCGTCGTGCGAAGACATTCGCATTCTGATAAGTGATTTTGTCATAAGATATTCTGTTTTTATTAATTTATTTACTTCTCTATTGCTTATTGTTTTTTTACGATGAAATCCACCAGAATCGACTGTGTATGGACATCTTCGGGTTTTATCGAGCCTATGGGTACAATCTCCTCTACTTCGGCTATTACCAAGTCGGCAGCCATAGCCATCATCGGGTTGAAGTTGCGGAAGGTGCCTTCGTAATACAGATTGCCCGCTTCGTCGGCACGTGTGGCACCGAGTAGGGCTACGTCGGCACGTATGGGTTTCTCCAGAAGGTATGTCTTGCCGTAGACTTCGATTTTTTGTTTTCCTTCCTCTATAAGTGTGCCTAGCCCCGTAGGAGTGAGTACTCCGCCAAGCCCCATACCGCCGCACCTGATACGTTCGATGAAGGTGCCTTGCGGCGAAAACTCTACCTCGAGGTCTCCGCTCTCGTACTGAGCCTGCGAGATGGGATTAGCTCCCAGATACGAGGTTATTAACTTTTTGACCTGCCTCTTTTCGAACATCAATCCGTGTCCTCTGTCGGGGAATGTGGTGTCGTTGCAGATGATTGTGAGGTCTTTCACATTGCTTTTGGCAAGCTCTTGCCATACGCTGATAGCCGAACCGGTCGACAAGAATCCGGCTGCCATAATAGTCATTCCGTCCTTGATTTTCGCTGCCGCTTCCGAAGGTGTCAGTGTTGGTTTCATAAAACTTTATTTACTCTCTTTTTTTGTTACAATTGATTCTATAAATTAGAGTGCAAATTTACATCTATTTTTTGAAATATAAAAAAATGTTATTGCCTCAACAAATATTTTAGCATCAATCGGGTTGTTGCATTCATTGTTGATATGGCATAATATATTGAATAGTTTATGAGAATACAGACACTAATTTGATGCTTTAAAGACAAAAAACGATTAACTTTGCGGTTAGTTTATATTGCTTTTCGGCAAGTAAAATGTGATAATTGATTTATATGGCAAAAGATAAGATTGTTTTTCTCTGCACTTCTTGCGGAATGGATTATCCCAAGGCGTATGGCAAATGTCCGAGTTGCGGTGCCTGGAACTCTTTTGTGGAGCAGAAAGTACACAAGACCGCACCCGATAAGATACCTCACGGCTATATCAATGTGAACGATAATGAACGCCCACAACTGATAAACGATGTGAAAATCACCAAAGAGGTGCGTATAGATACCACATCGACCGAATTCAACAAGGTTCTCGGCGGCGGGTTGGTGCTTGGCTCACTCGTACTCATAGGTGGCGAACCCGGTATAGGCAAGTCTACCCTTGTATTGCAGATTGCCCTGAATATGAAAGACAAAAACATACTATACATATCGGGCGAAGAGAGTGTCAGTCAGCTGAAAATAAGAGCCGAGCGTATCGGTGAACCGAAAAGCAACTGTTATATACTGAGCGAGAACTCGCTCGAAAAGATTTTCACTCATATAAAAAATACGGCTCCCGAGCTCGTGATTGTAGACTCGATACAGACTATTGCTACCGAGACGGTAGATTCGTCGCCCGGTAGTGTTACTCAGGTGCGGGAGTGTGCCTCGGCTCTGCTTAAGTTTGCCAAACAGACCAACATACCGGTCATATTGATAGGACATATCACCAAAGACGGTACCATAGCCGGTCCCAAGCTGCTCGAGCATATTGTCGATACTGTCTTGCAATTCGAAGGCGACAGACACTACATCTATCGCATACTGAGGACTAACAAGAACCGCTTTGGCTCTACCGACGAACTTGCCATATTCGAGATGCAGCAGAGCGGGCTACGCGAGGTAGACAACCCGTCGGAACTTCTGTTGTCGCAGAATACGGGCTACCTTAGCGGAATGGCTATTGCAGCTATGCTCGAGGGTATACGTCCGTTCCTCATAGAGGTACAGGCGTTGGTAAGTACTGCCGCTTATGGTACGCCGCAACGGTCGGCGACAGGTTTCGACATCAGGCGTATGAATATGTTGTTGGCGGTGCTCGAGAAGCGGGCAGGCTTCAAACTTGCACAGAAAGATGTTTTCCTCAACATAGCGGGTGGCTTGCGGGTAACGGATACTGCTATCGACCTTGCTGTGGCAGCTGCCGTGCTATCGTCGAATTTCGATATAGCCATCGACAAAACCGCCGCTCTTACGGGTGAGGTAGGGTTGTCGGGCGAGATACGTCCCGTAAATCGTATCGAGAACCGTATTGCCGAAGCCGAAAAACTGGGTTTCTCCAAGATAATAGTACCTGCCTATAACTTTTCGCAGTTGTCGAAGCCTAAGTTCAAGATAGATATAATACCTGCCGCCAAGATAGATGAGGCATTCAGAGTGTTATTCAAATGAAACGGATATACTGCAATTATTTCTACAGAGCAGCTCCTATAATATCGGTCAGATTATCGATTCTGAGCCGTTGCATAACATTAGGTAAATCTTCTATGATATCTCTGCAAGCGTATGGATTGATGAGGTTTGCCGTACCTACCTCTACGGCAGAGGCTCCTGCCATCATCATCTCTACGACATCGCGAGCAGTACTTATACCTCCACAGCCGACTATCGGTATACGGCACACCTTTGCTACCTGATATACCATTCTCAGAGCAACGGGGAATACGGCGTCGCCCGAGAATCCACCCGTGATATTTGCAAGTATGGGGCGACGTTTCTGAAGGTCGAGCCGCATACCGAGCAGAGTATTGATTAAGCACAATCCGTCGGCTCCCGCCTCTTGGCAGGCTTGGGCGATAGCTACGATGTCCGTAACATTGGGCGACAACTTTACTATCACAGGCTTGGAACACACTGCCTTGACGGCACTTGTTACCTCTGCGGCACAGCCGGCGTCGGTGCCGAAAGACATACCGCCGTGTTTCACGTTGGGGCAACTTACGTTCAGTTCTATCCAGCCGACGTTGTCTGTCTCGCACATACGGCGGGCTACTTCGACGTACTCCTCGAGCGAAAAGCCACATACATTGGCTATTATCGGCTTGCGGTATATCTTTGCCAACTCGGGCAGTTCGTGCCCGACTACTGCCTCTACACCGGGGTTCTGCAAACCTACGGCATTTAGCATCCCTGCTTTGCATTCCGCTATACGTGGTGTAAGGTTGCCAAAACGAGCCTCTCGTGTAGTACCTTTTATCGAAATTGCACCGAGAATATTCAGGTCGTACATCTCTCTGTACTCTTGCCCGAAACCGAATGTGCCGCTGGCGGGTATTATCGGATTATCTATCTTGTGTCCGCATAGATATGTGGTTGTATTCATTTTTGTAAATAATTGATTTAGTGCTCATCGAAAATAACCTCTTCGGATTTCAATATCGTATCCGTACAAACTCGTTTGTATCCCGAGCGTGTCTTGTGCGAGCAGCCCATACAGCCGCCGAAGCCGCAGCCCATACGTTCTTCGAAACTGATTTGTCCCTCTACGTCGAGTGTTGCGTGTATGCTGCGTAACATTGGCTGTGGTCCGCAGGTGTAATAATAATCATATTCTATATTGTGTCGAACGATGGCGTCCGAGTAAAAACCCTTTGTGCCGTAGCTGCCGTCTATTGTGGCGACGGCGACCTCTATGCCGAGTTTTGCAAATTCGTTGTGTAGGAATATCTCAGAGGCTGTGTTGAAGCACAGTATCGCAGTAGGCTTTTTGCCTTTCGCCACAAGCTCTTTCGTGAGGCGATACAGAGGCGGTATGCCCACACCTCCGCCCACAACGAGCGGCTTACGACAATTGACCTCGGTATCGAACCCATTGCCAAGCCCGACAATGATGTCGAGACTGCTACCCTTAGTGTAGCGAGTCAGAGCTTGTGTGCCTTCGCCGACAACCTTGTATACGAATGTGATACTGTTGCTGTCGTAGTCGCAGACAGATATTGGTCGTCTCAGATAAAAACCGTCGATAGCGATGTTTGCAAACTGTCCCGGGCGTTGTATCGCTTGAGTATCGCCGGCTACCGACAGTCGAAAAACCGTTTCGGTGAGTTGTTCGTTGGTTATAACTTGATATATGCCTTTGTTCATTAGAGTTTTGTATTTGTCGGATAAAATGAATTTTACCCATTTCTTTTGAAGTGTAAAAATACTATTTTTCTCTCGATAAACAATCGACGGTGGTAAATAATGTTGTATTATGCCGTCAAATACAATAAGTTACAAATAAATAGACGAAATGTCGGGCGTATCGGAATTTATCATTAATTTTGCCGACACAAAAAGGTCTCCTGTACTATTTTTATGGAAAAATACTCTGTAACCGATTGGCTGCCTACTACTCGTCGCGAGATGCAACTTCGCGGGTGGGATAGTGTCGATGTGGTGCTTTTTTCGGGCGATGCTTATGTAGACCATCCTTCGTTTGGAGGTGCCGTCATAGGGCGTGTCATGGAAGCTGCCGGCGTGCGTGTGGCGATAGTGCCACAGCCCAATTGGCGAGACGACCTTCGCGATTTCAAGAAAATGGGACAGCCCAATATGTTTTTTGCCGTATCGGCAGGATGTATGGATTCTAAGGTCAATCACTATACAGCCAATCGACGCCTGCGTAGCAACGACGCTTATACGCCCAATAATGTTGCAGGCTTTCGCCCCGACAATGCCACCATTGTATATTGCAATATACTAAAAAAACTCTATCCGAATACTCCCATCATCATCGGAGGTATAGAGGCTTCGCTCCGACGTCTGTCGCACTACGACTATTGGGACGACTGTCTGTATCCCTCCATTCTCGAAAGTTCGAAAGCCGATATATTGGTATATGGTATGGGCGAGAAGACCATCGGTCGTATAGTGGAGATATTTAGAAATGGCGGTGGAGTGGAGCAGTGTTGTAGTCTCGGACAAGTCGGATATATTGCCGATAAGATGCCCGAAGGCGATGATTTCTTAAAATTGTTCTCGTTCGAGGAATGCAGACGCGACAAACGTAAGTCGGCATCGAATTTCCGCATATTTGAAGAAGAGTCTAATAAGTTCTACGCCAAAACACTTGTGCAACCGACGGCGAAAAGGTTCGTTGTGATAAATCCTCCCAATGAGCCTATGACCACAGAGGAGCTCGACAGCATATATGCATTGCCTTTTATGCGTATGCCGCATCCGAAATACAGGGGTAAAACTATTGCTGCCTACGAGATGATAAAACACTCGATAAACACTCATAGAGGCTGTTTCGGAGGGTGCTCCTTCTGCACCATCTCGGCACATCAGGGCAAATTTGTGGTATCGCGGTCGGAAGAAAGCATTCTGGAAGAGGTCAAAAAAGTGTCGCAGCTGCCCGACTTCAAAGGGTATATCAGCGACCTTGGCGGTCCTTCGGCGAATATGTATCGCCTGCGAGGCAAGAACTTCGACATCTGTCGCCGTTGTCCGCGAGCCTCGTGTGTTTTTCCCAATGTTTGCCGAAATCTCAATGTAGACCATCGCCCGATGCTCGAACTATACGGCAAAGTAGACGCTTTGACGGGTGTTAAAAAGAGCGTTATCAGCAGTGGCGTCCGATACGATATATTGCTACACAAGACAGGCGACGATGCTATCGACGGTAGTTTGCAGGCTTATACCGAAGAGTTGATAAAAAATCACGTATCGGGCAGACTCAAGGTGGCTCCCGAGCACACCTCGCAGCGTGTACTTAGCGCTATCCGCAAACCTTCGTTCGATACTTTCATACGTTTCAACCGTATATTCGATACCGTCAATGCTAAATACTCACTCAATCAGCAGATTATACCTTATTTTATATCGAGTCTGCCATACTGTACGGTAGATGATATGAAAGAGCTTATGCTGGCAACCAAGCGTCTGAATTTCAGGCTCGAACAAGTGCAAGACTTTACCCCTACACCTATGACACTTGCAACGGAGATATATTACACAGGCATAGACCCGTATACTATGGAAAAGGTTTTCGTGGCACGTACAGTCCGTGAAAAAAACGAGCAGAAAATGTTTTTCTTTTATTATAAAAAAGATGTAAAACAGCAGATAGATAAAGTGTTGAGACACAGAAAATAAAAAACTCCCCCGTATCGCTACGAAGAAGTTCCGTATTAATATATAACAAATATGAAAAATTTAAATTTATCCCAATTTATTTACATGTTTTGTCAGTTTCGATTTTAGGTTACCTGCCTTATTTTTGTGAATGATATTGCGTTTGGCAAGTTTATCGAGCATCGCAACCACTTTTGGTAAAAATTCGGCAGCAACGGTCTTTTCTGTTGTGGCACGCAACTTTCTTACTGCATTACGAGCTGTCTTTGCATAATATCTGTTATGCAATTTTTTTCTTTGAATCTGACGAATTCTTTTGATAGATGATTTATGATTTGCCATTTTTTCTAAAACAAATTTTATCGTTAAATATTGTAGCCCATAGGGGAATCGAACCCCTCTTTCCAGAATGAAAATCTGGCGTCCTGAACCGATAGACGAATGGGCCTTATTGGAACTTTTTAGCTAAGTTTCAAATCGGACTGCAAAGGTAATACATTTTTTTTAACCGACAACATTTCCGTATACAAAAAAACGATTTTTTTTGATATTTGCTGTTAATGGTGTGATTATGAGTTTATTGCGTACGATGTGTGTTTAGTGGCTGCGTGCCCGTTTGATAAATATATTGTACAATGCTCCGAACAGATACTGTATGTCTGTTTTCAGCGGCGACTTCAGATAGCGGTCGATATATCTCTCTTCGGAGCGGTAGAAGTCCTCGTCGCTTTTGGGCATATCGTAGTACATAGGCGGTATCAGACCGGGTTTCACCTTTATGCGTTTGTCTTGCAGATACTTCGGATAAGTTTTGAAATTAGCCATACTTACCGGGCGTACGCCTACGAGTTTTAGGTCGCCTTTGACCAGATTCCATATCATCGGCAGTTCGTCTATCCAGAATTTACGGAAAATCCTTCCCCAGCCCGTTATACGCATATCGTTCTTTATCTTGCCGATATCGTCTGTGCCTGATTTTCTGTACATATAGCTCTGTATGTATTCGGCATAAGGGTACATTGTGCGCATTTTGTATATCGGTCTTATTTCGCCGTTTTTACATACACGTGGCAGTTTTATGATTACTCCGTAGCGTTTGTGTACAAGATATTTAGGGTTCGATTTGCGGCGAGCCACTACCCAGTTGAGAGTGTCGGTTTTGCCTTCAGCAATCACCTCAAAACCACAGTAATACAGTCTGCCGAGTATCTCTGTGTGAGAGAAGTAGCGGTTTTTACCCTTGGTGATATCGAAGTAGAGTCTGCTGGTAAGTGCTATTTTGGGGAGTATGCGTTTGGTGAAAAACGCTGCTACCTGTACGATGTTACGTATAATCGGCGGATATTTTTTATTGATATATTCTCGTAGCTGATATATCGATTCGTAGCAGATACACCATAACCCGCCGTCGGGTAGTTTTTCGTTTACTTTGTTGAAAATAATGTTGATACCTCGTATCGAATTGAGTTTAGCCAGATTAACCAATGCACTGTAACGATATTGGCGTATGGTGTTGAAATTGAAATGGGTAGTAGAGGCGAAAAGCCTTGTGTTAGACGACCTAAGGTCTATGTGTTGTTCGATAAAATCGAGAGACCCGCTGTCTGTGTATGTTTTTATCTCGTTGCGTATATCTTCGAGTTCGTCGGAGTCTATTTCTTTACTTTTTTTCAGTACTTCTGCCGATTGTCGATGTTCGACCTGCGGCAACTCTTCGTCCATATTGGTGGCATAGCGATAGAATTGGTATGTAAGTATGATTGTATAGCTTATGATAAACATTATCAATATCATAGAGGTTATCACATATAACGATACGTTTTTGAAGATACTTGCAAAGTGCTCTATGCCAATATAAAACGTAGCCAGTACAGTAAGCGATACTATCAGTACTATACCTAACTCTTTGAGAAACCTATATCTCTTGCGGGGACGGTAACGTTGAAAAAAATATGCCACCACCAACCAATATCCGAGTGTGCCGCCAAAGACGTATATGTAGTTTATTATGGAGTATTTTTCCGCCGATACTCGCCAGATAAGCAATATGGATAATGTTATTATCCAAGCTATTACGTCTATCGCTATTTTGTATGGATTTGGCTTATAAAATAATCTGTTCGAGTTCATTATCGTTGTGCTACGATAGTAGTATTTTGTTTTAAATTGCAAAAGTAATAGTTTTTTGTTGTATGGAGAAATATTTGTTTGTCGATAAAAAATATTAATTTTGTAATATGTAATGAGGAAATATAACTCGTTGATTTGTACGAAAAGCATATAAAGTAAATGACTGAAGACAGCAATTTATTGGGACAAAGCGGCGAAAACTCGGAAGTTGAGATAGTTCATCTCGAGGGCTTGAAGCATGTCCGCAAACGTCCGGGTATGTATATCGGTAAATTGGGCGATGGCTCGTCGCCCGACGACGGTATATATGTCTTAATCAAAGAGGTGATAGACAACTCGATAGACGAGTTCCGAAACGGTTTTGGTGCGACGATAGATATTACTCTGGAAGACAATACTGTACGGGTACGCGACTATGGTCGCGGCATATCGCAAGAATCGATGATAAAGGCTGTCTCCGTGATGAATACGAGCGGTAAATACACATCGTCGGGGTATAAGAAGAGTGTCGGTCTCAACGGAGTGGGTACCAAAGCGGTAAATGCCCTTTCGGAGCGATTCATTATACGGTCTTACCGCGAGGGTACGGTCAAGAGTGCCGTGTTCGAAAAAGGTGTTCTGGTAGAGGAAACTCCAGCGGAGGCTACTGCCGAAAAGTCGGGTACGGAGGTAATATTCAAACCGGACAACGACGCCGATATTTTTGGTAATTTCGCATACAGAGAGGAATTTGTGGTGTCGATGATAAAAAACTACTGCTACCTCAATATGGGTTTGACCATAGACTTCAACGGTAGTAAAATGACTTCGCAAAACGGGCTGCTCGACCTGCTCGACGAAAACATAACATCCGACCCGCTATACCCGATAGTACACCTCAAGGGCGAAGATATAGAGATAGTATTCACACATACCAATCAGTACGGCGAGGAGTACTATTCGTTTGTAAACGGACAACATACGATACAGGGCGGTACGCACCAAAGTGCTTTCCGCGAGTATTTCGGTAAGAGTATCAGAGACTTTTACGGTAAAAATATGGAATATGCCGATATACGTATGGGGCTTGTGGCGGCTATATCCGTGTCGCTCCAAGACCCTGTATTCGAGAGCCAAACCAAGATAAAACTCGGTTCTACGAAAGTAGACCCCAATGACCCGAACAGTATGACGGTGCAGAAGTTTATCGGTGATTTTGTGGTGAAAGAAATAGACCGATACCTGCATATAAATCACGATGTTGCGGAGATTTTACAGAAAAAAATACAAGAGTCCGAAAAAGAGCGTAAAGCGATAGCCTCGGTAACGAAGGTTGCCCGCAAAAATGCACAAAAAGTAAGTCTACACAATAAGAAGCTGAGAGACTGTCGCATACACTTCAACGATACCAAGAGCGACAGTAAAAACGATACTTGCCTTTTCATCACCGAGGGCGACTCTGCAAGCGGCTCTATTACAAAGACTCGCGACCCGAATCTACAAGCCGTCTTTTCTTTGCGTGGTAAGTCGCTGAACTCATTCAACAAAACAAAACAGATAGTGTATACTAACGTAGAACTCAATCTGTTGCAGGCGGCACTAAACGTCGAAGACGGTATAGAGGGCTTGCGTTACAACAAGATAATCATTGCTACCGATGCCGACCCCGACGGAATGCACATTCGTTCGTTGTTGATGACTTTTTTCTTGCAGTTTTTCCCCGACCTGATTAAAAAAGGGCACATATATATATTGCAGACGCCTTTGTTCAGAGTAAGGAACAAGAAAGAGACTCTCTACTGCTACTCGGAAGAAGAGCGTAAGCAGGCATTGTCGAAGCTCGGAGCCAATCCGGAGATAACGCGCTTCAAAGGGCTGGGCGAGATAGACCCCGATGAATTTAAGACCTTCATAGGCAAGAATATGCGTCTCGATAAGGTTACTCTGCGAAAAGAGGACGCCGTCTCGGATATGCTGAAGTTTTATATGGGTAAAAACACTCAGGAGCGGCAAGACTTCATAGTAAACAACCTCAATGTAGAGGTCGAATAAATATGTTTGTGATTGATAATAATAATATTAACTAATTTAAAGTATGATACAAATGAAAAAATTATGTTTGTTTTTATTTCTTAGCGTTGCTTCGGTGTCTGTCGTAATGGCACAGCCACGCTCAATAGGTTTGCGTCTCGGAGGTAATCAGGAACTTACTTTTCAGCAATATGTCAATAGCGAGAGTAATTTCGTACAACTCGACGCAGGTTCGTTCTATTTCCGCGGGCTTCAGGTTACTGTTACTTACAACTGGCTTAGCCATTCGCTGAATAATCCCAATTTTTCCGTTTACGGAGGCTTGGGTGCTGCTCTCGGATACAACTGGGGCGATAACGATTGGTATCATCCGTTGCGTTTTGCCGATAAAAATGACACTAAATACTCTGAAAAATGGAAAAATCGAGTGGGTATACACAGATACTTCTTTACCGGAGTGGTAGGACATCTGGGTATAGAATATAAATTCGACGACGTACCTATATCTATATCACTCGATTATCGTCCTCTCATAGGTATAGATTTCGGTAAGGAATTTCATCCGATAACCAACGAGTATTCCGACAAAATTAAGATAGGTTATCACACGCCAGGTTTGTGGGCGTTTGCTCTTAGCGGACGGTATTTCTTCTAATACCGACAGACAGATGATAGTTGTCAATAGATTGTTTTGTAATGTATTGATAACTATCATTTTTGTGTGAAAAAATAGATTTTTTAGAATAAATAGATGAAATTAAATACTAATTACTCGAAACTCGAAGAAAACTATCTCTTTACGGAGATTGCCGTACGTACCAAACGTTTCGTGGAGGCAAATCCCGACAAACCGCTCATAAAGCTCGGTATCGGCGATGTAACGCTACCGCTGTCGCCTTTTGTGGCAGATGCCATCATCGGTGCTTTCGAGGAACTTAAACACAAAGAGACGTTCAGAGGCTACGGACCGGAGCTTGGCTACGGTTTTGCACGAAATGCTGTCGTAGAGTATTATAGGCGTTACGGCGTGGAGCTGCAAATGAACGAGATAACCATCGGCGACGGTATCGGGTCAGATATTGCCAACATCACCGACTTGTTCGAGAAAGGAGCCAATACCGTGCTCGTGCCCGACCCCGTATATCCTTTGTACAAGGCTACTTCGCTTATGGACGGGCAGAAGATAATATATCTGCCTTGCACTGCCGACAACAACTTTTTGCCTTCGCCTCCCGACTGTAAGGCGGATATGATATACCTCTGTTCGCCCAACAACCCTACGGGAGCCACATTCGATTATACGCAACTGAAAACGTGGGTCGATTACGCCAATAGTTGTGGAGCGGTAATATTGTACGACAATGCTTATGAGCGTTTTATCGAAGAAGACGACAAGCCTCATTCCATATTCAGTATCGAGGGTGCTCGTACTTGTGCCATAGAGTTTGGCAGCCTGTCGAAGACGGCGGGTTTCACCTGTGTGCGTAGCGGATATACCATTGTGCCTATGGAGCTTGTGTCGGGCGGCATATCGCTCAACAAGATGTGGCAACAACGCCAGACTACGAAATACAACGGCGCTCCTTACCCGCAGCAGCGAGGTGTCGTAGCAACTCTCTCGGAGGCAGGAATGGCTGATGCCGACCGTAATATAGCCGAGTATAAGAAAAACAGCAGACTGATAATAGATGTCCTCGACAAGAAAGGTATTTTCTATTCGGGTGGGGTCAATTCGCCTTATGTGTGGTTTCGTTGCCCGAATGGTATGGGATCGTGGGAGTTTTTCGACTATCTGCTCAATGAGCTGTACATCGTGGGTACTCCGGGTGTGGGCTTTGGCGATTGTGGTGAGAACTATTTCCGCCTGTCGACGTTCAATACCTACGATGCAACCAAAGAGGCGATGAGCAGGATAGATGCCGTGTTGTAAGAGGTGCGTTTTTTGTAAGAAATATAATAAGTTGAATATTAAGTAATAATAAAAAAATAATGTATATGAGAAAAGTTTTAGCAATATTGTTAATCTCTATTTTCAGCCTGAGTGCGACAGTACGAGCCGACGAAGGAATGTGGTTGTTGTCGCTTATAGGTAAAAATTACGAACAGATGAAGGCTCAGGGCTTCCGCCTTACACCCGAAGACATCTATAATATCAATCGTAGCAGCCTCAAAGATGCTGTCGTAGGTCTCGGCAATGCGGGTTCGAACTTCTGGCATTTCTGTTCGGGTGAACTGATATCGGGCGAAGGTCTCCTCTCGACCAACCATCACTGCGGTTTCGGTATGATACAGTCGCACTCGTCGGTAGAACACGACTATCTACGCGACGGATTCTGGGCATACAAAAAATCCGACGAACTGCCGAACGAAGGTATTACAGCTCAGATACTTGTGCGTATGGAAGATGTAACCGACAAAATCGTACCTCAACTAAACGACGATATGACCGAGAGCGAACGCCAAAACGTTATCGACTCGATAGGCAAGATTATTTCCGATGAGGCGTCGAAGGGCACTGTCAACGATGCTCAGGTGATAGATATCTTCAATGGCAACCAATTCTTGTTGTTTGTGTACACCACCTACCGCGACGTGCGTATGGTCGGTGCTCCTCCGCAATCGATGGGCAAATTCGGTGGCGATACCGACAACTGGGAATGGCCTCGACACACGGCAGACTTCTCGTTGTTTAGAATATATACCGACAAAGACGGTAATCCCGCCGACTACTCGGCAGACAATATACCGCTGAAACCCAAGCACTTTTTCCCTGTCAGCGTGAAGGGACTCAAAGACGGCGATTTTGCGATGGTGATGGGATTCCCCGGCTCTACCGACAGATTCCTAACGTCTTTCGGGCTAAAAGAGGCTATGATGATAAACGATTTGATTTACAATATTCGCAGCGTGAAAATAAATGTTTTGCGTAAAAAAATGGCAGAGTCGCAAAAGACCCGCATTCAGTATGCCTCTAAGTATGCTTCGTGTTCGAACTATTGGAAATATTCGTTGCAGCAAAACAAGGCTCTGAAAAAACTTAATACTATGCAGCAAAAGCTCGATATAGAGGATAATTACAGCAAATGGGCTGCCCATAGTAATAATGCGAAATACGGCAATGCCCTTAATTTGTTGAAAGAGGGCTATGCCGACCGCAGCGACGCACGTAGGGCTCAGCTGTACATATCCGAATGCGTGTTTAGAGGACCGGAACTGTTTTCGTTTGCTTACAGCGTTTACTCGAATATCGAGGGAATAGCCGCCATCAAAGACGAAGCCGAACGCAGCAAGACAATGGAAAAATTAACGAAGTATATCAACGGTTTTTACAAAGACTTCGATCCCGCTGTCGAACAGATGCTTATAGCACAAATGTTTGACTATGCATACAAGAATATGGACAAAAAATATCGTCCTTCGTTTTTCGATGATGTTCAGGCAAAGAAGTTCAAAGGAAATGCAGAGAAATATGCAGCGTTTTTGATGAATAAATCCGTTTTTGTCTCCAAAGCCAAGGTGGAAGAGCTGCTGAAGTCTTCGAATCTCGATATCGTCAAGAAAGACCCCGCTTTGCTCGTTGCCAACAGCGCCATTGCCAAGGCGAGGGAGATAGGAAAAGCCACCAAGGAGGCAAATACCAATATAGAGCGTGGCAATCGTTATTTCGTCGACGGTATTCTTCAAATCAACAAGAATAAGCCGATTGCTCCCGATGCCAATTCTACTATCCGTATAACTTACGGTAATATACGAGGTTATGAGCCAAGAGACGGAGTTGAGTACGAGTATTACACTACTCTGAAAGGCGTTATACAGAAAGAAGACTCTACCAGCAGCGAGTTTATCGTCCCCAAGAAGCTCAAAGACCTGTTCTATGCCAGAGATTTTGGTATCTATGCCGATAAAAACGGCGATTTGCCCACCTGCTTCATATCCAACAACGACATCACAGGCGGCAATTCGGGTTCACCTGTCCTCGATGCAGAGGGCAATCTTATAGGGCTTGCCTTCGACGGCAATTCTGAGGCTATGAGCGGCGACATCGATTTCGAAGAGAACCTCCAACGCTGTATCAACCTCGACGTGCGTTATATGCTCTTCATTATCGACAAATTTGCAGGAGCCCGTAATCTTATCGACGAAATGAAGATAGTACGATAACGGATTTTGGCATTTTTGCCGACGATATACCGACGAGAGAGGTTGCCTTTTTTATGAGCAACCTCTTTTGCCGTCAATAGACGGAGTTGATAATCTGTTTTTGTGAGTTTATGACAGAATCTTAATTGTTTTTGTACCTTTGCACTGCGAAATAACACATATATTTTTTACTGAAAAAATGAAATCTATAAAAGAGATATACAGAATAGGCAACGGACCGTCGAGCAGCCATACGATGGGACCTAAACGTGCGGCACAGCTTTTTCTGGACAAGCATCACGATGCCGACAAGTTTGTGGTGACGCTATACGGAAGCCTTGCAGCAACGGGTAAAGGACACCTTACCGATGCCGCTATCCTCGATGTGCTCAACCCTGCGGCTACGACTACGATAGAGTGGCAGCCGAATGTCTTTCTGCCATTTCATCCGAATGCCGTTAAGTTCGAGTCGTACAACCGTGCTGGCGATGTTACCGACTCGTGGACGGTATACAGCATAGGTGGCGGGGCTCTGTCTGACGGTACCAAAATAATTGGTCTCGACGAACGGAGAAACCGCAATATTTACGATAAAAACAAGATAACCGATATTTTGCAATGGTGTAAGGAGACGGGCAAAACATATTGGGAATATGTCGAAGAATGTGAAGACAGTGATATATGGGACTACCTGAGCCACGTATGGCAGGTGATGAGTGCCGCAGTGAAGCGTGGACTCGAGAGCGAAGGAGTACTGCCCGGGCCGCTGGCTCTGACCCGTAAGGCGTCTACTTATTATATCAAAGCGAAAGGGTACAAAGACTCGTTGCAGTCGCGTGGGCTTGTATTTGCCTATGCATTAGCCGTCTCCGAAGAGAATGCCTCGGGCGGCGAGATAGTAACGGCTCCTACCTGCGGCTCGTCGGGTGTGATACCGGCAGTACTGTATCACCTCCATAAGTCACACGAATTCACCGAAAAACGTATATTGCGGTCGTTGGCAACAGCGGGGCTTTTCGGTAATACTGTCAAAGCTAATGCCTCTATCTCGGGAGCCGAAGTAGGTTGTCAGGGCGAGATAGGTGTGGCTTGTGCTATGGCGGCAACGGCTGCCTGTCAGTTGTTTGGCGGTAGTCCGGCTCAGATAGAGTACGCCGCCGAGATGGGTCTGGAGCATCACCTCGGTATGACGTGCGACCCCGTCTGCGGGCTCGTGCAGATACCCTGTATCGAACGGAATGCTTATGCTGCCGCTCGTGCCCTTGATGCCAACCTTTACTCCAATTTTACGGACGGGGTGCATCGTGTGTCGTTCGACCGCGTAGTGGAGGTGATGAAAGAGACGGGACACGATATACCGTCGCTCTACAAAGAGACAGGCGAAGGAGGCTTGGCAAAAGGTCATAAGTTGATAATCTGAGGAATTGTTTATTACATAATATATATTAGAGATGAACGAGGGCGAGAAAGTGATGATAGAGAAGATGATATCTATCTATTGTAGGAAGAGACACAATACGACCGACGCTTTGTGTACCGATTGTGCCCGATTGTTAGCTTACGCTTCTCGTCGTTTGGATAAATGCCATTTCGGCGAAGACAAACCCGTGTGCAAAGTTTGCCCCATACATTGCTACGAACCTGAGATGAGGCGACGTATACGGGAGGTTATGCGTTTCGCGGGTCCACGAATGATGTTGGTGTATCCTCTGTATACTATAAAACATTTTTACAAAGAACATAAACGCAAAAAGACAAAGCGGTGAACGATGTTGGACGTTATTGTAAAATATATTACAGCTAACTATATAGAGGCTCTCGGCGTGTTGCTGAGTTTCTGTTATATGTTTTTCTCGGTCAGGGGCAAGATATGGCTTTGGATTTTTGGCTTTTTGTCGTCGATATGTTACCTGATAGTCTTCTATCAGAGTAAATTTTATGCTATGGGCTCACTGCAACTATACTATGTGGCGATGAGCATCTATGGTTTCTATTTTTGGATAACTAAGAGAGAAGAGGATAGTACGGAGTTTGTAAGGGTATCGAAGATGAGTAAGAGTCAGGCGGTAGTATCGTTTGCAATAGCAATGGTATGTTTCGGGGCACTTTTCTTCGTAATAAAGAACTATACCGAGTCGCCCGTTCCTTTAGGCGATTCGCTTACTGCGTCGCTTTGTATCGTCGGCACTTGGTTGCTGGCACGTAAGGTGGTCGAGAATTGGCTATTTTTCATCGTTGCCGATACCGTTTGTATCGCCCTTTTCTTCTTTCAGCAGATGTACCTTACTTCATTGCTTTTTGCCGTTTACGATATAATGGGCATAGCGGGATATTGCCGTTGGCGGCGGCAACTAATTACTCAATGACATTTTTGGGAGGCAAAGATGATGAAGTTGATTACCACCGACGACGGCTCGAATACCGTACTAATCCCATCGATAGGAGAGACTTATCACTCCACGTTCGGGGCGATACAAGAGTCGGAGCACGTATTCATCGAGGCGGGGCTAAGGCTTTGCTGCAAGAAACGTCTGACTCTGCTCGAGGTAGGCTTCGGTTCGGGACTCAATGCTTATCTGACGATGATATATGCCATAAATAACGATTTGGAGGTTCATTATCACGCTGTCGAGCGTTATCCTATCGACGATGCTCTGGCGTCGGAGCTCAATTTTGTGTCACGATACGGTAGAGCCGACGAGTTTGCTTCGCTGCACAGGGCAGAGTGGAACGCAGAAGTACGGATAAACGACCGGTTTTTTATCACGAAACACCTTGCCGATTTTACTGTGATGGACAGGCTTCCGCAGTTCGACGTGTGCTATTTCGATGCTTTTTCGCCCGACAAGCAACCCGAAATGTGGGCTCTCGACCGCTTCGAATTGTTGTATCGGTATGCCGAAGATGAGGCGATATTGACGACATACTGTGCCAAAGGGCAGGTGCGACGCAATATGCAGCAGGCAGGATTCGTCGTCGAACGCATACAAGGAGCTAAGGGCAAACGCGAAATGCTTAGGGCAAAGAAAAAAATATTAACTATATCTTGAATAATAGGCATTAAATCAATCAATTGAAGGTGTTTTAGTCTAAATATGTTTATTCGCTTATCAAGCTAAATGGAGGTATATATTTATATATGTTCGATGTGTTTATATATGTTCGATGTGCTGAGTAAAAAACCTTCAAATGTATTTTATTAATAATCAATGCGTTGTAAATAAAGTAGTATTTTTTGCTAAAAAAGATGCGAAAAAGTTTTGTGGTGGAATAAAAAAGTATTACTTTTGCAATCCGATTTCGAGGGGTTAGAACTTTTGGAGGTCGAGGAGTTTTTATAGAGAAGACAGAGGTCATTGATATATTGAAACAACAAAAATGTAGTATAAGGAAGCTATGAGGTGTATTTATATATGCCTTATTTTAAAAAGACTTCCCGTCAATACGAAAAGACTTATAAATATACATCTGAGCTACTGACGTATTATATATATGTCAGACAAGGAAAACTTAACAATGAAGAGTTTGATCCTGGCTCAGGATGAACGCTAGCGATAGGCTTAACACATGCAAGTCGAGGGGCATCACGAATTAGCAATAGTTTGGTGGCGACCGGCGCACGGGTGCGTAACACGTATACAACCTACCTTCAATTGGGGAATAACCTGGAGAAATTTGGACTAATACCCCATAGTAAAACGG
>GG774889.1:520041-671974 GCA_000163695.1 Bacteroidetes oral taxon 274 str. F0058
CCGATGACTGGGGCTAAGTCGTAACAAGGTAGCCGTACCGGAAGGTGCGGCTGGAACACCTCCTTTATAGAGATAAGCGAAGGTGTATAAGTTATAAGAGGGAGTATTTTTACTTTCTTATACTACGGAGTTGTTTTGATAGAGACATATAGAAATAAGACTATTGGATAAAGGACTTTTGGTCTTGCGTCTGATAGTTTTTTGTTTATGTATTGGGAAATAGTCCTATAGCTCAGTTGGTTAGAGCGCCACACTGATAATGTGGAGGTCCGCAGTTCAACTCTGCGTGGGACTACGATTGAAAGGTTACAAAAGGGGGATTAGCTCAGTTGGCTTAGAGCACCTGCCTTGCACGCAGGGGGTCAAGGGTTCGAGTCCCTTATTCTCCACCGATAGATGAGGCTGTTACACACGAGGTAACAGTCTTTTTTTTGTATACGACCACCGGCGAGAAAAATGTTATTTGTTTCGTCAATTGTATGGTGTTGTCGATAGGCATTGTCTATTTTGATATAAAATATATTGTTTGGCTATTTGGATATTATGATGTAACTTTGCAGAAAAATTATTAATAATAAATTTATAAAGGAACAGTAATATGAAAGTATTAGATTTTACGGGACTGAAAAATGTCCAGAAGGTAACAAAAGGTTTAAGTCAATTATTGGCAGATTTGCAGGTTTATTATACCAATCTCAGAGGCTTCCATTGGAATATAAAAGGCAAAAATTTCTATGTTCTTCACAAACAATTTGAAGATATGTATAATGACGCTGCAGAAAAAGTCGACGAAGTAGCCGAAAGACTGCTTATGTTGGGCGAAACTCCTCAGCACAATTTTTCGGATTATCTGAAAGTATCGCAAATAAAAGAAAGCGGTTTGGTAACCGATGGAGACCAAGCGATGAAGAATATATTGGAAACATACAAATACCTTATCCACCTCGAACGTCAAATATCGGCAGATGCTGCCGAAATCGGCGATGACGCTACCGTAACATTGATGGGCGATTACATCGAAGAGCAGGAAAAGGCTGTCTGGATGATGGTTGCTTATTTCCAATAAAAATACTATCGATAAAACACAGAAGGGGTATCTATTCTTTTAGATATCCTTTTTTGTTTGTTTCCTTTTTGTGATATATTCGGCTAATGAGATAGTGTGGAATTAGGCAGTAGACAATCTGTGCACGCGACCATTTATAGCATTTTTGGAAAAAAATCATAGCGATGGCAATAAAAAATACCGCACCTACAAATACCTCGAGAGGAAGATATGGCAGAACCTCCTCAGGTAGCAGTAAAGGGATAAGAGATATGGCTCCGGCGGGAGCGAAAAACTTACCCAACCACTCGAATAGCCCAAAGACAGCTATCAATATCGAAAAGGCGACAACCGCCAAGGGTAATCCGAGATAGAAGTGCCCCACGAGTTGAAATGTAGACCCGATAAGCGAACAGACCGATAGAAGCAGCACCGTCAGCACGGGGCGGTTGCGGAAGCCCGCTTTGGTGTTTACAAATTCTACGAACGAAACAATCAGTGGGGGAATTATTATATAAATATATGTGGAGTAATATCCTATGGCGGCAATTAAGAGAATGCAGACCGTCATTCCCGTCCAAATAGAAACAGCCGATTTTATGGGCTTGTCGGACGGTGTATATTCGAACCTGCTGCGGACACCATTTCGCTCGAATATGTGTTTGACGGTAATAATGATAATGGTCATCGTCAATACCGACAGAGGGTATACCCAGCTTGTGGTGTGGAGTAGTACGGGTAGTATCAAAGCTGACACGAGCGGGTACAGCGTCGAACGTTGCGTAGTCAATATCACCCCCGCAATAACGAATGCTGCCACAATATTGAATATGAATGGAAGCGGTGAATAACACACTATCAGCACTCCTGCAACGGCTGCCAGTGTCATCAGCAATATGAGTTGCCCGTTGCCGACCTGCCAAATATGTTTGTCGCTAATCCACAGACCTATTGTCAGTGCTGCCATCTCGGGGAATATTATCTCCCTCTCGCCGGTCAGTTCGGCGACTCCCACCATCAGTGCTATCATCGCCAGAGCCGAGCAGTATCTTATCTTCTTTTTGCCATTCATCGTATCCTGTCTTCTTCGAGTTTTTTTAGTATATGTCCATATCCAGCTCGTCAAAATCTTCTATTTCCGATAGTCTGACAAGTTGTTGTATTTTTATCTCGCTCCATATAGTTTTGAATACTTCGTCTCCACCTTCCGCATTTTTGTTCGTGTTTACGATTGTTCGCTTCTTTCGTGTTAGAAAGTTGATACTCTCGTCGCTATCGATTACTGCTCCGCCGTTACGACGGTCGTAGCCGATTAGTTCGAACTCCGAGTTGCGGTATCTGAATGTATATCGCCAATATCCGTACCTACCGTGTGCATATTGGATATACAAATTACCTTTGCGTATCTCTACAAAGAGTTCGGGGGCGTAATAGGCGCCTCCGTCTTCATTCTCCGAAGAGAAACACTCTATATTGCGTACGGCTAATTCGTACAATCCGTTCTTTTTGAACAGTACTATTATACCTCTGCGGTTACGGTCTACTATCGAGTCGAAGTGGTTGTAGACGAAATTATCTTTGTCTGTCCCCTTAATTATGAACACACTATCGGCGATGCCGTCTTTGTTTAGGTCGCCTCCGACAGCGTCGAAAATGACGTATCCTTTGGGTATTAAAGAGTAAGGGTTGTTGCTCTGTCCCCAAAGTGTTGCTGCAAAAGCAAATGATATTAATATTGGCAGTTTGTTCATTGGTATGATATATTGAATTATATAAAGTAAATGTAAGTAAAATGCTAATTATCAGCGATATCTCTAAGTCTCGGAGAAGACACTAAATTATACAAAAAATAGATACGAATGGCGGATAACAACGATTTTTTTACAGAAAACCTTAGTAATCATATTGGGATATTTAATGTTTTTCAGAGTTCTATAAACAGAGTTGCATTTATCCGGTATTCGTTGTTGTGTATCTTTTCGGTAGAGGGGTTAGATAGTAGATGAGATACGACTCCCGGAGTGCCGTTGTATATTACGTCTATCGGGCGGCTACCTCTCCTTATGTAATATTTGAGAGATATGCCTGCCTTTTGTCCGTTTTTAGTGATTGGGTATGAGAAGTAAAGCCCGCTCAAGACACTCACAGACCTGTCTGTATGGAAAGCGTATGGGAGGAATGTTGTCTGATAGTCGAGGCGAAATTCTCCGTATTCTACCTTATAGTCGTAGTTTATCGGGATATGCATAAAAAGTCGTGCGTCTACACCCCATTCTGCCTTGGCTGTGCGATGCTTGGCTCCTATGCCCAACGAGGGATATGCCGAGATTACAGACCAGTGTTGATTATTGAGCGAATAGCATTCGGACAGATAATCTGCCCCTACACCGAGCAACGCTTCGAGAGTGAAATTGTCTGTAAGATTGTAATTTATTTTCCCTTGCAACATATTTTGTGAAACTATCGATGTATATCGGCTGCGTGTGCCTACGAGTCGGTAATCATATATTGACGGATAATTTTCGTCGGGGCGATAAGCCTCGTAGATGTTCTCTTTACCTTTTCGTAGCCTGTTTTGGGTCTGAACCCCCACGGTATATTCGAGTGTGGAGTTTTTGACGAAAGCAAGCCATAGAGAACCGTTGAAATGATGAGTTGTGGAGCCGAAAAGGTTTTTGGCACTTGCCTCCTCCGTTTTCATCGATAGCAATACATATTCCAAGTCGGCTGTAATATCGGGACTTATATTTTTGTTTTTGCCTATATTGCTGTAAGTCAGTTTTGTATTTACACCTTCTATGTAATACATTCGGCGTATGCCGAAAGAGACGGGGCTCTCTTGCAGGTCGTAGTATCCGAATCCGTATGTAACAAAGAAACGGTCTTGTTGATTGGGACGCCAGTTGAGTAGATGCAGATATTGTTTGTTACGGATATATGACGCACTCAGCGACAGAGCATCGCCCGAATCGAGCGGTAATGTGGCAGACGCTCTTAGTGTAAGATACGACAAGGTATTTGCACAGCGAGGGTCGGTCTGTCGTGATGCTATTTCACCCTTTATACTTCCCTCGACTCCGTAATATAGCCTGTTCAGGTGAAAAGAGTATCCTCCGGCGACGTAATAGTTTTCGTATCGGTAATCGCCTCCGGTAGAGTCGGATATGATATATGGCAGATATAGATCGGCGTCGCGAATTGCATTCCAAGCATATCCTGCGTGTAGTCCTTTGGAAAAAGATATACTGCCGAATATTGTACCGTAGTTCGATGTACCATAGATAGCATTGGCAAGTACTTCCGTATCTATGAAGGTGTTCCCGTTGTATGGTAAGAAGTCGCCCGATATTTTGCTGTCGGCGTACCGTAAACATACAGATGTTCGGCGAAAAGGTATACTGTCTGCCGACAGGCTGTCGTTGATGTTGATGACGTCGTCGAAGAAGTGTCCTTTGTGATTCTGTAGTTCGTACAGTGCCGGATGCCGATATATAATGTCAGCAATGTGAGAGTTAAGGTCGAAACGAAATCTGTCTGTCGTCTTTTCTGACTGTGATAATGGTATTATTCTCCGTTCCGATGGATTGGACGAATATACATTATTTTGTATCAATAAGCCGAATAGTATATAGATGAGTATGTTACGAGATTTGGTCATTTTTTGTGTTTTATAGTATATTAACGGTTAATTCTGCTCCAAAAAACGGGATAGCCCACTCTCTTTCGGTTGTCTTGTCTGCTGCTTTGTAGTGCGGATTGATATCTATCAGATTATCGATAAAGAATGAGAGTTTTATGTGCTTGCCAAATTCCTTGCTCGCTTTGAGATTGATAAATATCGATACAGGCTTAGTCTCGGTACGATAATACAGTTCCGAGCGTTCACGCCTGAGGTATCTGAATATTCCTGTCGTGGTTGCTATCTCTGCTTGGTCTACCTGGTGTATATTGCCGTCAAGGTCTAAATAATGAGAGGGTAGTACACTCTCTTCGTTGCCGTTGCGTAGCTTCGAGAACCATACCACCTGTATAAAGTTGGTAAATATCAACCCAAACCGTTTGATATGTGTATTGATCCATATATTGGTATTCAGGCGGCTTTGATATATATGTGTATCTCCTTGGTATATACCAACGTATGGATACTTCTGTCCGAACTCTTTTACTTCGGGTCTATACATCACTGGTATACCTTTCGTGTATACGGTAAGATAATATGCTCCATTGAGTTCGATAGTGGTATTTATAGGTTTTATGTATGGGCTTTTAATTCGGTATTCGATACCGCGTTTTGTGGTCTTTGCACTATTACGTACGACGGGAAATATCGAAAAGTCTCGATAGTATTCGGGTTCGTAGTCGTCTTTAGTGGGTTTACCCGTTACAGGGTGCTTGGGTTTTAGGTATCTTGTGAAAGCTACAGGATAATATTCGGGGAAATAACTGAAACCGCCGTTGTATTCTTCGTAGAATGCGGATAATGAAGTCTCTAAGTCTTTATATTGGAAATCCCAGCCAATCTCGAACTTTCTGTTTTTATTCTCTGTCAATGACGTGTTAAGCGGTGTATGAATGTATGTATTCACTAACAGATAGTCTCTGTCGGGCTGTTGGTAATATGCGTTCAATACGATAAAGTCTCTGTATAGCTTGTCGGGATAGAGCATATCTAATGTGGGTAGTTTATTCTCCTCTCCGTACCCTATACGGAATGTGTTAGAGACGGTATTGTCCGAGTTTGTCCTCGATTTAAGCGTAAGCCCACCTTGCAGACGAGGCTCTATCATAACTTTCCTACTAAGAGCGTATTCTTGCGGCAGATTAAACATATGAGTTGCCCTCAATCCAAGACGCATATTTGCTTTCAACGAGTTGGATATGTCGAGTATCGCCCTGTCTTCTACATATAATGCTCCGTTTACTATTGCGGGTATCGTGTAGTTCGGTCGTGGGCGTATAAATGTATTGTCGCCCGGATACGGCGGGCGTGTGGGGTCTACTATCGAGCCTCTGCCTATGTTCTTATTCGATTTCAACTCAGCTCCGTACAACAGATAATGGTCGAATGCCTCGCCTGTGGAGAACGAAGAATTTAAGTTGGTCTGGACGAAAAAATATAGAGGAATGTTTTCTATTTTATAATCGGAATAGTATTTTACAGGCAAGAAAATTCCTTCGTTCTCACCCGCAGTTGTGCTTATGGGCATACTGCTCGGTCCCATAGAGCTAAGCACCATTTTATGTCGAGATATTATGTCGCTTGTAATGTCGGCAGAGCCCAATATCTCTATGCTGCTGACGAAAGGTGTATTTATGAGCCATTTGCCGTTGATGGATAGCATTGTCCTGAGATAGTCGGAACGGTAAAATTCGTCATTTTCGTCTATCAGTTCGTCGGACTTCACATTATTAACCGAAGCTGTGGAACTGAGTTTTGCCGACATATCAAGAGGTTTGTCTGCAAGGAGCACTTGATTTGTGTAGTTTATCTGTGCAGTTAAGCGGGTAAAACGCTCGAGTTTCTCTCTTACGTCGGGTGTCGACGATAAGGCGTCGGCTCCTATGTGTAGAGTTCCTGCTTTGTCGGATATTTTGAATCCCTTACCTGCGTAAATCAGTTTGTTGAGCGGGTCTGTCTTGATACGTACCCTAAGCGGAGTAACACCTCTTTTGGAATTGATATGAATGGCTCCGCTACTCAGATTGCCGTCTTTGGCAGACGATATTCCTCTCACTACTTCTATGCTTTCGATATGGTCTGTCGATATGCTGCGCATATCTATACCTGCATTTACGGCTCCTCGACGGTAAAATGTCCGGTCTACGTTGTCGTCGCCTGATATACCGTACATCTGCGACCTTACAGCGTCGTTGGTCATTGGTACACCGTCGGCTATCAAACCCATACCGAGCGATGTGTTTTTGTCAGTGCCCGCTTGTCGCGTCCCAATAAGGTTGAAACGATGTAGCGAATTGCCGCCTATGATATTGCCGGGTAGCAACAGAAAAATATCGGCTATAGATACGGGTTGTATATATTCGAGAGCGGTCTGACCTATTATGGCGTTACTCCCTTTTGATGGGCGGAACGTTGCCATTACCTCTACTCCCGACAGAGTATAGCTCTGTTCTTGGAGGTAAAACGTTACCGAGGTGTCGTTTTTTATCTCTATATCCTTTGTAACGGCTGCATAGTTGAGGCACGATACCTCTATTTTATATTTGCCGTGCCTGATACCCGATAGAGTATAACGTCCGTTTGCATCACACATCACGCCTTGCGATAACTCTTCTACACGTAGCGAGGCGAAACCGATACCTTTGCCCGTTTTTTTGTCTTTTACGTATCCCTGCATTACAGAAGACTTATGCTCGTCTGTCTTCTGTGCGTAAACGGCTGTCGTTGCATATAGTATGGATATTGATATTAAAATAAATTTCCCGACAGCAGAAAATCTGGTAGCAATTTGTTTCATCTATTGTAAAAAACAGATTGGATATATCAAACAGGGTTTATGTATATTGATATATCCAACTGCTTTTAAGATTAAAAAATACTAATTAAAATGGATAGCTTATCGTTCTGTCTTATTTTAGAATGTTCGAAGAACTGTTTTCGAACTCGTCTACTCCGCAAGGAAATTGTTTGTAGTATGAGCTTGTGGTTATCGGTCGTCTCAGAATCCCTGAGTGTTGAGAAGATTTTTGTTTTTTGGGGAACGACGTCTGTCCTTTTACACGCTCGCAGTCTACACTCGAATTGTTGGTGTCTTGTAGTTTGTGTCCTTGACCCGCTTTACGACGTATAAGTTCTTGGCGGTGGCAACCCGTTACCGTTATCGAACCTTGGTCTACGGAAGCCGGTAGCGACTTTACCTTCAAGAAACCTTCGTTGCCCGTCTCTATGCCGTCTATTATGAGTCCTGCGGGCACCTTGTAGGTGAATTTTGTCTCACCTTTTTTTGTTTTGTATTCGAACTTGTTGTTTTCCATAAAAGTCTTCATATCCGTTTCGGGTATGAAGATAAACGGAGCCAGCGGTCCACGTGGATGCATATTGAATATACCCCAAACAGAGAAGTGTGCTATAAGATTCGGTACATCGGGGTTGTCTACGTCGGTACCGTATTGGGCAGGCATATCTGGCTCGTATATTTCGAAATCAGCACCCGATAGGTCTACTGCGTTTTCGTACTCTTTGCTGTGGTCGATGGCAGTACGTGCCACTACTATCTGTTTGCCCGGTTCTACGGGGTAATCCTTACCATTGCCGGGGATAGAGTAAAACTGTGCTGCTACTACCTCACCGGGGAGCAGTGCAGTAAATACATCTGCTTCGCTCCAGTTTGCGTGTGCAGATACGGAGAAAGTTACGCCGTCGGCGTATACTGTCTCATCTCCGTTGTTGTACAGTACAAAGTACTGGTCGGGGTGCATCATCTGTCCGCTGTTGGTCTCGCCGTTGAAGAATATCTCTTTGAATACAAGACCTTCCGGTTTTGTAACACTACGTACAACCTTGATGTTGACAGTTTCCGATTGTGTTACTGAGTAGTTCTCCTTTGTACCGAAATACTTTACATTGACGTTTTGCCAGCCGGCACTCAGAGTATATGTGCCTTTGTCTACCGTTACTTGACAGGTGCCTTTGGCATCGAGTTCTTTCATAATGATTTTCAGTGTCCTCAACTCTTTTATCTCAACTGTGAATTTAGAGTAATCGCTTACGTTCTCGTCAGATGTTACCTGTATGGTCAAAGTAGCCGTTTCGTCTGTCTTTTTACACGAACCGAAAAATAATATCCCTGCAATGAGAGACAATGCTAATAGATTATTTTTGAATAACATATAAGAAACAAATTATTAAATTAAAAAAACAATTTATATAAAATTATAATTCACAAAATTACACTAAGCAACCTATACGTGTCAATACCTAAAACAAGTGATTTTTTATAGATAAATTAATGTGATAAGGTATGCCTGTTGAATCTACAAAATCAAAATAATCAGGAAAGATTGTTTGTCTATTTGTTTTTTTTAATAACTTTGTCATTTCGGATAAAATAATAGATAAAAGCTATATATAAGGTTCAGATAATATATTTTTATTAACTAAATAATTCGTATAAAAGATGAAAAGAGTTTTTCGAAAAATGATTATCGCCTTGTTGGCGATATTGTGGGGAGTCTCATCGGTACAGGCACAGAGTGTCAATATGGACCGTTACATTACCCTTACCGTAAAGCAGGGTGCAGCCGTGCTTATTAATATGGCTTCCAATGCGGCTAATACTCCTATAAAGATAGTAAGTGGCAGCGAAGAGTGGAATATAACCGTTGGTACTCTTTGGACAGGGGTAAAGAGTTACACTGCCGGAGCCACCACTATGACGGTATATGGTGATGTTCTGAAATTCGACTGTAACGAGAATATGGAAGATCTTACAGGACTCGATGTAAGCCACAACGATCTGATGTCAAGTTTGGAATGTACCAATAATTCTCTTACCTCGCTCGACGTAAGTAAAAATGAAAAGCTTATATCACTCCAGTGTGCGGACAATTTTCTTACCACGCTTGACGTAAGCAGTTGTACTAATTTGAAAACTTTAAATTGCTTCAACAACAACCTTACCACGCTCGACGTAAGTAAAAATACGCAACTTAGGATAATTTACTGTTTCTCAAATAAACTTACTTCGCTCGACGTAAGTAAGAATACGCAACTGGTGATACTTAATTGTCAAGGTAATAAGTTCACAACCGAAACCCTTGATGACCTTTTCTGCTCGTTGCCGCAAAGGAAAGGGTTGCTGACAGGGAGAATAGCGCCCGTTACGAGCTCCTCTTCGCCCGACAACAGTATGGTGCTTGCCACTAACGGCAATAATGCCACTGCTAAGAATTGGAAAGTCGTATACTATGCCAACAATGCCCCAATTACAGGCTTTACCGGCACGAAACAGTGTGAAGGCGGTAGCAATGTCAATATGGACCGTTACATTACGATGTCGGTTACTGAGGGCGACAGTATCAAACTCGATATCTCTGCCGATGTTGCTGGTACTCAGGTGAAAATATCGAGTGGAGGCGAAGAACAAATCATAACCGTAGGTACCGCCTGGACAGATACTAAAAAGTATGCTGCCAAAGCCGGAACTATGACTGTCTACGGTAATGTAAATCGATTCAACTGCGGCAAAAACGGTAAAAAAATAACCGGACTTGACATAAGCCACAATACACAACTTAACTTATTGTTTTGCGAAGAAAATGATATTCCTTCTCTGGATATAAGTAAAAATACACATTTGGAGTTTCTGGAGTGCTACGACAACAAGATACCTTCATTAAACTTAAAAAACAGCCCGAAACTGTCGAGATTGAGCTGCTACAGAAATTCCCTTTCTACGCTCGATGTGAGCAATAATACGCTGCTGACATTCTTGAGCTGTCATACCAATAAACTTACTTCGCTTGACGTGAGCAAAAACACTAATTTGCAAATTCTAAATTGCAGATCGAACCAACTGACTTCGCTCGATGTAAGTAAAAATACTGAGTTGGAATGGTTGTATTGCTTTGACAACAAGCTATCTTCTCTTGATATAAGTAAGAATATTCATTTAAGTTCGTTGTATTGCTATGGCAATAATTTTTCAACTGCTGTTCTCGATGACATTTACTGCTCGTTGCCCGACAGGAAAGGTAAAGACGGAGGTAAAATAGACCCTGCATACAATGCTTCCTCTCCTGATAAAGATAAAGTACTCGCCTCCAATGGCAACAATGCTATAGCTCGTAACTGGAAAGTGCAATATTTCGAAGATGATTCCGATATTACAGGCTTTACCGGCACACATCAGTGCGGAGGTGGTACGGGTATCGATGAAGCGAAAGGCTTACCTGCGCTTGCCGTTTACCCCAATCCCGTCAAAGATATCCTGAATATAATTTCCGATACCCCCGTCCACAGCATACGCATATACAACGTATACGGTACGGAAGTAGCCCACGCTACCGATACCAACAGTATCGACGTCTCTCATCTGCCCGCAGGCGTCTATATGGTGCGTGCCGACGGCAAGGTAACGAGGATTATTAAGGAATAAACATACTGTTAAATCGTTCAGTCGTTGAATTGTTTAACTGATTTTGATAAAAAAACGGGGAGTGGAGTTAGTACCGCTCCTCGTTTTATTTTTTGCGTTGTCTTGGAGAACATTGCGGTTGGTTTTTGTTAAAATAACTTTCATAATTTTAGCTTTTTTATTAACTTTGCCGCTGCTAAAAAAAATTGAGATTTAAAAAGCGAGTAGTCGAAACACGAATAGTTAGTTTTATTAATCAAATAAATATTTACAAAAGATGAAAAGTGTTTTTCAAAAATGTCTTATCGCTCTTTTGGCGATATTGTGGTGTGTCTCCTTGGTGCAGGCACAGAGTGTCAATATGTCTCGTTACATTACGCTGACTGTCGAGAAAGGAGCGGATATATTGCTTGATATTGCTGCCGATGCGGCTAATACTCCTATAAAGATAGTAAGTGGCGACAAAGAACAGACTATAACCGTTGGTACGTCGTGGACAGGGGTAAAGAGTTATGCCGCAGGAGATGCTACTATGACGGTCTATGGCGATGCACTGAAGTTGGATTGCAGTAAAAACGGTGCAAAAGTTACAGGTTTGAATACAAGCAGCAATGCACAATTGCAATTGTTGTTTTGCTACAAAGACTCTATTAGCTCGCTCGACCTAAGTAATAATGAAGAGCTGAAAAGCTTGCATTGCTTTGGCGACAAACTCACTTCGCTCGATGTAAGTAAAAATAAACAGTTGCAGTGGTTGAAATGCCACGACAACCGACTTACCACTATCGACGTAAGCCATAATACGCAATTAAAATATATGACTTGCTATGGCAACGATTTTACTACTGCGGCTTTGGATAATATTTATTGCTTATTACCCGACAGGACAGGACAAAAGGCAGGAGAAATACAGCCGTTGCTAAATGCCTCGTCTTCAGAGAAAAACAAGGTACTCGCTACCAACGGTAACAATGCCATTGCCCGAAACTGGAAAGTGCAGTACTCTCAGAATAGTTCCGTGATAACAGGCTTCACGGGCACTAAGCAGTGTGGCGGCAGTAGCGGTGTCAATATGGACAGATACATTACTCTGACTGTCGTATCGGGCGAAGAAATCAATCTGAATTTTTTTGCCGATGCCGATAATACGCCGATAAAAATAGTGAGTGGTACCAAAGAACAAACCATAACCGTAGGTGCTTCGTGGACAGGTATGAATAAATACATTACTGACGGCAGTACTATGACGGTTTATGGGAATGTCCAAAAATTCAGTTGCGGAGGCAATGGAAAGAATATAACGGGGCTTGATGTAAGCCACAATTCGCAATTGACCATATTATATTGCGATAAAAACGCTATTATCTCGCTTAATGTAAGCGGCAATACGGAGTTAAAAAATTTAGATTGTAAAGAGAACGCTATTGCATCTCTCGATTTAAGTAACTGCAAACAGTTGAAGTGGGTATATTGTAACAAAAATGCTCTTACTTCGCTCAACGTAAGTAAATGTGAACAGTTGGAACTGTTGAAATGCTATGAGAATAAACTTACTTCTCTTGATGTTGGTAATAATGCTATGTTGAAGATGTTATATTGCGAAGAAAATGCTCTTACATCTCTCGACGTAAGCCGCAATACAGAGTTGATAAGCCTGTATTGTCAACAAAACTCTATTTCTTCCCTTAACTTGGGTGGTAACACAAAGTTGCGAATATTGTTTTGTTACGAAAATGCTCTTAACTCACTCGATGTAAGTAAATGTACACAGTTGGAATGGTTGTATTGTGCGGATAATCCTATTTCTACTCTCGACATAAGTCATAATAAGCATTTAAGTACATTGTATTGCTATGGCAACAACTTTACTACTGCCGCCCTCGATGATATTTACTGCTCGCTACCCGACAGGAAAGGCAAGAGCAAAGGGGATATAGCTCCTCTGCTAAATGCTTCGTCTGTCGACAAAAGCAAGGTGCTTGCTACCAATGGCAACAATGCCGCTGTTAGGGGTTGGAAGGCAATATATTACGAAGGCAACTCGGAGATTACAGGCTTTACCGGTACTAAACAGTGTGGCGGCGGTAGCGGTGTCAATATGGACAGATACATTACGCTGACCGTCGATAAAGGTAAGGAAATATTTCTAAGCGTCTATGCCTCCGCAGATAATACTCCTATAAAAATAGTTAGCGGCGACAAAGAGTATACCTTCAATACAGGCGCCGGCTGGACAAAAATGAGCAAATACACTGCCGGAGCCGGTACTATGACAATCTACGGTAATGTATGGCAATTCAACTGTCGTGATAATGCCGCAAATATTACGGGCTTGGATGCGAGCCACAATGCAGAATTACAGACATTGATATGTAATAATAATGCTATTGCCTCACTCAATGTAAGCGGCAATACGGACTTGATAGGTCTATACTGTCTGGGTAATGCTCTGACAACGCTCGATGTGAGCAAAAATATGAAATTGGCGAATTTGTATTGCTATGAAAATTCACTTACTACCCTCGATATAGGCAACAATACGGAGTTGGCTTTTCTGGATTGCCGCTCGAACAAACTCACCTCTCTCGACGTTAGCAAGAATAAGAAGCTGAAGACGCTCGATTGTCGCTCCAATAAGCTTACCGCAATTGATTTAAGTAACAATACGGAGTTGGAAAGTTTCCATTGTTCCGAAAACGCTCTTTCTACGCTCGACCTGAGCCACAATTCCGAATTAAATTCGTTGTATTGCTACGGCAACAACTTTACTACTGCTGCCCTTGACGACATTTACTGCTCTCTGCCAAACAGAGGCGGACAAGCAATAATAGGGTTGATACAACCTCTACTCAATGCTTCGTCGCCCGATAAAGACAAAGTGCTTGCTACCAACGGCAACAATGCCGCTACTAAAAACTGGGCTCTGACTTATTATGAAAATGATGCCGAGATTACGGGCTTTACCGGCACACATCAGTGCGGAGGCGGTACAGGCATCGACGAAACTAAAGACTTACTCTCACTTGCCGTCTACCCGAACCCCGTCAAAGACATTCTGAATATAGCTACCGACAAACCCGTACACAACATACGCATATACAACGTATACGGCACGGAAGTAGCCCACGCAACCGATACGAACAGTATCAATGTATCGCACCTGCCCGCAGGTGTATATATGGTGCGTGCCGACGGTAAGGTAGCAAGGATAATCAAGGAATAATACTGTTTAAGCGTTCAATCGTTGAACTGTTTAACTGATGTTTTCATTAAAAAACGGGGAGTGGAGTTGATACCGCTCCTCGTTTTGTGATTTGCGTTGTCTTGGCGGACATTACGGCTCGTTTTTTACTCTGATGTTTACCTACTTAAACTATATGATTTTTTGTCGAAATAATTTTCATAATTTAAGCTTTTTTATTAACTTTGCGCCGCTGCTAAAAAAATTGAGATTTAAAAAGCGAGCAGTCGAAACACGAATAGTTAGTTTTATTAATCAAATAAATTTTTAAAAAAGATGAAAAGTGTTTTTCAAAAATGTCTTATCGCCCTCTTGGCGATATTGTGGGGTGTCTCATCGGTGCAGGCACAGAGTGTCAATATGTCTCGTTACATCACGATGACCGTGAAAAGCGGAGAGAACATAGAACTTGACTTCTCGGGAGACGCTGACGGTACGCAGGTGAAAATAGTTAGCGGTGCCCAAGAGCAAACCGTAACGGTAGGTACCTCTTGGATAGGTCCTCAAAGGTATACAGCCGGAGCGGGTACTATGACTGTCTACGGCAATGTATCGAAGTTTAATTGCAATAGTAACGTTGCAAAAATCACAGGACTCGATGTAAGCCACAATTCGGAGTTGAAAAGTTTGCTGTGTTACAAAAACAAACTCTCGTCGCTCGATGTAAGCAAATGCGGAAAACTGACGGAGCTGGATTGCGGTATTAATTCTCTTACCTCGCTGAATTTAAGTGGCTGCGGAGAATTGATTGAATTAGATTGTTCGAGCAATAGCCTCACCTCGCTGGACGTAACTCGCAATACGAAATTGACGGATTTGAGTTGCTACGACAATAAACTTACCTCGATAGATGTAAGCAAAAATACTCAATTGATACTTTTTAGTTGCAGCCTCAACTCTATTGCCTCGCTTGATGTAAAGAACAATACCAAGTTGGAAGAGTTTTTCTGCCATAGCAATTCGCTCACCTCTCTCGACATAAGTAGCAATACGAGATTGGTAAGGTTGAATTGCAGTAACAACAAAATCGAATCGCTCGATTTAAGCAATAATATGAAATTGCAATTTCTCTTTTGCTTTGCCAATTCGCTTACTTCGCTCAAATTTAACCCCGATTCGAAGTTAAATTCGTTGTATTGCTATGACAATAAATTTACCACTGCCGCTCTCGACGATATTTATTGCTCGCTGCCCGACAGAAAAGGGGTAACCGCAGGAGTGATGCAACCCTTACATGATGCTTCGTCGCCCGACAAAGATATAGTACTTGCTACCAACGGCAGCAATGCTACTTCCAAAAATTGGAAGATTCTGTATTTTAAGGATTTTACCGACATTAAGGGCTTTACCGGCACTAAACAGTGTGGCGGAGGTAGCGGTGTCAATATGGAGCGTTACATAACGTTTGCCGTAAAGAAAGGAGCAAAAATAGAAATCGATTTTGCGGCAGACGAAGAAAACACACCAGTTAAGATAGTGAGCGGTACAACCGACCAGACCATAACCGTAGGTATCGACTGGGTAGGGTCGATGGATTATGTAGCCGGTGACGCTACTATGACAGTATATGGTAATGTGCGTAGAGTAGACTGCAACGAGAATAAGGGAAATATAACCGCCCTCGATGCAAGCCACAACGTACCACTTGCGTATATCAATTGCGACAACAACTCTATCTCATCGCTCAATGTGAGCAAAAATACGCAATTGAGTGCACTGTACTGTTCCGATAACTCTCTTTCTACGCTCGATGTGAGCAATAACGGACAGCTGGAGTATCTCAACTGTTATAACAACAAGCTTACACAGCTCGACTTGAAAAATAATACGAAACTGACATTCTTGAACTGCGGTAGAAATACTATCTCTTCGCTCGATTTAAGTAAAAATACGCAATTGAGCATATTGTACTGTAATGATAATAAACTTACTTCGCTCGGTATCGACCATAATATCCTTTTGAAGAGTTTTGGTTGTAACAACAACTTGCTCTCGTCTCTCGATGTGAGCAAAAATACACAATTGGATATACTGTATTGCTACACCAATCGTCTCACTAAGCTCGATGTAAGCAAAAATACAAAATTGAAAAGATTGTATTGCCATACGAACAATTTTACTACTGCCGCCCTCGATGATATTTACTGCTCGCTGCCCGACAGAAAAGGACAAACAGAGGGACAAATACAACCGTTGTTCAACGCCTCGTCTGCCGACAAAAGCAAGGTTCTTGCTACCAACGGCAACAACGCTATTGCCAAGGGATGGAAGATACAGTATTTCGAGAAAAACACCGATATTACGGGCTTTACGGGCACACATCAGTGCGGAGGCGGTACAGGTATCGATGAAGCGAAAGGCTTACCTGCGCTTGCCGTTTACCCCAATCCCGTAAAAGATGTCTTGAATATAGCTACCGACAAACCGGTACACAGCATACGCATATACAATGTATACGGCACGGAAGTAGCCCACGCCACCGATACGAACAGTGTCAATGTATCACACCTACCCGCAGGTGTCTATATGGTGCGTGCCGACGGCAAGGTAGCAAGGATAATCAAGGAATAATACTGTTTAAGCGTTTGATTGTATAATCGTTTAACTGAATTGTAAAACAAAAAGCGAGGAGCGGCACAATGCTGTTTCTCGTTTTTTATATTCTATCGAGTGTATCCGTAGTGGAGTAAGTTGTATCTATGCGGGAATATGTATGTGGGGTTGCAGTTATAGTTTTTACAAATTAATAAATTTACTAACTTTGCCGCCCCAAAAGATACTTATATTAATCAACAAATCTCATACAAAAATGAATAGACTTTTTCGTAAGACAATTGTCGCCCTATTGGCGATAGTATGGAGTGCCTCATCGTTGCAGGCACAGGAAGTAAATATGTCCCGCTACATCACGCTGACGGTAAAGCAGGGTACAACCGTACATTTCGATATTTGGGCAGACGCTCCGAATACTCCCATAAAAGTGATAAGTGGCGATAAAGAGCGAGAAATAACCGCAGGTACGGAATGGACAAGTATAAAAAACTACATTGCCGGAGCCGGTACTATGACGATTTACGGTAATGTACAGAAGTTTGATTGCGACGAGAATAAAGAAAAAATTGTCGGTGTCGACCTAACCCACAATACAAAACTGACCGAGTTGGGTTGTTCGGGAAATCGTATTGCTACCCTCGATGTAAGCCAGAGCACACAGTTGGAAGCATTGTATTGTAGTGGCAATCGCCTTGCAGCTCTCGATGTTAGTAAAAATACGCAACTGAAAAGTTTGAACTGTTTCGATAATAGTCTTGCAGCTCTCGATGTCAGTAAAAATACACTACTATTGTATTTGAACTGCGGCATAAACTCTATTACCTCCCTCGATGTGAGTCATAATACGGAATTGACGAATCTGTACTGTCATTCCAATCGTATTGCCTCGCTCGACGTCAGTAAAAATACGAAGTTGGTACAATTGCATTGCTTCGAAAACTCTATTGCATCACTCGACTTGAGCCGAAATACTGCATTGACTTTATTGTATTGCTACAAAAATGCTCTTACCTCGCTCGACCTAAGAAACAATACAAATGTCGAAAGATTGATTTGCTTCGAAAACTCTCTTACCTCACTCGACGTAAGTAATAGCAAGCAACTTACGCTCTTGAATTGCCACACAAACCGCCTTACGTCGCTCGACCTGAGCCACAACGCCAAACTGGGTAAGCTGAGTTGCTACAAAAATGCTCTTACGTCGCTCGATATGAGTAATAATCCGGAATTGGAATGGATATATTGTTTCGAAAACCCTCTTGCAGAGTTCAAATTAAGAAACAATATGCGTCTGAGGTCGTTGCATTGTTACGACAATAAACTCACTACCGCCGACTTAGACGATCTTTTCTGCTCGCTGCCCGATAGAAACGGACAGGCAGAGGGAAGGATAGGTATCCTCTTCAATGCGTCGTCTGCCGAGAATGCCAAAGTACTCGCCACCAACGGCAGAAACGCCGTTGCAAAAAACTGGACGGTACAGTATTACGAAGATAAATCGGAAATCAAGGGTTTCACAGGTAACCATCAGTGTACGACTACAGGCTTGGACGATATAAAAAACAAACAGGACATATCCGTCTACCCGAACCCCGTAGAAGACGTCCTGAACATAACTTCCGACAAACCAGTGCACAGCATACGCTTATACAACGTGTACGGCACGGAGGTACTCCGAGCTGCCGATACGAACAGCGTCGACGTCTCTCATCTGCCCGCAGGCGTCTATATGGTGCGTGCCGACGGCAAGGTAGTGAGGGTAATCAAGAAATAAAGTGCTTGTAAGGGGGGATTTGTATGTTTACCCTTTTATAAGATAAAATATGGGCGAGCCACATCGGTTCGCCTTTCTGTTATGCATATTTGTCGGAGTATATACAAGGGTATGGAGTGATATAAATAGGCTTACCGTTAGGTTTTGTTTGTCGTCCCAGTCTGTACGACTATTCTGCAAGATAATCTCTTGCTTTATAGGCATTTATGAGAGTGTTTGTGTTTGTGAATGGCTTGATATTAATATTCAATTGACACGTAGGGGTACATTCGAGGAATTTTTATTACCTTTGCCGCCCAAAAATAAATACTTTTATTTATCAACAAATCACATAAAAAAATGAATAAACTTTTTCAAAAAACTATTATCGCCCTGCTGGCGATAGTGTGGAGTGCCGCCACCATTCAGGCACAGAATGTAAATACTGATCGTTACATTAAGCTGACCGTAGAGCAAGGACAGAAGATTAAGTTAAGGCTGTGGGCAGATGCCGCAGGCACATCGGTAAAAATCGTAAGCGGTGCCCAAGAGCAGACAATAACGGTAGGTTCGGCGTGGTCTTCCGCTCAAGATTATACTGCCGGCGACGGTACTATGACGATATACGGTAATGTGCAGAGATTAAACTGTGCAGGGAACGGCAAAAATATCATAGATATCGATCTTAGCCATAATACGCAGATGACTATGCTCTATTGCGAAGAGAATGCTCTCTCTACTCTCGACATTAGTAAAAATACTAAATTGACGAGATTGAGTTGCCAAAAGAATGCTCTTACTGCGCTCGACATCAGTCATAATAAGCAGCTGGAGTATTTAAGCTGCTTTTCGAACAAACTTAAAGCCCTCGACGTAAGTAGTAATGAACAGTTAGTATGGCTGTATTGTTACGATAATGACTTTACCACAGCCTCTTTGGATGACCTTTTCTGCTCGCTACCCGATAGAGAAAATAAAAGTGTAGGAAAAATAGGACTCGTATTTAATGCTGCCTCTCCCGAAAAAGACAAAGTACTCGCCACCAATGGCAACAACGCTACCTCAAAAAATTGGAAGTTACAGTATTATGACGATGATATTGACATTAAAGGATTTAAGGGTACATACTCGTGCGGTAGTAATGTTAATATGTCTCGTTACATAACGTTGACCGTACAAAAGGGTGCCGATATACAACTTGACCTCTGGGCGGATGCTGCCGGTACTCCTGTGAAAATAGTGAGCGGCGACAGCGAGAAAGTTATAACCATAGGTACGGATTGGATGGGACCAAAGAGTTATGAAGCCGAAGCTAATACTATGACAATATACGGCAATGTGCAGAGGTTCGATTGTGACGATAATTCCGAAAATATTACAGGGATCGATATAAGCCACAATACGGAGTTGCAGCGTATGCTCTGTAACGGTAATGCTCTGACGGCTCTCGATATAAGTCACAATAAGCAATTGAGTTATCTGGCTTGCTACGGCAATAAGTTTACTGCCGCTACCTTAGACGACATCTATTGCTCGCTACCCGACAGGAAAGGACAAACCGCAGGACAAATACTACCGTTGTTGGGAGGAAGTTCTTCCGACAACGGTAAGGTGCTTGCTACCAACGGCAGCAATGCTACTGCCAGAAATTGGAAAATACAGTATTATAGCGACGAAGCTGATATTACGGGCTTTACGGGTACACATTCGTGCACAACCGGTATAGAAGATATAAAAAATACGAATGACATATCCGTTTACCCGAACCCTGTCAAAGACATTCTGAATATAGCCTCCGACAAACCTGTACACAGCATACGCATATACAACGTATACGGCACGGAAGTAGCTCACGCTTCCGATACGAACAGCGTCGACGTATCTCATCTGCCCGCAGGTGTCTATATGGTGCGTGCCGACGGCAAAGTAGTGAGGGTTATTAAGAAATAAACATACCGGTTAAGCGTTCAGTCGCGTTGAGCTGTTTAACTGAATTGTAAAATAAAAAGGGAGGAGTAGTACAAGGCGACTGCTCCTCTCTTTATTGTTTGAGTGCTCGCACCTTACAATAATTAATATTTTTATTGAAAAACAAATTGTGGCTGTGTGTCAGATGTTTATCTCTGGCGGCTTCTGAATTATCGATGCTATATTAAAAGAAATTTTTACTAATTTTGTCCTCCGAAAATACACTCATATTTAACTAATAATTTCAAACTAAAAATGAATAGATTTTTTCAAAAGGTTCTTATCGCCGTGCTGGCGATAATAGTGTGTGGTGCTTCATCATTGCGGGCACAAAGTGTCAATATGGATCGCTATATGACGATTACCGTCAAGCAAGGAGCAAGTATAAACTTCAGTATGTGGGCAGATGCTGCCGATACTCAGGTAAAAATAGTTAGCGGTAGCAACGAGCAGACCATACCGGTAGATGCTTCTTGGACAGCTATGAATGATTATGTTGCCGGAGCCACTACTATAAAGATTTATGGTAATGTGCTTAAATTAAACTGTTTTAGAAACGGACTTAACGTTACGGGATTGGACGTGAGCCACAATACTCAGTTGCAGGAATTAAATTGCTATAGCAATGGTCTTACCTCACTCGATATAAGTGGAAATGCACAATTGGAGCTGTTGAGTTGCTATGACAATAAACTTACATCGCTGAATCTGAGTAACAGTCTGCAGCTGACGGAATTAAACTGTCAAGATAATTTTCTTACATCTCTCGATGTAAGTCGCAATACGAAACTGAAAGAATTATATTGTTACAAAAACTCTCTTACATCTCTTGTCTTAGGTGATAATGCGAATTTAGAATGGTTGTATTGCTTCGACAACTCTATTTCTAAGCTCGACCTGAGCAAAAGTACACAGTTGGAACGATTGTTTTGTTATAATAATTCTATTTCCACACTCGACCTAAGTCACAATACACAATTGCTATCATTGAATTGCCATGGCAATAAATTTACCACCGCCTCTATCGACGATATTTACTGTTCGCTGCCCGACAGAAAAGGAAATCCCACAGGAATGATATATCTTTTGTTTAATGCTTCGTCTGCCGATAAAGACAAGGTGCTCGCTTCGAATGGCGGTAATGCGACCAATAAAAACTGGGAGGTGAAGTATTATGAAAGCAACTCGAATATTACGGGTTTTACCGGTACGCATCCTTGCGGAGGAGGCAGCGGGGTAAACACAGACCGCTACATAACGCTCACAGTGAAGGAGCGTAAACAGATATGGCTCAACTTATGGGCAGATGCCGCCGATACTCAGGTAAAAATAGTTAGCGGCAGCAACGAGAAGACCGTAACCGTTGGCGACAAATGGACAGAATGGAAAGATTATACCGCAGGTGCAGCTACTATGACCATTTACGGTAATGTGCGAAAACTCGATTGTAGCAACAATAACACGAACATTACGGGCTTGGATGCAAGCCACAATGCACAATTGCAAGAATTATTGTGTTATAGCAATTCTCTTACTTCTCTCGACTTGAGCCACAATACTCAGCTAAAAGTGTTGGGTTGTTTCGCCAATTCTATTACCTCGCTCGATGTAAGCCACAATGCACAGCTGACCGAACTGGATTGCTCGGAGAACAAGATTTCGTCGCTCGACGTAAGCAAAAATACACAGTTGGTAAAGTTGTTTTGTCTGAAAAACTCCATCTCCACACTCGACGTAAGCCACGATACGCAATTGACATCGCTGAATTGCTCCGAGAATAAGATTTCGTCACTCGATGTGAGCAAAAATGTGAAGTTGGAGAAACTGCATTGTAACAAGAATGCCCTTACCTCAATCGACGTGAGCAAGAATTTACAACTGACGGGACTGGATTGCTCTGCAAACAAACTTAAGTCTATCGACGTAAGTAAAAATACGGTGTTGGAATGGCTGTATTGTTTCGATAACTCCATCACCTCGCTTGATGTGAAGAACAATACGCAATTGAAAAATTTACGTTGCTTCAACAACAGTCTTGCCACGCTCGACGTAAGTAAAAATACTGAGCTCGAATGGCTTTATTGCTATGGGAACTCCCTTGCAGCTATCGATATAAGTAAAAATACGCAGTTGAAAGACTTCGTTTGCTATGGCAATAAATTTACTACTGCCTCTCTCGACGATATTTACTGTTCGCTACCCGACAGAAACGGTAAAGCAACTGGTATAATACGACCCGTACTCGATGCTTCGGCACCCGATAACAGCAAGGCTCTTGCCTCTAATGGCAAAAACGCTACCGACAAAAACTGGAAGATAATGTATTATAAAGGCAATTCCGATATTACGGGCTTTACGGGCACATATCAGTGCGGAGGCGGCACAGGCATCGACGAAACGAAAGACTCACCTGCACTTGCCGTCTACCCGAACCCCGTCAAAGATATACTGAATATAGCTACCGACAAACCTGTACACAGCATACGCATATACAACGTGTATGGCACGGAAGTAGCCCAAGCCACCGATACCGACAGTATAGACCTCTCTCATCTGCCGTCAGGCGTCTATATGGTGCGTGCCGACGGCAAAGTAACGAGGATTATTAAGGAATAAATAGACTGTTTAAACGTTCAGTCGTTGAATTGTTTAACTGATTTTGATAAAAAACGGGGAGTAGCGTAGAACTGCTCCTCGTTTTATTCTTTGCGTTGTCTTAGTTAATATTGTGGTTTATTTTTACTGATTTTTACCTACTAAAACTATGGTAATTGTTTATGCAAAAATAACTTTTATAATTTGAGCTATTTTATTAACTTTGCGTCCCGAAAAATTTGTTTAAAAAATACCCGAATTATAAACTAAAAATTATAACTAATATATTAACTAAAATTTTACACAAAAATGCAGAAGTTTTTTGTAACGATTGCTATTGCCATTATAGCGGCGATATGGAGTATGCCTTTGCAGGCAGAAGATTACAACATCAAAATCGGAGGTAAGGCTATAACTTCCGATAACTACAAAAAAATTACCAAAGAAAACGGCTTTGATGCCATAAAGAGTGGAACGGTAAGCTACGCCCACGATACGCGTACCCTGACTCTTATTGACGTCATTATAGAGGCGGATAAAAATGTCAACCCAATAGACATCATCAACACCGAGGAATTGTACACCATTAAGCTCGAGGGTGATAACAAAGTTACTGCCGTAGGAAAATGTAGGGGAATAAACAACAGCAAAGGTTCGCTGCGTATTACGGGCAGCGGAAAAGTCTCGGTCTCCGGCGATATCTCAATATTCGCTATGAAGAGGCTGACTTTCGATGGAGGCTGTAATGTCAATGCAAGTGCTCAGGTAATGGCTTACAACGAAGATATTATAATAGACGGTGTGGAAATGTATGTTAAGGAGAATGGATATCCTGCATTCTGGGCAAGAACAGGTATCGAACTCAAAGGTGGTAGCGTGGTAGTCTATCCGGAAGATGCAGTCGTAGGTCAGAAGACAAGTGCAAGCGGCTCTTATTACACATTTATGAGAAATGAGGAGCATTGTACAGAGGTACGCATAGGTCGCGGCACAGGCATCGACGAAGCGAAAAACTCGCCTTCACTCGCCGTCTACCCGAACCCCGTCAAAGATATACTGAATATAGCTACCGACAAACCGGTACACAGCATACGCATATACAACGTATACGGCTCGGAAGTACTCCGAGCTGCCGATACCAACCGTATCGACGTATCTCATCTGCCCGCAGGCGTCTATATGGTGAGTGCCGACGGCAAGGTAACGAGGATTATTAAGAAATAAATATACTGTTTAAACGTTCAGTCGTTGAATTGTTTAACTGATTATGATAAAAAAACGGGGAGTGGAGTTAATACCGCTCCTCGTTTTGTGATTTGCGTTGTCTTAGTTAATATTGCGGTTGGTTTTTGCTGATAGTTGCCCACTTTAAATTGTAGTAATTGTTTTTGCAGAAATAACTTTTATAATTTAAGCTATTTTATTAACTTTGCCGCTGCTAATGCGGGAAAAGAAGAAGCATAAAAATAGGTTCAGAATAATATTTTTTTTATTCATTAAATAATTCGTACAGAAGATGAAAAGTGTTTTTCAAAAATGTCTTATCGCCCTTTTGGCGATATTGTGGGGTGTCTCCTCGGTGCAGGCACAGAGTGTCAATATGTCTCGTTACATTACGCTGACCGTAAAGGAGGGTGCAGATATAAAACTTGACCTCTGGGCAGATGCTATCGGCACGCCGGTGAAAATAGTCAGCGGCAACCAAGAGAAGACTATAACTGTGGGTAAAGATTGGATTGGCTATAAGGGTTATGCTGCCGGAGCCGGCACTATGACCATTTACGGCAATGTGCTCAGATTTGATTGCAACTCCAACGACGATAATATTACGGCATTAGACATAAGCCACAATACTGAACTGACAGTTTTGTATTGCTACAAGAATGCCCTTAATACCCTCGACGTAAGCCACAATAATAAACTCAAAGTTTTGTATTGTTATGGGAATAAATTTACCACCGCAGTCATAGACGATATTTTTTGCTCTCTTCCCGATATGAAAGGACAAAAAAGCGGAGAAATACAGCCCGCCCTCGACGATTCATCTCCTGACAACAACATAGTGTTGGCAGCCAACGGCAAGAACGCTACCGACAAAAATTGGAAGATACGGTATTTTGACGACAACTCCGATATTACGGGCTTCAAGGGAACTAAGCAGTGTGGTGGCGGAGTCGATATGTCTCGTTATATTACGTTGACCGTAAAAAAAGACGAGAAAATACATCTGAATATTTGGGCGGAAGCTGCCGATACGCCTATAAAAGTAGTGAGCGGCGACAAAGAACAGACCCTAACGGTCGGTACTGCCTGGACTGGTTATCGTAATTATATTGCCGGAGCGGGTAGTATGACGGTCTATGGTAAAGTGTTGAAGTTCGATTGTAACGAGAATATGGAAAATATTACGGGAATCGATGTAAGCCACAATACCCAGCTGGCGTTTTTAGATTGCGGCTCCAACTCTCTTACAACTCTTGACGTAAGCAACAACAAGGAACTGGTTAATTTAGGCTGCGGTAGTAATTCGCTATCCTCTATTGACGTGAAAAATAATACTAAATTGGAGTGGTTTGACTGTAAAGACAACTCTCTTACGTCGCTCGATGTAACCAAAAATACCCAGCTGAAATGGCTGGGTTGTAACGATAACAGCATCTCTATGCTCGACATAAAAAACAATACTATGTTGAGAATATTGTATTGCTATAATAACTCTCTTACGTCGCTCGATGTAGCCAATAATACACAATTGCAGGGATTGTATTGCCAAGACAATAATTTTACCACCGAAGCTTTGGACGATATTTTCTGTTCGCTGCCCGATAGGAAAGGAACAACCAACGGAATAGCACAACTTTTGTTCGATGCTTCGTCGTCCGATAAAAGCAAAGTACTTGCTGCTAACGGTAGTAATGCGACCAATAAAAATTGGAAAGTTCAGTATTTTGGAGACGATGCCGATATTACGGGTTTCACGGGTACTAAGCAGTGTGGCGGCGGTAGCGGTGTCAATATGGACAGATACATTACTATGACTGTCGATAAGGGTAAGGATATATACCTAAGTGTTTATGCCTCCGCAGATAACACTCCGATAAAAGTAGTGAGTGGCAACAAAGAGTATACCTTCAATGCAAGTATCGGCTGGACAAAAATGAGCCAATACACTGCCGGAGCAGGTACTATGACAATATACGGTAATGTGCTGAGATTCAATTGCAGCAAAAACGGCACAAAAATTATGGGGCTTGATGTAGGTCATAATACAGATTTGGTGAATTTATTATGTTACGAAAATGCAATCCTGACCCTCGACGTAAGTAAAAATACACAATTGGAATACCTGCGTTGTGATAAAAACCAAATATCGACTATTGATCTGAAAAACTGTCCGTCTCTGAAAGTATTGATTTGCGGTACCAACACCATATCCACGCTCGACGTAAGTAAAAATAATGAGCTCGAATGGTTGATGTGCGATGATAACTCCATTAAGTCGCTCGATGTAAGCAAAAAACCGAAATTAACAATGATAAATTGTCAAATCAACAAAATTACATCGCTCAACGTAAGTAACAATCCGAAATTGACCTCTTTGCAGTGTTACGATAATTCGATTACTTCTCTGAATGTTGCCGAAAGTACGTTATTGGAAGAACTATATTGCGAAAGAAATAAGATAGAAACATTAGATATTAGTCGAAACACGGCACTAAAAATATTTGACTGCTCCAACAACCTTATCACTGCGATTGATGCAAGTAAAAATACGAAACTGACGGAACTAACCTGTTATGGCAATCCATTGACTACTGCTGCGTTAGATGATATGTATTGTTTGCTGCCCACTGTTACCGGTACTACCGATTATGGCGACCCAATAGGCATTTACCCTATGTACAACTCCGATGATGCCAACAGTGCAGTCGTACTCGCCTCTAACGGCAAGAACGCTACCGACAAAAATTGGAAAATTGCTTATTATGAAAGTGCCGATAATATTACAGGCTTTACGGGCACACATCAGTGCGGAGGCGGCACAGGTATCGACGAAACGAAAGGTTTACCCTCACTCGCCGTCTACCCGAACCCCGTCAAAGATGTCTTGAATATAGCTACCGACAAACCGGTGCACAGCATACGCATATACAACGTATACGGCACGGAAGTAGCCCAAGCCGCCGATACCAAGAGTATCAATGTGTCGCACCTGCCCGCAGGCGTCTATATGGTGAGTGCCGACGGCAAAGTAACGAGGATTATAAAAGAATAAATGCCGTTTAAACGTTCGATTGTTGAACTGTTTAACTGAGGTTTTCATTAAAAACGGGGAGCATAACAAGAATTGTTCCTCGTTTTTTGTTATGTTTTTGGTGATTCATCTTTTATAGGATTTGCTAACCAATGGCTTGTAATTCATAAGCTTTATTTCACTACGAAAATTACCATAGATTATCTAAATAACACAGTATGATTTTTATAATGGAGCCTGAACACCGTTAAAAAAGTTTTTTATTAACTTCGCCGACTAAAAAGTAAAAATCAGATATGGGTTGATATTTGTTTGAATTTCAGGAATTTTCATAAATAATAAATATATAATAATCAATAAAAAAATGAGTAAACTTTTTCGAAAAAAAATGATTGTTGCCATTTTGGCAATAATGTGCGGTGCTGCCATCGTGCAGGCACAAGAGGTAAATATGTCTCGCTACGTTACATTGAATGTAACAAAGAATGAAAAAGCGTCGCTTAGCCTCACAGCCGACGCAGACAACACTCCGTTGAAAATAGTAAGCGGCGGTCAGGAAAATGCCGTAACTATCGGTACATCGTGGACAGATAGCAAAGAGTACGCCTCAGTAGACGGTACTATAACAATCTACGGTAATGTGCAGAAAATCAATTGTAGTAATAACGATAAAAAGTTGACAGGTATCGACGTAAGCCATAATGCCGAGCTAACCATACTGTTTTGCTTCAAAAACGCTCTTACTACGCTCGACGTAGGTAATCTTACCAAGTTGGAGTATTTATATTGCAACGACAATAAACTTACCTCGCTTGATTTAAGCAAAAACAAACAATTGTCGAAATTAAATTGCTTCGGAAATACTATATCTTCACTGGATCTAAGTCAAAATTCACAATTGGAAATCGTGCGTTGCTACAAGAATGTACTTACTAAGTTCAATATAAACGGCTGCAACCAACTGACACTTCTGCACTGCGGAGAGAATCGTCTTACCTCGCTCGATGTAAGTGCAAATACAAAACTCGAACGTCTGTATTGTGATAATAATGATATATCCAAACTTGATGTAAGCAACAATGAGCAACTGAATACGTTGTTTTGTTACAACAATAAATTATCCGTAGAGGCTTTCGATGACCTTTTTTGTTCTTTGCCTAATAGAAAAGATAAAGAAGCGGGTAAAATAGCCCCTACCCTCAATAAGTCGTCTGCCGAAAAAGACAAAATACTCTCCACCAATGGTATAAATGCTATTACAAGAAACTGGGATGTACAGTATTATGAAGAGGAATACAATATTAGCGGTTTCAAAGGCACACATCAGTGCGGAGGCAGTACAGGCATCGACGAAACGAAAGGCTTGCCTGCACTCGCCGTTTACCCGAACCCTGTCAAAGATGTCCTGAATATAGCTACCGACAAACCGGTGCACAGCATACGCATATACAACGCGTACGGCACGGAAGTAGCCCACGCCGCCGACGCTACGAGTATCGATGTATCGCAGCTGCCCGCAGGCGTCTATATGGTGCGTGCCGACGGCAAGGTAACCAGAATTATTAAGGAATAAGTATGCTTGTTGGGACGTTCAATCGTTGAACTGTTTAACAGAGTCTCATATAAAAAACGGGGAGTAGTGTAGAGCTGCTCCTCGTTTTGTTGATTGAATTTTTGAAACTATTATTTCTGTATGTGATTTATATCTCTTGATTATTAAGGCGTTATGGTTGCTTTTCGTAAAAAAATTTTTATAATTTAGTTTCTTTTCATAACTTTGCATCGGCAGAGAATAAAATAAGTTAGTGTATTAGAATGAGTAAATGTTTTTTAATTAATTAAATAAAAATGCATTAATATGAAGAGAGAACTTAAAACAATTCTTATCGCCTTTGGAACGATATTATGGAGTGCTTCCTCTGTCTGGGCACAAGATGTCAATATGTCTCGTTACATTACGCTTAAGGTAAAAAAGGGGACAAATATAAAGCTCGACCTTTGGGCGGATGCTGCCGGTACTACTATAAAAATAGTTAGCGGCAGCAACGAGCAAACCGTAAAAGTAGATAGCGCCTGGACACACTCTCGAAACTATGTCGCCGAAGCCGGTACTATGACTATTTACGGCAATGTGCTGAGGTTTAACTGTTGTGATAACAATGCAAATGTTACCGAATTGAATGCAAGTCATAATGCACAATTGCAAGGGTTGTTCTGCAGTAATAATACTATTACTTCGATAGACGTAAGTAAAAATCCGGAACTGTTATGGTTGTATTGCCACGAAAACTCTTTGGCAACGCTTGATGTCAGTCATAGTACTAAATTGAAAGGTCTGCGATGTTATCAAAACACTCTTACCTCGCTCGATGTAAGCCATAATGAACAATTGACGGAGTTGGATTGCTCGGAAAACAAGATTTCGTCTCTCGATGTAAGCAAAAATACACTGTTGACGAAATTGTTTTGTCTGAAAAACGCTATAACAACACTTGACGTAAGTAAAAATACTCAATTGACGATTTTAGACTGTGGAAAAAATAATCTTACATCTCTAGATGTTAGCAAAAACACAAGTTTAGAAGAACTGTATTGCTTTGGAAATTCTATTGCTACACTTGATTTTAGCCGTAATGCGAGTTTAAAATCGGTGTCTTGTTATAATAATAAGTTTACTGCCAAGGTATTAGATGATATTTACTGTTCGCTGCCCGATAGGAAAGGGGGAGAAGAAACAGGTATAATAAATCCCGTATTAAATGCTTCGTCTCCCGATAATAGTATAGTACTTGCCACCAACGGTAAAAACGCTACCGCTAGAAACTGGCAGATACAGTATTACGAAGATGACACTGATGTTACGGGCTTTACCGGTACGCACCAATGTGTAGGTGGCACAGGCATCGACGAAACGAAAGATTTACCGGCATTCAGCATATATCCTAACCCCGTCAAAGACATTTTGAATATAGCTCCCGACAAACCCGTACACAGTATACATATATACAACACATACGGCACGGAAGTAGCCCACGCTACCGACGCTACGAGTATCGATGTATCGCACCTGTCCGCAGGCGTCTATATGGTGCATGCCGATGGCAAGGTAACAAGGATAATTAAGGAATAAGTATTCTGTTGAGACGTTCAATCGTTGAACTGTTGAACTGAGTCTCTGATTAAAAAAACGGAGAGTAGTGTAGAGCTGCTCCTCGTTTTGTTGATTGCGTTAGCTTGGGGCGAATATCGCAAGTCGTTTTTACTGACGGTTGCCCGTTAGACTACCTGTTTCTATCCCGAATAGACAGTAGGCTAAAATCCGCAATTTTTTAGAAATGGGCAATTCCCCGGAGGTTATTTTTGCTTAGGTTTGGCTACATTGCCTCCGCTGCGGTCGTAGCCTTTGCCGTTGTTTCTGAAAAAGAAAGGTATAACTATCAGTAATAATAGAGCCGTACCGCTTACAATCATAGTCGTTTTCAGACCTTTTTGCAGTTGCTCGAGTGTAACGGGGTTCTCTATGCCCCATAGGTCTAATGTGAAAAAGGCAGCTACACAGAGTATTAGTATTGTTACGATAATTCCGATGATATATTTCATATTGTTTGCTTAGGTTTTATAAGAACTGATACTTTTACATTTTGCTCAAAATCTCTTGTTTCTTGGTGTCGAAGTCTGCTTGCGATATTATCTCCTCGTCGAGCAGTATTTTCAGTTTACGGAGTTTTTCGGCAGCGTCCGAATTACCTGCCGATATAAAACTGTCGGTCTGTTCATTGAACTTTTTACCCAGCTCCATACCTACGCCGAGCTGTAAGCCTGTGCCTGCCAATCCCCCTTCGTTGCGGGCGGCGTCGCGGAGAGCACGCAGTTTTTCGAGTTCTGTGTAGCTTAGTCCTGCCTGCTCTGCTGCTTTTATGTCGGCAGAGATATCGGCTACACGACCGATTCGTTCCTGTGTCTGCTCGTCGAACTGCGTCCCCACAATCCTGAAGTCCGTAAGACACAACCCCATTTTTGTGTACTCGTTGTTTGTTTTAGCACCTATATCGTGAGCTATATCGTCGAGTTTACCGTCTATTTCCGTGTACGAATATCTTTTTTCGTTGATGACGTTTGCCACAAGCTGTAGGATACGCTCGGTGATCACCGCACTCATCTCATTGGTGTATAATTCTGTACGGGTACCTATTATTTGTGTGAAAAAATGTCGCGGCTCGGCTATCCGATACGAGAAGTTGCCGTTGAGCCCTATTTCCACGGGGATATTGTATGTGCTGTCGATAAATTTGATTGGCGAAGGCGTCCCCCAATGTTGGTTGATTATCTGGGCTCTACGAAAGAAGTAGATATCAAGTTTATACTCACTCTCGAAATTTTGCCTTAGTTTCGTGAGCGTGGTGATAAACGGATGATTGTCCGTCTCGAGGTTGAAAGAGCCCTCCGTCTCGATAACATCGGCTATTTGTCCCTCGTATACCAATATACAGCCTTGTCCGGGAGCGACGATAAGTTTGCTTGCGTTTATTATCTCGTCACGTTTGCTCGGATATTTGTACCAAAGCATTGTACTATCGGCGTTGTCCCATCTTATTACTTTCGAAAGCTGGTTGCCGAAAATATTGAAAATCCCCATAATTTACTCTTTTTATAGTTTTACCTTATTTATGACGCTTTATTTATTCGTCTAAATTCCATTCGATTAATTTGCCTTTTTTGTTTTTTGTATTGAGCAGCCACGATTTCTCGTGTTTCGTAAACAGATATCCGTCTTTCAGTACGACAGCATCATCACTGATAATATACGGCATATCTGCCGGAATAGTCCATTTTATCTCTGCTGTGGCGGCATCGAGTATCTGTACGATAGTATTGCCCGATAGTGTCGGTTTGAAAGCAATCATTACCTCTTGGTCGTTGTAAGCCAGCACATGACCGGATATATAATCGCGATTGGGGGTGAAATCACTGAACGAAATCATCCGCGATTTCTCTCTTATATATGGTAATATGAGTACCTTCCGATATGGCGACCTGTCGGTGAATATTCCCGAGCCTCCGAAGTCTTTGTCCCACTTGAATCCGGGTTGATATACTGGATAGCCGATTTGCCACCAATAGTAGTATTTTATCAACTGTATTTTTTCGTCGGGAAAATAATCCGATTTTCCCGAAAACCGAAAACCCACACGCTTCTTGGCATTAGGTAGCTTCATACCTCGTGCTGCATAATATCCTTCTGCGGTGTATACTTTGTTGATTATCGGGAAATAATATAGCTCTTTCCCTAATTCGTTGATTACCTTAAATCCGTCGCCTTCTTCGGGTTCGAATCTTATCTCGAAGACACCTTTGGCAAGCTCGGGTAGGTTCAACGATTGGAATTGGACTTCATCGAGTTCGTATCTTCCCGTGTCGAATACGAAAAGCCGTTTATTGTTGATAATTACATATATCTTACCGTTTTCGAACAACTTTGTTTCAATAATATCGGTAAAATTAATGTTATCTATATTTCTTATGGGTTTAATCGCTACTTCACTACTGTCCGTTGCCCGATAAATGCCGTAAGACGGCGTTTCGTCTTCGTATGTGGAATAATCTTTTTTTGTCGCCCTGGCACCGATGATAAGTATCATACCCTCTCCATCGGTATTTGCAAATCCTCTGAATTTCACTATTTTATTCCAAACGACAACTGGTTTATCCGTCTTCTCTTCGGCAACGGTTACCGAAGGGGGTTGGTTATAAAACGTCTTCGGTGAGAGAACATATCTTACAATACTGATGAAAATAAAGCAACCGACGATGACTGATATTGATATCAGTGCGTGTTTTACGTTTATCTTGTTTAGTGGGTTTTCGTACTTGTGGTTTATGTTAATATCGTCGCTGTCGATGAAAAACTCTGTCTGACAGCTACTGCACTTGTAATAGTCGGGGCGTAGCTCCTTGGCTCTTGTGCTGCCGCATTGCGGACATTTTACAGCTTTTATTCGTTTTGCCATTTCTCGTATAAAAAAACGCACAAAGTTAATGATTTTTTGTCTTTTTGGGATAAAAAATATTTTTTTGTAAAGTTTATTTGTCTATATGTAAAATAAATATTACTTTTGTGGCGTATAATTTAAATTTATTATGTAGTTATGAAATCGAATTTTTTATTGCCAAATAGGTTTAAGCCTGTCGGTTGGATTGTTTTTTTCATCGGTTTTCTATTAAGTGTTTTGTGTATATGTCTACAGGATACAGACATATTACAAACGAAGGTTTTTGCTCTCTTTTATAATATCGGTATTTTAGGTGTCGGTTTTTGCGGGATTGTAGAGAATAGTATTCTCGACGAAATCGCTGCCGTAATGATAATAATCGGCGGCGTATTGATTATGTTTTCCAAAGAGAAGAACGAAGATGAGTTCGTCGCCTCCTTACGGCTTAATGCACTGTCGTGGGCGGTTCTGATAAACTGTGTGGTACTGTTGCTTGCGGTCGTCTTTGTGTACGATTTTCCTTTCTTCTGGGTACTCGTGGGCAATATGTTTACTATCCCGATGATTTTTATACCTCGGTTTTATTGGTTGTTGCACCGTACTTCCCCCAAAAATAACGATTATGACTAACAGTATAAAAGTAGAGCGTGCCCGCAAAAACATCACTCAGGGACAGTTGGCAGAGATGGTCGGTGTCAGCCGCCAGACGATTAATGCCATCGAGTTGGGCAAATATAACCCCTCGACCGTGTTATCGTTGAAGATGTCGCGCGTATTCGAGGTAAGCGTCAACGACCTCTTCTGCCTCGAAGACGACGATTGAGCCGAGTATAATACCTGAATATAGCGAGATCAAATGTCGGTGTGTCAGAACAGCAGCAGGCTTACTGCCATCACCGCCATTCCTGCTACCATACCGTATATTGCTAAATGGTGTTTGCCGTAGGTCTCGGCGGCGGGCAGCAGTTCGTCAAGCGAGATGAAGACCATAATACCTGCTATTATGCCAAATACTATACCAAAAACATTGTCGTTGAGGAAGGGGGCAAGTATGGCATAGCCTATCAGAGCCCCCAGCGGCTCGGCAAGCCCCGACAGGAACGAGAGCCAGAAGGCTTTTTTGCGGTTGCCCGTGGCATAGAACACAGGAACGGAGACCGATATTCCTTCGGGAATGTTGTGTATGGCAATAGCAAATGCTATGGGGATAGCTACGTTGATGTTTTTCAGCCCTGCAAGGAAAGTAACCATCCCTTCGGGAAAGTTGTGTATGGCAAGCACCAGAGCCGTTACCATACCTACACGAAGCAGTCCGCCCTGCGAGGGTTGTTTTGCAGATGTACGGTCGTGATGCTGAACTTGCGATATGTCTTCTATGCTCCTCATCTCGTGGGGATTCTCGTACTTGGGGACAAACTTATCTATAAGCATAATGATGAGTATGCCTACAAAAAAAGATATGGTAGCGTATATCGTTCCCGTTTTTACGCCGTGCATATCGGTGAGTGATATGATGGCGTTCGGTAGCAGTTCGGCAAAAGAGACATAAATCATCACTCCTGCCGAGAAACCGAGCGAGATCGAAAGAAAAGAGGTATTGGTACGTTTTGCAAAAAATGCTATTGCGCTGCCTATGCCTGTCGAGATACCGGCAAAGAGGGTAAGCATAAAAGCAATAAGAACGGTGTTGTCCATAATTTATTTTATTGCGAAAAACAATTAAAATTCGAATTCTATCCCTATCATCAGCTCTTCGGGAGCAAAACGCAGTCCGAAACCGTTGTTGCCGACTCTGTGTTCTTCGGCGGTGAAATAATCCCTACGGTAGCCTGCAAAGCCCATACGCAGGCAGAGACAAAGCCCTTCGGTGAGGTCTACACAAGCCCCCGGACGTATACCCACCTCGAATCCCCATTTGTCGGAGGAGATATTGTCTATACGATAATTGCCGAAGTTGACGCCCACTCCGCCGTCTACGTATAAGTTGAACGGACCTTTGTGATAGTAGTAATATCGGGCAAAAGGCGAGAACTTGAACGTATTGGAGATGTGCCTTTGTCCGTTGTGGTTTTCCGACTCGTGTTCGTAAGCAGCCAAGACGCCCAAGCCCCAAGTGTCATTGAAGAGATAACCTATCTCGGGGCAGAAGTCGAATAAAAACGACTGTTCTTTATTGTCGCTCCACACAGTGAAGGCTCCTCCGGCAAACATTCTGCTTTTGTGTTGGTGAGTGTCCGATTCGTGTCCTACGGCGGCAGGGAAGGTCTGTTGTGCGTAAGCGGTGATTGTCGTAGCCAAGGCGACAGTCAAGAGTAACAATACTTGTCTTTTCGAGGTATTCATATTATCTGATGTTTTTTTAATTATTGCAAAGTTATAATATTTTTAGCTATAAAGGATAAAATATTATCGGTTATTTTGTTTTATTGTATAATGTCATTCAGGTTATCCCATTTGCCGCCTTTTTTCTGTGCAATCAGACTTCTAATTGTATTCCCCTTTTCGTCAGTGAGTTCGAGACTTGCTCCTGCTTTCAATAATCGTTCGGCAATTTTGATATTATCGTTGTCGATAGCTATCAGTAGCGGAATTTCTTTGTATTCGGTATTAGAGTCGTATAATCCGTCGGGATTTGCCCCTTTTATCAATAGATAGTCTACAATCTTTTCGTTACCGACTCGGCAGGCTACCCCCAGAGGTGTCAGCAAATTTTCGGTGCAAGGCTTCTCGATGTCGGCTTTATTGTTGTCTACAAGATACTTTACTATATGTAAATGATTGTTCTCGATAGCCACTTTAAGAGCATCGTATATCAGAATTTCGTCGGTTTGGGCGTATTCACTGTCGGCTCCTTGTGATATTAGTTTCTCGACTTTCCCCAGATTCCCCTTTTTGCATTCCGCTCCGAGTCTTGTATACATAAAGCCGTCTATCTCGATACAAAACGAATCTATATTGTCTCTTGGTTTGCTGTCGGCGACTGTCGTTTCGGATTGTTTACGCGCACTGCTGTAATCGGTCGTTGTTATGGCATAGACAACGGTCGATAAAATCATTGTATAAAAAAACAGATGTCTCATAAATACCTTCTTGGGTTTTGATATTGTCAAAATAAATAATTAAAATTGACGGCTGCGATTGCCGTTTTGCAAAGATAATCATTATTTCCTCGACGCGTATACCTTAGCCCGTGCCCCTTGTATGTGGTTGGTCTTTTTGGGGCGTAGCTTGGCTGTTTCGCCTGTCCCGTATTTATGCGCTACGTATATTCGTTAGGGTCATCGACCTAAACGTAGCTACATTTTGTACAAACGTATAGGCTATTTAGAACCGTTTGTATCTTTTGTAGATATATTCCCACAAAACACCTAAACAGGACGTAAAATATCGGAAAAGAATGCTATGTCTTCTGTCATTACATAGCGCATACGGCTTACAGACGTTCTTTTTCGCTGTTGCCCGCACCGGTGCCTTTGTATTTGCTTCTTGTCGTATTGAAGTTGTAGCTTACCGACAGGGAGATACTTCTGCTGTCCAAATCGTTGTCGACATAAAAGCGTGTATTGTCGATTTCCCGCAACGCTCTGTACCTGTCGGTACCGAATATGTCGTCTCCTTTGAGAGTTACCCTCAACCTATTACCTAAGAATGTTTTGGACAGATATACGTTAGTCTTAAACGAACCGTACATATAATCTACTTCGGAGTGTCCGTCGGTATTGTAAGTCATATCTACTCCCAGATAGAGTGTTTTCCACAACGATATACCGTTCCTGAACTTTATGCTCCACACAGGTTTGTTGTAATATCTTGTAGGCGAGCCGTACGCGAAAAAGTTTTTTGCGAAGCCGAGCTCCAGCGACGGTCTCCACCACGAGCCTACATGTAAGGAATACAGTAGAGCAATCGACAGATTGTCGAACCTTTCGACATTTTCGGCTTGGGATATTAAGATTTTGTCCGAATACGGCTTCGACAAAAGCATTATAAAGTCTTTGTATATGTCGTAATTGGCATTAAGTATAAAGTTACGATATCGGAACGAATATGTTATGTTGTTGTCTATCGAAGGTCTCAACAGAGGGTTGCCCCGTTCGTACGAGTAAAGACTGCTGTATTCTGTGTTGTTACGCAACTGATAGTAACTCGGACGCGAAATATGCTGCGAATACCCGAGCGATGTTCGAATATTCCCGTCTGAATAAGATAAGTTTATATTTGGCGACAGATTGTCGTATGTTTTGCTTTGCTCTTGTTGCAATTGGTTATTTACGAAATAGTCGAACCCTGCGTGTTCGTACCTCATACCCACGTCGACGGACAGTCGTCCAATTTTTTTGTAATAAGACACGAAAGCGGCTAATAGTCGTTGCCGTGCAGTATTGTTGCCTGATATTATGGCGTGAGCCTGTCCTTGATTTTGCACGTCAAAAAGTTGTTTGTTGCCGGTGAAGACCACTTCTACTCCGTACAGCAAATCGCTATTGGCTACGGGCGAGGTGAATACTGCTTTCGAAGCGAACATATCGGATTGCCTATTGCCTTTGGTATATATGTTTTCCTGCTTGTTGGCTATTTTGTTGGAGGACGATAAATCGCTTTTTTCGCTACTGTGAATGAAGTTCATATCTACTTTCATCGTCAGCCACGGGGCAACCTTACCCTGATAATAAGCATTTACCGAGTGTGCTATTCGCTCGTTGTCTCTATCCTGAAGCATTGTTGCCGCGTCGGCAGCAGCCTGATTGGTGCGGAAAACCGAATTGTACTTCGATTGGTTCAGAGGCGTCAGCCCGCTCTCGTATCTGATGCCTGCCGAGTGGTCGGCGTCGAAAGCATAATTTGCCCCTACACAGAACTTGAACATTTGCCTGTTGGTGTGTTTGACGATATTTTCATCGACTTTGAATACACTGTTTTGGGTTATCGAATGTTCTCTCGTTATATTCTGCCGATTCTGTCTTTGGTAATAATATGCCGAGCCGAATATGTCTAACTTATCTATCCGATAGTTAAGATTGACCGCAACATTGCCCGACAGTTTCCGTGCCGCTATTATGCCTGCCATTGCGTTGCCGCTCCAGCCTTCTCCTGCGGGTCTCGATGTCTCTATGTTTATTACCGCTTTGGCCGAATAGCTGTATTCCGCACTCGGATTGGTGATGACCGTTATCTTTTTTATAGTATTCGAGTTTATTTTGTCAAGCTCCGACAGATTACGAACCTGTCTGCCGTTGAGATAGATGACGGGAGCACCTCTGCCCAAGACGCTGAGGCGTCTGTTGTCTCTGGATACAAAAGGCAGTTGCCCAAGCACATCGTTAGCCGTACCTATGTCTCGTAGAGTACTGTTCTGTATATCGACCGAAATACCTCTGTCGTCGGCTTTTATGACGGGACGCTCCGCCGTGGCGGTAACTCCCGACAGGTTTTGACTCTCAGGCAGCAAATAAATATCAAAAACACTACTGTAATCATCTATGGGGAGTATTTTAGTATTATATCCTATCGATGAGACCTGTAATAAATAGCTCCCTTCTTTTACGGTTGGCAGAGAGAAATATCCTTTTGTGTCCGTTACCGTCCCGTCTACGAACGACGAGTCTCTGGTATTCAAAAGTATTACGTTTGAAAAGGGTAGCGGAGCACCTTCTTGGTCGTAAACGTTTCCGGATATCTCTTGCCCCAAGGCAAGCAGAGTACAACTACATACGACAAACAAAAAAAATATTCTGAGCATAATGATTTTATTCCGATATTTACACATAAAATGTCGATTAACTTTTGCAAAGATACAATCAATATCTCGAAATAAAATTACTCTATCGGTAAATTAAGATATTTTATATTCGGTTATAAAATAATATTTTGTTGGTTGAAAAAAATATATTACCTTTGCACCCGCAGTTCGATAGAATAGTAGTATAAACGGGATGTAGCGCAGTCCGGTTAGCGCACCTGCTTTGGGAGCAGGGGGTCCCAAGTTCGAATCTTGGTATCCCGACAGTCGGTAGAGACAGAGAGGGTCTCTACTTTTTTGTTTTTTAGATATAAAAAATATTCTGATGTTACATTATTTTTGTACTTTTGCACTCATATAAATTAAAAATCATTATATGGCTACAATACTGAAAAACTTGTCGGAATATGACTCTTCCATTCTACCATCCAGAGAGAGGTTGGCAAACCAAAAATACGCTATTGCCGTTGCCCAGTGGAACCCTGAGGTTACGCATCCTCTGTTGCGTGGAGCGGTAGATACACTGATCGAACACGGTGTGATAGAAGATAATATCGATATCAAGTACGTGCCCGGTACATTCGAGCTGACTCACGCTTCGCGTATCTTGCAAGAAGAAGATAAGTATGCGGCGATAATAGCAATAGGTTGCGTCATACGCGGGGATACTCCTCACTTCGATTATATCTGCCAAGGAGTAACCACAGGTCTTGCTATACTCAATGCCAACGGAATGGCTCCGATTGTTTTCTCTGTCCTCACGACCGAGACACTCGAGCAGGCTCTCGACAGAGCAGGCGGCAAACACGGCAATAAGGGCGTAGAAGGGGCTTTTACTGCTATCAAAATGGGCAACCTCTGATTGTGGGCAGTAATCCCGTTTGCGGGAAAAATATTAATTTTGCAGTCGTATTAAGAATATATTTTTTTGACGGATTTTTTTGCAAAACAAAATAATAATCAAGTAGATGCAAATATCGGTAATTGTCCCATTATACAACGAAGCAGAGAGTTTACCTAAGCTATTCGAGTGGATACGGAGAGTGATGAACGACAATGACTTCTCGTATGAGGTGATTTTCGTCGACGATGGGTCGACCGACGGCTCGTGGAGTGTCATCGAGAGCCTACGTGAGCTGTACGACAATGTATGCGGTATACGTTTCCGTAAAAACTACGGCAAATCTCCTGCCCTGTATTGCGGATTCGAACGTGCCAAGGGCGATGTGGTCGTTACTCTCGATGCCGACTTGCAAGACTCACCCGACGAGATACCCGAAATGTACCGAATGGTGGTAGACGATGGGTACGATCTCGTGTCGGGCTGGAAAAAGAAGCGTTACGACAACGCCATTACCAAAAACATACCGTCGAAAATATACAATTCGTTTGCCCGCAAGGTAACGGGTATCAAACTGCACGATATGAACTGCGGACTGAAAGCCTATCGCAACGAGGTCGTGAAAAATATTGAGGTGTACGGCGAGATGCACAGGTATATCCCATATCTGGCTAAAAATGCGGGTTTCTCCAAAATTGGCGAGAAAGTAGTCGAGCACCGAAAAAGAGAGTTCGGTAAGTCTAAGTTCGGTATCGAACGTTTCGTTAACGGATATTTAGACCTCTTTTCGTTGTGGTTTCTCAATAGGTTCGGTAAAAAACCTATGCACTTTTTCGGTTTTTGGGGTACCGTTATGTTTGTAGTCGGTTTCATTGCTATCTGTATCGTTGGAGCAATAAAACTGCATCATCTGCACTACGGCACGCCGGCACCGTTGGTTACCTCTTCGCCGTGGTTTTACATATCGCTGACAATGATGATACTGGGCACGCAGATGTTCCTTGTCGGATTTTTGGGCGAGATAGTGGCACGTAGCTCCAACGAGCGCAACTATTACAATATCAAGGAAGAATTTTGAATAATTTATCTATTATATAATAACAATGGAGTTTTCAGCACAGCAGATAGCCGATTTCCTCAATGGGGAAGTAATTGGCGATAAGGATATCAAAGTAAACAACTTCTCTAAAATAGAGGAGGGCAAACCACACACTATCACATTTCTTGCCAATCCTAAATATACACACTATATTTATGAGACTGAGGCGGATATAGTATTGGTGAGTAAAGTTTTTGTGCCCGACAGAGAGGTTAAAGCTACGATTATAAAGGTAGACGATGCTTATCAGGCTATCAGTCGGCTGCTTACTCTGGCTCAGAATGCAAAACCCTCAAAAATGGGTATCTCTCCCAAAGCTGATATTGCGGAATCTGCCGTTGTGGGACAAGATGTATTCGTGGGAGCTTTTTCCTCTATCGGCGAGCACTGCAAGATAGGCAACAACGTAAAAATATATCAAAACGTACAAATAGCCGATTATGTGGTTATTGGGGACAATACCGTAATCTTTCCGAATGTGTCTGTTTATGACCATTGTGTCATAGGTGCCGATAACATCATTCACGCCGGAGCAGTCATAGGAGCCGACGGCTTCGGTTTCGCTCCCGACCAACAGGGACATTACGACAAGATACCGCAGATAGGTAATGTTGTTGTAGGTGATAATGTAGAGATTGGGGCAAATACCACTATCGACAGAGCTACAATGGGTTCTACCGTCGTAGGCAACGGAGTCAAGATAGACAACCTCGTGCAGATAGCCCATAATGTGGAGATAGGCGACCACACAGCTATTGCTGCCCAGAGCGGTATAGCAGGTTCTACCAAGGTGGGTAAAAAATGTGTATTCGGAGGGCAAGTAGGTATCACAGGGCATATCAGTATTGCCGACGGCACAATATTGGGTGCCAAAACAGGTGTTTCAGGTAATATCAAAGAGCCAAACAGGGTGTGGATAGGTGCTCCTGCTATGCCGCTCAATACATTCAGACGCTCGTCGGTGATAATAAGACAATTGCCTGAACTCATACAAAGGCTATACGACACCGAACGCAAGCTGAATGAGATAAAAGGCGGGAAGTAAAAGCAATCCTCTTCGGTCATTTATATGAAAATCAAATATCTCTGCCATTCGAAAATAGATTTTGAGCGGTGGGATAGGTGTGTTGCCGATGCTTCCAACTCTTTGATATATGCCGAGAGCTGGTATCTGGATATAGTCTGTCGTCGGTGGGGAGGCTTGGTAGGTGATGATTACGAGGCTGTTATGCCTCTGCCGATAGCAAGACGTTATGGTATACCTTACTTTGTACAGCCTCCGCTTTGCCAGCAGCTCGGAGTATTCGCTGCCGACACTGAGTCGGATAATATTGTGGATAGTTTCGTTAAGAAAATTCCTCTGCTGCCTTATCGACTGAAACTCAATTATGCCAACAAGGTCTGTAAGCAGACATCTCTGCCGAACTATACGCTTGACTTGCGACAAAATTATTCGGATATCTGTAAGCGGTTCAGTAGTAATACGATACGAAATATCGCCAAAGCCCGAAGTGTCGGTATAGAAATAGAGCAATACGGGAAAAATATTAATTCACAGATAGACCAATCGATTGTAGTCGAGACATTTTTGAAGTTTTATTACGAGTCGGTATTGTCGTATTGCCCTCCCGACAGAGATGTCGTTAAGTTATTGATTACAGAAGGGTTTGTACGAGGGGCGGTAGACCTCTATTTTGCACGTAGCTCGGCAAGAGTCATAGCTGCCTTGGCGGTGCTTAAGTCGCGGCAGAGGCTTATATATCTTCTCCCCGTATCCGATGCCGAAGGTAGAAGACTCTCTGCTATGTTCGTCCTTGTAGACGAGATAATCAAACGAAATCAGAACCGACCTGTCGTTCTTGACTTCGAAGGCTCATCGATAGATGGAGTTGCCCGATTTTATGCAGGTTTTGGAGCAAAAATAGAATCCTATCCTCTGATAAGCAGGTTTTTGTAGAGGTTCTTGTTGTTTTGTTTTTTTTCTGGGAAGGTTATAAGCTATGCTTGATAAGGTATAAATAGTTATTATATAATGCAATAAGAATGGCACATAAAATAAATTACCAACAAAATGCTTTTTTGTGTTGTTCTGTGCGAAAAAAATATTACCTTTGCACCCGTAAATTTGTTACTAAGTTTATTTAGGTCCCATAGCTCAGTTGGTTAGTAGCACCTGACTCATAATCAGGGGGTCCTTGGTTCAAGCCCAAGTGGGACCACACCGGAAAAGACCGCTTACTGTACACAAAGGTAAGAGGTCTTTTTTCGTTTATTGTACATCGTAATATTATAACTAAATATGATAGTAACAGCCTGTAATTGATGTGGTTATATGTTTTGCCTGTCACTTTGGTTTTATAGCGATGTGGATATGAGAAGAAAATATCTTAAAAAAATCACCACAATTTCCCTCGAAAAAATAGAAAGTGCTTGTGTTTGTAATCCAATAAATTTTATTATCTTTGCACTTCGAATTTAATAGATAATGTTTAGTATCTAAATCATTGAGATTCATTGCGTAGTGCGGTGGCTACTCAGTGGTTGGCACTGCTAAAAAGAATGTAAACATAAAAATTTTTTAAAGAAAATGCGTCAAACAAACTTCGAAGAGTTATTGGAAGCAGGTGCTCATTTCGGGCACATGAAAAGAAAGTGGAATCCGGCTATGGCTCCTTACATCTTTATGGAGCGTAATGGCATACATATTATGGATTTGCACAAAACCGTTGCCAAGATAGAAGAGGCAGCCAAGGCAATACGTCAGATAGCTATGTCTGACAAGAAAATATTATTCGTAGCAACCAAAAAGCAGGCAAAGCAGATAGTTGCCGACAGAGCTGCCGAAGCCGGTATGCCGTATATCACAGAGCGTTGGGCGGGCGGTATGCTTACCAACTTCCAGACGATACGCAAAGCCGTAAAAAAGATGGATGCTATCGACAAAATGTCTACCGACGGCACTTTGGATACGATGTCGAAACGCGAAAGACTTCAAATCAGCCGTCAACGCGAGAAGCTCGAGCTTAACCTCGGTTCCATATCGGATATGACCAGAATACCTGCTGCTATATTCGTTGTCGATGTAATGAAAGAACACATTGCCGTCTCCGAAGCCAACAAGCTCGGTATACCTGTGTTTGGTATCGTAGACACCAACTCCGACCCTACCAACATCGACTTCGTAATACCTTGCAACGACGATGCTACCAAAGCAATAGACATAATACTGTCTGTAATGGTAGATGCTATCAAAGAGGGACGTCAAGAGATGAAGATGAACAAAGCAGAAGAGGATACGCCCGCTACTATCGAAGTAAAAGGCGAGAGACGTGCCAGAGCAAGACGTACGCGTCGCGAGACCGAAGGCAGCAACGAAGTAAAAAGTGAAGGTAACGAAGAGTAAATTTTGAATATTATCGAAAAAATAAGACGTTGCCCTCACATCCAAACAGTGTGAACGGTAACGTTTTTTGTTGTAAAAAAAGCAAATACAAACAATTTAAAAATATAGGAATAAATATTATGGCAGTAACAATGGCGGACATACAGAAACTCCGCACAATGACAGGCGCCGGTATGATGGACTGTAAGAACGCTCTTACGGAGGCAAACGGCGATATGGAAAAAGCAATAGAACTCATACGCAAACGCGGACAGGCTATCGCCGCTAAGCGTAGCGACAGAGAAGCGTCGGAAGGTTGTGTTCTGGCAGGTATCAAAGGCGATTTTGCTGCAATAGTGGCAGTGAAATGCGAGACGGACTTCGTGGCAAAAAATGCCGATTTCGTTGGTCTGACACAAAAGATACTCGACGCAGCTCTCGATAAACAACCCTCTACATTGGACGAACTTCTTGCTATCAGTATCGATGGACGTACTGTAAACGAATTGATTACCGAACGTTCGGGTGTTACGGGCGAAAAGATGGAGCTCGGATACTATGAGTTTGTAAAAGGAGCTTATGTGGTAGAATATAACCATACGGGAAATAAGTTGTCTACTATCGTGGCTTTCGAGAAAGCCGGCGTCGACCGCCAAGTGGCTCGCGATATAGCTATGCAGGTAGCCTCTATGAACCCGATTGCTCTTACCAAAGAGGGTATCCCCGAAAAAATCGTTAACCAAGAGCTCGAAATCGGTCGCGACAAAGCACGTCAAGAAGGTAAACCCGAGAATATTATCGAAAATATTGCACAGGGTCGTTTGGCTAAATTCTTCAAAGAAGCTACACTCCTCTCGCAAGAGTTTATCAAAGACAGCAAACAGTCTGTAGAACAGTATGCGAAAGCAAACAACGCTATGCCGACAGACTTCAAACGAGTTACTCTCAATGAGGAGTAAACGTGTTTGCTTACAATAATTTAATCTGCTCATAGGTAATACTTTGAGCAGATTTTTTTGTTTTAATTTTGTGCCCTTACCAAGGGCTTTCGAAGCATTGCGATATAAGAATTGTAGATATTAGACTGATTGATAATTAGATAGAGGCTAAAAAAAGCTAAGCAAGCTTTTCCTTGTTGATACTCGTATGAGACATTAATATGTGTATAATCAATCGATTGTGTGTGAAAAGCATTTTTCGCTCCTATTATTTTTTGTGTAAAATACAAAAAAGTATTACCTTTGCCGAGATTTTTTACGAGAAAGTCGTATACAGGTCCGGTAGCTCAGCTGGATAGAGCAACAGCCTTCTAAGCTGTGGGTCAGGGGTTCGAATCCCTTCCGGATCACATCGGTAAGAAGCCCTTTGTTTGAGGGCTTTTGTTCTCTCCGAATAGGTCATCGTCTCTGCAGAGTTGTTCAGCTGCTTTTACTATTATCGAGCATCTCACCATATCGTTTGTGACTCTGCCTCGACAATTTTTCCCATATTTAATTTTGGGATTCTCGCCGGTAGGAGTAGTAATTTTTTTTAATAAAAGTTTTCTCCAAAAAAGTTGTAACTTTGCGATTTCGTATTTTTTCATAAAAAGCACAAAAAATTATTCTTATAAAATATGATTTTTCTTATCAAAGCATTGCAGCTGATACTGGCTCTGTCGATACTGGTGGTAGTTCACGAGTTCGGACACTTCGGGTTTGCCCGACTATTCAAGGTGCGGGTAAACAAGTTTTACCTGTTTTTCAACCCCCGATTCTCCATTTTCAGGGCAAAAAAGATAAATGGCAAGTGGCAGACGAAGTTTTTCTCACGCAACTTGCCTGAGCACGAAGTGCAGGCTGTCGACGAAAACGGCGTGCCGAAGACCGACAAAAAGGGCAAACCTGTAATGATACCCGATGACATCAACAAACTGCCTGCCGACGATTGGCGTCGCTATCCTGAGTCTACCGAGTGGGGTATTGGCTGGGTACCTTTCGGCGGGTATTGTGCTATCGCAGGTATGGTCGACGAAACGACCAAAGAGTCGTCGTTATCGAGTGAGCCTCAGCAATGGGAGTATCGTTCACGTAAGCCTTGGCAGCGTTTTTTTATGATTGTCGGTGGCGTACTGTTCAACTTTATCCTTGCCATATTGATTTTTGCTATGCTGTTGTTTAAAAACGGCGAAGAGGTCTTGCCCGTCCGCAACGCATATCTCGGATACAAATACTGTCGTACGGCTCTCGATAACGGATTTCGTAATGGCGACATAATACTTGCTATCGACGGAGGCGAGGCAAATAGCAGCAAAGACGTCATAGAAAAGCTTGTGATAGAGGGCAAACGCAATGTTACCGTCAGTCGCAACGGTGAGACGACGACCGTCTGTCTGCCCGAAAACTTCGGAGAACAGTTCATAGAAGCCAAAGAAAAACAGTTTATGACGCCCGTTATACCGTTTGTCGTCGATAGTGTTATGCCACAGTCGGCGGCGATGAGCAGGGGGCTGCAGCGTGGCGACAGTATCGTCGGAGTGGGAGGCAAGCCGCTTACCGACGTCGAAGATATTATGGCGGCTATCACCGATAATGCAGGCAAGATGACGACAATAGACTTCTATCGTCGTGGCAGCCTCGTTTCGGACAGTATTATGCCCGACGAAAACGGAAAAATAGGTGTAGTACTACGCGACCCGACACATATCTTCGAGACCGAGAAGATTCGTTACGGCTTCTTTGCCGCCTTCCCTGCCGGTATACGTATGGGGTGGGAGACTCTCGTGTCGTACGTAAAGCAATTCAGACTTGTGTTTACCAAGGCGGGAGCCAAGTCGGTAGGCGGATTTGCCGCTATCGGCAACCTCTTCCCATCGCAGTGGAATTGGACTATATTCTGGAGTATGACGGCTCTGCTATCGGTTATACTTGCCTTTATGAATATATTGCCCATACCTGTGCTCGACGGAGGGTATATACTTTTTATCATCTACGAAATGATAACGGGCAAAAAACCGAGCGACAAGTTTATGGAGATATCTCTGAATATAGGTATGATTCTTGTTCTGGGCTTGCTTGTATTTGCCAACGGTAACGACCTGCTGAAATGGATTACATCTATGTTCTGATGAATAAGTGATTGTGTTAACGACAGCCTTATATGGCTGTCGTTTTTTTGTGCTAAAAATGGAAGTTCCAGCTTACCGACGGCACTATCGAGAACAGATACATCATCTTGCCTTGCAGTTTGTTGGGATTGTCTTTGTCTTTGACAAAATATATCGTCCAAGGGTTCTTGCGGGCGTATGCATTGTAGACAGATATGTTCAGTTCGTGCTGAAATCGTTTGTGCGGCTGAGATAGTTTCCACGTCGCCGATAGGTCGAGACGGTGGAAGTCGGGAAACCTGTAAGCGTTTCTTTTCGACGGGATAATCACCCATTTGCCCTCGGTAGAGCCTATGTCGCCGACCCAATATCGCCCCTCGGGGTAGGTAACGGGCTGTCCTGTAGAATAGACCCACGTTGCCGACAGCGTCCAACGTCTGCTGAGCTCGTAGTTTACCACGACGGATATGTTGTGAGGCTTGTCGTAAGGCGAACGATAACGTTCGCCACCGTTTACTTCGTCTATCTGACGGAAGCTGCGGGCGAAGGTATAGCTCACCCAGCCGTTGATACGTCCCGAAGGCTTGGCTATCATCAGTTCGAAGCCATAGGAATAGCCTTTGCCGAACCGCAACTCGCGTTCGAGGTCTTTATTGCCGAGCAGTCGGGCACGGTCTTTGAAGTCGATTACATTGGTGTAGTGCTTGTAATAGACCTCTGCCGACGTTTCGAGAGTGCCGTCGAAGAAGTCGTGGAAGTAGCCGAGCACAAACTGGTTGCAGAGTTGCGGGCGTACGTTGTTCGACGCCGAAAACCATATCGACAGCGGCGAGCCTGCCGTAGAGTTGGAGGCTAACTGTATGTATTGGGCAGAGTGTGAGAATGAGGCTTTTATCGAGTTGTGCCGCCCCAGAGAGTAGTTGAGGCTGATACGCGGCTCGAGCCTTAGGTTGGTGTTGTATATCTGTCCTTTTTTTGTGAAAAAAGAGTCTACCACCGCATAGTTGCGTATGTTGTACGTTATGGAGTCGTTGCCGAGATTGTTCATCATAGACAGACGCAGACCGTATCGAATGCCGAGTTTGTCGAATAGTGTCGTCTGATGAGAGGCATACAGAGCGTGTTCGAACGTATACATAGGCGAGAGCTGAAACGATGAGTTGTCTATCAGCGTATTCTGTCCGCTACCGCCACCTTTGCCGGGGTCTATCCGATGGTGGACAGCCTGATAGCCGAACCGTATACTGTTGTTGGAGTCGGGCAGCCACGTGAAATCGAGTTTGCCGCCTATGTCGTTCAGCACAGACTTCCAGTCGAAGCTAATCTCCTCGGATATGTCCTCGAGCAGGAAGTAATCGTATTTACTCGTAAAGACGGATAGATTCGATACCAATCGGGGCGAAAAAACGTGGTGCCAGCCGGCCGACCCTACGTTGTTGCTGAAAGATATGCCTGCAAGTTGATTTTTGAAGTGGTCTTTGCCCGAATATACGGATAGGAACACACGGTCGTTGCTGCTTATAGTCCAGTTGAGCCTTCCATTGAGGTCGTAAAAGTAGAGTTTGGCGTTTTTTATCGATTTGTCGTTGGCAAGAGGGATAAATATATCGGCATAAGTACGCCTACCCGACAGCATAAGACTTACCTTCTCGTCTACGATGGGAGTTTCTATCGTCAGTTTCGACGAGATAGTGCCGATGGAGCCGTTTACACGCAGCTTTTTCGTTATATTGTCTTTTGTACGTACCTCCATCAGCGACGAGAGTCTACCGCCGAAGGCAACGGGTATATCGCCCTTATAGAGTTTTACGTCTTTTATGGCGTCGTTGTTGAATATCGAGAAGAATCCGAGTAGGTGCGATGCTCCGTATATCGTGGCGTCGTCGAGCAGTATCAGGTTTTGGTCGTAGCCGCCGCCGCGAACGCTGAAGTTCGATGAACCTTCGGCTACCGCTTGCACTCCGGGTAGTAGCTGCAAGGCTTTGACGATGTCTACCTCGCCCATCATCGCAGGGATTGCCTTGATGGCAGTGGCCGACAGTCGATTGACAGAAGGCTCTATACGTCGGATATTTTGGTTTTGCTCGGCAGAAATCTCTACACTGCTAAGTATGGTGGATATTGCCGACAGACGAATATTGCGGCGGGTGTCTTGTGAGATATTGATGTTTAACGTATCGGTCTTGTAGCCCGTAGAGGAGACTATTATCGTGTGTTTGCCTTTGGGTAGCGAGAGCGAATATTCGCCTTTGTCGTCGGTTACGGTGCCCTGATTCAAGTCGACGACGCTCAGCGAGGCTCCTATGAGGCTTTCGCTCGTATTTTTATCGCTGATATTGCCGTAAAGCATTACCTCTTGGCTTATCGCCGATAGGCTTACAAATAAAAATATTAAGAAAAAATAGTATCTCACAGTATGCGTATCAACTTATTTTCACTCCTTCTTTGTCGGTTACTTTGCCTATAACCGTTGCTTTCTCGCCGTGTTTTTCGAGTATGGCTATGGCTTCGTCGGCTTCGTCGGCAGACATCGCCACGACCATTCCTATACCCATATTGAATATGTTGAACATCTCGTCGTGCGGTACGTTGCCATATCTCTCAAGGAAGCGGAATACGGGAGAAATCTCCCAGCTGCCCTCTTTTATTTCGATACCCTGTCCTTTGCCAAGTATACGCGGGATATTTTCGTAGAAACCACCGCCTGTGATGTGGCTTATACCGTGTACGTTGCAGTGACGTACGACATCTAAAACGGGTTTTACATATATCTTGGTCGGGGTGAGCAGCACCTCGCCAAGAGTCTGCCTATCGGACAACTCGGGGTATATTTTATTCAAATCCAGATTATTGTCGGCAACGATTTTGCGTACCAAACTGAAGCCGTTGGAGTGAACGCCTGTGGAGGCGATACCTATCAGCACGTCGCCTACGGCTACGCGCGAGCCGTCGATGAGTTGCGACTTCTCCACAGCGCCGCAGGTGAAGCCTGCTATGTCGTATTCGCCCTGCTGATACATCGATGGCATCTCGGCTGTCTCGCCGCCGACGAGTGCACAACCTGCCTGCCTACACCCCTCGGATACGCCTGCTACGATTTGCTCTACCTTGGCAGGGTCTGTGGTGCCGATAGCTATATAATCGAGGAAAAAGAGAGGCTCGGCTCCCTGTGCCAGCACGTCGTTGACACACATAGCCACGGCGTCGATGCCGATAGTATCGTGTCGGTTGAGGGCGAAGGCTATCTTGAGTTTGGTACCTACGCCGTCGGTACCGCTGACGAGTACGGGCTCTTTGAGTTTCAATGCCGACAGGTCGAACATACCGCCAAAAGCTCCGATATTGCCCATCACTCCGAGTCGGGAGGTCGACGATACGTGTTTTTTTATTCTGCTTACTACCTCGTAACCTGCCTCGAGATTAACGCCTGCTTGCTGATAACTTACTGCCATATTTTGTAGTGGTTCGAAAAAGTATAATTTTTTAAATTACTATGATTTTTATGGCTGCAAAGATACAAAATAGTTACGAAAAAGTATGAATAAATATCGTAAGAATCTTGCATTATGATGTTTTATTTGTTCATTGGGGTTGGAGACCGGAGCGATGATGGGAAATTGTCGGGTTACAGGTTTTTACTACTTTTGCTTCGCAAAATTTTGTTCGTAGACCATATAAAAAATTATCATTATGCCATTCTTAGAATCGCTCGGGATATACCAGTCATACGTGTATGTGATGGTGATGTTTGTAGCAATATTTTTATTTATTTGCTCACTAATCAAAAACAATATCGTGCGTGCTGTTGTGGCTACTGTTGGCGTGGTTTTCATTGCCGCTCAGATGTTTTCGCTCTATTCGACGCATACATTCGTGGGGTATCAATTTTATGTTCACGCCAATATCAGAGATGTCGACGGTATGCAGGGCGTTTTCCTCAAACAGATAGTCGTTGTCGGTAGCACGGCGGCGGTGTTGTGGGTGGTATATTTTTTCTCTTATCGTGTATTACAAAGGATACTGAGCCGTGCGAGTCGTTGGGAGAGGTTTGCTGCTATGGAAATGTGCGCATTGCTTCTGGTGGTGATGTGTTGTGGGCTGGTAATCTTGCGAGGAAATTTCGTCAGAGACACCAAGACGCTACTGCCGCTCTTCGCATCGAAACATTCCGACGATTTCAGAGCCGTCCTCGAGCAATACGGTATGGGCGATTACGTCTCACCCGAGCATATAGAAGCCATTGCCGATGGGCGTAACGTCATCGTAATCTCGATGGAGTCGATGGAGAAAAACATCCTCCTCTGTCCCGATTCGCTTACGCCCCACCTCAATAGGCTAAGGAACGAATGGCACTCTATCGACATCTACCCCAATAATGGTAGTTCTTGGACTTCGGGGTCGCTCTATACTTCTCTTACAGGCTTCCCTGCAGAGTTTGGTATCGGTGGCAATCAGATATTCCACACCGCCGTACATTCGAATATATCGAGTATAGTAGACGTCTTTCGCAAGAACGATTATCGCACCATTTTCCTCATAGGCAATGCCGAATTTTCGGGCACGAGGAATATACTTACTACTTTCCATTTCGACGAAATAATAGATTATCTCTGTGCATCGAATACATTCGACGTGACTGCAATGGGTTTGCACGATAGAGATTTGTTTGCTTTGGCGAAAATAAAAGTCGAGGAGCAGCTCGGTAAGGGCAAACCTTTCTTTATGTTCATCTCCACTACCGACTCTCACTTTCCCGACGGTATCGTCGACCCGAAGATGCAGGGAGTTGTAGCTCCTCGCAATAACGGCTTCGACTTCTGTGTATCGGTGCTTGACTATGTCGTGGGCGACTTCATCGACTACCTCCGTCGCCGCCGTGTGATAGACAATACCACTATTTTCCTCTACCCCGATCACCTGAAGATGGGCACTCCTCCCACCTGCGGAGACCCCAAAGACCGACGCCTCTATGTTATCTCCAACTCTGCCTCACTGCCACAGTCGCAGAAGAAACTATATCAGATAGATATACCGCATATAATACTGCAAGGAGCAGGAGTACGCCACAACCTCCGTTTCCTTACCGACTATATCGCCGACGATGACAAAAACCTCTGGATAGAGCAGCACCTCACACCGCTGACCGAAATCAATACCAGCGGTATAGTACGCAACTCCAAGATTCTTGTCGATAGCGACACGGTAACACCAGACAGGGGAATAGTAAAGTAGTAGCATATCGATATTCTTATTACTTTTGTCTTCCGTAACGCTTGATACGGTGTCGGGCGTTTTAAAAAAGGTATGGGCTGCCAAGATACTAATAAAAATAGGGTATTCCGGTTAACCAAGTATTCGTTTTTTATTTGTGAGAAAAAAAACTTACCTTTGCCGAGTATTGTGATAAAAAATACGGATATATTAATCGGATTCAATATCGAAAAACTAAAAATCGAGTGAGTTATGAAGACTAAGGCTTTTATTGCTATTTTACTTTGTTGTCTATGTGGTTCGGCTTGGACACAGACACTCGAAGGGCGTGTTACCGACGAGCGTAGTCAGCCGTTGGAGTTTGTCAATGTGGTTCTGTACTCTCTACCCGACACCACACAAATTACAGGGACTATCACGGATGCCGACGGTAATTTTTCGCTGACGAGCGAGAAAGTAAGCAATGGCTTCATTGAGGTATCGTTTGCGGGCTACCTCACGCAGAGGGTAGGACTTAGACAGGGACAGACCATAGTCTTGCAGCCCGATACCGCTCTGCTCGGCGAGGCGGTGATAAGTGCCGTTGTGCCCAAAATAAAGATTCGAAACGATGCTCTGGTGGCTACCGTCGAAAACTCGGTGCTCAAAGAGGCGGGCACTGCCAACGAAGTACTCAAACGTCTGCCGTCTGTGTCGGGGAACGACGGAGACTATTCCGTATTCGGCAAAGGGAAAGCCGTTATATATATCAACAATCGTGAGGTAAGAGACCCCTCGGAGCTGGACAAACTCAATTCGGCGGATATACGCGATGTGGAGATAATCACCAACCCCGGTGCTCGTTATGATGCTTCCGTAAAAGCGGTCATACGTATAAACACTATCCGTAAAGCAGGCGAAGGCTTCGGGTTCGATTTGCGGTCGAGTTACTATCAGTCGGAGAATGTCGATTTGGTAGAGCAGTTGAACCTCAATTACCGCAAAAACGGCTGGGATATTTTCGGTACAATGGCTTATTATCAAAACGAATTTTTACAAAAGAGCAATGTATTGCAAAAAACTTATGTAGATACGCTTTGGCTTCAGAACAATGATTTTATCACAGAAAACCATACAAAAACGATAGAGGCGATAGCAGGAATAAATTACGAGATTTCGCAAAAACATTATGTAGGGGCACGATATACTCTGTCTGCCTCCCCGAATGGTAAGATTATTACCAATACAAACAGTCGGATTTATACAGGCGATACGGGTAATGTTTATGACGAACTGACCAGTGTAACGGACGATTTCTCAGCTCGTAAGCCTGCTCACAGGATAAATGCCTATTACGACGGTACGGTGGATAGGTTGAATATTAATTTTAATACCGATTTTTATACCGACAACCAATCTTCACGGTCTACGATAACGGAGAAAAGCCTAAAATACAGCGATAAAACCGTTACTTCGGAGAATGATGTGGATAATCGTCTTGTTGCTGCCAAACTTATCTTGTCGTATCCCGTCTTTGGCGGCAGTCTGTCGTTGGGTAGCGAATACACCGATACATATCGTAGAGATAGATATGTAAACCGCGAAAATACTCTCCTTTCGCTCAATACTACTATCGAAGAGCGGAATACAAGTCTTTTTGCCGAATACTCGTATGCTCTCCCTTTCGGGCAGCTTGGAGCCGGGCTGCGGTACGAAAATGTAAAGTCTGACTATTTTGTCGACGACAAACCGGTAGACGAACAAAGCCGTCGTTATTCGCAGTGGTTTCCCAATGCAAGTTTCGCAACTAATATAGGGAATATTTCTTTACAACTAAGCTATACTGCCAAAAACAGACGCCCGACATACAGAGAGTTGAGCAATAATACTTTTTATATGAACAGACTTACTATGCAGAGAGGTAATCCGTTGTTGAAGCCGACTCTAATGCAGGATATTACTCTTATCGGTTCGTGGAAGTTTATGCAAGCGATGATAAGTTACAAAGAGGAGCGAAATGCCGTACTTCATTGGACTGAGCAGGACAAAGACACTCCGAAAATATCGATTGTGTCGTTCAGGAACTTCGACAGACTGCCGCGTATGACCGCACTTTTGGCTGCTGCTCCCTCTTTTGGCATCTGGACACCGCAGACAAGCGTCGGGTTTCAAAAACAATGGATAACGATAGATATTAATAATAAAAAGATAAACCTTAATACTCCCGTATTTTTGTTTTCTATGAAAAATTCCATCTCCTTGCCTAAAGGATTTTTATTCACTCTCGATATGACTTTCCAGAGCAAAGGAGACTATCAGAATGTATATCTTGCCAAGAATAAGTTTATCGTAAATACCGGTATTACCAAGTCGTTTTTCGATAAACGCCTTCGTGTAGAACTGAAAGCACACGACTTGTTTAGAGCCGTCGAAAGCAATTTGCTCTACAACGAGAAGATGGAGCTGATACAAACCAACATATTCGATAACCGAGAGATTGAATTGACCTTGCGTTACAACTTCAATACGGCAAAAAGTAAATACAAAGGCACCGGTGCGGGCAACAGCGAAAAAGAACGACTGTAAGGTATACAAATACTACAAAGATTGCCTTACGATGGAGAGTATAGCAGTCTTTTTCGGAGTTTTAGCGTCCTGCTCAGGTGTTTAGTAGAAATATGTTTATCCGTTGTATGTGTTTTTGATATAGTCGTGGCAAGGATTGTCTTTGCTTACTATTTTGCAAGGATTGCCAAGTACCAACGAGTTGGGCGGCACATCTACATTGACAAACGCATTGGGAGCAATCAGCACGTTAGACCCTATATTTATATTGCCTACTATGACTGCACCAGTACCTATCCATACGTTATCGCCAATGGTCGGAGTTCCTTTCAGCTTCCCTCTGTTGGCTTGTCCTATTGTAACTCCGTTGGCTATATTGCAGTTTTCGCCTATTATTGCCCGTTCATTGATAACCACTGCACCGCGGTGTCCGATATAGAAACCTGCTCCTATCTTTGTGCCGGCAGGTATCTGGTATCCGTATTTGAAAGAGTATCGCCTCTTCATAACGGCAAATAATATCCAAGCAGGGGAGTATCTTTTGCTGTTTGCCATACGTCGCAAGCAATACATATATCTGAAACCGGGAAACCGAAGTCCGCGAATAAACCCGCCTATTCCTGTCAGCCCGCCGTATCTGAAAAGGTCTGCCTTCACTGCTCTGTGCATAGAGTACTGTTTTTTTATATTTTAAATTTCGGCGAAATTAACAATAAATTTTCATTTTACCGAGAAGACACAATATCTTCGGGCTATTTTTATGGGTATTTCCCTTTTATTTTCGGGTGTAAAAAAGTAGAGTATCTTCCGCAAACTTCCAACATCCCCGTGATAAATTTATAGGAAAAATGAGTATCTTTGCATCGAGAGAACCCCTATGTCTGACTGTGAAGTAAGATATAACCTGCAGGTAAGTCGGATTGACGTAGAAGTTTACATATTAACTTATAAAACAATATAGATATATGAAAAATGAAAAGAAAAGAATTTCTTTTGTTGTTGCTGTCTGTAATACAGATTGGTGTGTTTGCTCAGAAAACCGAAGATGAAAATAATCTGTACTGGCAATCGGACAGAAAAATTAATTTCTCCGACTATCAATCGAAGTCGGATACCAATTGCATAAAATACAACGAACGATATGGGCTAAAAATGTCTTCGAGTATAGGGTTCAGATGGGTTGTAGATGTACCCAAAAGATGGAGAGGGAAGATGGACAAAGCTTATGTAGTTCCTGTCTTTTGTAAAAACTGTTCTTGTATCCTTGCCGAAGATTCTATGTCATTGAAAACAGACAGGTTACTGTTTGATATAACAGAGATTCTGTCAAGAAATATCCGTAAAGAGTTGGACGAATTTCAAAGAGCGACTAACGTTGACAATGTCAATGAAATGTTTTTCACAACTGTCAAAAACAAATGGGACGAATTAAGAGGAGACTTTTTTGCCACAGTTATACGTGAAATATTAATCGAAAAGCAAGAGGGGGCATACGAGAAATGGAGAGAAAAGATTGATGAGATGTTGGAAAAAAGAAAGGAATATGCTACCAAGCCTGAAGATTGTTTTAGGTTTATCGCAGGTAAACCGATAGAAAAAGGTTATAAAAAGGCAAAAAGTATTATGGGCGATATGAGAAGCAAGAATAGTAATGACACCGAAACGACCGAATAATACCCCTGTATGATTTCGGGGAAAATAAAATCTTTAATTTCTGATTCGTAATTAAATATGTTGTTCGCCTCTATATTGCATTTCCACAGGGCAATCACAAGGATTGCCCTTAATTGTTATTACATCGCTATATACTCTACTGCTTTATCATCTTCAATACCGCTCCATCGGCATGGACAAGATAGACGCCTTTGGACAGATGCGATACTGCCAGATGGTCTGTATTAGCGGCACGGGCTACCTCTATGCCGTACATATTATATATGCGTATCTCTTGTGCGGATGCCGAGAGGTGCAGCTCGTCGTCTGTGGGGGTGGGGTAGATGGAGAGAGCCTCTTCTGATGAGGCTTTGTCTATACCCGTAGAGGCACAGTCGTAGCTGCCAGTGGTGTTGATATCCGTATAATTACCGTCGTCTTTATATTTTCTTACATTCCAATGTTTGTTGATGGCGTTCTGTGCGTTGGTGGCTGTGACTATGGCTATTTCGGCTTGATCCGACGATTCGCCTAAGGGAAATATTGATGCATATTCAAAGATTGTCGCTACTACATCCGGCAGGGAGCAGTAGATACGGTCGAGAGTGTAGGTAGAGAAGTTGTTGCGGTAGCAATGCAATGTCCTCAACGCATTGCATCCACTTATGTTGATGGAGGTAAGCTGGTTTTGGGAACAATTTAACGCATTCAACTCAGTGCATATGCTTACGTCGATGGTAGTAAGTCGATTGTTTTCACAATCTAACCCCGTCAACTGGGTATTCTTCGAGACATCGATAGCCGTAAGCTTATTAGACCCACAATATAACCCTAGCAACAAGGTATTCTTTGTTACATCAATGGTCGCAAGCTGATTGTTTTTACAATCTAACCCCGTCAATTGCGTGTTCTTTGTTACGTCGATGGCTGTAAGCTGATTGTTGTCACAAGATAACGTCGACAACAATGTATTCTTCGAGACGTCAATGGAGGTAAGATTATTTGAGCGACAATCTAACCCCGTCAACTGGGTATTCTTCGAGACGTCAATGGAGGTAAGTTTATTGAAACCACAATATAATTCCTTCAACAGTATATTTTTGTTTACGTCTATGGAGGTGAGTTTATTTTTTTCACAATTAACCCTAATCAGTTGCGTATTCTTCGAGAAGTCAATGGCTGTAAGATTGTTTGAGCGACAATCTAACGTCGTCAACTGTGTATTGTGGCTTATGTCGATGGAGGTAAGTAGATTCCCTCCACAACTTAACCCCGTCAGCAGCGTATTCTTTGTTACGTCAATGGCATCAATCTGATTGTTTGGGCAGTTTAACTCCGTCAACTGTGTATTGTGGCTTACGTCGATAGCGGTAATATTAGCTTTGTTGAAGCTGCAATTGAAGCCTTTTACGTTGCCGTAGATTCTCATAGTGTCGGCTGCTGCTGTATAGGAGCTATAACTACTCCATTTGGTGCCGACGGTGATATTTGTCGTATTGTCTCCGCTTACTATCCGTACGGGTGTGTTGGCGAAGTCAGCTTTGAGAGAGAGACTTATCTTCTTGCCGTTCTTGACGGTAAGGGAAATATAGCGTTCCATGTTTACTGTTTGTGCCTGAGCTGCGGTACAGAGCAGAAGCCCCGTGAGGGCTACAAAAAATACTTTTTTCATAAATCTAATTAATTGTTGATATATATACCGAGTGCAAAGGTAATATGTTTTTTTTGCATTTAGCCAAAAAAAAACATATAATTACGAGGGAGAAATTACTATTGGCAGTACTAAGAAGGTTTTTGGGAAGTTGGATTTTAGGTTTTGGATGCGTTGTTTAGGGCTATTGGGTTTTACAAAAAAAAGTCAGCCCTGATTTTTATCGAATAGCAATAGATCCTGATGCCTTAATAACCAATCATATAGCACGACACATCGTTTTCGACAATTAAACGCTTAAACATGACTCCTAAAACTTACCTTCTTTGTTTGCCTCGTCGATGCTCTGGTAGAGAGCCGTGGGGTAATTGCCGCTGAAGCAGGCAAGGCAAAGCTCCTTTCGGCAGCCCGACTTGTAGAGAGCCTCCTGCGATAAGAACGCCAGCGTATCGGCACCGATAGCCTGACGCACCTGCTCCACACTCTTGCGGGCGGACATCAGTTCGTCGAATGTGCTCGTGTCTACGCCGTAGAAGCACGGGTGTGTTATCGGGGGCGAAGCAATGCGGACGTGTATCTCTTTGGCGCCTGTCTCGCGTAGCATAGCCACTATACGTCGCGATGTGGTGCCGCGTACCAACGAGTCGTCTATGAGCACCACGCGTTTGTCTTTCACTATCGAACGCACGGCAGAGAGCTTCATCTTCACCCCCTTCTCACGCATATCCTGCGACGGCTGAATAAACGTCCTCCCCACGTATTTATTCTTTACCAACCCTTGCTCGTATGGTATCCCGCTTGCTTCGGCATATCCTATCGCCGCACTCAGCGATGAGTCGGGCACGCCGATTACTATATCGGCGTCGACGGGAGCCTCTTCGAACAACAGTTTGCCGCTCTCTTTGCGGAACGAGTGTACGTTGCAACGCTCCAAATCGCTGTCGGGACGTGAGAAGTAGACAAACTCCATCGCACACAGGTAATGGTGTTTGAATTTCGAATAATCTGTCGATGTCATACCGTTTCGGTCGAAGACGACTACCTCACCCGGCTCGACGTCTCTTACGAACTCTGCTCCGACAATGTCGAGGGCACAGGTCTCCGAACTGACGACATATCCGCCGTTGAGCCGTCCTATCGAGAGCGGACGCAGCCCATATTTGTCGCGGGCGGCATAGAGTTTGTTTTCTGTAAGGATAAGGAAAGCGAAAGCTCCCTCTATCATATTCAACGCTTCGATGATGTTGTAGAGTTTGGCTGCCTCGTCTTTCTCTTTTTTTATAAGATGTGCCAGTATCTCGGAGTCGGAGGTCGATTGGAAGATACTTCCCCTGTCTTCGAGGTAGTTCGACAGTTCCCTCGAATTGACGAGGTTGCCGTTGTGTGCCAAGGCAAAGTTGCCCGTATGGTGGCGGAATACGAACGGTTGCACGTTCTTGATGCCTCCTCCGCCGGCAGTGGAGTAGCGTACGTGTCCGATAGACGCACTGCCTTCGAGCGACGACAGATTTTTCTCGTTGAATATCTCCGTTACCAACCCTTCGCCTTTGACGTTGGAGAATACGCCGTCGTTACACGCTACTATGCCGCAACCTTCCTGCCCGCGATGTTGCAGCGAGTGCAAGCCGTAGTATGTGAGGTTGGCAGCATTCTGCACGCCAAATACACCGAAAACACCGCACTCCTCGTGTAACTCTCTGTCGTGGATTTGTGCAAGTGTGCTAAATGTAGAATCTTGTTCGTATTCGAGCATTTATCGATAAAAAATGATGTTAGATATAAAATTTATTGAGGATGTTTATCTGCCTTCAATTTTACGCCACAAAGGTATAAATTATTTTCCTTATTTATCGTATCCCTTTATAATGAGAAAACAGAATAATAGTGAGTCTATTCTTTTATACGAATTATAATTTGCAACCGCTTACAGAGTCTCCGTGTTTGTACGTGATAGTCCTTACTTTAGGATTTGGTCTGGGATTGACCTCATATTTCATCGAAGTCCAATATAGATCAAGATTTTTCCAAATTTTTGAGAACAAATTTCCAACAATATCAATATTAGAATGAGTTTGATTGTCGGGGAAGACATAATTTCGAGAATAGAAAGTAATATGATTGGATGTAATCCAAGGGACTCTTACCCTGACATTTTCTTCTTCATAAAAATTATTATTGCTGTCTCGGAGGTACAGATGATGCATGATTCTATTCCCCTTTACCGTATATACGGTGATTCCTTTTATTTGGTCGTCATTTACAGTGCTTTCGCTGGCAATGGAATTGGTATATATTACAAACGCCATTATATGGTCTTTGAATATTATATTTTTGCCTGCACAATATTTTATAAAAAACTGCAGCATATTTTCGTCTGTATCTGAGCTTGTAACACTTTCGGCATCTATTCCATCTTCTTCATACTGTATGATATTGAAAGTAGAGGTCATAGATTTATTCATCAGGTTGAACCGAACGGTTTGCCCTACCAAGTCGGGTTCTCTTCCACAGTTTTTATTTATTTTTATAGTGTTGCGATTACACGATACGAGTAAACATAACACTATGGCTAATATACTTGCGTGTTTCATAATAATATAAATTATAAGTTTTTGATTAATAGATTGTTTTTGCTCTTTTGGTGTGGAGAGCTCAGTGTAACCGCGACCAAACGATATGATATGTTCGTTTTTTTAAGTGAATACATAACTCTGTATTCATTTGGGATCCGGTCTGGGATTGACCTCATACTTCATAGAAGTCCAATATAGGTCAAGATTTTTCCAAATTTTAGAGCCTAAATCTCCAACAATAAGAATATTGGAATTACTTTGGTTGTCGGGGAAGACATAATTTTTCTTATAGAAACTAATATGATTGGCTGTAATCCAAGGGACTCTTACCCTGACATTTTCTTCTTCGTAAAAATTATTATTGCTGTCTCGCAGGTACAGATGATGCATGATTCTATTCCCCTTTACCGTATATACGGTGATTCCTTTTATTTGGTCGTCATTTACAGTACTTTCGCTGGCAATAGAATTGGTATATATTACAAACGCCATTATATGGTCTTTTAATACAATGTTTTTATCGGCACAATATTTTATAAAAAACTGTAACATATTTTCGTCTATACCTGGGGTTGTAACGCTCTCTTTTTTTGTTCCGTCGTCCTCATTCTTTATATATATATTGAAAGTAGAGGTCATAGATTTATTCATCAGGTTGAACCGAAGGGTTTGCCCTACCAAGTCAGGCCCACTGCCACAGGTCTCATCTATCTTTATAGTGTTGCGATTACACGATACGAGTAAACATAACACTATGGCTAATATACTTGCGTGTTTCATAATAATATAAAATATAAGTTTTTAATTAATAGATTGTTTTTGCTCTTTTGGTGTGGAGAGCTCAGTGTAACAACGACCATATCAAAGGATATGATATGGTCATTGTTTTTAATAGATGTTTTTTACTCTTGCTCAATTTACTATTTTAAGAATATCGCTCATTTTTCGATTGGTAAAAGTATTTATATCTTGTTTTACCGTTTCAAGTATCGCTTTCCCTTTTCTAGTGGTAGTAATACTACTGTACATATCTATCAGATTTATCAAAGATTCCGACATTTGAGGTGTAAAAGGTACTGTATTCGTACGATTTTCGGAATCTAAAAAAGCTTGCATAATAGGATTGAAGTCCTTTAATACTTTTGCAGTTTCTACCGTTAGTCGAAAAGTAAATTTTCCTGACCATTCTTTTCCTAAATAATAATAATAATCGATGTATTTTCGTCCTTTGGCTGAATTATACAAAAAGTCATCCTTAAATGAGTACATTAGGTTTCTATCATAAGCGGCGGTATACGATGGTTCGTCCGCGTAACTTAATTCGGTTGCCGGACAAGGCGATAAAGGTCCATCAAGAAATTCACAATGATATTTGCTGGTAATAAGAGTCCACATACAAACCATATCCCGTGTTCCAACCTCACATCCATCCTCTGATCCACAGCCGGCCCCGACGACTTCCTGTTTGGTTGTATCAGACCTTACTTGGGAAGCCGGCTTGGGATTGACCTCATATTTCATCGAAGTCCAATATAGATCAAGATTTTTCCAAATTTTAGAGCCTAAATCTCCAACAATAAGAATATTGGAATTAGTTTGATTGTCGGGGAAGACATAATTTTTCTTATAGAAACTAATATGATTGGCTGTAATCCAAGGAACTCTTACCCTGACATTTTCTTCTTCGTAAAAATTATTATTGCTGTCTCGCAGGTACAGATGATGCATGATTCTATTCCCCTTTACCGTATATACGGTGATTCCTTTTATTTGGTCGTCATTTACAGTACTTTCGCTGGCAATAGAATTGGTATATATTACAAACGCCATTATATGGTCTTTTAATACAATGTTTTTATCAGCACAATATTTTATAAAAAACTGTAACATATTTTCGTCTATATCTGAGGGTGCAACGCTCTCTTTTTTTGTCCCATCGTCCTCATTCCTTACATATATATTGAAAGTAGAGGTCATAGATTTATTCATCAGGCTGAACCGAACGGTTTGTCCTACCAAGTCGGGGTCTCTGCCACAGGTCTCATCTATCTTTATAGTGTTGCGATTACACGATACGAGTAAACATAACACTATGGCTAATATACTTGCGTGTTTCATAATAATATAAATTATAAGTTTTTAATTAATAGATTGTTTTTGCTCTTTTGGTAAAGGGGGAGAGCTAAAAACCCCTCTTTGTGTATGGCTATATGTGAGGAGTGCTTCCATTAGCTTTGAGCATTGCCTGCCATACACGTTATCAAAAGAGTGATAGAGGCATACCTCCGAGCTCTCTATACGGCTATCGCTGCCATATAGAGCGGAAGCATAAGACAATGCCGAAGCGGGGAAGGTATTTGATGAATTTTATAAAATAGTCCGTTGATTCTTTTAATGAAAACCCAACATAGCAGTAGCGTATCTTTTGTATTAAGGTATGGTTTTGTGCTCTTATGTGGGTGAGATAGCCTATTTCCCTAAATACATAAATTATTATATGCCAAACAATACCCCACCACCTATGAGTAAAACAAGCGGAGTGCTCTAAGTTGTATAGTCTATTGGCATTCATAGCGATATATTATTGCTAATAAAACTACGTGGCAAAATTAAATAAAGTTTTTTATATTTCCAAATATAATTTTACGGATAATTTTAATGCACAAGGCTATATCCAACAAAAAAACGACCATACCAAACGATACGGTCGTCTTTTTTTAAGCGATATTTTATTGTCGCTGTTTATTTGCTGAGATAATTCAAGACGTTTTTCTCGATACGTTGTTCGATATCTTCGTTGTCCGATACCGTGAATTTCTCTCCCGTAATCTGTTCGTACAGCTCTCTGTAACGCTCCGATATGCCACGAACTACCTCGTCGGTCATTTCGGGTATCTTCTGTCCCTCTTTACCTTGGAAGCCGTTGTCCATAAGCCATTGTCTGACAAACTCTTTCGAGAGCTGCCGCTGAGGCTTGCCCGCTTCGAAAAGCTCACGATAGGTGTTTTTGTAGAAGTAGCGCGACGAGTCGGGCGTATGTACCTCATCCATAAGATATATCGTACCGTCGGCAGTACCAAACTCATATTTGGTATCCACAAGTATCAGCCCGCGTCGGTCGGCTATCTGCGTGCCGCGTTCGAAAAGAGCCAGAGCATAACGCTCCACAACGGCGTAGTCTTCGGCACTTACAAGCCCTTGGGCTATTATCTCCTCTTTCGAGATATTTTCGTCGTGCCGTCCGAGCTCCGCCTTGGTCGTGGGGGTAACTATCGGTGTGGGGAACTTCTCGTTTTCACGCATACCGTCGGGTATTGGCACTCCCGAGATAGTCTTAGCACCGGCTTTGTAGTCTCTCCACGCACTGCCGCACAGATACCCGCGTACTATCATCTCTATTGGGAACCCTTTGCACATTATGCCGCAGGTAACCATCGGGTCGGGTGTGGCACACTTCCAGTTGGGGCAGATGTCTTTGGTCTCGTCCAAGAACTTGGCTGCTATTTGGTTCAATATCTGCCCTTTGAAAGGTATTCCGCGAGGCATCACCACGTCGAAAGCCGAAATCCTATCGGTAGTAATCATCACCAACTCTTTGCCGCCGATGGTATAGACATCGCGTACTTTACCGTTGTACACGGTAGTCTGGTTGGGGAAACGATACGAAGTTTTTATCAATGCGTTCATTTTGTCTACGAAATCGATAATCACTGTTTTTTAGCCGTAATAGCCTGATTGGCTGTAATAGCCGTCATATAGTAAATATCGTCTACCGAACATCCGCGAGACAGGTCGTTGATGGGAGCAGCCATACCTTGCAGTACCGGACCTACCGATACGGCACCGCCGAGCCTTTCGACCATTTTGTAGGCTATATTGCCTATTTCCAAAGCGGGGAATACCAATACGTTGGCTTCGCCTGCCACGGGGCTGCCCGGTGCTTTGAACTTACCTACCGAAGGTACGAGCGCGGCGTCTGCCTGCAACTCTCCGTCTATTTTGAGTTCGGGTGCCATCTGTTGAGCCATTCCCGTAGCCTCTACCACTCTGTCTACAAATTCGTGCTGTGCCGAGCCTTTGGTAGAGAAGCTGAGCATAGCCACTTTCGGTTCGATACCTATCATATTTTTCATTGTCCTGCCTGTGCAGACAGCTATCTGGGCAAGCTCCTGAGCTGTCGGGTTTGGCATTACCGCTACGTCTGCCACGAGCAAGAAACCGTCTTCGCCGTATGCTTTCTCTTTGCAGAACATCAGCATAGCTCCCGATATTACGCTTATACCGGGTTGTGTCTTTACTATCTGCAAAGCGGGACGAAGCACATTGCCCGTAGTGTTGCGAGCTCCTGCGAGTTCGCCGTCGGCATCGCCCGATTTTATCATAAGGCAGCCGAAATAGAGCGGGTCTTTTACGAGCTCTACGGCTTGTTCGCGTGTCAGACCTTTGTTTTTCCTCAGTTCGAAGAGTAGGTCGGTGTATCTCTCCGCATCCGCGCTCTTCTGCGGGTCGATGATAGTTGCCCGTTCGATGTTCTTCAACCCGTTTTCTTTTGCCAAAGCGAGTATCTTGTCGCTCTGTCCGAGCAGTATGATCTTGGCAATGCCATCGCCAATGATTCTGTCGGCTGCTTTCAGTGTGCGGGGCTCGTCGCCCTCAGGCAAAACGATTCGTTGCGGATTCGACTTTGCCGTCTCGATAAATCTTTTTAGTATTTCCATATCTTATCTGTATTTTTTATCCAAAATTACGAAGCACAAAGGTACAAAAAAAATCACTTCCAGTGCATACTTTCTATAAGTCGTTCTATATCTTCTTGTACATAATCTGCTACGGGCATTATAGAGTCGTAGTTGGGTATGTTGTTGAAATAGAGTGCTCCCCGCAAGAAATTCTTGACGCTGTCTGTAATGAAGAACTGCACGGGCGAAGCCGCATTGCCCGATATTTTGAATAGCACGCCGTATACCTTCGTCGTATCGTTTTCGTAGTAGTTTTCGATGATGGAATTAGCCTTTATCGTGTGTTTGTATGCAAGACGGCGGCTGTCTTCGGTAACCACTATGAACGAGTCGAGGTCGAGTGGCATATATGTCAGGTGTATCCTGCCGTTGAGAGCAGGGTAGTCGATATTGTATCCCTTTACATCGCCGCCCGTGTAGTCGCTTATTTTGCTGTACTTCGATATCTGAAAGGCTATGTCGGGCAGACTGTCGACCGTACGATATTCGTGTTTGGGCAGGTCGATACGGAAGTATTCGTAAGGCTTTGGGGTGGGCTTTTTGCCGCAGGCAACCACCAAGAGACATAGTATAAACAGACTGAAAATCTTTGTCATTGTTTTTGTGTTAATATATTGATTAATATTGTATTAAAGTTATTTGTGAAAAACATACAACTCTCTTCGAACAAAAGAGCGAGACTATCCTTTTCGTAGAATAGCCTCGCTTTGTGTGCGGCTGAAGGGACTCGAACCCCCACGCCTCTCAGCACCAGATCCTAAGTCTGGCGTGGCTACCAATTACACCACAGCCGCAGAAAACAGACTGCAAAGGTAATAATTTATTTTTTATAAGCAAGCCGTATCTCATTACAAAAAGTTATTTGTCTTGATTATCAATGTAATTATGTAATGTATCGGCGTTTATCTTTGCCAAATCGGCTTCTTGTACTATGACCAAATTGAAGTTTTTGAGGTTGTTTTTGCCCGCAAATCGCTTGTCTGTCAGAATTATATTCTTATACCATTTAGCCTCTTCGAGACTCTCCATACCGGACACTATTATTAACTCTTTATTGCCCACCTTGCGTATGTCGAAGTCGAAGTCCTTGACCATAAACTTGTTGAAGTTGTACACGGCGATGTCGTACAGCATTGTGTTCAATATTTTTTTGTCGTTTGTCTTCGGTACGAATATTATATCGTGCCTTTCGCCCGTGCTTATGCTAAGACTGTCGCTCTGTCCTTGGATTGCGGCTAATTCTGTCTGAGCCTCTTGTCGACGGCGACCGTTGATGTCGTCGGTGCCTGTTTGTGCCACTTGTTTGCGTCCTTGTTTGATAAGTGCAAGTATATCTTTGCTTATCGGGGTTATGTCCGATTCAGGGTATTTGGCTACGATAGAGTCGAGTTCTGCCTCCGAGGCGGCATACTGACCGAGTTTTGCAGACGATAATGCACTGAGGAGAGCGAACCTCGGCAGATGTTCCGACAGGGGATAATCTCTGAGCATCTTGTCGTAGTTTTGTTTTACCCCATTGTAATTGCCGTCTATGTACATATCGTATGTCTCTCTGTACATATCGTTCTGTACCTGCTGCATCTTTTGCAGATTGGCGGCGTAGTTGGGGTTTGCCAACATCATAGCATATCTACTTGTCGGGTATTCTCTTATCAGTCGGTCTCTGAATGCTGCCTGCTCATCGGGTTTGTTCAGAGTACCGTTTATTCGATATTCGATATAGTATGTCTCTGCCTTGCGTTCGTCTTTTGGGAAACGACTCTGGAACTCTCTGTACGTCTTGTCCGCACTGGGTATATCCATTATTTTCGTGTAAAAAATATCTCCCATATTGTACATAGCGTCGGCTATCTGTTGGTTTGCCTGTTGTTTGTCTTTGTCGGTCTTGGGTATCTGCCACAGATAATATTCGGGACGGTGCGGGTCGTTCCGAGGGTTTTTAGCCGCTGCCGAGTCGGTTGTTTCGGTGCTTTGTTGTTGATTGCCTTCTGCACCGATGTATGACATCATAGACTTCACTTCGCGGTTCCAGTTGTCTTCGAGCGGGCGATTGCCCCATTTGCGTTTGAATTGGTTCTTACCTTGGTTGACTGCCGCCACGTTGTAGAAATACCACTCATCGCCTCTAATCTGTTGATTCATAGTTGGGTCGAAGGTGTCGTTCACACGCGATGATGCTACGGCTACCGCTGCTTTGTCGGCGGAGTCTTTGGCTGCCTCTTTTTCGGCTTTCAGCAACTTGTCTATTATCTTGTCCACTATTTTTCGTTGTTCTGCCTCAGACATTGTCGATAGCCGCAGCAGGCTGTCTTGCAGTTGTATGGTGGCGTAGTTTCGAGCCAAACCGCCGAGTATTTCGGCTCGCTGCTCGGCTTTTTTGTATTGGCTGTGTGTGTTTGGCATAGCTACCAATACCGAGTCGTAGTATTGTGCCGACGGGATATAATCTTTCTTATCGTAATATATATCGGCTAATCTGAGTGCTACAAGCGACTTCTCGATGCCGTTGCGGAGGCTTTTGGTCATAGCGAGCTTGTAGTTCTGTATGGCACGGTCTGTGTCGTTGCTTGCCAGATATCGCTCGCCGACGGCAAAATATACCTGGTCGAGATATTTCTTGTTGTTTGCCGAACGTGCCATTGCTTGCAAACCCTTGATAGCCTTCTTGTTGTTGCTTTCGAGTTGCATCGCTTTGAGGTTGGCGTTGAAAATCATTTCGTAGTTTGTAGCGTTGTGTTGTGCCGCACGGTAATGTTGTATGGCGAGGTTCTTTTTACCCGTAAGTTCGTATAGCTGAGCCAATACGAAGTTGAAGCGCGACTTCTCGTAGCGGCTCTTAGGTCGGCTGTCGATAGCGAGTTTTAGATGCGGTATAGCCTCTTCGTACCGTTTCTGAGCCAATAGCAGATTTGCCGTCAAAGCCGAGTATGTGCCTTTTAGACGGGGCGGGACGCTCGAGGCTTTTATCTGCGACAGATGGCTCTCGGCTTCGTGTAGCCAACCCATCTCGGTGTAGGCACGCAGCTTCCACAGTTTCGCCTCGTAAACCAAATCTTCTTTCTCGGGGTAATGGTTGATGACGTAGTTGAAAGCCGACACTGCTTCTATAAACTCTGCCTTGTAGAATTCTGCCTTGCCCAGCAGTAACCACGCCTTGGGTATCTGTGGGTTGAATTCCTCTTGGTTTTTAAACTTACGGTAGTTAGCTGAGCTCATTCCCAATGGTTTATGCTTCGGCTTGGAACGTATCGAGTGCAGCTTTATTGCTTTGCGACATTTCTCTATTGTGGTATTCATCTGCGATGCAACCATATTACCCGTAGATTGGTTTACAGGCGGATACAGCGTAATCACCTCCGAATAGTTGTCTTGGGTGGCTACTATGAGCATTGCCTGCCCTTCGTCGAACGCTCCGACGGCATTGTGCCGTATATTGTACTTCGTGGCAAAGCTTTGGTATCCACGCGACAGCCAAGTGTTGTTTTTGGTAGAGCACGAGGCAACAAAAAACACGATAAACAAAGGCAAATACAGTATCTTACGGTTATTCTTCATCTCTTTTTGTGTGTGTCGAAGTTATTCCATTAACATTCTACGTTAAACGTATGTGTCTATATATTTATTGTTTTCTATTCGTTCGTAGGCAGTATATCGTTTATGTCTTTCTCTATTTCGGTTATCTTTGCTTTGCACCGGCTTACGAGCGAGGCAGCCTCTTTTATCCGTTCTGCAAGCAGGTCTATGTCGGATATGTTTTCTATCTCTTCGGCAAAGGATTCCAACTTTTTTATAGCCTCGTCGTAGTTAAATTTATCGGATTGTGCCATTTTTGTGTGGATATAATATTAAATTAACTAATATGCTGTCCAACCCTGTCGAAGTCGGAGCAAAACCTTTGCAAAATTATCTTATTTTTTGAAATATCGCGAAAAAAAATGCACAAAAAAATATATTTTTAGTTAACGCCAATTATTAGAGTATTGATAATTAATGGTTATTGGTATAGTAAAAAATTTTTTTCATATTGAAAATAAATTGTAATTTTGCAGGCGTAATCAACTAAGATATACTATTAACATTATAAATAAAAGTTTTTTAAATGCAATTGAAAGGTATGAAAAAATTAGGATTAATCGTATTGACGGCAGCCGTTATGGTTGCTTGCGGAAACAAAGCCAAAGATGCCGAACAGGCTCGTTTGGATTCTATTGCCAGAGCTGACTCTATCGCCAAGGTAGAGGCTATGAGAACGGACTCGATCGAAAAAGCTGCCGAAGCTCAGGCTATGGTAGACTCTATGGCTAAGGCTCAGGCTACGGCTGACTCTATCGCTGCTGCAAAGGCTCAGAAAGCAGGCAAACCGATGCCAAAAACTACTAAGCCCGCTACGAAACCTGTAGCTACTACTACAGCTACTTCTGAGAAACCTGCGACAGTAAAAACAGAACCCGTAGTGGATAATAGGCCTAAAAAAGAAGAAGTTGTAAAACCTCGTACTCCTGCCGAAGCTGCCGAAGCTGCTGAAAAGGCTAAAAAAGACGCTATCAAAAATGCTCGCACTCCTGCCGAAGCTGCCGAAGCTGCCGAAAAAGCTAAAAAAGACGCAATTTAAATATTTGCTATTATAATTTTATTAACAAAATAAATATCATAAAAAGATGAAAAAATCAATTATTGCATTGACTTTGATCGTAGTAGCTACAGTATCAATGATGACTTCCTGCACAAAAGATGAAAAACCACTTACTCTTAGCGATTTAGCTGGTTATACTTTTCAAGGAAAACAAGTTAACGCAGACAAATCTGAGACTAAATATACATTAGTATTTGATAAATCAGATCAAAAGTTTACGTTTGATAGTACGCTACCATTTCATTCTGAAGGTACTTATAAAATTAGCGGTATCTCAGTAATACTTAATTATTCGTCAGGTGCTGCTGAAACTCTTAAGAGTGATGGACCCAGGAAATTGATTTACCGAGTAAAAAACCAAGACGTTATTCTCACAAGAAAGTAATCTCAGTTTCTAACAATAAAAAAGAGGTGTCTCGTATTTTGAAGTACCTCTTTTTTGTTTGTATGTCGCGGGGGCGGGGATCATTCTTTGAGCGAGTTCCAGCCCTGAGCCTTGAAAGCTATCCGCTGTCCGTCGCGTGTTACGAGGTTCATGCCGTCGTCTTGCTTTGTGATGTGCCCTATTATGTGCACGTCTTCTATCTCTTTGAGTTTGTCGTAGTCTTTTAGCGGTGCAGTGAAGAGCAATTCGTAGTCTTCGCCACCGTTTAGAGCTACGGTAGTGAGGTTCATATTGAACTCTTCGGCAGCCACTGCTGTCTGGTAGTCTATCGGTATTTTATCTTCGTATATCTCGCAGCCGCAGTTGCTCTGCGTACAGATATGCATTATTTCCGACGAAAGCCCGTCGGATACGTCTATCATAGCAGTAGGCAATATATTATGCTTTGCCAGTTCGTCGATAATATCGCGTCGTGCTTCGGGTTTCAGCTGGCGTTCGAGTAGATACTCTTTGGTGGCAAAGTCGGGTTGGAAGTCGGGGTCTTTTACCTGACAGAACACACGTTTTTCTCGCTCCAATAGCTGCAACCCCATATACGAGGCTCCCAGATTGCCCGACACACATATAAGGTCGGTCTGTCGGGCACCGTTGCGGTATACGGTCTTGCCGTTTTCGCCTTCGCCCAAGCAGGTGATGCTTATTGTCAACCCTGTCAGCGACGCCGAGGTATCGCCTCCTACCAGGTCTACCTTATATTTGCTGCACGCAAGCAGAAGACCGCTGTATAGTTCTTCTATCTGTTCTACCTCGAAACGCTTCGAAATGCCGATGGTTACGAGTAACTGCTTGGGTTGCCCGTTCATTGCATAGATGTCGGAGAAGTTTACCACTGCCGACTTGTAACCCAGATGTTTGAGCGGGGTATAAGTGAGGTCGAAGTGTATACCTTCCAGTAGAACGTCGGTGGTTGCCAAAACCTGCTTTTCGCCGTAGTTCATTACGGCACAGTCGTCGCCTATTCCTTTTGCCGATGAGGCATTGTGTAGCTTTACGCTTTCGGTCAGGCGTTTTATAAGGTTAAATTCGCCAAGTTCGGATATTTGCATCTTATATCTTGTCCTTTTTATTTTTTGTTTTTGATATTGCTGTTTGCTCTTTTATCGATGAATTTCACCGGCTTACGAGTGATGTCGGGTAATATTATTTTTCGTAGAATGCCCGTATCGCATATCTCTATGGCGGGGGCTACGCGTATTTTTGCCCTGAAGCTGTCTTTGAGTTCCTTTATTATCGGAGAATAGTCTGTATGAGCGGACGTAGTGTTACCGTTGAGTCCTATCTTTATTTTTATGTCGTCGTTGCCTATCTCGTTGGTAGATACTTCTATAAGGTAGTTTTCGACGTATGGCGAATTGTCGAGTACATCGTATATTGCAGGCGGATATAGTGTTGTGCCCTTGTATTTGAGCAGATGATTGGCTCTGCCCACCACGGGCGATACCCGCATCGAGTTCCTGCCGCAGCGGCAGCCTTCGGTGTGGAAACATACCAAATCGCCTGTTTTGAACCGCAGTAGCGGCATTCCCTCCACGCCGAGCGTGGTAACGACGAGTTCGCCTACTTGACCATCATCTACCACGTTGCCCTCATCGTCGACTACCTCACATATAATCAGTTCGGGGTGATGATGTCCGCCGCAGCCGTATTGGCACTCGGCAAAGGTAGTAGCCATCTCGGTCGAGGCGTATGTGGAGTAAAGCTCTATATCCCATTTCTCTTTTATCCTGTGTCCAAGTAGGTTGAGTGAGAAGTCCTGTTCACGAAGATTTTCACCGATACAGACTACTTTTTTTATACTCGAATTGCGGTAGTCGATGCCGTGTTCTTCGGCATAGTCGATTATTTTTAGTATAAACGACGGCACGCACATAATGGTATTGGGGCGTACGCGGTTGATGGTGTCCCATTGTAGTTCGGGTATACCGTTGCCGACACGTACTATACCTGCCCCCAACTCCCTGAGACCCAAGAAATAGGCCAACCCCGCCATAAAACGTTTGTCGAGAGTGGTCATAATCTGCACAATATCATCGGGTTGTACGCCGGCACAGGCAAACGAAATCTTTTCGTTGTATGCCAGACGGTCTAAGTCGCGGTCGGTCATAGCGAACGTAACAGGGTCGCCAAGTGTACCCGAAGTGGTGATGTAGTCGATTATCTGCGACTTGGGTACACACATAAACTGTTCGTTGTATTGCTGTAAATCCACTTTCGTAGTGAAAGGGATTTGTCGGAGGTCTTCCAGTGTTTTTATGCGGTGAATATCAATACTGTGCGAGTCGAACATACGGCGATAGAAGGGCGACTTTCGGCTCAGGTAATCGAGAGCCTCTTTTAATTTTGTTTCTTGTAAAAGTTTTATCTCCCTTTGCGATTGATACTCTATGTTTTGAGACATTTTTTTGAAGTAAAAAAACGATAATTATGTTCTTCTCTGTTTAAAATGAAAAAAGGGCAAGCTTACTACATCGCACCGCTACAACCTTCTACCCTTGCTGCGGTCAAACCCTGGGGGATTCAAAGGGAGCTGGTCGTATAGGACTTACCCGGGTGCAAAAGTAATACTTTTTTTCGAAATACAAAAGACAAATCTTAGCGAGCAGGTTGTCTGCCGATACCGACCGAAAGCGTATGTCGCTGTTTTATAGTGCAATAATCGAATTGTAGGAGTGTCTGCGTTAGGCTTTTATTTGATTACAAACTCTACCCGTCGATTTTTTTCTCTGCCCTCTTCGGTATTGTTGGAGGCAATAGGTTGCGATAGCCCCATTCCTCTGTAATAGAGCCTGCCTGCGTCGATACCTTTTTCTATGAGAGCCATCATAACAGCCAAGGCACGATTTTCGCTAAGTGTCTGGTTGAAATTTTCGCCGCCTATGTTGTCGGTATGTCCTACTATTTCGATACTCACGTCCGGATTTTTGCGTAAGAAAGAGTATAGTTGCATTATTTCCCGCTCCGACTTAGGCTCCAATTCGTATGAGTTGAAGGCAAAGAATATGTTGTTCAGAGTAATCTTATTACCTGATTTTATCGGTTGCAGATAGACGTTGAGCGTGTTTTTCGATGTTATTATTTTTGCGGAATAAAAGATATATCCCGATTTTCGGACGTTGAGTCCGTATTGTCCCGTATCGGGCAGAAATGTCGTAAATTCGCCCGACCGACGGTCAGACAGAGTAGTGGAGATGGTGTTGCGGGCATTGTTGTAGTCGAATGTTTCCACTATTGCATTTAGCGGTTTTTTGCTTTCGGCATCGTAGACAAACCCCTTGACATAGCTCATCACCTGCGGGCGAATCTCTTTATAAAGCCCAAATTCGTATATATCCAAGCCTTGCGAGGCATCTTCTTTGTTGCGTATGGATATATACCCTTTGTCGCCCTTGCCCGTGAGGGTGAAGCCGTAGCAGTTGTCTTCGTTGTTGATGGGATAGCCCATGTTTTGCGGTTTGCCCCATTGGTTGTTCTCTTTGCGAGCAACGAATATGTCAGATCCGCCGAAGCCGTTGTGGCCGTTCGACAGGAAATAGAGCGTCTGGTTGTCTAAGTGAATGTACGGAGCATAGTCGTCTCGCGGCGAATTGATGGTTCGTCCCATATTCTCGGGTTCGCTGAATCGTAGCTGTCCGTTTTCGAGTATTTCTACCTTACAGTGCCACAAGTCGCGTCCTCCGAACGAAGGTTGGCGGTTCGAGGTGAAAAATATCTCGTCGCCGGCGGGCGAAAATGCGGGATTACTCTCCCAATAGGCACTGTTGAGCGGAGCTCCCGCATTGATTGGTTTGCTCCACCTGCCATTGGTATTGATGGTATAGTATATATCGCAGCTGCCAAGCCCATCGGGGCGATTGCAGGCTACGAAAAACATATATCTGCCGTCTGCCGAGATTGTTTGTGAGCCTTCGTTGTACGACGGATTGTTTAGTTCGGCAATAGGTGTGAACGCTCCCCATTGATTACCGGTCTTTCGGCTTACGTACAGGTCTTCGTTCGACGAGAAATCGCCGAATTCGGAGCGTGTTACCGACAGTATTTCGTCGTCTGCTGTTACCGACGGGAAGTATTCGTCCTGTTTGCTGTTTGCATGCGACAGGTTACGCAACTCGAACGGCACGGGCGACTGTATCATACGTATCAAATCGGCATAGGACTCCTCTTGCTGTTGTTTGTAGGGGTTTTTGTCCGATATTTTGGCTAATGTAGCCTGTGCCGTGGTATAATCGCCTATCGACTTGTATGTTTCGGCAAGCCGAAATAGGGTTTCGTCCATCTTTTCGGCTCCGTTCTTTACGGCGAGGCTGAGTATCTCTATTACTTCTTTGGGGTGTTCGCGTTGCTGCTTGGCAATGGCGATATAGGGGTCTATGAAGTGTTTGTCGGTCTTTATTATTTTGTGCATCTCTCTGATAAAATCCTCAGACGACATCTCGGAACTCTTTTTGACTGCAGTGCGATACATCTGTCTTGCTCTCTTGCTACTCGACGGAGCAGCGTGTTGCTTAGGCTTTTTCTGCCAGTAGATATTGGCAATCCCACAGGATATTATAAATAGGAATACAATGGATTTTAATAACTTGTTTGTCATAATATTGTTATTTTTTTACAAAGGTATAAAAAAATGTCATATTCACTGTTATTTAATTATCAAAATCTTACCTATGGGCAGAAATTATGACGAAATTGTTGATGTGTGATAAAAGTTTCCGCTCAAAATTTGATTTTTGAGCAATGTGGTATTGACCATCGCTTTACTTTGTTGGTTATGCTCGGGCAATATTGTAGAGACAAGGCTAAGTTAATGAGCTATTTTGCCTTTTGCTTTGTCTATCAGTCGATTGTCGGTGCCAAGCAGTTCGGCTATCCGAATAGCCTCGTTGGGAGTATTACCAGAGGTGTCGTTGATTAATTGATAATCAATGTTTTTTAGAAGATTTCGGATATAGTCGGTCGATTTATAGTTGTTTGCGGTTTCGGATACGTTTTCTTTCAATCCCCTTACCCTGAGACGCCTACACGATGTTGTGATGTCGTAGTGTGTTGTTATAAAAGCACATACGCTGTTTTCTTGCAATATTTCGAGTGTTGCGGATACTATTGCCGCTCCCTCCTGCGGATTTGTTGTACGAGCCAGCTCGTCGATGAGTATCAGTAAGTTGTGGTCTGCGGATATTTGCTTTATTATTTCGTCTATTTTTTTCATTTCGGCGGCAAACGACGAAAGACCTTGCAGTTGATTCTGTTCGTCGGTGAAACTAAACAGAATACCGCTCATTATCATTATTTTGGCTCTGCCGGCAGGTACGAAAAAACCATACTGAAAAAGCATTTGGCATAGGTATAATGTTTTTAACATCAGTGTCTTGCCTCCCATATTGATACCCGTTATAAGTGTGGGGAATCTGCCGAAATCTATATCGGTCTCTTGGTATTTGCTACCTCGCTCTTGTAGCTTGACTTTTACCTCAGGATTGAATATACCGATATATTCCGTCTTGTTCTCGGACACCTCCGGACGACACAGTCCGAAACTATTAGCCATTGCTGCTTTTGCTATCAGCAAATCTATGTAGGCTATGTTGTTGAGTGCCGTCAGTAAATCGTTCGAGTGCGGTTTTAGTTGTTGGCTAAGCGAGGAACGTATTTCTTGCTCTATATCCAATATTTGTGCCTGTATTTCAGCTAATTGTTCCGAGTCTGTCTCGTTCTGCTCTCTATGGCGTAGAGTTGCCAAATCTTCGCTGTACGCATCGTATATGTAGTATGTCGGTATTCCCGAGTTTTCGGGGTCGAGTATTCTTATTGTCTCATCGAAAGTAACAAAATCCACCTCTTTTTGTCCTTCGATATATAGCTCATTATTAGAGGTATATCGATAGACTATTTCCAAAAGTTTTTTTGCGGTGAACGAGAAATTTTTAATCTCGAATAATTCTATATCGTTGAGAATCTTGTTGCTGTCGAGATTGGTGAGAGTTTTTTCTATATCCTTGACCTCAGACAGAAGCAATAGTATGGAGGCAACATCTTTTTTGTGATGCTCTTTGTCGATAAAAGCCAACATCGAGTCTGTATTGCTCAACTCTCTGATTATACTCGGTCTGTCTGTCAGAAAATCTGAGTTCAGAAACAATCGCCTACCTACGGTAGATTGTATGTTAAGTTCCTGCGTAAACGATACAAAACCACAGGGATCGGGTAGACGTTTGAGTTCTGCTATTTTCATTGTCGGTTGATTTTTAATACATTATACTGACCTTCTCGGCAAATTTTATCTGCTCTGCTATCATATTGTTTTCGAGCTGCGACGCTTTGGTGTCGAGAGCATATTCTATTCGTCCCCAAGCCTCGTACCACTGTTTGCTCTCCGGCTGATATTTAGGTATATCGGCATAGAGGTTTAATATGCTGTCTTTTATATATTTATAGAAAACAATCGTAACCTGATGAAATTCCGTCGCCTCGCGCGGATAACGCACGCTATCCAATACGTTTATGATAGAGTCGTATTTTTGGTAGAGGCTGTTTATGATAGATGTTGCATTCTGATGTGTAGAGTCTCTGTCGGCATACAGTTCTTCTTGCTTATATTCGAGAAATTGCCACGCATTTTCGTGCATTTCCACGATTTGCTCGTTGTATTCCATTGGGTTCATTCTGCTGCAGCACGATATACTACCCAACACCAACAGAGCAAACAGACTTATCTTAGTTGATATGAACATATTGGTTTATTTTTGATTATTTATTAATTGTCTCTTTTATACGTTCGAGTACTTTGGTGTCTACCGTTGCGGGATATCTCTTTTCCAAGTCGGCGATCCAACTTTTCTCCAAATAGTCTTGATAGTCGGTTGTCACAGCTGCACGTACATCGGTGTAAACCTCAGGCATAGACTTCAGTACTTTACCTGCCACGAAGACATACGGATACTCTTTCGGCGTTTGGTAGGAAGCAGCCTTGTTGCCGAAGGCAAGATTGTCTATTACGGGGTTTTCGCCTTTTTCCCACAGTCCCGACCTGTATTCTACCACCACGCTGTCTTTGTTGAGCGAGGCTATGTGTTCTGCTATTTGGGAGGCAGTCATTTTCTTGAATTTCTTTTGGAGTGTTTTGGCTGTGACAGGGTCTTTGCAATATATTATTTTACCTTTGTAATGAGGCGTTTGCCAAGCATATCGTTTTATATTCTGTTCGAAAAATGTTTTGAGCCCTGCCGTGTCTTTGATGGCTTTTTCCCATACCTTGTCGTTTGATATATTGAATAGCAAAATACCGTCGTGATACTCCTGTATCAGGTGTCTGAATTCTGGATATTTCTGTTCGAGCCGAGAGTCTTCGAATCTTATGATTTCGTCGTCGATAAAACTATTTATAAGTCCATGTGTCTGAGCAACGGCACTATTGTCTTTGTATTTAGACATAGAGTATACGTAGTCTACGTACTTTTGAGGTGATACGGAGAGGTCTTTTATTTTTATCAGCCAATCGTTGCTAAGACTGCCTGCTCCAATAAGATAGTTTGAGTCGGGGCGGTTGTAGCGGCGTGCATAGTCTATCAGCTCTTTGTACGCATCTTGGTTGAACTTGTAGTCGTACTCGTTTTTCAGTTTGTCTACAAAAGATTTTTTACAGGCATCGTATCTGCCGTCGAAGCCGAAGTGTGTTATGATGTCGGATTTCATCTTCTCGAAACTGTCGACGGGCTTTCTGTCGATAAGTTGTATTATGTGCCAACCGTAAGGAGTCTCTATCGGACTCGATATATCGCCTTTGTTCTTCAGACCGAATGCCGTATTCTCGAATACTTCTACCATTCGTCCCACTCCGAATTCGTTGAGAACACCACCCGAATTGGCAGACATTTCGTCGTCGGAGTTCTCCTTTGCCATCGAGGCGAAATCTGCTCCGTTTTTCAACTTGTCGTATATGGCATATATCTCGGACTTCAGTTTTGCTCTCTGCTCTTTGGTTGCATTCTCGGGAAATTGTTTCAAGATATGTGCTACCTTCACCTTGCCCACTGCTTGGCGACGATTGGTAACCTTTATTATGTGGTAGCCATAGCCGGTGCGTATCGGCGACGATATTTTTCCTATTGGCAGCGAATACAGCTCTTTCTCTACGGGATATACCATCATCTGACCTGTAATCCACCCAAGATACCCTCCATTGTCTTTGGTGCCGACATCGTCCGATTCGGCTGTGGCTACGGTGCGGAAGTTCTCTTTTTTCAATCTTTTGATGATGTTGAGTGCTTTTTGGTATACTTTGGCAGTATCTTCGGGTGTGGCATTTTGTGGTAGCAGCAGTAGTATGTGGCTTGCCTCGACGTCTTGTTGCATATTTCTGTATGCCTCCTCTATCAGTGCCTTCTCTTTGTCTTTGTCTGTCAGATAGCCTATTGCCATCTGGTTGCGGTAAGAATCCAACTCTTTGCGAAACGAACCGAGTGTGTCGTATCCGAGTGCTTCGGCGTCTATTACCTTTAATCTGAATTTTTTATATGTCTGTAAATACTCGTCTATAGTCTGCGGTTTTGTTTTTACGTTGGTTCTGTTTTTTAGGAAAAGGTATTCGAAGTCGTCTTTTGTTACTTTATTTTTTCCCAACGTCATCAATATATTGCTATCTTGTGCATTCATTACCAGAGATATGACAATGACGGTAAGAGCGAGAATGTATCTTTTCATATTTCTATTATTTTGATATTTTTTAAAACTTACAAAGATACAAAATTTCTTATTAGCAAAATGAGATAACGATTACTAAAAAAAAACAAAAGTTCCGATTTCCACAACCGGAACTTTTTCCAACAAAAAATTACTAAAAATTAAATCTATGTGAAAGTTATAATTCTACATTTATAAGCAACAATATGACAAAATAAAGGTGTGCCGAAAAGCAAAATGTAGATGAAAAAACTATTTCATTAACTTCGGTTGCAAAATTACAACCAAAAAATCCCCCCCACAATCACTAATAATAGTGATTTTTGGGGTAAAAAATCATACGATTGAGTATTTATTTGTATTTTAGGACTGTAAAGTCCTTGTTATCAAATAGTTGTGAAGCGAGAAGCTGTATGTTTTCGGGTGAAATTTGTTTTATTTGCTCAAGAGTTTTTTCTAAACTTATTGATTTGCAGAGATGTAGTGCGATCTTGGCTGCCGACAACAAATAGTTCTCTTTGTTCTGCGAATTGATTAAAATTTGCCCGTATAGTTGTTGCTTGTATCTTTCGAGTTGTTTTGTCGATATAGGTTTGTCTGTGAGAGAGTACAACTCTTTGTTTATTAGGTTGATGCACTTTTGATAATTGTTCTCGGAGCAGCCGAAATATATACACCATACTCCGACGTCGGAATATAGATTTAATGACGAATCTATGGCATACACCCAACCGTTACGTTCTCTTACAGACAGATTTAGCTTGCTCGTAAGACCGGTGCCGCCCAAGATGTTGTTGAGCAGAGTAAGGCAGGTAGTGTCTTTGTCAGATAGCGATAAGGTGAGGTTACCTATAAGGCAGTGTGTCTGAGAAGTCTTTTTATTTTTGGTAATCTCTTTTGGGGTGTATATCTGCGGTAACGAACGATGAAATTGCCTCGTGGTAGTCTCTCTTATTACATATTTTTCGATAAGGCGTACGAACTTATTCTCAGCAATATTGCCTTGCAGAAAAAAAAGCATATTATCGGTCGTATAGCAGCGCTTTACGAAGTTGATACAGTCTGACTGTGTTAGTTTCGATAGCGATTTCTTAGAGCCTAATATGTTGTGTCCCAGAGCTGAATTCTCGAACATCAAATCTTCCAACTCGTCGAATATGAGCTCCGACGGGCTGTCGTTGTACATATCTATCTCTTCGAAAATAACTTCACGCTCTTTTGCTATCTGGTTTTCGGGAAATACGGAGTCGAAGACAATATCCGACAGCAACTCGACAGCTCGTTCGGTATAACGCTGAGGTACAATAGCATAGATGTATGTTTCTTCTTTTGTGGTATAGGCATTCAGTTCTCCCCCTACGTCTTCGAGACGTTTGATAATCTGCAAGTTACTGCGTTTGTGCGTGCCTCCGAAAAGCAGATGTTCTATAAGATGTGCCAATCCGTGCTCATCGGGTCTCTCATCTCTTGTTCCTGCATTCACTACGAATCCGCAACAAACTACGGGTGAGTTGTCGAATTCGTACAAAAGCTTGATGCCATTGTCGGCAGACGTTAGTTCCAATTTTACTTTATTGGGGTCAGAGAAGTAATATTTTCCGTCTTACTCGAAATTGAACGTCAGGGTAAATAGTCGAGACGTCAGTCGGCTGATAGCATTTGTGAAACGCTTGTTGTAGTCGGAGACATAGTCTTGTCCGCGCTGGTCGAGGGGGGTGAGTATGTCTGTCAGACCGAGGGCAAACTTGAGCTCGGGCGAAAAACGAAAGTATTGGAAATATATCGTACAGCCTACGCCAAAATCGAAGAAGCCGTCCATCTGTTGCAGAAGTATGGCTTTTTCGCGTTCGCGTCCGAGGTCGAAGCTAAAACCGGCTCCGGCTATAAGGTACGGACGATAGTTTTTGACGCGCACAGCACCGTATTTCAAATACAGTGGGACGGTCAGGATATTGCTTTTGACCGTTTCCACCTCGATGTCGTGGGTTACGTTATTTATATACGATATATCCCGCTGACCGAAGTGTATTGCGGGCACAAGGCGAAGTGCGAAATATTCGCTCAGACGCAAGTTGCCGATAACTCCAACCGAAAAACCGGGGGTGATGGCTTCTACGTCTGCCTTGTATATCCTGCCGTCGGAGGCAGGTATAAGTGACGGCGTGATGCCAAAGTCCATTGCATTGATACCAAGAGTGAATCCAAAATGGAGTGGCTTATAATCTGCTTTGACCAAATTCTGACCCGTAAGGCTCAGTGTAGCAAACGCTAAAATAACTAAGAATATTGATTTTTTTCTCATCGCTAATTGCATTTTTTACAATTGGCAAAGATAGTATTTTTATTTAAAATATTAAAATGCAAAAAATAAATTATGTGTTGATTGCCCAAGTTGCTATGCTGATAAGATTTGTGAGATAAATGTAAAAAGGTAATGTAATTTTTTGTACCTTTGCGGGACAAAAAAATGTTGAAACAGTAAATAAAAATCAAAGTATAAAAAATGAAACCAACACACATTGAACACATTGGTATTGCGGTGAAAAGCCTTGACGAGACAATACCGTATTATGAAAAACTTTTGGGTCAGAAGTGCTATTCTATCGAAGAGGTAGTAGACCAGAAGGTAAAGACGGCTTTCTTCAAAGTCGGAGCTACGAAAATCGAGTTACTCGAGCCCACTTCGGAAGATTCGCCAATATCCAAATTTCTCGAAAAGAACCCACACGGAGGCGTACATCACGTTGCCTTCTGTGTAGATAGTGTGCAGCAGGCTCTCGACGACGCTGCTCAGATGGGTATTCAGTTGATAGACAAGGCTCCCCGACGCGGTGCAGAAGGTTTGAATATCGGATTCCTTCACCCAAAATCTACACACGGCGTACTGACCGAGCTTTGTGAAGTGCCCAAGTAAACAATGTCAATTAAATTGACGAAATTAAAAAAATCGATAACTTTATGATTGAGAAACAATTGGTTGTCGATTTTTTTTGTTTTTAGAGCGAATGAGCTTCAATAAACGTTGTTTATTCGCGAAAAGATAAAATTTATTGTCCAATTAGCGACTTTTTTATACTTTTGTGCAGTAGAATTATAAGTTTTTTATAGATATGATATTACCTGTATATTTATATGGATCAGGTGTGCTCAGAGAGGTAGCAAAACCCATCACCGAGGATTACCCCAATATCCGTGAACTTATCGATAATATGTTCGAAACAATGCGTAATGCTGATGGTATAGGACTTGCCGCTCCACAGATAGGACTCTCTATTCGTCTGTTTGTCATAGATATATCACCACTCGATACGGAAAGGGATTTCCCGCAGTTGAGAGACTGTCCTAAGCAAAAAATCTTTATAAATGCCGAGATAACAGAGCGTTACGGCGATACGGTAATATACGAAGAAGGTTGTCTGTCTATACCCAAAATCAACGAAAAAGTGCCCCGCCCCGATAAAATCAAGATAAAATATCTGGACGAAACATTCCGAGAGCACGAAGACGAATTTGAAGGTTATTTTGCGAGGGTTATACAGCACGAATGTGACCACATAGACGGTAAGATGTTTGTCGACCATATATCGCCTCTGAGGAAACAGCTTATAAAATCGAAGCTTGCAGATATAGTAAAACGTAAGACTACTTGTAGTTATAAGACGAAATAAGCGGGGCAAATCTAATGCCTCTCGTAAAATCGTTTTACCAGCCACGTATTCAATTTTCTTACCTGTACCCTAATTTTACTTGTTGCCTGCTCGTCGACGTTCGGTTTCGTCGAGGATTATTTTTCTTATTCGCAGATGTTTCGGCGTAACTTCGAGATACTCGTCGGCTTTGATGTATTCCAATGCCTCTTCGAGCGAAAATATTACGGGCGGTATCAGCTTCACCTTGTCGTCGGAGCCCGATGCCCGCATATTGGTGAGCTTCTTCGACTTGGTAACGTTTACTATGAGGTCGCCCTCTTTGGCGTTTTCGCCTACGACTTGTCCGGCGTATACCTCTTCTTGCGGGAAGATGAAGAATCTGCCTCTGTCTTGTAGTTTATCGATAGAGTATGCAAAAGCAGTACCGCTCTCCATAGCTATAATTGAGCCGTTGTTGCGGCGTTCGATATCGCCTTTCCAAGGAGCGTATTCGAGGAAACGATGAGCCATCACCGCCTCTCCTGCCGAGATGGTAAGGATATTGTTTCTAAGACCGATAATACCGCGAGAAGGTATATTGAACTCGAGGTAGACACGGTCTTTCTTCGTCTCCATCGACATCAGGTCGCCTTTGCGACGAGTAACTATATCTATCACCTTGCTCGAGTACTCTTCGGGGACGTTGACGGTAAGTTGCTCCACAGGTTCGCATACTACGCCGTCTATCTCTTTGCGTATCACCTGAGGCTGACCTACTTGCAGTTCGTAGCCTTCGCGACGCATCGTCTCGATAAGTATCGATAGGTGAAGTACGCCTCTACCCGAAACCTTCCACGTATCTGCCGATTCGGTGGTCTCTACGCGCAGAGCCAGATTGCGGTCGAGTTCGCGTATCAGGCGGTCGTGTATGTGCCTCGAAGTTACGTATTTACCGTCTTTGCCGAAGAAAGGAGAGTCATTGTTGGTGAAAGTCATCGACATCGTCGGTTCGTCTATGGCTATCGGCGGCAGCGGCTCGGGGTTTTCGACACTTGTTACGGTATCGCCTATCTCGAAGCCCTCTATGCCTATCATAGCACATATATCGCCCGACCCGACACTCTGCACGGGTGTTTTGCCGAGCCCCGAGAAGGTATTTAGTTGTTTTATCTTCTGTTTTGTCATCGACCCGTCGCGTTTGCAGAGCATTATATCCTGCCCGTCGGTGAATGTGCCTCTATGTACCTTGCCGACGGCTATTCTGCCTACATACGAAGAGTAATCGAGCGAGGTAACAAGCATTTGCGGCGCACCTTCTATAAATTTCGGAGCGGGAATGTACTCTATTATCTTGTCGAGAAGATATGTTATGTTGTCCGTTGGTGTCTTCCAATCGTCAGACATCCAATTGTTTTTGGCAGAGCCGTATATTGTGGGGAAATTGAGTTGCTCTTCCGTTGCATCGAGGTTGAACATCAGCTCGAAGACCGCATTCTGCACCTCGTCGGGGTGACAGTTGGGTTTGTCTACCTTGTTTATCACTACAATGGGCAGAAGTCCTATTTGCAGTGCTTTCTGCAATACGAAGCGTGTCTGCGGCATAGGTCCCTCGAAAGCGTCGACCAGTAGCAGACAGCCGTCGGCCATATTGAGTACGCGCTCTACTTCGCCTCCGAAGTCGGAGTGCCCGGGAGTATCTATTATGTTGATTTTACAGTCTTTGTACTCTATTGATACGTTTTTGGAAGTGATGGTTATGCCACGTTCGCGTTCGAGGTCGTTGTTGTCGAGTATCAGCTCACCTGCGTTTTTGTTATCTCTAAACAGTTTGCCTGCAAGTAGCATTTTGTCTACGAGCGTAGTCTTTCCGTGGTCTACGTGTGCTATGATTGCTATGTTTCTTATATTCATTGTGTTGTGCGGTTGGTCTGCAAGTTGTTCGCATCGGACGAAACGGGCTGCAAAATTACAATTTTATTTTCAGATAAATCAATAAAAAAATATTGAAACGAAAAAATAAAAGCAAGATAACTTGTTAATATCTTGCCATTTGTAGCGGGAACGAGAATTGAACTCGTGACCTCCGGGTTATGAATCCGACGCTCTAACCATCTGAGCTATCCCGCCCTGATATTTTTGGGACTGCAAAGGTAGTACTTTTTTTCGTATTACAAAAACTTTAACTAATTTCGCACCGAAATAGATTTATAATACCGCACCGTTTCCCCCGACAACCGATATGCAAGAATCTCTGCAAACAAAAATAGATGCTTTGCCGCACCTGCCCGGTGTGTATCAGTTTTTCGACGCAAAAGGTACGATTATCTATATCGGTAAGGCAAAGAATCTGAAAAAACGGGTATCCTCGTATTTCGTCAAAACGCCCGATTCGCCCAAGACAGCCATATTGGTGCGGCAGATAGTGGATATTCGCTATATAGTGGTGAAGACCGAGAACGACGCTCTACTGCTCGAGAGCAATCTGATAAAACGCTTCTTGCCTCGTTATAACCTGATGCTCAAGTATGGCACTACTTACCCGTATCTGTGTATCACCAAAGAGGATTTTCCTCGCGTATTCAAGACCCGAAAGACACTGCCCGACTGCGAACTCTTCGGTCCTTACAGCATAGCCGGTACACTCAACGCCTTATTGGAGCTGATAAAGACAATATATCCAGTGCGTTCGTGCAAACTGCCTCTTACTGAGGAGAGTATTGCTAAGAAGCGTTATAAGTTGTGTCTGGAATACCACATCAAAAACTGTCGCGGTGTTTGCTGCGGATTGCAGTCGAAAGCCGACTACAACGCTATGATAAGCGATATACGCACCATTGCCAAAGGGCACTCGCACATAGTCGAAAAATATCTTCTCGATAATATAAAGATACTCTCGGAGCAACTCCGATTCGAAGAGGCTCAGCGACTCAAAGAGAAGTACGATGCAATCAGAGAATATCGTCAGAAGACCGTTATTACCACACAGTCGGACGCCACGCTCGATGTCTTCTCATTCGACACCGACCAGACTACCGTATATATCAATATGTTGAGAGTGGTCAATGGCTCTATAATACAGAGTAATACGATAGAGTATAAAAAGAATATCGAGGAGGTAGACGGCGAAGTCTTCTCGAGCGGCATAGCCGAATTACGCGAAAAATATGCGTCAGAGGCGCGTCAGATAGTAGTGCCTTTTGTGCCCGAATTTACGATAGACGGGGTAGAGTATATCGTTCCCAAACGCGACTACAAGAAGGAGTTGCTCGATTTGTCGTATCGTAATGTATTGCAATACAAAAAAGATAAATATACACAAGCCCAAAAGCTCAACACCAACCAACGCAACTATGCTCTGATGAACGAGATACGCGAAATGCTTCATCTGGACAATATGCCGCATACGATAGAGATGTTCGACAATTCGCATACGGCGGGCGATGAGGCGGTGGCGGCGTGTGTGGTTTTTCGCAACCTCCGACCGCTCAAAGAGCAGTATCGCAAATATATCATCAAGTCCGACGGTGGCGGCGACGATTACGCTTCGATGAAGGAGGTGATAAACAGACGTTACAGCCGTATGATTTCGGAAGGCTCTAAGCTGCCCGACCTCATACTCGCCGACGGTGGTAAGGGGCAGGTGTCGGCGGTGAGGAGCGTGCTGGAGGCACTTGGGATAGCGGTGCCCGTGGCGGGACTTGCCAAAAACGACAAACACCGCACAAACGAACTGATATTCGACGACAAGGTGATAGGATTGAAGCCGCAAGATAGTGTTTTTAAGTTCTTTACAAAGATGCAAGACGAGGTGCACCGCTTTGCAATAACGTTCCATCGCGATAAACGCAGCAAAAAACAGGTTGCCTCCGAACTCGACGATATAAAAAACATCGGTGAAACCACGAAAAAAACTCTTTTACAGCACTTCAAAAGTGTGGAGAGGATAAAAAAAGCCGACTTCGACGAGCTCGAAAAAATTATTGGTAAAAATCGTGCAAAAATATTAATTTCGCACTTTGGTAATTATTCGGATAGTAAATAAATAACTCTATTATAAATATAACATAAAATCAGCAAATTATGAAAAAGGCATTTTATTTAATAATCGCTATTATTACAATTATGACTGCGTGTAGAGGAAAACAGGAACAAAGAGTGAACCCGTTCTTCGAGGAATGGGGCGGCGAATTCGGCTTACCGCCGTTTGCAGAGATTACCGATGCGGACTATCGTCCAGCCGTATTGGAGGGTATCAGACAGCACGATGCTGAGATACAAGCTATTATCGACAACCCCGACGCTCCTACGTTTGCAAATACCATAGAGGCGTACGACCACTCGGGACAGCTTTTGGGGAAGGTCGTTGGTGTGCTTTTCAACCTCAATTCGACCAACTCCAACGACTCGCTGAAAGCTATTGTGGAGTTTGCTCTACCGCTACTGTCGGAGCATAACGATAATATATTTATGAACCCCGACTTCTTCAAACGAGTGGAGACAGTCTACAAAAACCGCGATAAGGAGCAACTAACCACCGAACAGCAGAGAGTACTCGAGGAGATTTATAAGCAATTCACCCGCAATGGTATCAACCTGCCTGCCGACAAACAGGCTCGTCTTCGGGAGCTAAACAAACAAATCGGTCTCTTGCAGCAAAAATTCTCTAACAATATGCTTGCCGAGACCAATGCTTTCACACTCGTAGTGGACAAGAAAGAAGACCTCTCGGGATTGCCCGAAGGCGTCATAGAGGCGGCTGCCGACGAGGCGAAAGCCACAGGCAACGAAGGCAAGTGGGTGTTTACGCTGAAAAATCCGAGTTATGTGCCTTTTATGCAATATGCAGACAATAGAGAGCTTCGCGAAAAAATGTTCCGTGCTTACTCTATGCGGGGCAACAACAACAATGCAAACGACAATAAGCAGGTGATACTCGACCTGATGAAGCTGCGTATAGAAAAAGCTTCGCTGCTGGGATATAATACGCCTGCCGATTTTTTCCTCGACAACTCGTTGGCAAAGACCCCCGACAATGTTTATAAGTTGCTGAACTCTATTATGCCCGCAGCTCTGAAAAAAGCCAAAAGCGAGGTGGTAGAGATGCAGAAAATAATCGACCGACAGAAAGGAGGATTCAAGCTACAGCCTTGGGATTGGGCATATTATGCCGAAAAACTAAGAAAAGAAAAGTACGACCTCAACGAAGACGAAGTCAAACAATACTTCAAAATGGAGAATGTTCGCCAAGGAGTATTCGACTGTGCATCAAAGTTATATGGTATCGGCTTCGAACCAATCAAAGATGCTTCCATCTATTATCCCGAAGTAGAGGCATTTAAGATTACAAACAAGGCAGACGGGTCTTTGGTAGGTATCTTGTACACAGATTATTATCCACGCGACAGCAAACGCGGCGGTGCGTGGATGAACAACTTCCGCGACCAAGAGGTGATAGCAGGCAAAGATATTCGCCCTATTATAGTAAATGTGGGCAACTTTACCAAACCGACTACCTCGAAGCCCTCGTTGCTCACTACCGATGAGGTAGAGACTATGTTTCACGAGTTTGGACACGCTCTGCACGGCTTGCTGTCGAGATGTAACTACCGTACGGTGAGCGGCACCAGTACTCCTCGCGATTTTGTGGAGATGCCCTCGCAGATAAACGAAAACTGGGCTTTCCAACCCGAGGTACTCAAGACCTATGCCAAACACTACAAAACGGGCGAGGTCATACCCGACTCTTTGGTACGGAAGATAAACACCACAGCTACATTCAACCAAGGGTTTATGACTACCGAGTTGGTAGCTGCGGCTCTGCTCGATATGAAGTGGCATACGCTCAAATCGGTAGACGACATCGATGTCATAGCATTCGAAAATAGGGCTGTCAAAGAGATGGGGCTTATAGACGAAATCATTCCTCGTTACCGCTCTACATACTTCAACCATATTTTCAACTCCGGTTACTCTGCCGGTTATTACGCATATCTGTGGTCTGAGATGCTCGAGAAAGATGCTTTCGAGCTATTCCGACAAAAGGGCATATTCGATGAGGCGACAGCTAAGTCGTTCAAAGAAAATATCTTAGAAAAAGGTTCGTCGGACGACCTGATGAAACTATACAGGCAGTTCAGAGGGCAAGACCCGTCGATAAAACCGATGTTGCAAGCAAGAGGACTGCTGTAGTAGACAGCGAGAAATGTAATAGATACAATTATAAATCAAATCTAAAATAAATATACATATAACATATAAATTATGAGTAAAACATCTATATTAAAATTCAAAAAACAAATGCTTATAGTACTGTTTGGCGTTCTTTCGGTAACAGCAGTTGCTCAAGATGCCAAAGCGGTTCGGTTTATAGTCGAACATTCTGATATTCAGGCTCTCGATGAATTGAAAGCCAATCTCGAAAAAACCACTCTATCGGTAGAACAGCTAAAACAAAAGGCGAAAGAGATGAATATTCCGTTCGAAAGCGAGGTAAATGGAGTACTGTATCAGCTTGCAGGGTTCGAGGAAGAAACGGGACGACCTCTATATTATGTTACTTACAACAAAGCTGCTGCTTTTGGTACATCTACAAGTAAACTGTATCCTGATTCGACTACGTTCAAACTGACAGGTAAGGGTATGCGGGTATACGAATGGGACGGCGGGGGAGTCCTCACCACCCATCAAGAGCTTAAAGGGCGCGTTACTCAGAAAGATAATCCCGGCAAAACAAGTGATCATGCGACCCACGTAGCCGGTACATTGATAGCTTCCGGTGTGAAAACATATAACAATATTAAGGGTGCGGCTAAGGGTATGGCTTATGAGGCTGAGCTCAACTCGTACGATTGGAATAGAAATTTTTACGAAATGGCGGATGCCACAAAAGAGGGGGCACTATTGTCCAATCACTCTTACGGATACAGTGCGGGTTTCGAGTATTCTTATCGTTCCGGAAACAGAGGATGGCATTGGTTAGGTAAAGACTCCGAAACGGAGGATAAAAATTTCGGTAAATATAATTCGATTGACAGGCAATGGGATGGCATAGCTTATATATCTCCTTATCATTTGATGGTATTGGCTGCCGGCAATTCGAGAGGAGATGCTCCGAGTTCAGGTGAATCGCATTATGTACGTGATGATGATAATAATTGGATAGTATCTACAAAAGTTCGTCAGAGAAACGGGGGAACACTTGGCTATGACTGTATAACTTTCGGTACGTTGAGTAAAAATACACTTGCTGTGGGTGCTGCCCATAAACTGAATTACCGAGAATACTCTCAACCATCGGATGTACGGATGGCATCTTTCAGTTCGTTCGGTCCGGCAGACGATGGCAGAATCAAACCTGATATTACAGGTATCGGTGTAGATATTTATTCCTGCATTAATAGTTACAATTCGAGTTATGCCTCTTATAGTGGGACTTCTATGGCATCGCCTAATGTTACGGGGTCGCTTTTGTTGCTTCAGGAACACTATGGTAATTTGAACAACGGTATTTTTATGCGGGCGGCTACACTTAAAGCATTGGCGATAGCAACAGCTAATGAAGCAGGCAGTAATCCCGGTCCCGATTATCGTAGCGGATGGGGGCTACTTAATACTTATAAAGCGGCTGTTACTATATCGGATAACGGTAAAAAATCTTTGATAGCCGAAGATACGCTCAAAAACGGTAACATTAATGAGATTAAAGTAAAAGCCTTGGGCACAGAACCTCTTAAAGTTACGATATGTTGGAACGACCCTGTACCACAAAAAATGCCGTCGGCAAGTGTATTGAACGATAGAACTCCTGTGCTGGTTAATGATTTGGACTTGAGGATCAAATATAAAGAAGAGACTTTCTTCCCTTGGAAGTTAGACCCGGACAATCCCTCTGCTGCGGCTACCAAAGGAGATAATACCGTAGATAATGTAGAGCAGGTAGTTATAGAGCAGCCGGAGGCAGGAGCCATATATACCGTCGAGGTTTCTCACAAAAATAATATTAGACAAAGTATTGTAGGATACGGTGAGGCTGGTAATATGATTGTGGAGATGGGAAGAGGCGGAGACCAACTCTATTCTATGATAGTAACAGGTATCGAGATTGGCAACAATACTACACCACCCGATACTATCGTTACCGAAGAGCTTGCCGATGGCGTACTGAAAATATATCCCAATCCGTCCGACGGAAAATTCACCATATACGCCAACAACGGCGACTCGCCATTGCAGGTGAGAGTATATGGTATTGCAGGCAATATGGTACTAAACCAAGAATATACGGGTAAGCAGATAGAAATGAACCTGACAGGACTCAACAAAGGAGTATATATCATAGAAACTGTCAATAAAGACACTAAGGTAAAACGTAGAGGTAAGATTATTATAAAATAAAAGATTCGGTATTTGGAGGCTTCATTGTCGTCAATCTTTACCATAGACAAAAAAATGAAAAGATATAGTTTATTGTTCGGAATTTTTATGCTTGTTGCTTCCTTTGGTACTGTGGCACAGACAAGCGGCGAGAGAGTTTTTCTGAAACCCGCCAAAGTACGTCATTATCTTGGAGGTTGGGCTTATACGGGATATTCCGCTATGTTTCACAATATTGCAGAGACATCTGTATGTGGCGGATTCGGCGGAGGTCTGGGTATCGGCTATCAGTTGAGAACTAAGGGTTTCCTCTTCAATACAGGTTTGGAGTTTGAGCTAATAAACTCTGCCACCCGAGTAAAAGATTTGGGTGGCGACCTCAGGGTCGGGGCTACCAATACTCTCAGAAATGACGGTACTCCAATAGATTATGTACGGGTAAAATACAAATACTCAGCCTATGACGACTATCAGAGAGTAGGGCTGGTAAACGTACCAATACTTGCAGGTATGAGATTTGTCGGAGTATACGACTATTACTTTCTTGCAGGGCTAAAGGTAGGATTACCCGTATTGGGATACAACTCTACCAAAGGGAGAGCCGAGGTAGAGGTTCTCGACGAAGTTAATCCGGGCAATTGGTCTTCGTTTTCCCGCTACGACGACTATCGAACAGAGAGTAGAGGGGCTTCCACTTTCGGTAATGTCAATCTGATGGCATCTGCCGAGTTTGGCGTGGAGCTTAACCGCTGGCTCGATAAGAAGGAGATAGCCAAACGCCAACAACAGGCAAAAGACCGAAAAAATCGTACCCGTAAAGGCGTCAGACGACAGTTCGAGCGGGAGACGCCACGTATTAGAGCTGCCGTATTCGTGGACTATGGACTGACCAATATCAACCGTAACGATAACAGCGGAAGCGGCTCTCCATCGACGCCTACGGCGTTCGATGGAGGTATGGGGCACGATAAGCCTGTTTTGTTCGACAACCGAAATCTGCTCGCCACGAGTGCAGCGTTCGACGGACAAAGCAGACCGAGATGTGTAACTCCTTTTATGGTAGGAGTCAAAGGTTCGATATTCTGGGACGTAACCAAACCGAAGCGCAAATATTATCCGCCTACCCCTGTACTGCCGCCTGCTCCACAGTTGATTTCGGGTAAGATAATCGACCTCGAGACCAAACAGGAAATTAAAGAAGCACAACTTGTTATAACTGATACTCTTAATAATACTCTGTTTGCGAAAAATCTCAGGGGCTCAGGCAGATTCGATACCAAACTTCGTCGTCAGGGTACGTACAGAGTATTTGTAGCAGCCCCCAAATATCAGAGACACAAAGAGATAGTGTCGAACGTCGGTGATACGCTTATGGTATATATGCAGCCGATAAAAACAGGTACATCGTTTGTTGTAAAGAATATCTATTTCAACACAAACGATACGTCGCTGACGGCAGAATCGAACAAAGAACTCGACAAACAGGCTAAGTTTCTCAAAGAGAATCCTAATGTCAATATCACAATCGTGGGGCATACGGACTCGAGAGGCTCCGACGAGTATAACCTGAAACTATCCGAAGGACGTGCTGTATCTGTGATGAGAGCATTGATTGACAGAGGTATTGCTCCCGAGAGGTTAAAAGCAGAAGGTCGCGGAGAGACACAACCCGTAGCTTCGAACGAGACCGAAGAGGGCAGAGCCGAAAACCGACGAATAGAGATAGAAGTGCGGTAAAATAAGCCGATTATACCCGATATAAAAAAATCCATTGTGTTTTTAATTGTTACACGATGGATTTTTGTTTTATGTCGATATTATTTATATAAACGTGTGTCGATTAGGCAAAAAGAGTCTCCTTTATTATCTCTCCCACAGACGGATGGGGGAAAATCAACTTCTCGAATCGTTCGGAGGTCAGTTGTTGCTCGATTGCCAAAGCAGCTACGGCTATTATCTCCGACGAAGGATTGCCTATCATATGGCAGCCTACGATAGTGTTTCTGTCGTCGAAAATCAATTTGCACAGTCCGTTGCCACCTTCGTTCTCGGCTACGAAACGTCCCGAGAAGGTCATCGGCAGTTTTCTGACCGAATATGAGCGACCTTGGGCTTTGAGTTCGTCTTCGGTGAGTCCTACGCCTGCCACTTCGGGGTTGGTGTATACGACGGCAGGTACGGCGTTGTATGCCATAGTGTCGGATTTGCCTACTATATTGTTTACAGCCACCTCAGCCTCGCGTACGGCAGTGTGTGCCAGCATAGAGAAAGCCGTTATATCGCCTGCTGCATAGATGTTTGCCTTTGAGGTTTGCATCTTGTCGCTGACCTTTATACCGTTCCTGAATGGCTCTAAATCGAGTATCTCGATGCCTTTGAGCGATGGTTTCCTGCCCACACACAACAGTATTTTTTCGGTATCGATGCTCTGTTCGTTGCCCTGATTGTCTGTGAAAAGTACTTTGTTGTTATGTAGCTCGGCAACTTTGGCTCCAACGAAAAAGTCTATTCCCTGTTTTTGGTATTCTGCGTGCAGCATAGCGGCTATCTCCGAATCTACCGGTGGCAATATCTCGTTAGCCATCTCTATGACGCTTACTTTCGAGCCGAGTGTGTTGAATAGCCCTGCGAACTCCATACCTATCACTCCGCCGCCTACTATTACTATCGACTGTGGCACGGCTTTTAGCTCCAATGCCTCTCGCGATGTTATGTATTCGGTTGTTTGCAAGCCTTTTATGGGTGGGATAGCTACCTCCGAACCGCAGCACAGCAGTAGGTTCTTCGCCTCGAACTCTTGTTCGTTGGCGAGTATTACTACCTTCTCGTCGGTGTGTTGTTTTATTTCGGCTTCGCCCACTACCATAGTAGCACCGCAATTGGTCATTTTAGCTCTTATTCCGGCATTGAGCTTACGTACTATCTTGTTTTTGCGTGATACTATCTTTTCGTAGTCGAATGTTGTATTCTCTGTACCGATTCCGTATTTACTTCCGTTCTTTGCGTTGTGATACAGTTTTGCACTGTATAGCAGTGTCTTGGTGGGGATACAACCCTCATTCAGACAGACTCCTCCGAATGCTTTTTTCTCGAAAATAACCACATTCAGACCATTATGAGCAGCTCTTTCGGCTGCTGTATATCCGGCAGGTCCGCCACCTATAATAGCCAAATCAAACATATTTAGTATATTATTTTGTGTGTTAAAAAATTATCGGCAAAGGTAATGATTTTTTGAAGAAAATGTGGTCGTGGTGATGAATAAATTTGTAACTTTGCGGGATAAAAATTTGAATTTAAATAACAAAAAAATAAGTATATATGGAATTACCATTTGCAGAATCTTGGAAGATTAAGATGGTCGAACCCATCAGAAAATCGACACGCAGTGAGCGTGAACAGTGGCTGAAAGCAGCCAATTACAATGTGTTTCAGTTGAATGCCGAAGAGGTCTATATCGACCTTCTGACCGACTCGGGCACAGGTGCTATGTCGGACCGCCAGTGGGCAGGAGTGATGATGGGCGACGAAAGCTATGCAGGAGCAACATCGTTCCGTAACTTGCAGAAAGCCATCGAAAAAATCACGGGCTTCAAGTATGTAGTGCCGACCCATCAGGGACGTGCTGCCGAGAACGTACTTTTTTCGGTACTCGTAAAAGCGGGCGACTATATCCCCGGCAATTCGCACTTCGACACCACCAAAGGACACATCGAGAGCCGTAAGGCTTTTGCCGTCGATCTTACTGTCGACGATGCCAAAGATACTCAGAAAGAGGTGCCGTTCAAGGGTAATGTAGATATCGACAAACTCGAGAAATTCCTTGCCGAAAAAGCCGACAAAGTGCCTTTCATCATCGTTACCATCACCAACAACACGGCAGGCGGGCAGCCCGTTTCTATGGACAATCTGCGTCGTGTGCGTCAAGTTGCCGACAAATACAACAAACCCGTTGTGTTCGACTCTGCACGTTTTGCCGAAAATGCTTACTTCATCAAGGTTCGCGAAAAAGGCTACGAAAACAAGACTATCAAAGAGATATGTCTCGAAATGTTCTCGTTGGCAGATGCTATGACTATGAGTGCCAAAAAAGATGCTATCGTAAATATGGGTGGTTTCATCGCTACCCGTAAGCAAGATTGGTACGATAAGGCTAAGGTATTGGGTATCATATATGAAGGGTATTTGACTTACGGCGGTATGAATGGTCGCGATATGAACGCTTTGGCTATCGGTCTCGACGAAAATACTGAGTTCGATAACCTCGAAACCCGTATCAAACAGGTCGAATATCTTGCCTCCAAGCTCGACGAATACGGTATTCCGTATCAACGTCCCGCAGGCGGTCACGCTATCTTTGTAGATGCCACCAGAGTACTCACTCGTGTGCCCAAAGAGGAGTTTCCCGCTCAGACTCTCACCGTAGAGCTTTATCTGGAAGCAGGTATCAGAGGTTGCGAAATAGGCTATCTGCTTGCAGACCGCGACCCCGTTACTCGCGAAAACCGCTTCGGTGGACTCGACCTGCTGCGTCTGGCTATCCCGCGCCGTGTGTATACAAACAACCACATGGACGTCGTAGCTGCTGCCCTCAAAAATGTTTTCGACCGTCGCGAGAGCATAACCCGCGGAGTGAAAATAGTATGGGAAGCAGAGATAATGCGTCACTTCACCGTTAAGCTCGAAAGGCTGTAATTCTACAAGTTACATATTTTTAAGATAACCTGTATTTGTTTGACGATTAAATAAATACAGGTTGTTTTGTCTATTGTAACCTGTTTCTTGCAAATTAAAATAGATACTCTGCCGAGTAATTGTATATTTTTTTATATATTTGCAGTGCAAAAAAGTATACTGTATAATGTCGGAGTTTAAGAACAAGAAGCAGTTGAGGTCTCATAAAGTAGTGGTTGCCCTCAATGATGACGAAAAGATATTTATCGACAATTATTGTAATAAAAACAATATAAAAAGTAAAGGTAAATTCCTCAGAGAGACGGCAATACGTATGATTTTGAAGCAAATGCACCAATATAGCCCTACGTTATTCGATTAGACATAAATTTTAAATAAACATAAAGATGAAAAAAATACTATTTTCTTTTATAATACTGTTCGCTTGTGCTGCAGTGTCGATGGCAGATGCCCAACCGAGTCGTGTGCCGGCTTCGCCGTTTCCCATCAAGGTATCGCAGCCCAATGGCGATACTATTATGATTAGAGTGATGGGCGACGAATGGAAACACTTCCATACTACTACCGATGGATACGTGATAGTCAAAAACAGTAAAGGTTACTTCTGCTATGGTAAAATAGGAGCAAAGGGTAAAGTGGTACCATCGTGTTACACGGTATGTAGCGATAGCAAGATGACCAAACGTAAGTTGAATTATCTCAAAAAGATGGCTAAGAACGAGAAATTAAAAATAACGGTGGTGAGATAGGAATAATAAACCACTACTGAGTTTACGAGAGGAAGAGCAAGTTGATATAATATGACAATAGACGAAGTACAGCAACAGATAATAGAAGAGTTTTCGGTCTTCGACGACTGGCTCGACAAATATCAATATATCGTGGATTTGGGCAACTCGCTCGAGGCGTTTCCGCCCGATCAAGAGACAGACGAAAACTTGATAGAAGGCTGCCAGAGTAAAGTGTGGATAATTTCGCAATATACCGATGGCAAAGTGTTTTTCCAAGCCAAAAGCGATGCTGTCATAGTAAAAGGTATCGTAGTCCTTCTGATGCGGGTACTATCGGGTAGGACGCCGTCCGAGATATTAGACAGCAATCTGTTCTTTATCGATAAAATAGGTCTTACGGAGCATTTGTCGCCTACGCGGTCTAATGGACTATTGGCTATGGTCAAGAAAATGAGGCTTTTCGCTCTGGTATACAAAACGAAATACGAGGACTGACAGACGTCGATGTCCTTATAATACAGGTAATTGCTTATGAAAGAATACAAACACCCCGAAGATAACGAGCAGTATAAGGGGCTCAAGATACAGAAAGCTCTCGACACACCGCCATCTGTACGCAATCCGTACTTTACGAAACTTAAAAGACGCCCTCAATATTCGGTCGATGACTATGTAAAAGGTATTTTGGAGGGCAATATATCTATTTTGTCGCAGGCGGTTACTCTTATAGAGAGTTCGATAGAAAGTCATTATGTTATGGCTCAGCAGGTTATAGAGAAGTGCTTGCCATATTCGGGTAACTCAATACGTTTGGGTATAACCGGTGTGCCCGGAGCAGGCAAAAGTACGCTCATCGATGCACTCGGAATGGACATTGTACGGGACGGTAAACGACTTGCTGTATTGGCGATAGACCCAAGCAGCTCTATAACGAAAGGTTCTATCCTCGGCGACAAAACCCGTATGGAGCAGCTCTCGGTTCACCCGAATGCCTTTATCCGCCCTTCGCCATCGGCGGGTTCGCTCGGTGGAGTTGCCCGTAAAACACGCGAAACCATAGTTCTCTGCGAGGCAGCAGGCTTCGAGGTGATATTTGTGGAGACTGTCGGGGTGGGGCAGAGCGAGACGGCGGTTCACTCGATGGTGGACTTTTTCCTTCTGATACAGCTTGCAGGTACAGGTGACGAACTGCAAGGTATCAAACGCGGTATTATGGAGATGGCAGACGGTATAGCCATCAACAAAGCCGACGGCAACAATATCGATAAGGCTAATATCGCCAAAAGCCACTTTACCAATGCTTTGCATCTATTTCCGATGCCTCCTTCGGGTTGGTCGCCGCGAGTACAGACCTGCTCTGCTTACGAACATATCGACCTGGATAAGCTATGGCAAATGGTTTTGGATTATATCGCCTTTACCAAAAAGAACGGATACTTCCAAGAAAAACGACTCAACCAGTCGAAATATTGGATGTATGAGACTATCGAACAATATCTTAAAAACAATTTCTACAACAACCCGACGATAGAAAATATGCTACAAAAGGTAGAGAACGACCTGTTGCACAACAAGGTAACACCGTTTGTTGCTGCTACCAAATTGCTCGATACCTACAAAAATGTTTTAATTAATCAATCAAAAAAATAATAATGAAAAAATTATCTTTAATATTACTTACATTACTGTGTGTAACAGTAGTATATGCACAAAAAAACAAAAAAGAGAAGAAAAGCAAATCGAAAGTAGAGGTTGTTGCGCCTAAGTCGTTAACGGAGATAACGTCGTATGCTTTGGGTGTCAATATAGCCGACGGACTCAAACAAAACTCTGAGCAGCTCGGTATCACTGTCGATTGGGAGTGGATTGTAAGAGGGTTACGTGAGGCAGCCGATGGCAAAAGTCAATTCGATTCGGCTAAGATGTCAGAGGCTTTTGCCAAACTCGATAGCTTAGTGAAAGAAAATCGCGATATTAAGGCTCGGAAGCAAAAAGAGTTCCTCGAAGAGAACAAGAAAAAAGCAGGAGTCATCACTACTCCGTCGGGTCTTCAGTACGAGGTGATTACGCTTGGTACAGGAGCCAAACCTACCTTGGAGAGCAATGTAGAGGTCAATTACGAGGGCAAAACAATAGATGGCAAAGTATTCGACAGTTCGTACGAGAGAGGTACAACTACCTCTTTCAAACTTAGTAATGTCATTCCAGGGTGGCAAGAGGGTTTACAGCTTATGCCCGTCGGCTCTAAATTCAGGTTTTATATCCCGTCGGAACTCGCTTATGGCGAACGCGGTGCAGGCAACGATATAGAACCTAATGCAACGCTTATATTCGAGGTGGAGTTGCTTAATATCGTGCCTGACACGGAATTGGTGTCGCCAAATAATTCTAAGTAATTCGGAGATTAAATTTTATCTAAAATTTTATGTGTGCAAAGCGTATGCGATAACAAAATAAATATTACCTTTGCACACTGTAAATATCGCCTTTTTAGCTCAGTTGGTAGAGCAACTCATTCGTAATGAGTAGGTCTGGGGTTCGAGTCCCCAAAAAGGCTCTAAATGTGATAATTATAAGGAAACACAGGAGCATTAAGTTCCTGTGTTTTTTATTTTTAAAAACTGTTGTGTGTTTTGTATTTATGGTTGTTAATCTCGGAGTGAGTCAACTCACAGGGTCTGGGCGGTAGCTGAGTCGCATCATCATTTCGTCGAAATCGACTTTGTGTCCGTCGAACTCCGGACCATCAACACATACGAACTTTGTCTGCCCGTCGACCGTTATGCGGCAGGCTCCGCACATACCCGTACCGTCTACCATAATGGTATTGAGCGATACTTCGGTGGGAATGTCGTATTGTTTGGTCAGCAGCGATACGAATTTCATCATCACCGCAGGACCGATAGCTTCGACCCTGTCTACTTTTTCGCGTTTTATGACCTCTTCTACTCCGTTGGTAACCAAGCCTTTGATACCGTACGAACCGTCGTCGGTATATATCAACACTTCATCGGCAAATTGTCGGAACTGCTCTTCGAGTATTATGAGCTCTTTGGTACGGGCTGCAAGTATTACGATTATCTTGTTGCCTGCTTTTTTCAGAGCCTTAGAGATAGGCAACATAGGTGCTGCTCCTACTCCTCCGCAGGCACAGACCACTGTGCCGAAATTGTCTACGTGTGTCGACTGTCCCAGAGGACCTACCAAGTCCGTTATGTAGTCGTCTTCGTTGAGGTCGCACAGCTTGTTGGTAGAGACGCCAACTCTTTGTATTATAATCAATATAGTGCCTGCCTCTTTGTCGCTATCGGCGATTGTAAGCGGTATACGTTCGCCTTTTTCGCCCGTACGGACTATGACGAAGTGTCCTGCCCGATGAGAGCGTGCCACCTCAGGTGCTTCTACGACAAATCCCGTTACGAGAGAAGAAAATTCTATTTTTTTCAGAATCTTATTCATAACAAATTATTTTTAGAATAAAGCTACGATTTTATAAATAATGCCTGCAAGTAAGGCACTTACGGGTATTGTAAGCAGCCAAGCCACAAGCAGACTTTGGGTTACTCCCCAGCGGACAGCCGAGAGACGTTTGGTAGCTCCAACACCGATGATAGCACCCGTGATAGTGTGTGTGGTAGATACAGGAATTTTAAGTATTTCTGTCATATACAGAGTGATAGCTCCTGCTGTTTCTGCCACTACGCCCTCGAATGGTGTTACTTTGGTTATCTTAGAACCCATAGTTTTTACTATTCGCCAACCACCGCTCATAGTGCCGATAGAAATCACTGTAAAACACGTGATTGGCACCCAACTCGGCAAGTCGTTGATAGAGTGTATGCCACCTGCCAAGCCCAGAGAGTGAGCTGCTATCATTGCTGCGGCTATGATACCCATTACTTTTTGTGAGTCGTTCATACCGTGTCCGATACTGAAGAGTGCCGACGAGAGCAGTTGCAGTCTCTTGAACCAGTGGTTTGCCTTGTGCGGATTAGCTTTTTTACAGATATGCTCGATTATAATGGTGATAATCATTGCCGTAACCATACCTACCAGAGGGGCGATTAGTATGAATGCCGCTATCTTGAACACTACTTCGCCGTGCACGGCTTGCCAGCCCCAAGCGGCTATGGCTGCCCCCGCAAATCCTCCGATGAGGGTATGCGACGACGACGACGGAATGCCCAGCCACCACGTAAGCAGATTCCAAACCACGGCAGCCAAGACACCCGAAAGTATCACTTTCAGTGCTACACTACCTACAAGATAACTCTCTACTACCGTTTTGGATACGGTATTGGCTATGCCGAACTCTCCGATGATGAACTTCGAGATAAAAAAGGCAACAAAATTGAAAAAAGCAGCCCAAATAACTGCTTGAAAAGGTGTCAGTACCCGCGTAGAAACAATTGTAGCGATAGAGTTGGCTGCGTCGTGGAAGCCATTGATGAAATCGAACAAAAGAGCGAGTAGTACGATTGTTACTAATAAAACCACAAGATATAAGTGTTTTAGAGTGTTATATTTGCGAATATTGCTTATTATGCGTATTTGACAATTATTATTTTTATGGTCTTACCGATATGGTCTATCTCGTCTGTGATGCCTTCGAGTACGTTGACAATCTCTTTGAGTTTGATTATCTCTATTGCATCGGTATAGTTTTCGAACAGTTCGATGGTGAAATTCTGAAACACCTCGTCGGCTTGGCTCTCTATCTCGTGCAGTTTGTTGCAATATTTCTCTATTTCGCCTGCTTTTTTCTTAAGCGAGTGCAACTCTCTTATTGCCTTGTGCATATATTGCGTGCCTTCGAACACCATTTGGGCTATCTCTTCGGCAGCCCGAGGTATTTGTTTCGGCTTGTAGAATGTTATGCGTTTGGCACAGCCGTATATCTGGTCTGTAACGTCGTCGATGCCGTTGGCTAAGGAATTGATATCCTCGCGGTCGAAAGGCGTGATGAACGTATCGTTGAGCTCGTAATATACTTTTTCGATTACACGGTCGCCTTCGTGTTCAAGGTCTCTTATGCGCTGTAATATTTCGGGTTTATTGTCTTTTACACAAGTGATTAGTTGCTCTGCCGACTTGTGCGATACCTCTGCCAAAGACTCCAACAAGGGGAAAAACTTCGGCTCCTTCGGCGTAAATTTACTAAAAAACGAATTATCCATACTTTTTACTTTCTACATCAATGATTTACATCTGAATTCTTTTTTAATTGCACCGTCGGCTAAACTTTGTCTGTGGTAGCCGAAAATGACATAAATATATACTTATGATATTTTTAAATGATTAATTATTAAACGCATACTGATATTTATCATATTTGCCTTTTTCGACCCCCAAAGTTAATTATTTTTTTTGAAAAACAATTATCGATACAGTTGTATTTTAAATATGTATAACATATTAATCCTCCAAAAGAAATCTGATAGGTTTGGAGAATTTCATCGTTACTGTTCTTCCTTTGTATCGGGCAGGGGCAAGCGGCGGCAATTTTTTTATGATATTCACGGCAGCAGTATTCAGTATATCGTATCTGCCTTTTACGGATAATATCTTGACTCTGCCTTCGATAGATATTATAAACTCTACCACGGAATTGCCCGAGATACCCGAATCGATAGCTTCTTGGGGGTAGACGAAATTATTCAGGATATATTTGTTTAATTGGTCGTTGAAGCATTTTTTACTATCCTCGTCGGGGATATTGTTGCACTGCTCGAATTGTGGGTATCTATCGACCCAAACTAAGATTTTGGTACTATCTGTAACGTTGTTTGTATTGTCGTAAGGATCAGAAGCGTTCACCACCGACGGGGGCTGCGAATTGCTATTGTTGGTTATACTATTCACTCCACAAATGCGGTAGCCGTCAGATGAGATACTGTTGCATACATTATCCTCTATGGCAGAGGCAGGTAGTGTAATTGCAGCAATCAACAAGAATAATAATTGTCTCATATTATAGGTTGATTGTTTGATATTCAGACTACTTTCTCTATATTCCAGACGAATGCCTTGACGCCGATTTCAGGATTGCGTTTGTCGAGTTTGTGGGTCGTTTTGAGTAGTTCGTCGACCCTATCGTCTTCGACAATACACATAACTGCCGAGTTCATCTCAGGCCAGGTATGCGTACCGCGTCGCGGCTCTCCGCTGTTGGTGCCTCTGCCCTGAACCTGTTCGAAGAGGGTGAAGCCTCTTATGCCGAGTTCGTCGAGCATATACTCCACACGCTCTGTATTGGATTGGTTGAATACTATAAATACTGATTTCATCGTATCGATTATATTTAGATTGATATTTTTATTAAAAAAGATAGAACACCGATGTGAAGCCCGATATGAGAATTATGGTTGATGACTGTGAACTTAAAATGACTTTTTTCCATTATTTGATTTAGTTTCTGTAACTCCCTACACCTTTCTGCACATAGGTGTTCTATACGGATAAATGTGATTTTAGTTTTCGTCTTTTATCCTCATAAATAGAAATTCTTTGCGTTGCTTTGCCTTTTTATCTCGTTCGCCGTGTCGCGACATCAGTGCATAGAGCACAGGCACTATCACGAGCGTAACGACGGTAGCAAACAGCAGTCCGCCGATTACCACTATGCCGAGCGGTATCCATATTTCGGAGCCTTCGGCGGTCGACAGAGCCATAGGCACCATCCCGAGTATTGCCGTTATGGCGGTCATAAGCACGGGTCGCAGACGACTCTCGCCCGACAGGGCAATAGCTTCGTTGAGCTCGTAGCCCCTGTCGCGCATAAGGTTGATGTAGTCCACGAGTACGATACCGTTTTTCACCACTATACCCACAAGCAGTATCATACCGAGCATACCGACCATTTCGAGCTCCTGTCCCGTGATGAACAGTGCAAGGAACGCTCCCGCGAAGGCAAACGGAATAGAGCCGAGCAGTATGAGGAACGGCTTGGAGAAGCTCTCGAACTGCGATGCCATCACTATGTATACCAGCAGTATTATGAGCAACATAAGCGAACCCATATCGCGACTCATCTCCATTTGGTCTTCGTACGTACCGCCGACGTTGATGACTACGCCCTGAGGCAGGTCGATACCCCGTGCTATCTCTCTTGCCGCATTAGCCAATTCCAACAGCGACGTGCCGGCAGGCGTTACGCTGACGGATACAATACGCTGGCGACGTTTGTGGTCGATAGTGGGCGGAGCCCAAAATTCGCTTACCTTAGCCAGTTCTTTTACTTTGATAAGAGAGCCTGTCGGGGTCTGCAGAGTCATCTCTTCTATATCGGTGATAGAGTTGCGGAACTCTTCTTTGAGGCGTACTACTATCTTGTACTCGTCGCCGTCTTCTTTGAGGTAGCCTGCCTGATAGCCGTTGACCCTATTGCGGACGGCTGTGGCTACCTGTGCAGCCGACAATCCGCTGAGGGCGAGTTTCTCTTTGTCGAAATTTATCTGCAGCTCGGCACGGTCTTCGTCGCGAGAGACAGTGATATTGCGTGCCCCTTTGACGTCTTTCATCTTGTTTTTTATCTCTTCGGCTACCTTGTTGGTCGCCTCGAAGTCGTAGCCGTATATTTCGACAGATACGTTATTATTGCCGCTGCCACCGAATCCAACATTTGTCGATACATTCGAGAAAACAACGTCGGCACGGTTGCCAAGATATTGTCGGAATACTTCGGCTATCTCGAATACCGTACGTTGTCTCTGGCTCCTTTCGGGGAAAGTTACGGTCATAGTAATGATATTGTTCGACGACTGGTTCATCAGAGCCGAAAATCCTGCATCGTCGCTCGAGCCGGTAGTGGAGGCTATCAGTTTTATTTCGGGAGCAAGCGATTTCAGGTCGGCTTCTATCTGTCGGGCTACACGCATACTCTCTTCGACACGTGTACCGCGTTGAAGTTCGATTTTGAGGCTTATGCGTCCATTGTCTTGCTGTGCCATAAAGTTGAACCCTATTTTACCCATAAATACAGGTAAAAATCCTATTATAACCACAGCCAATGCTATCAACGACGTAACGAGTTTGTGCCCGAGACACCACCGAAGCAAGTTGGCATACCATTTGTCGAGGGCGGCAAGCCATTTCATCACAGTATTTTCGTACCAGTTGGCGTTTGTCGAAATCTCTTCTACCTCGCCCTTTTCGTTGATTATTTCTTTTTTACTTTTCAATAAAAGAGACGATAGCATCGGAGTAAGAGCTATGGCTACGGTAGCCGAAACAGTGATACAGATAGACACTATCCAGCCCATCTCTTTGAATATAATACCTGCCTGTCCGCCGAGCATCGTAAGCGGTAAGAATACGGCAACGATAACCATCGTAGTGGCTATTACCGATACCCATACTTCGTTGGTGGCGTATATTGCGGCTTCTCGCGGACGCGAACCACGTTCGATATGACGCATTATATTCTCCAATACCACTATGGCGTCGTCGACCACTATGCCGACGGCAACCGTAAGCGACGCAAGCGAAATGATGTTGATGGAGCTATCGGCTACGAACAGGTAGATGAAAGCACAGATAAGAGATATAGGTATCGACAGTACGATGATAAGAGTAGCACGCCACCTGCCGAGGAAAAACATCACTACCAACGCCACAAATACGAAAGCGAGCATTACCGCTTCCGACAGACCGTCGATAGAGTTTTGTATCGTCTGAGCACTGTCGTAGATGATTTGTGCTTTTATATCGGGCGGTAGACCCGGCATTATGTCTTCGGTCATCATCTTTTTTACCTTTTTGACGATTGCCACCGTATTGGCGCCCGTTTGCTTCATTATCACCATACGCACCCCGTTCTGACCGTTGATTCGTTCGTCCAGATTGACGTCGCGTATGGTGTCGCGTACATTAGCCAAGTCTTTGACAAATATGTTTTTACCCAGTCTGTTGGCTACTACTATGTTGTTTATCTCCGAGCTCTCGACGTATTCGCTCTGCACGCGCAGTTGATACTGCTCTTTGCCCATTTTTATCGAGCCTGAGGCGAGGTTGAGGTTATTGGCGGATATTGCCTGTCCTATCTGTTCGACCGATATCTTATAGGCATCGAGTTTGCTTTGGTCTAAATCGATATAAATATAACGTTCGGGAGTACCCGACAGCGATATGTTACCGATACCGTCGATACGGTTGAGTACGCTTACAACATTGTCTTCCAATATCTTCTCCAACCCCGCGTAGCTCTCTTTTGCAGTAATGGCATACTGCATAATGGGGAAGTTGGAGGTCGAGAACTTGAATATCATTGGGCGACTGCATCCGTCGGGCAGATTGTCGTTGACCATATCTATTGCCGAACGTACGTCGTTTACCGACTCATCGAGGTTTTGCCCCCAATTGAGTTGCAACGACACTACCGAGATATTGTCTTTCGACTGAGATGTAATCTCTTTGAGTCCGTCGACGGAGTTGAGCGAGTTTTCGAGCACCTTGGTAACGTTGGTCTCTATCTCGGAGCCGTTGGCACCTGGATAGGTGGTCATTATGGATACGTAAGGTATGTCCATAGCGGGGAATTGGTCGATAGGGAGTTTTGAGAAAGAAAACACCCCGAAAACGATGATACCCACAAATATCAAAGCCGTAGTAATCGGCTTGTTTATAGCGGTCTGATATATAGCCATCTCGAAAAAATTATTTTGTTTTTACACTGTCTTTTGCTCCCTTATTGTCGGTAGTCTGCGGTGAGTTGTCGGCAATCTGCACCTTGACGCCGTCTACCAGACGTGCCTGTCCGACTACTACGAGTTCGTCGTCGTTTCTGAGCTCTTTCGACTCTATCTCGGTCATATCGTCGAAACGTTGTCCGAGTGTAACGCTGATACGATGTGCCGTATCGCCGCGTTTTACGAAGACATAACGTTCGTTAGACCCTTGCTGTTTGAGCACTGCCTGATACGGCACCACAATGGCATCGACCTTGCCGAGCGACAGCGTGGTGTGTGCAAACATACCCGGACGCAGCAGAAGCGATGGGTTAGGAATGTCTATTTTCACCGTAAAGGTATGAGTGGCAGGGTCTATGGTGGGGTAAACTATCTCTATCCGTCCCTTGAAGTTTTTGTCGGGATATATGTCCGACACTACGTTTAGCTGCATATTCTGCTTTACACGGGGGAAGTAGCTCTCGGGGATATTGATATGTGCTTTCAGACGAGCTATCTGGGCTAACTGCAATATCGGTTTTGTAGGCGAATACATCTCGCCGTCTTCGTAGTTTTTAGCGGTGATGATACCTGCGAAAGGAGCTGTAACGAACGTATTTTTTTGCAGAAATTTGAGGTTCTCTTGCGAGGCGTCGAACTGCGACTTGAGCTGGTCGTAGACACTCTGTGCCACGTTGCCCGTTTTGAGCAGCGCTTCGGTACGAGCCAAATCGACGGCAAGGCGGTTGTGCTGTACCTTAGCCGAATTCAGCTGTGTCTGGTCGAGACGTACGAGGAGCTGTCCTTTGGCAACGCGTGTGCCGGGTTCGACATAGATGTGCTCGATATTGCCCTGTACGGAGGGCGATACGTTCATCTGCTCGTAACCCTCGAGTGTGGTGGAATACTCTACCTCTCGGCTTATCTGACGGGGTTCGAGGCGTATTACCTGTACGTTTTCTATTTTGCTTTCTTCTTTCTTCTGACTGTTGTCTGCCGTACCGCAACCGACGAGTGTCAGTGCTGCAACTGCTATTATCAAGATAGATTTATTCATATATCAGATTTATTAATGTGTTTTTTATATTGATTGTTATAATACTCAGGTTTATTGATTTGTATGTTGTTTTTATTTATTGAGCAAGTTTCGAAGCTCTATTTGAGCGTTGGTCATATTCATAATAGCTTGTATGTATGTGTTTTGAGCGTTTATAAAGTCGGAGCTTGCCTGTGTAACCTCGAGCGACGAGGCTCGTCCGTAGCGGAATTTCTCGGCAACTTTATTGAAGACACTGTTGGTAACGGCGATATTTTTCTTCTGAATAATAAAGTTTTCGTAAGCCGAATTAAGGTTGAATCTAAGCTGCTTATCTTTGATTTCGAGCTGGTTCTGTGAGTCTTCGAAAGTGTTTTTGGCTTTCAGATAACTGTATTTTTTCTCTCTGATACTCATAAACGTTCTGCCTGAGGTGAATAGCGGCACTTTGACGCCGATAGAGAAGACATTGGGCGGGTTCATATTCATCATCGGTTCGCCGTCGAAATATTTGATGTCGGAGTAGCGATAACCTATTGTAAGCGAGGGCGAATAGCCCATTGCAGCGAGTTTAATCTGTTTACGCGATAGCTCAAGATTTTTGCTCATAAGCCGATAGTTATAGTTGTCGGTTATATCGAACTTGGTATGCAAGAGTCTCAGCGACGCCTCGGCGTTGGTCAGTTGGTCGAGATTGTCGGTAAGCTCTATGTGTGTATCGGCACTGACGCCGAGTTGCAACTTCATCGAGCTGTAAGTCATCTCGAGTCCCTGTCGTGCAGTGTTCAAGGCACTTTCGAGCTTCATCACCTGTACATATAGCTTATCGGCTTCGGTCTGCTCGGTAACACCTATCTTGACGGCTTCCACAGTGCTTTGATATATCTTTTCTATATTCATTTTGCTCGAGTCTAAAAGGCTGACTATATGTCTATTGGCGAGGATAGATATATAAAGCTGTGTTACTGTCGAGGTTATGGTCTGTTCTGTCTGCAGTCGGCTGATGTCTGCCATATCGACGGCTATTTTGTTTATCATTGCCCCGACTATCTGTTGTCCGCTTATCTGCATTCCTGCCGAGATGCTGAAAGTGCCGTTAGGTGGACTAGCCCGCTCGATAACGTTTACCATATCTTCGCCCGTAGCAGGGTTTTTGCCAACGGGGATGCGCATCTCCATCTTGAAGCCCATCATATTCTGATAGTCGTAGCCTGCCGTAACTTGTGGCAACATACTTGCTATCGTCTGCCAACGTTGTGCCTGAGCGATTTTGACGTCGTACGAGGCGTTTTGCAACTGACGGTTGTAGCGGATAGCCGTATCTTTTGCCTGTTGCAGAGAGAGCGAGACGACGGTAGCACCCTCGCTTGCCCGCTCCCAGCTTGGAATTATCGGAGTAGACACCTCTGTCTGTCCCCAAAGCATCACCGTCGTTGCTGCCAGCGCCAATATCAATGATTTTATTCTTTTCATTTTAATGAAATAATTTTATGGTCGATTTATACTATTGTTTGTTACTTATCGAATTATAATACTCCAATCCTTTGCTGTTGCACACGATGCGGAACATAGTGTCCATACAGAAGTCCATCATACGTATAAACGGTATTTTGTTCGTATTTGAGTACTCCAACATATTGGAGAATATCTCGCTTATGAGTTTTTTTGTAAGCGTAAGGTCCATATCTTGTCGAAACAACCCTTGTGCAATGCCCATATTGAGAATACTCAATGCATTTACTTCGGCATCTTCTTTTATTAACCGACAATGTTTGTCGAAAAGTTCGGGGTAATATTTCTTCATATCGAAGTGGATTTGGAAAAACTTCTCGTCGTCGCGTCGAGGCTTGTTCTCGTCGTCACGTCGAGGCTTGTTGCGGAAAGTATTGGTTTTCGATATCAGATATTCGATTATATTGTCGTTGTCGGCAATCTCTTCCATCTGTTTTTTCTCGATGCGTACGCTCTTCAATATCTCTTCTATGAGTTCATTTTTGGTTTTGAATACAGTATAGAAAGTCTTCTTCGATATATGCAGTTCGGTACAAATATCGTCGATGCCGATGCGTTTGAGCCCATAATCCCAAAACATCTGCTTGGCTTGTCGAATTATTTTCTCTTTCAATTCCGTCATACGATATGAATGCTCGTTAATTTGATTGTGCAAAAGTACGCAAAAAGCGAAAAGTAGAACTTATTGCGATGTTAAATAAAGTTAATTGCAAAAAATATTTTTATAAACATCTGATAATAAGAAGTATTTTGGAAACTAAAGGAGTTTAAAAGTTTTCTGGTGCCGCTGTGTCTCTCTTATTGCTAAAAAATGTTTATAAAAATGTAATTTATTAAAGACGTCTTGTGTCTTTTTGTGAATAGCATTGTATATTGCCGATTATACGGGGTTGATAATAACTTGTTAATAAAAAACGGACAGAGAATGGTACAGTAACGTATTATTTTCATACCTTTGAAAGAAAAAGTAAATGTAATTTGTTGTTAGAATATTTGTTTGTAAAACAGTAGTTTATGGAAGAACCCACATTGCGTAAGCGAAAAAAACAACCGACATACGACGAGTTTCCCGATTTCGGCAAATTGCCGCCGCAGGCACTCGAAGAGGAGGAGGCGGTACTCGGGGCGTTGATGATAGAGTCCAACGCATTCAGCCAAATAAGCGAGATACTGCGTACACCCGATTATTTCTACAAAGTAACGCATCGCAAGATATTCCAAGCCATCAGGACACTTGCCGCCGAAGGCAAACCGATAGATATGCTGACGGTCAAAGACCAACTAATCAAAGACAAAAATCTCGATGATGTGGGAGGAATGTACGCTATCGCCGCCCTGACCGAGAAGGTGGCGACGGCAGCTCACATAGAGGAGCACGCCAAAATAATTGCCCAAAAATACCTCGCCCGACGTATGATACTTATCTCTAATGAGATACAGACCAATGCTTTCGATGCATCGAAAGACGTAGATGAGCTGATACAGGAGGCGGAGGGCAAAATATTCGATATATCGCAGACAAATCATAAAAAAGATGTTGTCTCCATTGCCGAGATTATACCCGCTGCTATCAAGCGTATAGAAGAGGCGTCGAAAAATACGGGATTTACCACCGGCATAGAGAGCGGGTTCTACAAACTCGATGAGCTGACGTCGGGTTGGCAGCGGTCTGACCTCATCATTATGGCGGCGCGTCCTGCTATGGGTAAGACCGCATTTGTGCTGACGATGGCGAAGAATATGGCTATTCAGGGTACGCCGGTAGCTTTTTTTACCCTCGAAATGTCGAATATACAACTTGTCAATCGTTTGATTATAAACGCCGCAGAGTTGTCGGGCGATAAGGTGAAGAGTGGTAAACTCAATAGTAGCGAGTTCAATGAGCTATCGAAAGGGATTGCCATTCTGGAACAGCTACCCATATATATCGACGAGACACCTTCGCTGTCGGTAATGGAGCTGAGGACAAAAGCCCGCAGGCTCGTCGCCGAACACGGTGTTAAAATTATTATCATCGATTACCTGCAGCTTATGAATGCCTCGGGTATGTCGTATTCCAACCGCGAAGGCGAGGTGAGCATCATCTCACGTTCGCTGAAAGCTTTGGCAAAAGAGCTTGACGTGCCGGTGATAGCCCTCTCGCAGCTTAACCGTAATGTAGAGTCTCGCGGCGGTGGCAGTACCGACAATAAGCTCGAAGCCAAAAAACCGCAGCTCTCCGACCTACGCGAGTCGGGAGCCATAGAGCAAGACGCCGATATGGTGTGTTTCATACACCGTCCCGAGTATTATCGTATATTCGAAGACCCGAACACCGGCAATGACCTCAGAGGCGTTGCACAAATCATAGTAGCAAAACACCGAAACGGTGCAACAGACGATGTACAGTTGTATTTTGCTCAGGATTATACAATGTTTGTCAATACTCGTCAGGAATATGAACGTCTGAATGCCAAGGCATCTAACGAAGACAGTACTATGATGCCGTCGAAGACGAACAAAAGAAAGTCCAAGGCGGACAGTTATGCCAAGACCGAGCCGCCGCAATATTCGGAGAGTTTCTCGGATGCACCTTTCTGATGGAGAGAAAATAAATACCGAAGACAATAATCCTATTACTAAAAGAAAATATGTTATGCAAGAAAAAGAAGAACAGACGGTAGGATTGCCCGAGAATGCGGGTAGAGAGTTGAAAGAGTGTGATAAGGGCGGCGACCAAGCCTGCCCGCTCATCATTGACAGATCACTGCGGCTATGCTGTGTCGACAATTAATTCAAAAGGGGTGAATCGTATGAGAAGGCATTATTTGGACAATATCAGATGGATGACGGTCGTTGCGGTCGTTATTTATCACGTGATTTTTATTTACAATGCAGTTATGCCGCCGTACAAACGCATCGGTGCATTTGCCGAAACTCAGACGCAGGACTCCGTGCTGTATGTTTTGTATCCGTGGTTTATGATTTTGCTTTTTATCGTTGCGGGAATAAGTTCGCGCTGCTATCTCGAAACGCATTCTATCCGCGATTTTGTGCGTACGAGGACGCGGAAGCTGCTTGTACCGTCGACGATAGGGCTGCTGCTTTTCGGCTGGCTTCAGGGGTGGCTTAATATGACCCTTGCAGGCGGATTTGACGGGATTCCCGATACGATGCCGAAAGTTGCCGTTTTCGCGATCATGGTCGCATCGGGAACGGGCGTTTTGTGGTTTATACAAATGCTGTGGCTTTTTTCGATGCTGCTTGCACTCGTTAGAAAATTCGAAAAAGGCGGATTGTACCGATTGTGCGGCAAAGCGAATGTTTTCGTGCTCCTTCTTTTGGGTGTTCCTCTTTATTTTTCGGGACTCGTTTTAAACACGCCTGTCGTACCGGTATACCGGTTCGGTATCTACGCTTTTGCCTTTTTCCTGGGTTATTTTGTATTTGCGCACGAAAATATTATCGACCGGCTCGGTAAAATAGACATCCCGCTCGGTATTGCGGCATTGATGTCGGGAGCGCTTTATCTGTATCTGCATTACGGCGATGAGTATGCCGTTATGCCGACAGTCAATTCCGTTTCGGCGGTCGTTTACGCGTGGCTCGCCTCACTTGCGATTTTAGCCCTGATGAAACGCCGATACAATTGCGAGTCGGCTTTTACGAGCTTTATGACAAAACGGAGCTTCGGCTTATATGTGTTTCATTATTTTCCGTTGACGTTAGCTGCGTGGATGTTGGAGCTTTATGCAAATGTTTCGGCAGTACCGACATACGCTATTGCGGCACTTTCCGCTTTTTTCGGTGCTTTTGTGCTGTACGAAACGGTGGTACGCATTCCCTTTGTCAGGTGGTGCCTGCTCGGTATGAAAAAGAGTGCAAAAAAAATATCGGGAGAAAAAATAAATATCGAAGACAATAATCTTATTACTAAATAAAATAATATCGTTATGCAAGAAAAAGAAGAACAGACGGTAGGATTGCCCGAGAATGCGGGTAGAGAGTTGAAAGAGGGCGAGAAGTATCACCCCGTGATGTCGCCCGATAAGGTTTATCCCGAGGTTAACGTCCGCTCGGTAGGCTGGGGTATCGTTATGGCGGTGCTTTTCTCGGCGGCAGCGGCTTACCTCGGTCTGAAAATCGGTCAGGTGTTCGAAGCTGCCATACCTATTGCCATCATTGCGGTAGGGTTGTCGTCGGCGACCAAACGTAAGAATGCTCTCGGCGAAAATGTCATCATTCAGTCGATAGGGGCGTGCTCGGGAGTTATCGTTGCAGGGGCTATTTTTACATTGCCCGCCATATATATACTACAATCGAAAGGGATAGAGATATCGGTCGATTTCTATCAGGTATTCCTTTCATCGCTTCTTGGCGGAGTGCTCGGCATATTGTTTCTGATACCGTTTCGTAAATATTTTGTCAGCGATATGCACGGCAAATACCCATTCCCTGAGGCAACGGCTACCACACAGGTACTTATTTCGGGCGAGAAGGGTGGCGACCAAGCCCGCCCGCTCATCATTGCCGGACTTGCGGGAGGTCTGTACGATTTCCTCGTAGCTACCTTCGGAGCGTGGGCAGAGACGTTTACCTCCAAGGTACTGCCTTTCGGCGAAACGCTTTATACGAAAGCCAAATTGATGTTCAGCGTCAATGTCGGAGCCGCCATATTGGGACTCGGTTATATCATCGGTCTGAGGTATGCCGCCATAATATGTGCAGGCTCGGCTCTGATATGGTTTGTGGTGGTACCCGTTATGCCGCTGCTCGGCGATACGGCTCTGCACACAATCAATCCCATATTTGAGGGAAGCGTCGACGGTATGACTACCGAACAGATATTCTCTACCTTTGCCCGACACATCGGTATCGGCGGCATTGCTATGGCAGGTATCATCGGTATCATACGGTCGTGGAGCATAATACGCAGTGCCATAGGGCTGGCTGCCTCCGAGATGAAAGGCAAAAGCAAAGCGTCGTCTGTGGCGGTAGAACGCACGCAACGAGACCTCCCTATGAAGATTATCGCCATCGGTGTGGGGATAGCTTTGTTGGTAACATTCGTCTTTTTCCTTGTAGGTGTCGTAGATTTCAATATTTGGCACGCAGTAGTGGGTATACTCATAGTGGCAGTGATAGCTTTTCTGTTTACTACCGTGGCGGCAAATGCCATAGCCATCGTGGGTACTAATCCCGTGTCGGGTATGACGCTGATGACGCTCATACTGTCGTCGGTGATAATGGTTGCCGTCGGTCTCAAAGGGGCTTCGGGAATGGTGGCTGCTGCCATCATCGGCGGAGTGGTATGTACGGCTCTTTCGATGGCAGGGGGCTTCATCACAGACCTCAAGGTAGGTTATTGGCTCGGTTCCACACCCGCCAAGCAACAGACTTGGAAGTTTCTCGGTACACTCGTATCGGCTGCAACTGTCGGAGGAGTTATGATAATACTCAACAAAACATACGGTTTCGGCGAAGGTGGTCTGGTCGCTCCTCAGGCAAATGCTATGGCGGCTGTCATAGAGCCTCTGATGGGCGGTACTGGTGCTCCATGGCTGTTGTATGGCATAGGTGCGGCGATAGCCATTGTCTTGACGCTGTGTCGTGTGCCTGCTTTGGCTTTTGCTCTGGGTATGTTTATACCGCTATCGCTCAATATTCCTCTACTCATCGGGGGATTGGTGGCTTGGTACGTATCGACGCGTTCCAAGGACAAAGCCGTCAATACTGCTCGCAGCGAGAAGGGCACGCTCGTGGCTTCGGGCTTCATTGCGGGTGGTGCTTTGATGGGTGTCGTCAGTGCCATCATCAAGTTCGGCGGGCTCGACCTAACTATACCGCATTGGAATACCTCCGCAGGCGGACAGTGGCTCTCGCTTGTTGCATACGGTGCTCTGATAGGTTTCTTCATTTGGTTTGTGCTTCGCAATAAAAAGGAGAAACAATAAATAATTGGGTGTTAGGTTCTAGGTGTTGGGTGTGTGTAATCGTTGAAACGTGTAATTAAAGTAGGGGCAATCATTGTGGTTGCCCTATACAATTACGAATTTAGAATTACTAATTACGGAATAAATGTAAAAATTTAAGAATGTAAAAATGTATGGGCGAACCCACAGATTTGCCCCGACTCGTGTTACCTCCTAACCGACACAAGTTACCTTATTCGTTTCAACAATTCAACGATTGAACAGTTAAACATCTGCCCGACTCACTTCACCGTATAGCCTGCATCGACTATTGCCTTGCGTATTGCCTCGTCGGTAATATTGCCCGCATCTTCGATAGTGGCTGTGTGGCTGTCGAGACTAACCGTCGCATTTACGCCTATTTTATCCAAGGCGTTCTGTACGTGCTTTACACAGTTTTGGCACATCATTCCTTCTATTACAAAAGTCTTTTTCATTTTTTTTATCTCCTCTTTATTTTTATTATGTTTATATGGCTCGAATACTTTCAGGCGTAGAGCGTTGGATACTACGAACAGGCTGCTCAGGCTCATAGCCAAGGCTCCGAACATAGGTGTGAGACGCAGTCCGAACATCGGATACAGTACTCCCGCGGCAAGTGGTATTCCTATTACGTTGTAGAAGAATGCCCAGAAGAGATTCTGCCTTATATTTCTTACGACCGCACGGCTGAGCCTTATGGCTGCCGCCACGCCGAGCAGGTCGTTACGCATAAGCACTATATCGGCACTCTCTATTGCTATATCTGTGCCGTTGCTAAGGGCAATACCCACGTCTGCTGCGGCAAGTGCGGGAGCGTCGTTGATACCGTCGCCCACCATTGCCGTCTTTTTGTGTGTGGCGGCAAGCGAGGCTATCGCTTTCTCTTTGTCTTGCGGTAGGAGCTCGGCAACTGCTTCGTCGATTCCGACAGTGGTTGCTATGGCATTGGCGGTGATACTGTTGTCGCCTGTCAACATAACGGTGTGTACGTTCATCTCTCTGAGTTCGGCGACTGCTTGCGTGCTTGTGGATTTCAGTACGTCCGCTACGGCTATGATACCCACGACGCCGTCGCTACAGGCTACGATGAGTACCGTCTTGCCCTCAGCCTCGAGTCGCTCTACGTCGGCAATACAATTGTCGGCTATTATTCCGTTGTCTTTCATCAACAGTCTGTTGCCGACGAAGTAGCTTTTACCTTCTATTTCGCCGCAAATCCCTTTGCCGAATACAGCCTCGAATCTCGATACCGTCAGTCTCGTAGCCCCTTCGGAGGAGGCACGTTCCGTAACTGCTTCCGCCAAGGGGTGCTCGCTCCGCACCTCGAGGCTACCGGCGACGGAGAGCAACTCTTTTTGCGTAATACCGTAGGTAACGATGTCTGTTGCTTGCAGTCTGCCCTGTGTGAGAGTGCCTGTCTTGTCGAATACTACGCAATCCAGCTCGTGCGCTGTCTCGAGTGCTTCGCCCGATTTTACCAATATGCCGTTCTCGGCAGCTTTGCCCGTGCCTATCATTATTGCAACGGGTGTAGCCAATCCCAATGCACACGGACACGATATTACCAGCACGGCTATTGCCGACGACAGAGCGAACTCGACCGTCGCTCCTGCCAAAAGCCACACGATAGCTGTCAATACAGATATGCCTATAACTATCGGTACGAATATTCCGGAGACCTTGTCGGCAAGTTTGGCTATCGGAGCTCGCGAACTTCCTGCCTCTTGTACGAGCCTTATTATCTCGGCAAACATAGTGTCTTCGCCTACCTTGGTGGCTCGGATACGTATGAAACCGTTGCGGTTGATAGTTGCCTGAATGACTTTGCTGCCGACGCTTTTCTCTACCGGTATGCTTTCGCCCGTTATTGCCGACTCGTCTATCGAGGTATTTCCCTCTATTATTTCTCCGTCGACAGGTATACTTCCACCCGGTTTCACTATCACTGTATCGCCTACCTGCACCTCCTCGACAGGTATTTCGGTCTGTGCTCCCTGCCTTTCGACGATAGCCGTGTCGGGTGACATATCCATCAGCCGCTCGAGGGCTTCGCCTGTCTTGCTTCGCGACCTCGTTTCGAGATACTTGCCTACGGTAATCAGTGTCAGTATCATTGCCGCCGATTCGAAATAAAGATTCATAACGTATCTGTCGACAATATCGTCTCTGTTGTCTACCAGACCGTAGCCAATCATATATATGGCAAAAACTCCGTATACGACGGCTGCCGACGAGCCTATCGCTATGAGGCTGTCCATCGTCGGTGCTCTGTTTATAAGAGATTTGTAGCCTTTTATGTAATAGTTCCTATTGACGTACATTATCGGTAGCAACAGCAGAAACTGTGTCAGAGCAAAAGCTATCGGATTGCTGTGCATATTCTTTGCGGCGGGCAGCCCCCACATCGCTCCCATAGCTATATACATCAATGGTATGGCAAATGTTATGGATGTTATCAGTCTGTATTTCAGAGCTTTTGTCTCTTTGTCGAAATTGTCGCGAATGGTGTTCGACTTACGAGACTTTGTTGGTTCATTACCTGCCGCAGAAGCACCGTATCCTGCCCTCTCTACTGCATCTATTACATCGGCTACGACTGTACGGCTCGTGTCGAGGTCTAATGTCATAGAATTGGTCAGCAGATTGACATTTACATTGTCTGTCCCTTCGAGGCTCTCGACAGCTTTTTGTACGTGAGCCACACAGGCGGCACACGTCATACCCGAAATATTGAATTTTTCTTTCATCTGTCTTCGCTTTGCTTTTTCGATAATAATATCGAGTGCAAATTTACATTTTTTTGAGCAAAGTACTTATATGAAAAAAAACAGATTGTGTCGGCAATAAACTATTACATACTGAAAAATATGAAATCTATAAACATGTCGGTGTGCTTATGGGGTGTAAATGTGCTGTATAACGATTTTTTATTTTACCGTATTGCAAAAAAATAGTACTTTTGAACTTTCAATTAAAAAAACAATTTATAAAAGAGTATATGAATCTTCCTCCTTCGCTGGCAAAGCGTTATACAAAAGAGACGCTTACCGCAATGCAGGCACAACGTGCCGCTCACGAGATTTCGCAGGGACCTGTTGTGTTTCAGGTGAGTCGCCTTATGGTTAAGTTCGGTATATTACAGCAACTTATAGATTCCGACGGCGGTCTGACCATTGCTGAGATAGCCGAAAAGACGAACCTCTCGGAATATGCTGTCAAAATACTGATAGAGGCTTCGTTGTGTATCGGTACGGTGCTCTGCCGCGACGATGATAAGTTTGTCTGTTCCAAGATGGGCTGGTTTCTGCAAAACGACACTGCCGTGAAGGTCGATATGGACTTTAACCACGACGTCAATTACCTCGGTATGTTTCATCTGGAAGAGGCTTTGCTTAACGGCAAACCCGAAGGGCTCAGAGTGTTTGGCTCGTGGGCGACGATTTACGAAGGCTTGTCGAGCCTGCCACGTAAGGTGCAGGAGTCGTGGTTCGGATTCGACCACTTCTACAGCGATGGAGCTTTCGAAGAGGCTTTTGGAATCGTCTTTGCCGATAAGCCGCATAAACTGCTCGATGTGGGTGGTAATACGGGTAAATGGGCTTTGTACTGTGTCTCTCACGACGACAAGGTGGAAATTACCGTTATGGACTTACCGCAGCAGATAGAGTTGCTCAAGAAAAATACGGCAGGCAAACGCGGAGCCGACAGAATACACGGACACGGTTGTAATATACTCGACAGCGATACGGCGTTCCCGACGGGCTTTGACGTTATCTGGCTCAGCCAGTTCCTCGACTGTTTCTCCGAAACGGAGATAACCAACATTCTGTCGCGTGCCCGACTATCTATGTCAAAACACACCAAGCTGTACATAATGGAGACGCTCTGGGACAGACAACGATTCGAGACAGCCTCGTACATACTCACGCAGACAAGTGTATATTTCGCCGCAATGGCAAACGGTAACAGCAAGATGTATCACTCCGAAGATATGATACGCTGTGTAGAGCGGGCAGGACTGACGATAGAGAAGATACACGACGGCGTCGGTGCAGGGCATTCCATTCTGCAATGTGTGGTAAAATAAATATCTGATTTTGTGATTGTCGATGGATTTCGAACGGCTTGACATAAAGCGACTTATACCTCAGCAAGAACCGTTTGTAATGGTAGGCATACTGCACTTCTGCGACGAGGCTACCACACGGACGAGTTTTACTATCGAAGGTGATAATATCTTTGTCGATAACGGTGTGTTTATGCAGGCGGGGATATTGGAGAACGTTGCACAGACCTGTGCCGTACGGCAAGGCTTCCTTACTATCAATCAGCCTGTAAGGCTCGGATTTATCGGTGCTATCAACGATTTTTGTTTTTCAGGTTACCTGCCGCAAGTAGGCGATACCATACATACCGAAATCGACGTAACAGCCGAAATAGGCAATATAATAATGATGGAAGCAAAGGTAGAATGCCGACAGAATGCGATAGCTTGGGGTAAAATGAAGGTTGCTCTGATGGAATAAAATATGAGAAAAGACGATGAAATTATTGAAAAGCGAGAAAAAGTTCGACATACGTTTTAGTGAGGTAGACTCTATGGGGATAGTATGGCACGGTTCGTATGCCCTCTATCTGGAAGACGCCCGCGAGCAGTTCGGTCGCGACTACCATTTGGAATATCTCTACATCTTCGACCAAGGGTATTATGCTCCTCTCGTAGAGCTGCATCTGGAGTATAAAAGACCTCTACGATACAAAGACAGTGCAAGGGTAGAGATTGTCTATCGCCATACAGATGCCGCAAAACTGATATTCGACTACAAAATATACCATTTGCCTTCCGACGACATTGTAGCCACAGGATACTCGGTGCAAGTTTTTCTCGATAGAGACTTCAATCTGATGTGGGATTTACCGCCGTTTTTTGCTCAATGGCAACAGAAATATATCGCCGAAGCGTAATCTCATTGCAAATGAAAATATTAGGAACCAATATAATATCCTCGCTCGGATTTACTACACTTGATAATTTTGAACAAGTGAAGTCCGGAGCATCTGGCGTAAAATATTACGAAGCAGGCACTTTTGACTTGCCGGAGCCTTTTGTAGCCTCTCTTATCGACAAAATAAAATTAGAGGAACATTTTGCCGATATGCTCAACCACAGCACTTCGCCCCAAAATGTGGAGGCAGATAGCCTGACTCTTTTGGAGCGAGCCTCTGTGTTGTCTGTCGTTTATGCCAACCGCGAGGCGGAGGTGGATTTGTCTTCGCCCCATACGTTGTTTGTACTATCCACGACCAAAGGCAATATCGATGCTATCGATGCCGATTACCGAGGCAACGGATCGCCGTTTCTGTGGAGCACGGCTCGGCGTATTGCCGATTTCTTTGGCAACCCGAACACTCCGATAGTGGTATCCAACGCCTGTATATCGGGAGCTGCCGCTCAGGTGGTAGCCCTTCGGTATATTAATAACGGACTGTTTGACAATGTGGTAGTTGTCGGTGTCGATTTTTTATCGAAGTTTATAATATCGGGCTTTCAGTCGTTCAGGGCACTTGCTCCCGACGTCTGCAAGCCTTTCGATGCAGAGCGTTGTGGGCTTAACCTCGGCGAGGCTGCCGCCACAATCATATTCGGTAAAGATACCGACGATAAGCCCGCTCAGGCTCGCCTTATATGCGGTGCCATACGCAACGACGCCACACATATATCTGCTCCGTCGAGGACAGGGGAGGGCTGTTGCCGTGCTATCCGTAATGTGCTCTGTGGCGGACAACCGACTGCCGACGATATAGCTTTTATCAGTGCACACGGTACGGCGACACCGTACAACGACGCTATGGAAGCCAATGCAATATACCGTGCCGGATTGGGCAGCGTTGCTGTCAATTCGCTGAAAAGCCTTTTCGGACATACGCTCGGAGCAGCAGGCGTCTTGGAGACAATCGTCTCGGTCGAAGCACTCGGCAGAGGTATAGTGCTACCAACGCTCAACTGCAACAATCCCGAACAACTTATTATTGACAATCAGTCATTTTCACTGAATATAACAAAGACAATCACCCATACGGACAAAAAATATTTCCTCAAGACCCTCTCGGGTTTCGGTGGCGTGAACGCAGCTCTCCTGTTCGAGAAATATTGAGGAAAATTATAACAGGCAATCAAAAGACAAAATTATTTGTTATCTTTGCAATTGTTCTAATTAATCGAATTCAATTGTTAATAGATAAAATTATATGAAAGGAATAATACTCGCAGGAGGCAGTGCCACAAGGCTTTTCCCTTTATCCAAAGCAATCTCCAAACAGATAATGCCTGTTTATGACAAACCAATGATTTACTACCCGCTGTCTACTCTTATGCTGGCAGGTATTTGCGAAGTACTCATAATATCTACTCCCAGAGATTTGCCTATGTTCGAGGAGCTTCTGGGTAGCGGGCAAGAACTTGGTATGAAGTTCGAGTATATAGTGCAAGAGGTGCCTAACGGTCTGGCTCAGGCGTTTGTCTTGGGAGCCGACTTCCTAAATGGTGAGGGCGGTTGTCTCATTCTCGGCGATAATCTATTCTACGGTCAGAACTTTTCGGCTATGCTCCGTCGGGCTTCTGCTATCGGGCAAGGGGCGTGTATCTTCGGCTATTTCGTAAAAGACCCGCGTGCATACGGTGTTGTAGAGTTTGCTCCCGACGGTAAGGTGCTTAGCCTCGAAGAGAAACCCGCAAAACCGAAGAGTAACTTTGCTGTACCGGGGCTGTACTTCTACGACAATACCGTGGTACAGAAAGCTAAATCGCTGAAACCCTCTGCACGAGGCGAATATGAGATTACAGACCTGAACAGGCTCTATCTCGAAGAGGGCTCGTTGCAAGTAGAGACCTTCGGACGCGGATTTACTTGGCTCGATACGGGCAATTGCGACAGTTTGCTCGATGCATCGAACTTCGTGGCTACCATACAGAATAGGCAGGGTTTTTATATCGCCTGTATAGAGGAGATTGCGTGGAGAAACGGTTGGATATCTGACAGTGACTTGAATGCCTTGGGACGTAAGTTGGATAAGACCGAATACGGACGTTATATCTTGGAATTGAGTAAATAAAAAACAGTAAGGATAAGATATTTAGCAATATACACGATGGAAATAGTAGAAACACCGATAAAAGATCTTATTGTCGTCTGTCCCGACGTATTTGCAGACTCACGCGGATACTTCACAGAGCTTTACAACGAGAATCGGTATCGTGCTTATGGTATCGATAACAACTTCGTACAAGACAACCTCTCGCGGTCGTCGTATGGAGTAGTGCGGGGGCTTCATCTGCAGAAAGGCGAGTCGGCTCAGGCTAAGCTCGTAAAAGTGATTGTAGGCAAGGTGTGGGACGTGGCAGTAGATTTGCGACAAGGCTCTTCGACTTATGGAGAGTGGTTCGGAGTAGAGTTGTCTGACGAAAATCACTTGCAGTTTCTCATTCCTCGTGGGTTTGCACACGGGTTCTCGGTACTCAGCCCGACGGCTATATTCAGCTATAAGTGCGACAATATATACGACAAACAGGCGGAAGGCGGCATTATCTACAACGACCCGACACTCGCAATAGACTGGAAAGTACCTGTCGGTGAGATGATTGTATCAGACAAAGATTTGTTGTTACCTACATTTGACCAATACTGCAAACAGAAATGAAAAGATACGTTATTATAATATTGTTGTCGCTCGGATATATGTACTCTTACGGACAGTCTGAGTCGGGTTGCGTCGGTCTGGACAAAAAATACGGTGCCCTACTCGAAAAGAATCGTGAAAATGCTACGTTTCTCAATAATTTGCTCAACGAATATTCTACCACCTGCGTGCACTCTGCCGTGTTTCAGCAGGCTGCTGTCTACCTGCACGCTATATCACCGAGTTATTTGTCGTCGATAGGTTGTGGCGAGTATTATCACAAGGCAAACAGAATGTCGAAGTCGCTCGACTTTTACGGTAAGGCTATCTCTTTTGCCGACGACAACAGCAAGATATCCGATATTTATATGAGAATGGCGGAGATATATTTTTATAATCTCAAGAACTTTCAGCAAGCCAGAGAATACGCCCAGAAGTCGCTCGAAATCATTGCCAACCAAGCCGCTCCATATTTTCTTTTGGCGGAGCTGTATGCCAACTCAAACATATCTAACGATGACGTTACAGATGCTGCAAAATATTGGCTTGCAGCCGATATGGCAGAGAATGCCCGCACAGCCGAGCCTACGGCAAGCAATATAGAAAGAGCTAATGCGCTGATTGCCAAATATTCGTGTATGTTTCCGACAGCGGAGCAAATACAAAACAATCGTAATATGAACGAAAACACAGCTTACCGTATTGGCGGTTGGATAGGCAGAAACACCATTTGTCGACAACGAAAATGTATGTAAGAAGTTACGAATAATTGATTGAAAGATAAATGTATAAAATATGAACAGGCACAACAAAGGACAGTTTTTTTTATTGATAGCAGCGGTAGTTGTTTCATATTTTGTTGTGATAGCTTGTGCCAATCGTGGGGCAGGTCCTCAGGGTGGTCCCAAAGACATTACTCCGCCGCACCCCATCAAGAGCACTCCCAAGCTTAATGCTCTCAATTACAAGAAGAACCGTATCGAGATAATCTTCGACGAGATAGTGCAGGTCGAAAAAGCCTTCGATAACGTCATAATATCGCCTCCGCAGAAACAGATGCCTGTTGTAAAGGCACTTGGTAAGAGAATTGTAGTAGATTTGAAAGACACGATACAAGAAAATACCACATACACGGTGTTTTTCGGCGATGCCATAGTAGACAACAACGAACATAACCCGCTGCCTAACTACACTTTCTCATTCTCTACGGGCAATACGATAGACTCGCTGCAGATGTCGGGTACACTCATAAATGCATCTGACCTCAATCCGTTGTCGGGTATTGTAGTAGGGATACATAGCGATTTGTCGGACTCGGCATTTATCAAAAAACCTTTCGACCGAATAACCAAGACCGACAAAAACGGACACTTCTCGGTAAGTAATATCAAAGAAGGGAAATATAGAATATATGCACTCGGCGACATAGGCAACAACTTCAAATTCGACCAGCCAAACGAACTTATTGCCTTCACAGATACCGTATTTGTGCCGTATTGTAGGACGATACAACAGACCGATACCGTCTATAGAGACTCTATCGTTACCAATAGGGGTATCAGAGATACCGTAAAAGTGTTGGATACCATCGTCAACCGACGGAGAAATATGTTTTTCCCGGATTCTATTATCCTAAAAGCTTTTACCGAAGATTTTGTCAAGCAATATCTTGTGAAAAGCGAACGAAAAGACAGACAACATTTTTCGCTATATTTCAATGCCCCGAACGAAAAACTGCCTACTGTCGAAGCTCTCAATTTCTCGTTTGACGATAAAGTATTTATACAGTCTAACAATCGAAAAGATAGTATAACGTATTGGTTAAAAGACTCTTTGACTTGGTCTGTGGATACTCTAAAACTTAAACTTACGTATCAAAAGACAGACTCCACAAATATGCTTGTAACACAGGTAGATACATTGTCGCTACGTGCTCCCAAGAGAGTTGTCAAAAACAAGCCTAAGAGCAAAGGAAAACCCAAACAGGAGTTTCTGCCTGTTCGCTCTAATGCATCGACAGGCTTCAACTTCTTTGATGATATATACATAGATTTCTCTATACCTACTTCTTATGGTCTCAGAGGTAATGTGCTTTTCGAACAAAAAGTGGATACAGTGTGGAAACCTATGCCTGCGACTATCGAAAGGCTTGATTCGACAGGGCTTAAATACGCCGTTCGTACCACACTGAAACCTTCGGCAGAGTACAGGCTGACGGTAGACTCTGCCTATTTTAGCGATATTTACGGCAGGGTGTCCGACAAATTTACTTCCAATATTACCTGCAAACCCAAGGAAGAATATGCTTCGCTAACGCTCGAAATGGGCTTGTATACGGGCAAAGAGATAGTAGAGCTGCTAAACAAAGAGGATAAGGTGATAAGATCCGTAAAAGTCGATAAAAACAAAATAAAATTCGAGTACCTCGATGCAGGTACATACTATGCCCGCCTGTTTGTGGACGAAAACGGCAACGGTAAATGGGATACGGGCGATTATGATACTAAAAAACAACCTGAGGAGGTTTATTACTATCCGTACGATTTTCAGCTACGACAGATGTGGGACGCCGAAGAGTATTGGCACTACAAAGAGATACCGATATTGGAACAAAAACCGCAAGCACTGAAAAAAGAGGTTAATAACAAAAAACAGAATTGATTTTATTAAAACAAATAGAGATATGAATATACAACAGCTTGAATATCTGATAGCAGTGGACGACCTGAAGCATTTCGCCAGGGCGGCAGAGCATTGCAACGTAACACAACCCACTCTCAGTACTATGATACAGAAGATGGAAGAAGAGTTGAACGTAAAGATTTTTAATCGCTCCAAACACCCGATAGAATCTACCGAGATAGGCAAACAGATTATTGCTCAGGCACGTGTGTCGTTGCAGCAGCTCAGTAAGATAAAAAAGATAGTCAATGCCGAGCAGACAACAATATCGGGGACTTTTAGGCTTAGCATAATACCCACAATAGCACCGTATCTCGTTCCTCAACTGCTGTCGAAGCAATATACGCAGTTCCCCGATTTGGAGCTGATTATCAAAGAGCAGACAACCAAAAAGATAATAGAGCAGCTCCAACTCGAATACATAGACGGAGCAATATTGGCAGGACCTATTCTAAATGAAGATTTTATATCGTTCCCGATTTATTACGAGAAATTCTACGCATACGTGTCGCCGCTCGACGAACTGTACAAAGAAAAGGAGATAGATATAGAGAATGTCGATATCAGTAAAGTGTGGTTGCTCGAGAATGTTCACTGCCTGCGTGGACAGATAGAACGCCTATGCAAAGCCCGCAACAGCTACCAACAGGGCAATATTAAGTTCGAGTCAGGTAGCATCGATACCTTGCTGCACGTGGTGGATATGAATCCGGGTATTACCATTATCCCAGAGATGCACGCTATGGGACTGGCCGAAGAGAAACAAGACAGCCTACGCCCCTTCAAGAATATGAACGCCGTGCGTGAGGTCTGTCTGATAGTAAGCAAGCATAATGCCAAAACAGCTATTCAAAACTGTATAATAGACATTATAAAAGAATCCGTACCCAAATCGATGCAAAACCCCGAACTGAAAAAATATGTGGTAGCATTGTGAGGACGACCTCTTCACCGCACCGTGCGATTTCTGACGAAGCAGTAGGTGTGTAATAAATGCTTAAAAAGGAGCAAGTTATTTTTTATAACCTGCTCCTTTTTTATCCGCCATTCGAATAAAGTCGAAGACTAAGTGCGCAGAATGAGACTCGAACTCACACGCCGTAACCGGCACTACCCCCTCAAAGTAGCGTGTATACCAATTTCACCACCTGCGCTTAACGGGACTGTTTTTTATTTTTTGTGCCCAAAACAGGACTCGAACCTGCACAATCTTGCGATTACTAGTCCCTGAAACTAACGCGTCTACCAATTCCGCCATTTGGGCTGCTTCTTCAATAAAATGAGCGGAAAACGGGACTCGAACCCGCGACCCCGACCTTGGCAAGGTCGTGCTCTACCAACTGAGCTATTTCCGCAAAAAATCGAGTGCAAAGGTAATACTTTTTTTTGTCTGAACAAAATTTTGTGTGCCTTTTGTTTGCAAAAAATACTATTTGTCTGTCAAATGTCTCTATCTCACCCCCATCAGTTGACGAACCTCTCTGATGGTCTTCGACGCACTTTGACGTGCTTTGTCTGCTCCTTCATCGATGATGTGATTGAGATACTCGTCGTTAGCTTTTATGTCGTTGATAGCCGTTCTTATGGGAGCAGTAGCTTTTATTATGTCTTCGGCAAGTTGTTTTTTCAGTTCGCCATAACGTATTTCTGCTCTGTTCCACTGTCGGTCGAAGTGTTCTACTACGTCTGCCGTCGATACAACTCTCATAATAGTGAACAAGTTTTCGATATAATCGGGCTTAGGCTGGTTCGGTTCGGTAACGCCGCTGTCTGTAAGAGCCCTCTTTACTTTTTTCTCTATCTCCTTGGGTTCGTCGATGAGATAGATGGCGTTGCCTTCGGACTTGCCCATCTTACCCGAACCGTCGAGTCCGGGTATTTTTATTAGTTCTTGCCCGAAATTGAACGGTTGCGGTAGGGTGAAAAAATCCGTTTCGTACCTGCTGTTGAACCGCTGGGCATAGTTGCGGGTCATTTCCAGATGTTGTTCTTGGTCTTTGCCCACAGGTACAAAGTCGGCATTATGAATCAATATATCGGTTGCCATAAGTACGGGATAGGTCAGCAGTCCCGCATTGACGTTGCTTGGATTTTTGCGTGCTTTGTCCTTGAACGAGACGGTTTTTTCGAGTTCGCCAAGATATGCCTGCATATTGAGCAGCAGATACAGCTCGGCTATCTCCTTGACGTCCGACTGTACGTAGATAGTCGCTTTCTTTGGGTCGAGACCGCAAGCAAGGTACTCTGCCAGAATGTTTTTAACGTTAGTCTTCAACATCTTAGGGTCAGGGTGCGTCGTCAGCGAGTGCCAGTCGGCAATAAAGAAAAAGCAGCGGTGCTCTTCCTGCATCTTCAGGAAATTTACCATAGCACCGTAATAATTACCTAAATGTAGGTTACCCGTCGGACGAATGCCGCTAACTACCGTTTTTTTCATCTGTTGTTTTTGTATCAAAATATTGAAAATATCGGGCAAAGATAATATTTTTTTAGCTATCGGAGAGCATCGGTATCTATCTTCTCTTTTGTGAAAGAAGCGACAGTTTTATTATGATATTTTATATTGTATATTTGAATAAAACTAATCGTATCAATAGATTATATTTTGTTTTCTTTAATCCATTTGGCAATCGTTTCCAACGCTTTGGGCGAAAAAGTCTGTTCTATACTGCCATATTCCGACGGGACACCCGTTTGGCATTCTTGGAAGAGATGGTTTAATCCCGGCAGTTCGACGATTCGGAAGTTTTTGTTACCGCCCGCCTCCAACGCCTTCCGGATAGCTGTGAGGTTCTCTTTGGGCGATACTTGTAGGTCGCGTTCACCATTGAGAGCTAATACTCTGCACCTTACTTTGCTCAGGGTAGGAGCAGGGTCGTATTTTACAAAATACTGAAACCAAGGCGATGTCAATTGTTGTAGTATGGCAGCCTGTCGCTTTTCTACCTCCTCGGGTACGGCATCTTGTGCCATTTTTTTTGCATTCTCTTTAATTAAGGCAGCGAGTTCGCTTTTCTGTTTTTCTATATCCTTAGTATTCAATATTATATCGAATGCTTTTCGGTTCGTTTGGTCTTCGGACATTCGTATGCTGTCAGGGGTTCCCATAGCTTTCGATATGTCGTTTGTTTGTCTCAGCAGCAACTTATCGCCACGAATACCTGTCCCTGCAAGTAATACGCAGAATGCCACATTGCTGTTGCGTGTTGCCACCATTGGAGCGATTATTCCTCCTTCGCTATGCCCTATAAATCCTATATGCTTAACGTCTACGTTTTTACGTGTAGTCAGATAGCCGAGAGCCGCTTCGGCGTCTGTCGAGAAATCGAAAGTGGTTGCCGAGTGAAAATTACCCTTAGATTCGCCCACGCCTCTGTCGTCGTATCGCAGAGTACCTATCCCGTTGCGAGCCAGATAGTCGGCTATCACCAAGAACGGTTTGTGCCCCAATAATTCTTCGTTACGGTCTTGGGCGCCACTGCCCGATATAAGTATGGCTATCGGGCATTTGGCGTTTTTATTAGGCAGTGTAAGTGTGCCGGCAAGCGTATCGCCTGTGGTTTTATTTATAAACTTCACTTCTTCCGTGTAGTATGGGAATGGTGGTTTGGGTTCTTGCGGGCGTTTGGGTTCTGCCTGTACGGTCGTCGATTTTGTCAGGTTCAACGGTATTGCAATGCCTTGTGTGAAAGTTCCTTTTATGGTATCGTTCTCCAATGTGCCCTTGTATTCGGCGTTTAGCTTATTTACGCTGATAATCAGTTGATTATTTTCGAAGACCACATTGTCGCATTTTATGCCGAAGGCTTTTTGCGACGGGCTGTCGAGCGTTGCCGATAAATTATTGTCCTGCAATTGTATATTGAATACAATAGGTAGTTGTACTTGCTGTATTTTGAGCACTCCGCTCCAACTGCCAACGATATTGTTCTGAGCGTAAAAGATTTGGAATACTATACAAGCCAATAGTGCGGAAAAAAATAACTTTCTCATTTTTCTTGTGGTAAAATTATGATTGTTAGTTGATTATGTTAGCCGTTGTCCGATAATTAACGGTATTTGCAAAGTTAATAAAAAGATTAGACAAGTATTAGTCTTTTATGTGTTTTTTTTGCATACTGTGTCGTTCGTTATGATGGATTTGCAGCTGAATGATTATTAATACCACGCTTCCTGTTTGCGATTTTCGTTGTAGGCTTTAACTCTTACTTTTTTTATTACCTTTGCACTTCGGTAATAATTCAAAAAAAACATAATCGTGTTATAATGGAACATCTGTCTGAACAGGAGATTTTTAGACGCAATAGTCGCCATCAACTGCAACAAATGGACATCGACCCGTATCCTGCCGCTCTATATCCTACCAATGCTTTTTCGGTAGATATAAGAGCCGATTTCGACGACAACCTCGAACCCAAACGACAAGTCTGTGTGGCTGGGCGTATTATGAGCCGTCGCATTATGGGTAAGGCGTCGTTTGTGGAGCTGCAAGACTCGAAGGGACGTATCCAAATCTATATCGCAGGCGAAGATATAAATACTGCCGAGCAGCCCGAAATGTACAATACAGTTTTCAAAAAACTGCTCGATATTGGCGATTTTATAGGTATCAAAGGCTTCATATTCCGTACTCGTATGGGCGAAATATCCGTTCACGCTCAGGAGCTTACGGTGCTCAGTAAATCTATTCGCCCCCTGCCGATAGTCAAATACAAAGACAATGAGGCGTTCGACGCTTTCGACGACCCCGAACAGCGTTATCGTCAGCGTTATGTAGACCTCGTAGTCAACGATGGAATAAAGGATATTTTCGTCAAACGCACCAATATTTACCGGTCGATGCGTGAGTATTTCGATTCACAGAATTATATCGAGGTCGAGACCCCCATATTGCAACCAATACCGGGTGGTGCAGCTGCCCGTCCTTTTATAACCCATCACAACGCTTTGGATATACCTCTTTACCTGCGTATTGCCAATGAATTGTATCTCAAACGCCTCATTGTAGGCGGCTTCGAGGGTGTCTACGAGTTCTCCAAAAACTTCCGCAACGAGGGAATGGACCGCACTCACAACCCCGAATTCACCGCAATGGAGATATATGTAGCCTACAAGGACTACAACTGGATGATGGAGTTTACCGAAAAGATGGTAGAGAAGATATGCCTCGACGTAAACGGCACTACCGAATTGAAGGTAGGCGATAATATCATATCGTTCAAAACCCCATTTAAACGAGTAACTATGCTCGATGCCATCAAGGAACATACCGGCTATGACCTCACGGGTAAGACCGAAGAACAGATACGCCAGATAGCTCAGAAACTTAATATAGAGGTCAACGACACGATGGGTAAAGGTAAGTTGATAGACGAAATATTCGGCGAAAAATGCGAAGGTTCGTACATTCAGCCGACGTTTATCACAGACTACCCGATAGAAATGTCGCCTCTGAGCAAACGTCACCGCTCGAACCCCGAACTGACCGAGCGTTTCGAGTTGATGGTAAACGGCAAAGAGCTTGCCAATGCTTACAGCGAACTGAACGACCCCATCGACCAGCTCGAACGTTTCCAAGAGCAGCTGCGTCTCTCCGAGAAGGGCGACGACGAGGCTATGTTTATAGATATGGACTTTGTCCGTGCACTCGAATACGGTATGCCGCCCACTTCGGGTATGGGCATAGGTATGGACAGACTTGTGATGCTGATGACGGGACAGGCGGCTATACAGGAGGTACTGCTGTTCCCACAGATGAAACCGGAGAAGAAACCGATAGAGCTTGCCGAAGAAGAGAAAACGGTTTTCGAACTGCTCCGAAAAACCGAAAAGATACTTCTCGAAGAGTTGAAAGGCAAGACCGAGCTGTCGAACAAGAAATGGGATAAGGCAATCAAAGGGCTGACCTCCAAAAAACTCGCCAAAGTGGAGAAGGTAGGCGAAGAGCTATGGGTAGAGCTGAAGGCGTGAATAACTTATCGACAGTAGCAAGAAAAAAGGGGTATGATGTTTTGTCATAATGATGTGAGAAATGAGAATATTGTATTCCGATTTTCGTAAAAACCTCAATGATATTATCGACCAATACGCCGATAATGGGGTTTTTATTATCATAGACAAAACTGTACATTCGCTGATGGCTGCCGAGCTTGCCGATAAAATTGCTTCTTGGCGAAAATGTGCGGTCTTCCCTGTCGAGGCTGTCGAGAGCTCCAAATCGATTGATAGTGCCATAAAAATTTGGCAATGGTTGGAAGAAAACGGTAGAGCTAATCGTAAGTCATTAATTATCAATATTGGCGGTGGGGTAGTTACGGATTTGGGCGGCTTTGCGGCTTCTACATTCAAACGCGGTTGTAGCTTTGTGAATGTTCCCACCACACTGTTGGCTATGGTAGATGCTGCTATCGGCGGTAAAACGGGGGTCAATTTCTGTGGACTGAAAAACGAAATAGGTACTTTCGCCGACCCGTACAGAGTGCTTATCAATACCGATTTTCTGACGACGTTACCTGTTGCCGATATATACGACGGATATGCCGAGATGTTGAAGTATGGCTTTATATCGGATAAGTCATTGCTTGATGACACTTATTGTGTTGATTTACAGAATATAAATTGCTGCGATATTATTCGGGTAATCAAAGAGGATATAAAAATAAAGCAGCATCTTGCCCGTGTAGACCGATACGATACCAACGAGCGTAGGGCATTGAATTTCGGACATACGTTTGCACACGCTCTTGAGGCATTTTGTGCCGCCCAAAAGCACCCGTTGACTCACGGCACCGCTGTGGCGTGGGGTATGGTCTGTGAACTATATTTGTCTGTGTTACAGTTTGGTTTCCCAAAAGACGAATTGAGCCGACTGCACTATTTCGTAAAAGACAACTATAAACATATACCGCTGAGTTGTAGCGACTTCGATAAGATTTACGGTTTTATGACACGCGACAAAAAAAATATCTCTAATGTGGTCAACTTCACTCTCCTTCGAGATGTCGGAGTATTCCTTTGTAATCAGAGTGCCTCGAAAACAGATATATACGAAGCATTAGAGTATGTCTTCTAAAAATACATTACTTTCTCAGTATTATCCTGAACGTCGTACCTCTGCCTACCTCTGAGGAGCGGACGAATATTTTGCCTTTGTGGTAGTCGTCGATGATTCGTTTCGAGAGCGACAACCCCAGCCCCCAACCACGCTGTTTGGTGGTGAACCCCGGTTTGAAGACGTCTTTGAAGTGCTTCTTGGCGATACCTTTGCCCGTGTCTTTGATGTCGATTATTACATTGCCGCCCGATGACTGTATATTGAATGATATTTCGCCGATACCGCCCATTGCGTCGACGGCATTTTTACAGAGATTCTCTATGACCCATTCGAAGAGAGGAATATTGATAGCTGCCGCGATAACCTCAGATGTATGGGCGACGGTGTAATTGACTTTGTTAGAGGTGCGTTTGCGGAGATAGGCGATGGAGTTTTCGACTACCTCTACTATGTTTTCTTCCTTTATTATCGGGGCGGAGCCAATCTTCGAGAACCGCTCGGAGATGGTTCTTAGGCGGCTGATATCTTTGTTTATTTCGGATAAAATATTTTCATTGATTCCCTGTGTCTTAAGTATCTCTTCCCACGCAAGGAGCGACGATATCGGAGTGCCGAGTTGGTGGGCGGTCTCTTTCGATAATCCTACCCATACGAGGTTTTGCTCGGATTTTTTATCGGAGGTGAAAGCCCAAAAGCATATCAGCAGAAATGCGGCTACAAGGGCAAACTGCACATACGGGAACTCTTCGAGGTATCTTAGCAGTATCGAATTGTCGTAGTATATGTATTGTCGTTCGTCGTCGAGCACCAGCTCTATCGGTCGGTTTTTGGCGCGGAAGCCGGCAATCTTTTTCCTGAAAAACTCGGTTTTGTCTTCGGGTACGTTATCGATATTCACGTAATTGATGATATTGCCGTCGCCATCGGCGATGATGGCGGGTATTATTTTGTTGCTTTCTATTATCTGCCAGATGAGTTCGAAATTGAGGTTATCGTCGGGGTCTATCGTATTGAAACGCTTCATTGCCTCAGCCCATATCTCCATTTTGCGTCGTTCTTCGTGGGCAAGTTTCCTCGACAGATTGTTGGTTACGAATAGTGAAACGGCTACAATCAGCAACGAAACGGCAAAATATATATATTTGTTGAAACCTCTTTTGAACATTGTACGTCGTGAGTTTTTTCTAAAAAAAATACCTGTTATTTAAGCCTGTATTTGTCGTTGGAGGCGACCTCTTCGACCATCGACAGGTAACTCGTATAGCGGCTGTCGGCTATCGCTCCGTCGACGACCGCCTGCCTGACGGCACACTCGGGTTCGTGAATGTGTGTGCAGTTCGGGTAACGGCACTCTTTGCTTTTGGCAAATATCTCTACGAAATAGTGAGAAATTTCGTCTTCGTCCATATCCACCGCTCCGAAACCTTTGATGCCCGGCGTGTCGATGATATACGTATTGTCGCTGAGGCAATAGATTTCGGAAAATGTCGTCGTGTGCATTCCTTTGTGGTGATAGGCGGATATTTCGGCTGTTTTTGCACCGGCGTATCCTAATATCGAGTTAATTAAGGTCGATTTACCTACTCCCGAATTACCCGACAGCAGAGCGATTTTGCCGCTTATCGCCGCTTTTATCTCTGTCAAACCTATGTTTTGTGTGGCAATGGTTTTTATACAGCGGTATCCTATTTTTTCATACAATTCGACGATGTGTTGCAGCTCGTCGTTATCTTTTTTATCCAGAATATCCAGTTTGTTGAAAACGAGTATCGTATCGACGCTATATGCCTCTGCCGACGCTATGAAACGGTCGATGAACGTGAGTGAAGTCTCGGGATTGCGTAGCGTAACTACGAGCAGCGCCACGTCGATATTGGCTGCTATGATGTGTATCTGCCTCGACAGATTGACGGGACGGCGGGCTATGTGATTTTTGCGGGGTAATATATCGGATATTTGGTTGTTGCCGTCTACCTCGACTATGTCGCCCACTACGACAGGATTGGTGCTGCGGATACTACGAATACGAAAATTGCCTTTCACCTTGCACGTCTTTGTCTGTCCGTCGGCGAATCGTACCCAAACGTCGTTTCCTGTGTTTTTTACTACCAATCCGTTCATATTCGGTCGCTAATTGTTTTTCTCGCTACTGTCTATCCATATCGTAACGGGTCCGTTGTTGGTGAGGCTTACCTGCATATCGGCTCCGAAGACACCTGTATATACGTTTTTGCCGAGTTTCCTCGACACCTCTCGGCAGAACTTCTCGTACACCGGCACGGCTATATCGGGCTTGGAGGCGAGTATGTACGACGGACGGTTTCCCCGCCGTGTCTGAGCATATAGAGTAAATTGGCTTACTATCAGTATATTGGCATCAGTGTCGAGAGCCGATAGGTTCATTACGCCGTCCGAGTTGTCGAAGATACGCAGATTTACAAGTTTCGACGACAGATAATCTATGTCTGTGTTTGTATCATTGTTGCATATTCCGACGAAAACGAGCAGCCCACAGCCTATCTCGGATATAGTTTTGCCATCTATCTCTACTTTGGCTTGCCTCACTCGCTGTATCAGAAGCCTCATCGTTGGTTTTTTATTTTGATAATTCGAGCATACGTTCGATAGGTTTTACGGCTTTCACTCTCAATGCCTCATCTACAAGTATCTCAGGTTGTTCGGTTTTCAGACAGAGGTATAATTTTTCCAACGAATTTAATCTCATATATTTGCAGTCGTTGCAGCCGCAAGTGCTATCTACCGGAGGTATGGGTATGAATACTTTGTTCGGGTTTTGCTTCTGCATCTGATGTATTATACCGCTCTCGGTGGCTACCAGAAATTCGGTGTCTTGACTGCTGGTGGCGTAGTTGAGCAGTGCTTGAGTAGAGCCGACGAAGTCTGCCAACATCAATACCACGTTCTTACATTCGGGATGTGCCAGCACTTTTGCCTTCGGATGTGCCTTTTTGAGCTCTACCAAGCTCTCTACCGAGAACTGCTCGTGTACGTGGCAAGCACCGTCCCACAGGAGCATATTACGCCCCGTAACGCTATTTATATAATTACCCAGATTGCGGTCGGGAGCAAAAATTATTTTAGCATCGAGAGGCAGAGAGTCTATAATCTTCTTGGCGTTGGTAGACGTTACAACAATATCGGTCAGAGCCTTTACGGCAGCAGTAGTATTGACGTACGATACCACAGTATGGTCGGGGTGTGCTTTGACGAAACGCTCGAATTCGTCGGCAGGACAAGAGTCTGCCAGCGAACAACCCGCCTCGATATCGGGCACGAGTACTTTTTTCTGCGGAGAGAGTATTTTTGCCGTCTCACCCATAAAGTGTACACCGCAGAGAACTATTATATCTGCTTCGGTATTGGCAGCATATTGTGCCAAGGCAAGACTATCGCCCACCATATCGGCTATGTCCTGAATATCGCCTATCTGGTAATAGTGTGCCATTATGACGGTGTTCTTTTCCCGTCGCAGTCGCTTGATTTCGCTTATCAATTCATCTGTTTTCATATTATTATTGTCGTTTTGTTATCTTTATTTGTTTATGAGGCTTATGAACTCTTCGCGGGTTTTCTGTACCTTGAATATCCCCGTGAAATCCGATGTGGTGGTGGTAGAGTGTTGTTTCTGCACGCCGCGCATCTGCATACATAGGTGTTGAGCCTCGATTACCACCATTACACCCATAGGGTTCAATGTCTCTTGTATACAGTCTTTTATCTGACTCGTCAGTCGTTCTTGCAGTTGCAGGCGGTGTGCGAAAATGTCTACCACTCGGGCGATTTTGCTCAGTCCCGTAACGGTGCCGTTCGGTATGTATGCCACGTGTGCCTTGCCGAAGAAAGGCAACAAATGGTGCTCGCACATAGAGAAAAACTCTATATCTTTTACAATGACCATCTGACGGTAATCTTCGTGAAAACGAGCTGATAGCAGCACTTCGGCAGGGTCTTGTCGGTAGCCTGAGGTCAGAAACTGCATTGCTTTTGCTACGCGGCGAGGCGTTTTTTGCAGCCCTTCGCGACCTACATCTTCGCCGAGAGCCGTTATAACGTCGGAGTAATATTTCGATAGCTTCTGTGTAACCTCTTCGTTGAGGTCGTTGAAAACAAATTCCTTTTCCATCGTATAGTGAAAGTATTTTACTGAAAAACTTGCTGCAAAGGTAGTATTTAATTACGATTGTACAAAAATAGCCGCTAAATTGTAGCAGTATACGAGACCGTAGTTCGATAAATCTCTTCTATCGTCGTATCAGACAGATAGATAGACTACCTTTTTCGTTTTAAAATATTCTTCGTCGAAGAAGTCGCTTACGTTGTATACGTTCGCTATGCGGAGATATTGTTTTAACTCTGCTTGCAGCTCGCCGCCTTTCAGGCAGATTATGCCGTTGGGTAGGGCATTCTTCTGCTCTTTGGATATATTTTTTCTCGAAACCTTCACTAAGTCGCTCAGAGGCATCACCGCACGCGAAACCGCAAACTCAAACAGTCCTCGCTCATCTTCCATACGTTTGTGGGCAAAAGTACAGTTGGCAAGTCCGAGGGCAGAGGCTACCTCCGAGGCTACTTTTATTTTTTTGCCAACCGAGTCGAGCAGGCAGAATCTGCATTCGGGAAACATTATTGCCAGCGGGATACCGGGAAATCCTCCGCCCGTACCTACATCTATAATATTCGTGCCGGGTCTGAAATCGATGATTTTGGCAATAGCAAGCGAATGCAATACGTGGTGGAGATACAGATTTTCGATATCTTTGCGTGATATTACGTTTATTTTTGCATTCCAATCGGCGTACAAATCAAACAAGGCAGCAAACATAACTGTCTGCTGCTCTGTTAGATGAGTGAAATATTTTTTTATATCCTTCATTGATTGAGGCGTTTGGCTTTGCAGCGACGTCTTATTCGTATTATGATGAAAATAAGTAATAAGACTATTGTTATTACAGCCCACGCTTTTACGATAAACACCAATATGCTTAGTATTACGTGCCAGCCTGTCTTGAAGGCGTCTACAAGTTTGCCCCCGAATGTCTGAGACTGTACGTAGTAACGTATGTCCAATGTGCTGTATGCCACGGCATTTTTCATATACCTAAGACGTCCCTCGATACTCTCTATGTCGGCTCTGAGTATGCCTATTTCTTTTTCGATGGAGAGTATCTCCTCTACCTTGCCTGCCTTCTTGATAAGCTCGAGGTAGCGGGCTTCGAGTTCTTTTTTAGTCTTTAGTCGAGCCTCTACGTCGATGTATTCTTCTGTAACGTCTTGTGAGTTAATAAATCTTTCGTCTACATTCTTGCCGCTTTTCGATATGCTGTCGAGCATATCATCGAAGTTTTTGGCAGGCAGACGCACCGTAAGGGCGTAATTCACATTGCCGTCGTACGTACTCACCGTCTCTTCCGATACCCAGCCCCCAAACTGCTTGATATATTTGTTTATCAATGCCTTGGTTTTGGCTGCATCAGACGTCTCCAGAACGATATGCCCCGATTTGATAATTTTCGGTTCGATACTGATGTCATTGCTTCCGGCTTCGCCTCCTACATCGGCAGATGCAGACTCTTCCATGTACGACATTTTGCCTGTTGCCTCTGCGTCGGCGGCAGAATAATTTGCATTCTTTCTACCGCATCCGTAGAGTATGACAATCATCAGTGAAATATATAATATATTTTTCATATAATATAATGATTATTAGTGAAATTGGTTATTTCTTGTTCAAAATATCTTCTATTTCGTTTACGTGCAGATTGCGACCGATGATTTTACCCTCTTTGTCTAATAATATAGTGTTGGGTATGAAGCTTATAGCGTACAGTTTGGCAGGCTGGCTATCCCATTCTTGCAGGTCGGATATGTTAGTCCAAGTCAACCCGAATTTTTCGATAGCCTCAGTCCAATTGGTAGAGTTATTGTCGAGAGAGACGCCTATTATATCGAATTTTTTGCCGTGATATTTGTCGTACATAGCTTTGAGCGAAGGCAACGATTTGATACACGGTCCGCACCACGAAGCCCAAAAGTCGATAAGCAGATAGTCGGTCTTACCCACCAATGTGCTGAGAGTAACATCTTTGCCATTGGGATCTTTGGCTGTGAAGTCGATAAAAGGCTTTCCTACGGCAGATACTTTCTCTTGTTCTATGTTGCTGATGACTTTTGCAATCTTAGGGTCTTTCTTTAATTTGTCGTCGAGCAGCGATATTATCTCTTCGCGTTGTTCAAGCGACATTCCCCAATAAGCCGACAAAAAGGCTATCTGACCTACGAGGTTTTTTGCATTTTCCTTAGCGAATTTGTATCCTAAAGCTACATATTCTTTGTCTATGTCGTTGGCAGCTTTTTCGGATATCTGCTTTGCTTGTTCGTATTTTTCGTCAAGTATTTTGTTTTGTCTGACGAATTCGGAGTACGTATCGTTGAGAGGTGTGCCCGTAACGGAGATATTGTTTTGGGCGTCGATTTTGACGTTGATAGTACCTTTTTCGTAGATAAAACTTTTCAACAAAGATTCTTCATCGTCCGTATTTATTCGGATAAAGACGATTTTGGCACTGTCGTTCATAGCGGCAAACGAGAATTTACCGTTTTTTATCTCCGTGCTGTCGAATCGGGTCTGGTCCATATCTGCCAGATACACCTTTTTTCCCTCCAAACTGTTGTTTTCGGATACACCGTTGATTTTCAAATTAGTCTTGTTGCAAGCGAACAAGACGATTGCTGCTGTAATGATAAAACTGATTTTTCTCATATTAAAATTTTTTATGTTTTTATTATTTAATGAATTTTATTATTGTCTGATAATTATTGTTTTCCCTGCAATACTGCCAGAGGAACTATCATCTCTTCGATAGATATGCCGCCGTGCTGGAACGAATCTTTGAAGTATGTAGCGTAGTAGTTGAAATTGTTCGGATAAGCCATAAAATTTCTGTTTTTGGCGAATATATACGTCGAACTTACGTTGGGGCTTGGCAACATCGCTTTTTGAGGGTTTGTTATGTCGAATACTTCGTTTTTGTTGTAATTCAGTGCTTTACCTACTTTATAACGAAGGTTTGTAGTAGTGTTTTTGTCACCTATTACCTTTATCGGCTTGTTTACGCACACTGTGCCGTGGTCTGTCGTTACAATCACTTTGTAGTCGCTTGCGGCTAAGTCTTTGAATAACTGTAAGGTAGGCGAGTACTTGAACCAATTGACAGACAAGGCTCTGTATGCGGTTTCGCTGCGGGCTATCTCTTTGAGCACCCTCATCTCCGTACGCGAGTGCGATAGCATATCGATAAAGTTAAGAACGCATACATTGAGCTGATTGTCTTTTAGTTGCGGGAGCTTTTCGACGAGTTTTTCGCCTTCCTGCGAACTGTTTATTTTGTGGTACGAGAAGTTGATGTTTTTTCTGTATCTCTTTAGTAATAGGTCTATTAGGTTTTCTTCGTAGAGATTTTTAGCTTCTTCTTCGGTGTCGTCTACCCAATATTGAGGATACATCTCTTTGATTTGTAGTGGCATAAGTCCCGACATTAGAGCGTTGCGGGCATATTGTGTAGTAGTCGGCAATATGGAGTAGTAGAGGATCTCTTTCTCGACTGTAAAGAACTCTTCTATAGTCTGTTGTACCATTTTCCACTGGTCGTAGCGGAAGTTGTCTATCACTACCAGAAATACTTTTTCGCCGTTGTCGAGGAACGGAAATACCTGTGTCTTAAATATATCGGGTGTCATCAGAGGTCGGCTTTCGGGCTCTGAAAACCAATGCAGATAATTTTTGGTAATATACTTGCAGAACGCAAAATTAGCCTCCTCTTTCTGAGACATCAGCATATTGTAAAGCTCGTTGTGCGTTTCGTCGAGTCTTATGTCCCAGAATGTCAGCTGTTTGTATAGTTCGAAAAAGTCGTTGTCAGAGCTTGCGGACGATATTTGATTGTTTATCTGCAGAAATTCGCTGCTATACTCCGATGTGGTTTGTTCTTTTATAATTGTATTTTTGTGCAGATGTTTTTTCAGTGCGAGCAGAATCTGACTCGGATTGACAGGCTTTGTCAGAAAGTCGGCTATTTGCTTGCCGATAGCCAAATCCATTATGTTTTCGGCTTCGTTTTTGGTAATCATTACTATCGGCAGATTCGGTTTGCTCTGTTTTATCTGCGATAGAGTCTCCAATCCCGATAGTCCCGGCATATTTTCGTCGAGGAACACAATATCGAAGTTATGTACATTTATTAATTCGAGGGCGTCTATGCCGTTTGTGGCTTTTTCGACCTCGTAGCCTTTGTCTTCCAAGAATATAAAATATGAGTTCAGTAAATCTATTTCGTCGTCTACCCAGAGTATCTTTCCCTGTTTTTCCATTTTTGTGTGTCGTCGTTTATTGTTTGAATTTCAAGTAAGCAAAGGTACAATTTTTTTATTACAATAGATAAAATAAACGTTAACTCGATAAAGTTTTACAATAGATTGAGTATCATTATGTTTTATTAGAAAATAAATTGGTTGGATTTTCGGCAAAAAGAATTAATTTTGCACGATAACAATTTTTTTGTTCAACATACTGTGTTTTCTATACAAATGTCTTGGCGAAGGATAGGAATTATTGTGGTAGTGCTCTTGGCAGTCGGTCTGTTGTGGTTTACATTCAGGCTGAAGAGCAACTCGAGCGATACTGTGTGTCAAGATATTGTCGTACAAATTTATGGCAATGACGATTATAAATTTGTAAATCCTAATGATATTTTGTATACGTTGAATATTAACGGATTATATCCCAAGGGTAAACATGTAAAAGCGGTAAAGCTCGATAAGATAAGACAAATGGTAGAGAAAATGACATATGTGAAGCAGGTAAAATGCTATTTTACAAAGTCTAACAGCCTCCATATCGAGGTTACCCAACGTCAGCCTATGTTTAGAGTAATCAATACGGAAAGTTACTTTGTAGATACCGAGCGAGTTATGGTGAGCGATGCCATTCCCTTTTCGGGGTATCTGCCTGTGGCGAGCGGAGCTATTACCAAGTCGTTTGCTCAGAGCGAATTGTTCGATTTGGTAACGTATATCGAGAGCAATAAATTTTTGTCGAACCTCATACAGCAGATATACGTGCCGGTAGACCAAGAGATAGAATTGGTGCCGTCGGTAGGCGGTTTTACAATCAAACTGGGGAAGATTGCCAAGAAAAACGGAGAGTATGATTTCGAGAAAAAACTCAAACGTCTGGAAGCCCTCTATGAATCGGGAGCATTAGACCGACTCGGGTGGAACGTTTACTCTACCTTAGACCTGAGGTTCGACAAGCAAATAGTCGGCAAAAAAGCTAATGTGTATAGTGCAGTGAATTAATAGTTTATATATAAAGATTACAATACTGAATTATGAATAAAAAATTGGTAGCAGCCATCGACTTCGGGAACGATAAACTGTCGATAGCCATTGCATACAAAAATATGGATAACAGCCTCGAACTGATTGACTTTTGGAGCAAGCCCTTAGTAGATGTGTCACGAAACGGGATATTACAGAATCCCAATAATGTTCTGATGGAGATAAACTATTATTTTCAGCAGGCAGAGCAGGCAAACAATATAAAGATAGGCACATATTATTTTGGATTGGAGCCGCATACGCTCAGGAGCGACATTCAGGCTGTAGCCTGTCGTTCTAATGGCGATATTGCAACCTCTATCAAGCAGCTCGAAGACGAAATAGCTCATAACTATGCGGTTGACAATCGCAGGGTGTTGCTCAATAAGATGTTGTCGCTTACGCAGGGAGCAAACGTACAAGGCGATTTTTTGTCGGTCTCTGTGGCTGATAGAGTAAAAAACAGTATAGACAAGATTACAAGCAATCTGTCGACGGAGCGAAAGATGAAGTTTATGGTGTCTCCTATGGTCGAAGCAGATGCGTTCTTGTCTGACATACAGCGACAAAACGGGGTTCTATTCATAGACTTCGGAGCCGAGGTTACCTCTTACGCCGTCTACAAAGACGGACTGCCGCGTCTGGTTTCGGTGCTGCCGATTGGTGGTAAGCACGTTACACAAGATATAGCTTGTCGTTTCTTGATAGATGTAGATGTAGCCGAGCGGCTCAAGGTTGAGTTGGGAGTGGCTGCCGCCGAATTTGTTACGGAAGACAAGAGTTACTCTATCAAAGAGACTGCCGTCAAACTGTCGCTTCGTGAGCTTGCTGCCACGATAGAGGCTCGTTTGTGTGAGATGATGGATTTTATCGTCAGAGATATAGATGACCGTGGGCTTGGCTCTGCTTACGAAACTATTGTGATAGCAGGAGGTGCCTCCAATATGCGGTATCTGCCCGAATTGCTCGGGAAACAGACAGATAGAGAAATTGTCCGGCTGTCGCACAATATTTTACAGCACGATAATAAATTCTTGGACAACACCTTGCTGATGGCAATGCTCAAACAGATAGATGAGGACTGCAAAGGTATAGTGGTGCAACGTCCTGTAGAGCAGCCTATTGTACAACATCATAGTACGACACCGAAGCAGGAGCCGAAAGCGAGACGAAAATCTTTCTGGGATAAGTTTAGCGGAATGCAGGGTATGTTTGACGAAGACAGCGAGAAATCGCTTTAACGATATGGTGATATAAAGTCTAACGTAATTGTTTAGTTTGCAATATGATGACATCACAAGATTTATTGAATGATATTAATTTCGAAAATTTGAACTATAAAATGACAGCCAAACACAATATAATAAAGGTAATAGGAGTAGGTGGCGGTGGATGCAATGCCGTGGCAAATATGTATAACGAAGGAGTAGAAGGGGTAACGTTTGTCGTGTGCAATACCGACGACCAAGCTCTACAAAATTCGCCGATACCGAACCAGATACTTATGGGCGACGCAGGTCTGGGAGCAGGCAACGACCCCGAAAAGGCACGATTGGCAGCCGAGAGCTCGCTCGAGGAGATAACCAAGATGCTTGTAGACAATCCCGACGAAACAACCAACAAAGATGGCAGCCTCAAAGTGAATACCCATATGGCATTCATCACAGCCGGTATGGGCGGTGGTACGGGTACGGGAGCGGCTCCGGTGATTGCAGAAGCCTGCCAAAAACTCGGGATACTCACAGTAGGCATCGTTACCATACCTTTCGATTTCGAGCCTCGCAAAAAGATGCGACAAGCCTTGGACGGTATTGCGAAGATGAGTCCGTATCTCGACTCGCTACTTGTAATACGCAACGACCAGATAAGGGTGATATTCCCCGATAGCAACTTCGCCGATTCGATGAAGATTGCCGACTCTGTATTGGCGAGTGCCGCCACGAGTATTGTAGAGATAATCACTAAACACGGTTATATAAACGTTGACTTTGCCGATGTCTACACGACGCTCAAAAACGGAGGACGCACGATAATGAATTTCGGGCAGGCATCGGGCGAACACCGTGTGGCAAGAGCTATACACGAAGCAATGAATACTCCTTTGCTTTTCGAGTACGACGCCAAAAACACGAAGAAAGTACTCCTTGCACTCTATACATCGCACACTAACCAGATAATAATGGAAGAGACACGTGAGATTAAGGACTTTATGGAAACTTTCGACGACGAGATAGACTTTATCTGGGGAGCTTTCTACGACGATTCGCTGGGTGATGAGGTGAAAATCACTCTGTTGGCTACCTGTTCCGACGAAAGCGTCGTACCTCGCGAGATAGAGACTTTGCTCGATAAAGACGGGCTGCCCGTGCCGACGACAGGCAGTAAAAATAGGGTATTGTCGATAGCCGACCTCGACGATGAGTTGGTGCTGAAAACCATTCAGAACGAGCCGGCATATCAAAGAGGATAGGTTATTTTGATGTATAGTTTATAAAATGATTGTGAGAAATATAAAGTAAATCAGTAGTTTAATAATATAATATCTTTAAAGTAAAATGAAAGTAAAACTTAGTTTAGCTGCTATAGTAGTAGTAGGGTTTATTGTTTTGGGAGCTTGCAATACGACAAGTTCCGTAGGTTCAAGCTCTTCGCCAGCCTATAATTCGGGTCAGTTGTTTGGCAGTTCGTTGCTCAGTCTGTACTCGGACTATAAACAGGCGGGTAAAATAGATATGTCGAATACCGGCACTATGTTGCAGGTGGCTCAGTTGGCGACATCTTGCTCGGTGATTAAGCAGAATCTTTCCAACAAAGATTTTTACATGAGTTTTGTAGAAGGAGCGGTGCTCGGTTCGCAACAGAATGTTACTCAGAATAATGCAAGTAACATTATCAATACACTCACGGGTGTGGATTTCGGTAACATTGCCGACGCCGTAGCCAACGGAGGCACTTTGTCGCCAGGCACGGTTTCGGGAGTGGTCAATTCGCTCAACTCGGTTTTTAGTATGTTTGGCAAGTAATTTGCAGGCACATAATATTTTATCTTTTAAATGAAACGTTGCCCTATGTTTTGGGTAACGTTTTTTGTGCGTTGCCAAAAACACTTTATTTTTCGGGACGATAACCTATGATTGGTAATAAAAAAAGTTGTCCACATATATTAGACAACTTTTTTGAGTAAATGCTATTGACAGGTAGGCTTATTGCATACTGGATGCTAATATGGTATAGTATCTCTGGAATATCTCGGCTATGCTCTCGGTCTTCGGGCTCTTGTTGTCGTTGGCGATGTATACACAGCGTTGCAGTACGCCCAAATTCTGCCTCAGGGTAAGCTCAGGCGATACGTAGCTCTGTTTTTTTATTGGCAGAGACAATACGTAATCCAGATTCTGGCGGCAGCTTTCTACTATCTTACCCAATACATAGTCGCCTTGCTTTTGGTCGCCTATTTTGTAATAGGTCTCGGCAAAGATAAGAGTAGCGTAGTCGTAGTGGAGCAGTTTTTCGGGTATCTCTTTAGCGGCTTTTGCCAATACGGCTTTTGCCCTGACGGTATCGCCATCTAATGCCAGATTGTAGGCAAGATTACCGAACGACTGACGTAAAGTCTTGCACATACGGGTGTTGGTCTCGTCGAGGTAGATGTTTTTACCCGTTAGGTTGTAGCGAAACTTATTCATCATATTGTCGTACATAGCGTCGTTGTTCGGAGTACAGTTCTTCTTGACCGGAACAAACCTGTATGCCAAACCCTCGCATTGCGAATATTCGTCGATAGACTTGGTCGGGTAGAAGTCATTGCCGACTGATATGCAGAAGTATAGCGGGCGACTCCAATCGTTGTTTTTCAATATGTTGAGTACTGCCAGATCGCCTTTCGATAGAGTCTGCTGTGTTATCTTCAACGAAATCGTATCCACTATATTGTCGTAATCTTGCGGAGCGACTACGCCTGCTTCTATTACCTTCTGTTTGTCGACGGGGAACGTCAGAGTGGAGGCGAGCAGGACGGAGTATTTGTCTATCGTCAGATTTTTATCACGTAGCAGTTCGAATGCTTTGGCGGCATCGAGTTTGCCTCCGAAAGCCGGGTGGTCGTGCACGATTGTTATATCGAGCGAATTCTTCTGATATTCGTCCGGTGTGAAGTCTATCGGCAGAGGAGCTCCGTCGTAATACGGTCGCTTCATCTGGTCTATGTACCATTCCGTAGGGATATACGATAGGTTGCAAGTACGGATGTCGTCTCTTACACCCTCTACTTCTTGGCTGTACCAGAGCGGGAATGTGTCGTTGTCTCCGTTACAGAAGAGGATGGCGTTTTTCTTGCAGGAGTTAAGGTAGTTGTAAGCCGTATCTCTGCACACATAACGTCCCGAACGGTCGTGGTCGTCCCAGTTCTGAGCTGCCATAAGTACGGGGATACCCATCGATAATACGAAAGCCAGCGGTACGGATATCGACTCCGATAGCCGCAACCGTTGTAAACCCTTTGCCAAAGCAAGCATACCGAAACCTATCCATATACAGAAGGCATAGAACGAACCTGCATACGAGTAATCGCGTTCGCGGGGTTGATATGGTGTCTGGTTGACATACAGCACTATGGCGATACCTGTCATAAAGAACAGTACAAATGTAAGCCAAAACTGCTGTTTGCCTTTCTGTGCTTTGGATAATTGCCATATAATACCTAATATGCCCAGTATAAGCGGCAAGAAGAAGTAACGGTTGTGTCCCTTGTTGTTTTTCAGATAATCAGGCAATTTGCTTTGGTCTCCGTACAGAGCATTGTCTATAAACGGTATACCCGAAATCCATTGACCTGCATCTATTTCACCGTTGTTCGATTGTATGTCGTTTTGTCTGCCGACGAAATTCCACATAAAATATCGCCAGTACATAAAATTGAGCTGATAGGAGAAGAAGAATTTGAGATTTTCGCCCATAGTGGGGACAATAAACTCTTGCATCTGCCCGCATTGGTCGGCTTTTATGCGTCTTCCTTTGAAGTCTGTCCACTGTTTGTAGGCGGCTACGTGATACGGTACTCGCGAAAACATCCTCGGGAAAAGCATTTTTCCGTTGGAGACGTATTCTACGCCTTTCTGTGCCTTGCCTACGTCTACGTACTCGTCTTTGGCGTTGCCGTCGCTTTTGTGGCGGAGTACATACTCGGTGTTACCGTATTTTATTTTTACCGTACAGCGTCCTGTGCCGTCTGCTTCGTATTCCATAGGCGAGGCAAATGTTTCGCCGTATAGTAGTGGAGCAGAGCCGTATTGTTCGCGGTTGAGGTACGATTGCAGAGAAAAGACATCTTCTGGCGAGTTCTGGTCCATAGGCGTATTGGCAGCCGAACGTACCATTATCAGAGCATAAGAGGAGTATCCGACAACCATTACCAATATGGATAGTGTTATGGTATTGAACCATTTATAATTCCATTCTTTTTTGTAGAATAGCAGAGCCACTCCTGCTGCTATTATTAGCAGATCGAACCATATTCCGCTGCCGAGGAAAGGTATTCCGAGCATTATCAGCAAAAGCGAGAACGATATTTTTATCCTTATCGCATTGGTAGTTTTGTGTGTCTCGTAGATAGTCCATACAAAAAGTCCAGCCACACACACAATATATATCAGTAAACCCGTATTGAACGGCATACTCAATTTATTGACAAAAAACAGCTCGAATACGCCTGCTACCTTGGTAAAACCCGGTATCAGTCCGTAAAGTACGAAGAGCAGTATTACAAACGAAGCTACGAGAGCTTTGAGTACGCCTTTCCAATCGACTTTCTTCGTTTTCTTGAAGTAATAGACCAACACTATTGCAGGTATTGCCAACAGATTGAGCAGGTGTACTCCGACCGACAGCCCCATCAGATAGGCTATGAATACTATCCAGCGTGTGCCTCTGCCGAGGTCTTCGGCGTCTTCCCAACGAAGAATACACCAAAATACTATTGCCGTGAAAAACGACGAAAACGCATATACTTCACCCTCTACTGCCGAGAACCAAAAAGTATCCGAGAATGTGTAAGCCAGTGCACCTACGACACCTGCCCCGAGTATAGCTCCCATATTGAGCATCGAGAAGTCGTTTTCGTCTTTAACGACGATTTTTCGGGCTAGATGTGTGATAGTCCAGAATAGGAACAGTATGGTGGCTGCACTGCACAGGGCAGAGAAAGAGTTTATAACCTTGGCTACGTGCGTAGGGTCTGAGGTAAAAGCAGCTAAAACCCTGCCCACAAGCATAAAAAACGGAGCTCCGGGAGGATGTCCTACCTCGAGTTTGTCGGCAGAGGCTATGAACTCGCCACAATCCCAAAAGGGAACACTTGGTTCTACGGTCAATAGATAAGTAACGGCAGCAACGACAAATACCGCCAAACCCGTAATCATTTCGTACAAACGGAATCTTTTCATACCTTACAAAAAAAAATTTCTGCAAAATTACATTTTTTCGTAAGAACGGCAAATTAATTGTCAATAAATTACTATGCACCACAATTAATAGAACCGCTTTACTGCGGTTTTGGCTGAGGTACCCGAGAAAATATTCAAAAAACTGCGAATGTCGGATTCGTTATGTGATAAAATGTTTTTGGCATAGAGGGAGCGATTTCGATAAAATATCTTAACTTTGCACCAAATTTTATAGCAGTGCAAAAGATAGTTTTATCCGATATTTTACCCGAGATATTTGCAGGTAGCAGCCTACAATCGGATGTCTGGCAGACAGACGTAGAGTTCGATAAAGGACGCAAATATCTCGTACAGGCAGACTCGGGCAAGGGTAAGTCTTCGCTTTTCGGCTATGTGTATGGCTATCGGAGCGATTTCGAGGGAAAGATATTTTTCGATACGACAGATATTGTCGCTATCGATGATAAACATTGGGATTCTATAAGGAAGCACTCGTTGAGTATTCTTTTTCAGGATTTAAAGATATTTCCCGAACTTACTGCGTGGGAAAATATTCAGTTGAAAAACAAACTGACACATCATAAGTCCGACAGCGATATTCGTCGTCTGTTGAATCGTCTCGAGATTGCCGATAAAGCCGACAAACTATGCGAGAAGTTATCGTGGGGACAGCAGCAGCGTGTGGCTATCGTACGTGCCGTCTGCCAGCCGTTTGACTTTATTCTGCTCGACGAACCCATCAGCCATATTGATGACAGAATGGCAGCTGTTGTTGCCGACATCATTACCGAAGAGGCAGACAGGCAAAAGGCGGGTGTCGTAGTGTCTTCTATCGGCAAATCACTTCCACTGCGATATGATACGACTCTAAATTTATAATTCACAAATAATCAAAATTAATAATTAAAAAAAAGCTTATGCAGATATCTAATAATAAATTGGTAACTATCGAATATAAGTTGTACGTAAAAAATAATGACGGCTCACTCGAGCTAATGGAGGAGACCTCCTCGGAGGCTCCACTCAAATATATTCACGGAGCGGGTATGATGTTGCCTAAGTTCGAAGAGGCTCTCGACGGCAGGAATGTCGGCGACAGCTTCGAGTTTTCTATCGACAGCCACGATGCCTACGGCGAACGGAGCGATGATAACATCATCGATTTGCCGATGGATGTCTTCACCACCGACGGCAATCTCGACACGGAACGTTTCTTCAAGGGAGCGATAGTGCCGCTTGTAGATGCTAACGGCGACAGGATAAATGCAGAGATAGTATCGATAGGCGAAACCGAGGTGAAGGTCGATTTGAATCACCCTCTGGCAGGCGAAGACCTTGTATTCAAGGTCAGAGTGCTCGATGCACACACCCCGACCGAAGAGGAGCTGCATTCGATGTCGTCGTGCAGCGGCTGTGGCGGCGGTTGTCATCACGAAGAGAGCGACTGCGGCGGCTGTAGCGGCTGTGGCGGTCATTGAAAGACAGACGGCAGTGGATATATGAGTAATACTTTCGGTAAAAAACTCACTCTTACTACGTTCGGCTCATCGCACGGTGAGGCTGTCGGCGGAGTTGTCGACGGGTTTCCTCGTGGGATTGCTATCGATTTCGACAAAGTAAGACGGGAGACCGCAAGGAGGAAGACGGGCGTCCTGCCCTTCTCGTCTCAACGTAACGAAGATGACGAAGCCGTCTTTATCTCAGGTATCGAATGCGGTGTATCGACGGGTTTCCCGATAGCTTTTTTCATAAAAAACACAAATGCCCGTAGCGGCGATTACGACAAGATAAGGGAGGTCTTCCGCCCATCGCATTCCGATTTTACGTATCATAAGAAGTACGGTATCACCGATTTTGCGGGAGGTATGCGTGCATCGGGTCGCGAGACCGTGTCGTGGGTAGTAGCAGGCAGCCTTGCCAAGCAGGCTCTCGAGGAGCAAGGCATAGAGATAGCGTCTTACGTCAGGCAGATAGGTACTGTTGTCGATAAGGCAGTCTATCGGCAGGCGGATATACGCCGTATCGAACACAATCCTTTACCGACACCCGACAGCAACGTCGCCGACAAGATGCTCGAAGAGCTCGAAGCAGCACAGAGAGACGGCGATAGCCTCGGCGGAGTGGTGTGTTGTGTGGTGAGCGGTGTACCTGCCGGCAGGGTAGGCAATCCGATTTTCGACAAACTGTCGTCGCGGCTTGCGGCGGCTATGCTTACAATACCTTCAGCTAAGGGATTCGACTATGGCGACGGTTTCGAGCTGGCAGCGATGCGCGGGTCGGAAGCTAACGATATTTTTACCAATCGTGGCGGCTTCGTACGTACGGCAACCAACCATAGCGGTGGTATACAGGGCGGTATATCCAATGGCGAAGATATAACGTTTCGTGTGGCATTCAAGCCCGTACCGAGTATCGGCAGACCGCAACAGACCGTAGATATACACGGAGCAGAGCGTACCATCGAGATACGCGGGCGGCACGATGTGTGCATAGTGCCTCGTGTATTGCCTGTGGTGGAGGCTTTGGCGGCATTGGTTGTCTTAGATATGATGCAATGTTAGAGTTTTTGCTTGATTATGGTTATTATGGGTTGTTTCTGGTGGCGTTTTTGGCAGCTACCGTTCTTCCCTTCTCGTCGGAGTTTGCCTTTGGTGGCTGTCTGGCGGCGGGAATGAACCCTGTCTTGTGTATCGTGGCGGCTACTTTGGGCAATTTTGGAGGCGGACTTACGTCGTACTATCTCGGCTATCTGGGCAAAATAGAGTGGGTCGAAAAATATTTCAGAGTCAAACGCGAAAAGATAGAGAAAACACAGCAATGGCTCAACAACAAGGGAGCATTTATGGCTTTTTTCAGCTTCGTACCCTTCGTCGGTGACCTGATACCGCTGGCTCTGGGTTTTATGCGTGCCTCGGTATCTAAGACCGTGGTAAGTCTCTTTCTGGGCAAACTTGTGCGATTTATCGTTACTGCATTTATCTGGTATTCGGTGTTGTGAGTATCGTGGCGTTTAATTGTTTAAACGTTGTGGAGCGTGTAAACGTAATAATCTTAGGTTCAAGATAACTTTACGAAAGAATTATTCTTTGCAAGTCATTTTGAACTATCATATTGATTAATAATAAGGTTCAAGATAACTTTAAGGGGTGATTTCTGAAATTTTTGAGCAAAGTTAGGTATAAATTTTGATTTCTGTAATTGTATCTAAACTCACACTCCTTAATATGTAGGTAAAATGTATGCCTGTGCACACCTCTGAACTTTGCCAATCGTACTTTACAAAGCCCCCAAAAGTTCTCTATTCCATTGATATGGTTATGTCCCAAAGCAAATTCATTTTCTCCATG
>GG774889.1:672212-688078 GCA_000163695.1 Bacteroidetes oral taxon 274 str. F0058
CTTTCGTCCAACTCGACTTCTCCATTTGTAAATGGGCTTTCCGCCTCGCATAATTCAGCTATACGCTCTCTAAATGCTCTATAAAACCTATTGATGGTAGGGCGAGAAATACTTGTTAAAACAGACGTCTTTTCTGCCTCGATATCGAGGCAGAAAAGACGAATAATCTCTCTCGTTTTTCTCTCTGAAATGTGCGTCACTTTTATGTACTTGTTTCTCATTGTAGCAAAATAACTTACAAAGATAATTCTTTCGTAAAGTTATCTTGAACCTAATCTTAATACCTGACACATATATTCGTGTCCTCCCGACGATTTCTTGTTCGACAAATAAAAACTAACGATGTGATACACGACAATTAGAATAATTTGTATATCTTTGCGGCGTTTTTATAAACTATTTTAATAATTATTCATTTCGTATACAAACAATTTTATGGGTAAAATTTTATTTGCAAAGAGAATCTCCATTTTAACAGTGGGTTTGTGTGTGGCTGCATTGGCGGTGGCACAAGAGTTTACGGTGGGCAACATCAAATATCGGGTGTTGGATGCTACTGCCAAAACAGTAAGGATAACAGACGGTAAATCCACTACCGGCGATATTACGATACCTTCGACGGTAACCGAAGGTGGCGTGACCTATACGGTCAAAGAGATAGGTTTCAAGGCTTTCGAGAATAATCGGAATATTACTTCTGTCGAAATACCTTCTTCGATAGATTCTATCGGAGAGTACGCTTTTTATGAGTGCGAAGAGGTAACCGAATATACTCTCAACAATGGTCTGAAAATAATAGGTCTCGGAGCATTCGCTTCTGCAAAAAAAATAACCTCTTTTAAGATACCTGCTTCCGTTGTCAATATCGGTGTGCACGCTTTTTTATTCTGCGAGGAGCTTACCAGATTTGTTGTAGACCCTGCCAACACAGTTTATGTGGCGGAAGATGGTATTTTATATAACAAAGACAAGTCGGAGTTGATAAAATTCCCTACCGCCAAAAATTTGAGTACTTACACAATGCCGAACTCTGTGAAAATAGCCAAGATAGGAGCTATGGAAGGTTGCGGTAAGATAGAGAATATCGTGTTTTCCGAAAACCTCGATGCGATAGAAGAAGCTGCTTTTATGAATTGTCTTAGAATCGAGAAAGTCGATTTACCTGCAAAACTAACTACCATAGGTCAACAGGCTTTTGCAAGTTGTCTGAAATTGCATACTGTCAATATACCTGCTTCGGTGAAAAAGATAGAGAGCGGCTCTTTCTATATGAGCGGAAGGCTCCAAAACATAAATGTCGACCCTGCCAATACCGAGTATTTGTCCGAAGACGGCATACTTTTCAATAAAAGCAAAACTTCGTTGATTACCTATCCGAGCGGAAAGCAGGAAGATACCTACAAAGTACCTTCGACTGTAACTTCGATAGAGAATAGGGCTTTTATAAGCACTTTGGCATTGCACAATGTAGATTTGCCTGCATCGCTTACGAAGATAAATACCGCTGCTTTTTTTGGATGTTCCAAGCTGCAAGAGATAATATGCAGAGCTGCCGTACCTCCTGCCTTAGCCAATAGTGTTTTTGGAGGAGGCGTAGTTGTGTCAAAAGTAGTACTCAAAGTACCTACGAGTGCTATCGCTGCATACAAAGCTGCCGACGTCTGGAAAAATTTCAAAATCGAGGGTGCAGACCTCAGCTTCTGTAGTCCCGTAGAGCAAGACAAATACGAAGTATATCCTACTTATACCGAAGGTACTGTGTTTGTAGTTGCCGACAGAGAGGGCAAAGCCACAGTGTACAACACCCTGGGACAGATGGTGAAAACCACCTCCTTACAACAGGGCGAAAACAGTATCGACTTATCCTCTCAACCGACAGGCAATTATGTTCTCGTAGTAGGCAACAAGACATTTAAGATTATAAAGAGATAAACAAACTTTTTTGTAATAGAACCACTGTATCGCAGATACCCTGCGGTACAGTTTTTGTTTTTCTATGTTTGGTTATCAAATAATAGTATCGACTAATGACAGTATAATAGCCTATACGTCAGAGTGATATGTGTTTTAGTAAATCATTCCTAATTTACGGGTTGTAATATTCTCCACAGTTAATTATGTTTGAAAAAAATACTATTTTTGTTTTTCCCTGTTGCCGATAAAAATATTTTATTACCTTTGTAGTTCTGTTTGAAAAGAATGAATAGATGTTTGTGAAATTTCTTTCGTCGTGTAAGGCAGTAAAATATAGAAGATTATGAAGATATTCGGTTCAGTGTTCTTTAGTTTTTGGTCGCTTGTGGCAGCGACGGCGTTGCTTGCTTTCCCTTCGTGTAAACCTACGAATGTGGTGAAAAATGAGGCAACTGTCGGTAACAGTATACTTTTAGAGAATTTTACGGCAGATTGGTGTTCTTCTTGTTATTATGAGATGAAGAATATCAATAAGCAGACTGCCGGTCTTGGCAATAAAGTGATACTGGTAAGCCATCACTGGAAAGACGACTTTGCCATATCGCACAGCAAAGAATTGGGTAGTTTTTATAAAGTCTCAGGTATACCCTTATCTATGATAGACAGGACTAAGGGATTAGTCTCTGATGGCGTAATTTTCTACCCAGGTAAGCTCACCAGAGCCGTATTGGACAAAAAGCTGGCAGAACCCAAGTCTGTTACCATTCTCCTTACAACCTCATACAGCGAGGGTTCGAAAGAGATTAAGGTGAAAGTAGAGGGCGAGCTGCTACGTAACCTCCCCAAGGCAAACCTCAATGTATATCTTATTCAGGACAGTATCGTTTACCAACAGGCTAAGGGAGGCGATAAATACGTTCACCGCAATGCCTTGCGGGCAGTGCTCTCTGGCGGTACTTGGGGCGATGCTCTCGGTGTGTCACAGGGTAAATATTCGAAAGAGTATACCTACAAACTTCCGGAGAAGATAGGTAAGTTCGCTACCGACCCTGCCCAAATGTATATAGTTGCCTTCGTAGCCGACGCTGTCAATACAAGCGGCGATAATACCAAAAATGTAGTGCATAATGCAGCAATAAAAGGTATTAAATAGGTGGCTATTCTCTAAGACAAAATATTAGTAATTTTAAAAATAATAAAATATAAGAAATTAATTTATGAAAAAAGTTTTTAGTTTCGGGTTGCTCATAGCAGCAACGATGTTGGTCGCTTTTTCGTCTTGTAAGGAAAATACTCCAGAAGTAAAGAAAGAAGTGACAGGTGTTACGCTTAGTGAAACAACTAAGACTATTAAGATAGGTGAAGAGTTTACTCTTACGGCAACCGTCGCTCCTGCCGATGCGGCAGATAAGACCGTTATGTGGACATCCGACGATTCTAATGTCGCCACAGTCGACGAAGGTAAGGTAACGGCTGTAGCTATCGGTACGGCAAATATAACGGTAACTACCAAAGACGGCAGTAAAACTGCTACTTGTGCCGTAACGGTAAGTAAAAAAGATCCTGTATCCCGCAATGCCATTCTTTTAGAAGACTTTACGGGTACTTGGTGCGGACCTTGCTATTATGCAATGGAAAAGCTACACAAAATATTACCTGCTTTTGGCGATAAAGTGATATTGGTATGTCATCATTTGAATAGCTCTGTGAAAGATGATTTTGCGATACCGCACAGTAATACTTTAGCGGGTTTTTATGGATTACAATACATACCGTACTCTATGTTAGACAGAACACCCGGAATCGTAGGAAAAGCAGTCCTTTTCTCTACGTCATCTATCTCTAAGGCAATATTGGACAAAAGATTGGCACAACCTACGAATGTTACAATTAATCTGACAACCTCTTACAATGAGGCTACCAAAGAGATAAAGGTAAAAGTAGAAGGAGAATTGTTGGAAGATTATCCAAAGGCAAAACTCAATGTATACCTTATTCAAGACGGTATAGTTGCGTACCAAAATGGCGGCGGCGATAAATATGTTCATCATAATGCTTTGCGTGATGTTATATCGAAAGATACTTGGGGCGACGCTCTCGGTGTGTCACAGGGTAAATACTCGAAAGAGTATACCTACAAACTCCCCGAAAAGATTGGTAAGTTCGCTACCGACCCTGCCAAAATGTATATAGTTGCCTTCGTAGCCGATGCTGTCAATACAAGCGGTGATAATACGAAAAATGTAGTGCATAATTCGGTTATAAAGGCGATAAAATAAGTATTTGCCTTAGATTGACACAGAAAATCATAAAAATTCAAGACGGCTTATCTGCTCGGTAAGTTGTCTTGTTTTTTTCTTGACGTTTAATCGTTTAACTATTGAATTGTTGGCGGTCGGTTTGGATTTTTTATATGCCCGCAAAGGCTATGAGAAGCATAAAAATTTGCCTGTTATGAGATTTTTATATACCTTTGTACCGACAAAATAAATTACTAACAAAAAAATTAAATCAAACAATGGCTTACGTAATAACAGACGATTGCGTTGCGTGTGGTACCTGTATAGGCGAATGCCCGGTGGGAGCTATATCCGAAGGCGATATCTACGTGATAGACCCGACAGCTTGCACCTCGTGCGGTACCTGCGCCGAAGTGTGCCCATCGGAGGCAATTCATCCCGAATAAGTAGGGTAGAGAGAAGTGGAAATTATACTTATCTTGTAAATAATAAGGGCAACAATTTGCATTGTTGCCCTTATTTATCATATCTATACTATCTGACCTGTGTTATCTAATCAGAATGCATATCTTACGCTAAGTCCGAATCCCCACAGTCCGTAATCGTAGAATCCCGAACCGTCGCGTTTGAATACAGGTCCTACAACAGGACGGAAGTCTGTGGAGAGCTGCAAGTCGAACGGGAAGGTAAACGACAGACCGAAGTTGCCTGCGACGCCCATAAAGAAATCGCCGTCCCACCATACTCCTGTGCCACCGCCGACACCTGCGAACCATTCCCATTTGCCGTAGCGTCCCCATTGAGGTGTGGCAAAAATCCAGTTATATGTGCCAACAACGTGTAATCCAAGATGGTAACCGGGGAAACCTGCGTCTATCTGAAAGTAGCTGTCGTCCGTTACTTCGTGTTGATATGAGGCTTCCAATGCCCAACCAACTCTACCGCCGATAGCTCGGGGCTGAGCTGCCGTTGCTGCGGCGAAACCTACAAAGAGACAAAATACTAAAATTACTTTTTTCATAAAATTATTAGGTTAAAATTACTATTAAATACAGAGCAAAGTTAGTAAAAAAATGAAATATACCGACTTAAAAAAGGTTAATCGGGCGAGTTATTAAAGTTTTGTTGTTCACGTTTAGTAAATTGTTTGCTTTTACACGTTTGCTGCCAATTCTTTTTTATAAAGTACATTTTACCCATTTCAACAATTCAACAGTTAAACGATTAAACGTTATTTTCAACGAGTTACAACAAAACCCTCTCTATGTTGTTTGCTTTTACGTACCACAGATACCCCTCTACTGAGTATCCCATCTTTTCGAGCAGAGACATATAATGCACTATTTGTCTTCGGTGGGCTGCCTGCGGTTGCCCGAACTTATAATCGACTACTATTGCCCGCCTTCCGTCTATCATTACCCTGTCGGGACGGCTGGCAGTCGGTCGGTTGTCGGCTGTTTTGGAGATTATTGTCTGTTCGTTGAGCGTCTTGTACTGCCCCGAATACCACTCGGCAACCAACGGATTGGCAATAGCCTCGGACACTGCCGACACGTAATACCGACTGTCGCTGTCGGTTATTATCCCCTTGTATACCAGATTACGAACGGCACTATCTACATCGTCGGCTGTGTCGATAGCCGAGAATATGCTGTGCATTATGTTACCCTCCAAGACGAAAGGGCTCGTCTCGCCGTCTTGTCCGAGTATAAACTCACGCGACGAGTTGGACTGTATGAAGAGCGTCTTGTCCAATGTGCCGTTTTGGATATCGAAACCCGCCCGTACTGTCTCCGAATAGAGGTTCTTGAACGGATTGTCGTCGGGTACACTGCTGCTGCCTGCCGATGCGTTATAATCCGACAGATTGCCCGAGGCGAAAGTGTCGTCGTCGAGAGCGACCGCTTCTTGCAACAACTGTTCAATACGTATTTTTTTCGTCTCGACAGAGGCTCTTTTGGCGAAGATAAATAGATTATTCACTGCACGAGTACAGGCTACATAAAAGACATTGAGGCTGTCCATCAGCAACATAATGGTTTCGTCTATAAAATCGTCTCTGAACACAGACCGCTCCATACGTTTGTCGTACTCTATGGGGAATACCGGCAAGTCGAACGGCTTATCCTTCGCTCCGCACCAGACAATGGAAGAGGTGTTGGTTCGGTGCATATCTTCTTCCAGAAAAGGTATTATCACCGTGTCGAACTCGAGCCCCTTAGATTTGTGTATCGTCATCACCCTTATGCCTTTTATCGAGCTGCTACCGACGGTTTTTCGGCTCAGTTCGTCGTTCCAGTATCTTACGAAGTCGGATATGTCAGCGCTATTGTCTTGTTGATAGCTCATCAGATAATCCATAAACGCGTATAGGTATCCGGCTTGTCCCTCTATACGGTGTATTCCCGAGAGGCTTATTATCGTCATAGCGGTCTCGTACAGAGATTTCAGCCCGTAGTCGGAGAGCTCGGCTCTCCAATCGACAGAGGGTAGCCCCAGCGTCTTACCGATGAAACCGACTTCGTATGCAGCTACCTTATCTTGCGGGTTATCGATTACTTGCATAACGGCTACTATGAGTTGTACGGCGGGCGACGACGAGAGCAAGAAGGCTTCGTCGGATACGACATTCTTGTAGGCGTCGTCCTCAGGTTCGCTTTTTGCCAGAAAATCGGCAACCTGCCGAACCTCTTTGTTGGTACGACAGAGCACACATATCTTTTCGGCAGGGTATCCTTTGCGGGCAAGCGTGTCGAGTGTTTTGCCGAGCATATCGAGAGCCTCGTCGTCACGGTCGTATATCCCTATCGATACGAAGCCTTCGTCTGCGGTCTTTGAAGCCTTCTGTCGCACATCGCCGTATGCCTTCTCGAAAGGATTGTAAGGCAGACTGCCATACGTGCTTCGGAACTTTTCGGGTAGCATCTGAGCCATCTTGCCGAAAACGTCGTTGTTGAACTCGACGATGTTGCGGGCACTACGCCAGTTGGTATCCAATACCCTTGTCTCGGCGTGGCGAATCTCGTCTTCGATATTATTCAGTATCCGCCAGTCGCCATTACGCCATCGGTAGATGCTCTGCTTGACGTCGCCTACCAGCAGCGAAAACCGTCCCGACGCCATGATGTCGGCAAGCAGAGCCTTGAAGTTTTGCCACTGCAACCACGACGTGTCCTGAAATTCGTCTATCATCACATTGCGGACGTCGGCTCCTATCTTTTCGTATACGAACGAAAAATCGTGTTCGGGGTTGATCATTGCGTTGAGCACCATAGCCGTATCTTTGAGCATAAAACGGTTGTTTTCGCGGCTCTGTCGGTCTATCTCTTTCGATATGTAGCTCAAAAGTCCCAGATTAAAGATATTCTTCAAACATAGTTTTGCCGCCAGATACCTTGCCATATACCGTTCTCTGAACTCTTCGGTCTCTTTCAGCAGCGGGTGGAAAACCCTCTCCATCACGGGCAGTAGGGTGTTTCGCTCGGGGTTCGACTTGGTTACCAAGCTACCGTAGTCTTCCAACGCATCGAGAACCATCTTACCCGCCTCGAAATCGAAGTCCTTATCGGCAAACTTCTTGAAGTGGTTGAATACGGTTTTGCGGTTGAATGTTTCTGCTACGATACCGTATTCGGCAGACAGTGCGAAAAATTCGTCGGCTTTCCTCTTCAGATAGCTCTCGAAATGGTTTATTATCTTTTTGTATTCCGCGATTTTGTCTTTGAAGATATCGGGATTCTCCTCTAGAAGGCGTATGATGTTGTGTTGCTGTGTCTGATAAACTTCGTTGAAGATATTGAGTCCGAAAATCCTGAGTTCTCTTTCGACGTTCCACGTCTTCTCTTCGGATATTTTATCGTTTACGAAACTCTCGAGCCAATCGAGCAGAACGGTGTCGTTATGTGCCTGTGCTATTACTTCTCTGACCGCCTCTGCTACGGCTTTGATGTCGTTCAGGTCTATATTGAATCGAGAGCCTTTGCCGAGTTCGCGGGCAAGATTGCGGAGTACCCGCTGGAAGAAACTATCGATGGTGCCTACGTTGAAATTGCCGTAATCGTGTAGTATCTTTAATAGTGCCCTGTGTGCCACCACCTTTATCTGTTCGTCGGTGATAGAGCGTCTGCCGGGCAATTCCCGCTTTATGTTGTCTATGAGCGATTGGTTATTTCCGTTGGCGATAGAATAGAGGTCAGCGAGTATCCGAAGCTTCATCTCGGCGGTAGCATCTTTGGTGAACGTAACGGCAAGGATATGCCGAAAAGCCTCGTCGCCCTCGACGACTAGCCTCAGAATAAACTGCATAGCCAGATTGTACGTCTTGCCGCTCCCCGCCGATGCTTTCAGTATGAGCATAGTTATGTGATTTTTAATGATTTGTCATAAGTTTGGTATTCCTAAAACTCCCGAGCAAAATTAGGTATAAATTTCGGCTCTTGCAATTGTATGGATTGTATTTCAAGCACTGCTTGTATTTGTTTGCTTAATAAGATAGTGTCATTAAGTGCTTTTGTATATATTGGGTTTTATTCTTAATTTTGCAAACATAAAATTGTATTATGAGTAAGAAGAGTCAAGTAATAGAAGCTGTATTTGAACACTGCCAGAAAGCAGGTAATTTTGAATTTGATAATAGTTTGGTCAAGGATATATCAAGAGCATTTGGATTTGGAAATCCTTTCGATGCTACTAAAATCGATAATCGTAAAAAGTTACCACCCATATTAATAGAAAATGATTATGCAATTCTTCACAAAGGTGGTGGAAAACATATTTTTGTAAAAGGGATAAACAAATTATATCACGATTTTGAACCTATCGACGATATAATAGAGTGGAAATATAGAAAATCAATTCTCAATCAGTTCAATAGCAGTGAGAGTAATATCCTTTCGGTAGCCAATAATCAGCGTATATTACATGAATTTCTCTTTGGACAAGATACTGAATTAAACGATGTGGATATTGTTAAACGACCTAAGACTTATTTTCCTCATCGTACCAAAACGTCGTTGAAATATAATTTTGGAGACGATATTATATTACAAATTGATAATATTCAAATAGAAATTGATTTGACAATAGAGTTTGATGGACATATAGGTGTGTTTGAGGGCAAAAACGGTACTCCCGATAGCTTTAATGTCTATCAAATTTACCACCCCTTCCTATATTATCACAATGCTAATAAAGAGCAACTCGATGGAAAAATACAAAAAATAAGTGGAGTGTATGTGGTTCGTAACAAAGAGCATGATGTTGATGTGTTGAAACTTTGGGAGTATACTTTTGAAAACCCTTATGATATTACGAGTATAAAATTTGTAAAAGCAAAAGCTTACAAACTGATAAAAACAGAATAGATGATAGAAAACTTTCGAAATAAAGTATTTAATGAAGACGTATTGAAAATACTAAAATCATTACCAGATAATTCATTGGATATGGTTTATGGTGATCCTGATTACAATGTAGGAATTAACTATGCAGGAAGAAATTACACTCAAAAATGGGCGGAGTATATTGAATGGTATGTTGATTTGGCTACAGAATCGATGCGTGTACTAAAGCCAACGGGTAACTTATTTATGATGAATTATCCTAAGCAAAATGCCTACCTGCGTGTAAAATATTTAGATAATAATGCTTATGATGTAAGTGATTATGTGTGGATATATAATACAAATGTAGGACATTCTCCTCGAAAACTAACCACAGCTCATAGAAGTATTTTGCATGCTACTAAATCCAAAAATAATGCTTTTTACAAAGATAATATATCTGTTCCCTATCAAAACCCTACCGATAAACGAATTATGAAACGTATTGCCGATGGGCATACAGGGCGAATGCCTTATAGTTGGTTTTATTATGATTTGGTAAAGAATGTAAGCAAAGATAAGACCTTCCACTCTTGTCAGATTCCTCTTCCTTTGGTCGAAATGCTTATAAAATCATGTACCCGAGAGCAAGATGACTGTTTTATATTATTTGGGGGTAGTGGCAGTGAACTGGTGCTATGTAAAAACCTTAAAAGAAATTATATTAGTTGCGAGCTTCACCCCGAATATTATCAAATGATATTAGAAAGACTTAACAATAATGGTTTTATTGAGGATAAGTACCGTATCCCAAGTATAATGGAACGAAAGAATGTCAATATGGAACCAACCTTATTTGATGAAGTGCCTGTTGTTACGTATTAACTCTATCTGATTATATGTAATTCTTCGAACAGAAAGTAAAAACATATCTATACCTGATAGCAAATCCAAGGATATTTCCACTTACCTTCCTTTTCTATTCAGTACCGCTATGGTAGCGTAGATAAATACGAACGTTGCTACCAAGAAATAGACTACATCGCGGCTATCGACGACTCCGCGTGATATCGATTTGTAGTGGTAGTTTATACCGAGTGCTGAGATAAGGTCGGTTACATTGCCTTTGACAAAGAGCAGACCGACGAAGTCGAAGCCTTTGAACATAACGAACGACATCGTGGCGCCGAGGACGAACGCAAATATCTGATTGCCCGTTATCGACGACGAGAAAATACCTATCGCTATATAGATAGCCGACAGAAACAACAGTCCGAGCATAGAGCCCCAGAACGCACCGCTATCGACATTGCCTTTCGGGCTTGCCAACAGCGACACCGATACATACCACACCAGCACAAAGAGCAGTGCCACAATCACTATCGCCCAGCTGCCGAGCGACTTGCCCGTTACTATACGGCGTTTCGAGACAGGACGTGCCAGAAGCAGTTCGAGCGTGCCCTGCTGACGCTCCTCGGCAAAACTACGCATCGTTATCGCCGGACACAGAAACAGAAACAGGTATGGCGTAATGGCAAAAAGCCCGTCTAATGCAGCGTATCCGCTATCGATAATGTTGTATTGATTGGGAAAAATCCACAAAAAAAGTGCCCCCCCGAGCAAAAAAATGGCGAGTACGATATATCCGAGTATGGAACCGAAAAAACTACGGAATTCCTTTTTGGCTATTGTCAGTATCTGTTTCATATAAAAGTGTTTATGTGCTGTGATATTAAAATATTATCTATTGTCTTGATAAATTGTATTACTTTTGCAAAAATAGCTAAAAAAACGGATATGCAATCTCATTTAATCGCTCGAAAAATTTGTGTATTTCTAATATTGCTTTCATCTACAATATCTTACGCACAGTATAAATATACCGTAAAGGGTGCTCTGTACGGAGGTTGGATTATTCCACATTCGAAGAATCTCCATTCTATCGCCAAGGGTATAGTGCTTGGCGGAGAGGTGGCTTTCGAACTGCCTGCGGAGTCTGCCGTAAGTCATTGGCAGCAGTTCTGGCGTTTCCCGAATTTAGGCGTCGGACTGGGATTTATCAATCTGGGCAACAATCAATTGCTTGGCAATGCCATTTATGCCTATCCGTACATATCTATCCCGATGCTCGAGAGCGAATATTGGGGTATCAACCTAAAAATGGGTGCCGGGCTCAGTTTTGTTACCAAAACTTGGTACAATGCCGACACGTTGAGCGGTGTCGACGCCCGAACTGCCAACTCGGCTTTCAGCTTCCCCATAAACTGTTATCTGACGGCAAGTGCAAATTTTACGTATCGTATCAATGCCCGTCTGTCTCTGGCAGGCGATGTGGGCTATTCGCATATGAGCAACGGCAGTTTCCGAAACCCGAATTTCGGAGTGAATATTATTTACGCACAGCTGGGTGCCCGCTATAACCTTGTGCCGTACAATAGAAATACGACATATAATCCTGCCTATGGGCTTCCTTTCGATTTCGAGGCTAAGGTGGTAGCCTCAGGGTTCAGTCGACAGATAAATTACAGAGACCGCAAAAGCTTTTTTGTAGGGTCGCTGCACGCTGGTATCACCGCTCCTATCACAGACTGGTACGCTCTTGGAGGAGGGGCAGATCTGTTTTACGACGGTGCCTTCGTCAAGCGTCCTTCGGACGACAACCCGCTGTTTGCCAGATACAAAATAGACGAAGACAAGTTTGCCAACAAATTAAGGTTCGGCATAGCTGTGAATAACGAGTTTATAATGGGGCGGTTCAGCGGTATTGTCGATGTAGGCGTATATCTCTACGACCCGATAAAAAACGCCTATCCGCACGTGAGCGGCAGCCGTGGAATATTCTACGGATACGATATCAAAAAAGAGGACGGCTGGAGCTACATACGGCTTGCTATACGTTACAGAGTTTACGATAACTTTGTGATTCAGACGGGAATCAAGCTGCATAGTAATGTAGCAGAGATGCTCGAGGTGGGTGTAGGTTACCTGCTGCCGTTTACGCACTCCAAACACACCTCCGTCGACAGACGCCACAAGACGTATCGCCTATATCGCTACGACTACCGAGAACCTGTACCGTATCCCACGCCTTGGGTAGACTGAGAGGGTGGTAAGATTTCGCTTCTGAAAAAACACAACAGGCAGTATTTTTATACTGCCTGTTCATATTGCAACGGTGTCCGATTATTTTTTTTCTCGCATTATGCCGAGTTTCTTCAATTCGAGATACGTTAATAGCCAGTCTTTTATGTGGTTTTTGTAGGAAGAACATATATCGTTTTTAGTTCCTTCGAATTCATTTTGTATCCTCTGTATAGGACAACCACCGCCACACATAGGCAGGTACGAACATTTAATACACTTAGGCGTCGCAATCGGGTCGGCACCGTAGAGGTTACGATTAAGCTCTGTCTGGTTGATGTCGGTGTCAGATTACCTTCGGAGTCGAGCCTGCCGATAGTACGTTTTTTGTTGCCGATATTCTCCCAACACTGATACACGTTACCTTCGGGATCGACAGACAAGGCATTGCGGTTGCGGATAGCGCACTCCGAATACGGCGAGTTTTGGTACATCAGCCATGAACTCACTATACGGTGTTTCTGCCACAAATCGAGCGAAAACCTCGAGAAATCTTCTCTGTCGAACAGATTCGTAACGCTCGGGTCGTTGGTTCTGTTCATCACAAGACCGGGAGACATACTAACCTTGCCTTTATATCGCTTACCTATAAGATTGTGTAGCTCGATATACTCTGCCGAGTTGCTCTTGGTCGTGTTTACACGCACGACTATGCCCAGTTCGGGGTATTTGTCCACCAATAGGTCTATATTCGACAGCACTCTACGGAAAGCATTGCTCTACACCCTTCGGTGAATTTTACCGAGTTGTGTGTCTGCTCCATACCGTCGATTGTTATTTGCATCGACTTAACCTCTATTTCTTTTAGTATATCGATTGCTCTTTCGTCTATGTGATGAGCTGTGGTAATGATATTCGACGAGAATTTACCTTTGAACACGGGGCGGAATTTGCGGTAAAACTCCTGCATTTTGTCTACTGCCATAAGAGGCTCGCCGCCAAACCAGGTCAGATGAAGAGTTTGTAGATTTTCTCGTCGTTAGATATTTTTTATGATGGCGTCCATTATTTCGGTCGTTATGTACGATTTGGTCTTATTATCGCGTTCGAAACAATAGAAACAGCTGAAACAGCAATCCATCGTAGGAGCTATGGTCAGGTGCATCGACGAGGATTGTTGGCGTAGATTCATTATCATTGCCTTGTAGGTAAGAAACTCGTCCTGGTGGCTTGTGCAGAGGAATAGACGTTTCTTGAGCTCTTCGAATAGCTCTTTGTCTAACTCCTCGTCGGTTATCTCGGCTCGCGTCTTCTGCTTGGCGAGTAGGAGGTCGTAGCTTGGAGAGTCTATCTCCAAGAATGCTTTCGATAGTGCATTGAAGGCGTAGTATTCGCCGCCGTTCTCGAAAAGAAATGTATAGTTGGATAGTATCATTGTTTTTTACGTGTTTTGAATGTGAGACGATAGTTGTTTTTGGGGCTGTGGCAGTTATTTTCGGCAAAGAAGAAAAAACTCGGATATATAATCGTATACTCGGTATCCGGCTCCAACTTTACCTTTACTACCCAGCTTTTGGCATCTTTGTTCCAATAGAAATCTAATCCTTCCGTGTTCGGCATTTTACAGGTTTTGCACTTGCTGTCTGGGCTCCAGCCGTTTGCGTGTACATTCATTCGCCTGTCGAAGTAGACTACTATGCTGTCTAACGCGGGGTCTACGTCTTGGCTGCCGTTTTCGATATTGGTGCCCAGTATCAAGGGGCGTTGGCTCTCGGTTTCAGCAAAAACCCTCTCTGCATCTACCGAGTTGAACGCCTTTACTATCTCCGGCATATAGTCTGTTATATTGGGGTATTTGTCGCGTTGCTTGCGATACTCTTTCAGTGCCTCTACTATTGCCCCTATGGCGATGAAACCGTCGTCGCTGTTTTGGCATATTTGTATGCGTTCGTCGTAGTTGGGTGCGTATTTGTTCGGATTGTCCACATCGTACAGTATTGCACTGGCATTTGCCAGCATTTCGCCGAAACACGACTTCGGGTCGCCGTAATGTATATTTCGCAGGTAGTTTGCCGCCAGGTAAAACATCTTGGTTGCCTGCGGCATCACCTCCGGGTAATAGGGCTTTATGGCGGGGTTCCAGTACGAGTGGCTAAGCTCGTGTGCCACAAGCCACCCCATCTTACCATATATGGGGATACCCGCACTGTCTGTCCGGCAAGACCCGAATATGGTGTAGTACTCTTCGTTGCCGCTTTTGTCTTTTATGTGCGGTCCGTAGTTGCCTTCGCAGAACGACAGACTTATCATCACTTTGAAGTTATCGGATTTCTTCTGCCCGAAAAAGTCGTCGAACCATTTCAGGTTTATTTCGTCCATAACCTTAGTCTTGAAAGACTCGGCCGCCTTAGCGTAAAGGTCGGCATTGGAGGCGAAGAAAGCATCGAACCCCGTCTGCTTGTAGAACTTATTCAGCAGATTCATATACTTGGGCAGGCTGTCTTGGGGCCACCTTTTGTCGAGGTTTCTTATATCTACATCGTTACGGAACGCTACCTTGCTATTTTTTATCTCGGTGTATAGGGCAAAGTTCACGACGGCGTCGAATCCTATACCGTATTTATTCCTGAGCTGTTGTGTGTATTTCACCAGTTCGCTCTCTCTGAACGGGGCAAACTTACGCTCTATCTTGTCCGTATACGATGACTTGTAGTTGTAAGAGGGCTGGTATTCTTCGGCTCCCGCAAGGCGGAATACAAGAGCCATAAGCTCTATCCGTTTGTCGACGGTAGGTGTCAGGTTTTGTGCCTTCGCAGAGAATACCGTGTACAGCAATACTATACTTAACAATACTTTTTTCATTAAATAAACAGTTTATTTATGAGATATACGACTAAAAGACGAAAAAATGTAGAGACAATACATTCGTAGAAAATACTGTCTCTACGTAAGTTTAACCTAGGTATTCTATACAGAGAGATATACCCTTCTTAGTGCCCATTAATTCATTACTCGGGTAATATAGCAGGACAACAATAATTTAAATAGGTTCAAGATAACTTTACGAAAGAATTATCTTTGTAAGTTATTTTGCTACAATGAGAAACAAGTACATAAAAGTGACGCACATTTCAGAGAGAAAAACGAGAGAGATTATTCGTCTTTTCTACCTCGATATCGAGGCAGAAAAGACGTCTGTTTTAACAAGTATTTCTCGCCCTACCATCAATAGGTTTTATAGAGCATTTAGAGAGCGTATAGCTGAATTATGCGAGGCGGAAAGCCCATTTACAAATGGAGAAGTCGAGTT
>GG774889.1:688514-1098878 GCA_000163695.1 Bacteroidetes oral taxon 274 str. F0058
CCGACGGTTTTAAAAGCTATGATGGGCTGGTTAATTACGGCTATAAGAGGCATTACAGAGTCAAACATGGAGAAAATGAATTTGCTTTGGGACATAACCATATCAATGGAATAGAGAACTTTTGGGGGCTTTGTAAAGTACGATTGGCAAAGTTCAGAGGTGTGCACAGGCATACATTTTACCTACATATTAAGGAGTGTGAGTTTAGATACAATTACAGAAATCAAAATTTATACCTAACTTTGCTCAAAAATTTCAGAAATCACCCCTTAAAGTTATCTTGAACCTTTAAATAAGTGATTTGACCAGGACATATAAAATAGACTTCAACATCTGGGCAGGGTTTTGCATATTCAGGACATGGATCATCTGCAAAATATCGTACTAGACCAACTTTACAAAGATCATACGTTTCATCACAAGTTCCTCCTTTAGTCATTTTCATTTCACCTTGGTTCATTACACATTCTTCGATAACTCGAAATTTTTTATTTTTGTCTAACATAATTTGTAAGACCACATTTGCCCGTGCGGTGTCGGGTTTAAAAGTTAAAAAATACTGATATGAGAGCAAAGATAGTGTGTTTTCTTTATCGTTGTTATTACTTTGTGGGGGTAAATTATAACTATGAAGGAAATATTATGATTGATAGCATATTGATTAGTGAAACTACGAAAAATGAGATGATTTTTTTTATCTGTTTTTAAATAACTTTTATTACTTTTGCTTCCGACAGTTGTTTTAATCTTCGAAAAATCATCTATCTATGAATATAATAGAGAATATCAAAAAAATGAGGAAGCACAAAGGTATTTCGCAGGAGTATATTGCAAGTCATCTTAATATCAGTCAGTCGGCTTACCACAAGATAGAGGTCGGCGAGACGGAGCTTACCACAGACCGCCTGCAACAGATATTGAACATATTGGAGATAGACTTGTCCGAATTAATCGGCAAAGCAGGCAATCACAATATGGGCGGGCGAAAACACTGTTGCCGACAAGAATGCGAAATGATGCGACGATTGGTAATACTTTACGAACACCGACTAAAAGAACAAAACACATTGATAAACTTCTTGCAACAAGAGCTGGAAAAAAGAGACAATTTCACCTTGTAGCATATCGCTGCAGAAACGACGAATATCGAAGCAATTAGACGAATTAGACTGTCGAGTAAAAGTTTATCAATCGGCGATACGATTTTTTTGTTACCTTTGCTGCTCGTTTCTTAAATTAATAATATTCAGTATAACCAATGAAAAAAATATTTCTGTCGATAATATTTATCGCATCGGGTCTGTCGGTGGCTAATGCTCAGTCTTATAACGTCGTAGACAACAACGCCGATGCCGACCCTACCTTAGAGTGCACCTCGATAACGGTGGGCAAAAAAGCCTCAGCCGACGGTTCTGTAATGACCTCGCATACAGACGATAGCGGACGTACCAGGACGAATATCTTGATAGTCCCTGCTGCCGACCACGCTAAAGGAGCTACCAAAACAATATTCCGACGCGTTACTCCCGAAAAAGACGAGTACGGCAAGATGAAAAAGTACGACTTCGTCCGTACGGGCGAGATACCGCAAGTGGCTCATACATACAAGTATTTCTCTACCGCATACCCGTGCCTCAACGAACATCAGTTGGCGATAGGCGAATCTACTTTTACGGGACGTAAAGAGCTACAGTCCGACGCAGGTCTTATCGACTGTACCGCTCTGTGCGAACTGATGATGGAACGCTGCTCCACGGCTCGGCAGGCGATAGCTCTGGCAGGCGATCTGCTCAAACGCTACGGCTGGAACGACTTCGGCGAAGCACTCACTATAGCCGACAAAAACGAAGTGTGGCACCTTGAGATAGTCGGTCCGGGCAAAGGCAAAGTCGGTGCTGTCTGGGTGGCACAACGTGTCCCCGACGACCACATTGCAGTCAATGCCAATGCCTCGACGATAAGAGAGATAGACCTCCGCAACAAAGACTACTTCGCTGCCTCCGACAATATTTTCTCTGTTGCCCAAGAGATGGGTTTCTGGAACAAAAAATCGGGAGAACCGTTTCGTTTTGCTTACGCCTACGCTCCCGATACCCGAATGAGCCTTGCCTGTCGCCGTCGCGAATGGCGTGTATTCGACCTGATGGCTCCATCTCTGGGACTCGACCCCAATCAGGAAAACTACCCGTTTTCGGTCAAACCCGATGCTAAGGTTACCAAAGAGAAGATGATGGAGGTTTTCAAAGATTATTATCAAGGGACGGAATACGATATGCGTAAAAACCTTACCGTTACCGACAAAGACGGCAAAACCGTTATCTCGCCCGTAGCAAACCCGTTTATGAAGGCCGACGAGCAGAAACTTATGAAAATCAACGGTGGTTGGCACTGGCGGGGCGAACGCACCATTGCCGTATATTTCACCATCTACGCCACCATTATTCAGTGCCGTAGCGATATGCCCGCCCCGATAGGCGGGCTGCTTTGGTTTGCTCTCGACAACGTCGCCTCGTCGATATACGTACCTCTGTATATGGGTATTACCTCGTTGCCAAAAGAGTATGAGACCGACGGTCGCCAGACGGGTTTTTCTCGCAATGCCGCTTGGTGGGTCTTCAACCGCGTTGGAACAATAGCTGCCAAACGCTGGGGCGATATGTCACCTGTGGTAGAAAAAGAGTTTGCACCTTTGCAGAAAGAGTTTATCGACGGTACCGCAGAGACCGACCGGCTCGCTTTGGAGGCGTATAGAGCCAAAGATTACGGCAAGGTAACCGAGATACTCAATTCATACAGCAATTCGTGTGCCAATACCGCTCTGCAACGTGCTTGGAGCCTCGGCGATATGTTATGGACTATGTTCGATAATATGTGGTAAATTGCTTGTTGTTTTATTTCTAATATATTACACAAAAGAAAACCGAAGAGAAGATGAGTAAACCTTTGATACTGATTACTAACGACGACGGTGTATTTTCGAAAGGAATATCGGAACTGATAAAAATGGCACGACCGTTGGGCGAAATACTCGTGGTAGCTCCCGACAAAGCACGCTCCGGACAGTCGAGTGCTCTTACCGTAACACGTCCGCTGCTGTACGACGACATACAAGTAGAAGACGGTTTGCGGATAATATCGTGCACAGGTACGCCCGCCGACTGCGTCAAGCTCGCCTTTTCGCAGCAATTGCCCGATGTAGAGCGGGTACCCGACCTTGTGCTTTCGGGCATTAATCACGGCTCCAATTCGTCTATCAACGTCATATATTCGGGTACAATGGGTGCCGCTATCGAAGGAGCTCTGCACCGTGCCCCCAGTATCGGTTTGTCGCTCTGCGACCATTCCGACGATGCCGACTTCTCGCAGGCTTTGCCTCACTTCCGCCATATCGTAGAGCGTGTGCTTGCCTGGTCGTTGCCGCAGGGAGTGTGCCTCAATGTAAACGCTCCTGTGGGTGAGATAAAAGGTATCAAGGTATGTCGCCAAGCACCCGGTTTGTGGAGCAACGAGTTTATGAAGACCCTCACACCGTTCGATAAACACTGTTTCTGGCTTACGGGCTCTTTCAGCAACGAAGAACCCGGGGCGGTCGATACCGACGAATGGGCTCTGGGCGAGGGCTTCATCTCGGTACAGCCCGTACAGACAGACCTTACCGATTATAACCTCCTAAAGACTTTAACTTTCTGATAAATGATGGAAGAAAATAAGACAAAGAGTTTTATGCAAAAGCCTGTTGTACAGTTTTTTGTGGCTGTATTGGCGGGGCTTGTAGTGCCGCTTATCTTTGCTTCGATATTCTACAAGAGTTTTTATCACGGCAACGACAGGCTGGGCGACGTATTGGAGTTTTTCCGCGTATCGCACGTGCTGACCAACCTTATCCTAATCTCGATGATACCGAATTTTGTCGCCGTTTTCTTGCTTAATATGTTCGATAAATGGCACTATTTGCGTGGAGTGTTCGTTTCCATAATGATATATCTCTGTCTGGCTTTCTTTTTATAATCATCGGTTTTTCTTAAAAGTGATACAGTAAAACTTGTTATCCCACAGTAGTTGGGTCTGTTTCTCCTCTACCGAAGAGGGAATACAAGCCTCTATGTCCGATAAATCTACGGTTTTGTCTTCGAAATAAGACTTCGAAAATATACTTTTCTTGTATTGTTGCTCGACAAAATCGGCTGTCTCGTCGGCTATGAGAAGTCTGCTTCCTGTTTTTGCCACACGAATCATCTCTTGCACAGCACGGGCTTTGTCGTTGAAGAAGTTGATACCTCCGATATGGAAAACTATATCAAATGCATTATCTGCAAAAGGCAAATCTTCGGCAGGGCACTGAACGAGGGTCAAATTGGTTCTCTTCTGCCATTGTTTCTTACATTTTTTTAGCATTCCCATTGAAATATCCGCACCATAAAAATCTATGGAGTGTAAATCGATATCTTCCGGGATATAATGCAGGTCTGCTCCCGTACCAATGGATACATACAGTACCGAAATATTGTTCTTCCATTCCAATTTGCTCATTAATTCATTCCTAAGATGTTTGATGGTATTGCCGTATTTGAGTTTTCCTATCCATTTTTCGGCAAAGTCATAAACGAATGACATCCAATCGTACATTTTCATATATTTTTGGTTGTCCCCGCTAATAAATTTATCGTTCATACAACAAAAGATACCATTTGTTTGCTGTATTTCTTCTAATTTTATATTAGGTTTTAGTTTCTGGGAGATATTTGTTGTCATATAATCAGCTTTTTTATCTGTATGATAAATTTTTATTTATAAATAATAAATGAAGATATACAATCGTTTTATTCATAGTCTATTACGATAAGCGAATAAGATTGTCTGTATACAAAAAACGCGAAACTAAGACGGCTTCGCATTTTTATACGGCTTTTAGCAGATTGCCGTGTTTTTGTGTGCGACTAAGGTATCGTTCGCACTGCTGTGCTCGGTCGTAACCGAGCATAATGCCGAGCATAAAGTCTTGTTCGTCTGATAGTTTCGACAAAGACGATTGGTTGAAAGATTCTATTATCCGCAGGCAACGACTATCGCCGAAGAATATGTTTATCTTATCCTTATCGACCTCCTGTATTATATAGTCCATACCCTTTACCGACAGCATCTGCTCGGCATTATGGCGATTGTCGGTAGGTATTGTAATAAGAGCAAGTTGTCGTAATCCTTTCTTATATTCGTAAATAAGATGAGCCATCACCTTGAAGTCCGAAAACATATAATAAGAAGAACCAATCATATTCGACGATAAGAAATATTGTAAGAAAAGTATTGAAAAGAGGGAAAAAAGCTACCCAATCCTTGCAGGACTCTCTTCCCTCATCTCTTTTGTGGTGATTTGGGAGGTTAATTACTTGAATGCGTTTTTCAATACTTCCACCCAAGCTTTTACACGGTCTGCTGTCTGGTCGCTCTGGTTGTTTTCGTCGATAGCGAGTCCTACGAACTTACCTTCCACATCCGATTGAGAGCTAGAGTAAGAGTAACCCTCGGTAGATGTTTGACCTACGATATTGCAACCTTTGCCCTGCAATGACTGCCATACCAAGCCCATTCCGTCCACAAAAGTGTCGGAATACGACTCTTGGTCGCCGCATCCGAATAGAGCTACTGTTTTACCGCTGAGATTGGCAGCTTCGATTTGTTTCATAAAGCCGTCGAAATCGTCTTGTAATTCACCGAAACCCCAAGTAGAGGTTCCAAAGATTAAGTTGTCAAACTTTTCCAAGTCGTCTTTTGTCGCCTTGGCAACATCGAACACCTGAGCATTGTCTGCTCCGAATTCTGCTTGGATTTGCTTAGCTACGCCTTCTGTATTTCCACTCGACGAGCCATAAAAAATTCCGATAATTTTCATTGTATTGATATAATTAATTATATATAATTTAACGAAGCAAAGGTATACGAAAAATTATAATTCGACAATCACCAAAAGTAAGTATTTTACGGCATAAAAATACCTACTTTTAGTGATATGATTTTTTCCGTTTTTTTAAGGAGAATATATATTGAAGTAGTTGATTAGAAAAGTATAGGCTACTCTTTTTCAGAATAGCCTATATTTTTAAGTTCATTGATTTTAATCTGAATTAATCAAGCATTGCCTGTGTCTTCTTTTTCTGCCGTGTCAGCCGGCTTTTCGGCAGTTGGTTCTACTGCCGCTGTCGGTTTAGCAGCTGCTGTATCGGTAGTTTTCTTACTTCTACGAGTACGTGTAGCCTTTTTAGTAGCTTTCTCTTTGAGCATATTTTCGTTATAATCGACTAACTCTATTATGCACATAGCAGCAGCGTCTCCCAAACGATTACCCGTTTTCAGTATACGGGTGTATCCTCCCGGGCGGTCGGCTATTTTAGTTGATACTTCGCGAAACAACTCTGTTACACAGTGTTTATCTTTGAGGCTTGCAAAAACCATACGACGTGAGTGCATAGTGTCTTCTTTGGATTTTGTCAGAAGAGGTTCTATAAACTTACGCAGTTCTTTGGCTTTTGCCACAGTAGTAGTAATCTTTTTATGTTTGATTAACGAACAAGCCATATTCGACAACATCGCCGAGCGGTGTGAGGCTGTTCGTCCCAAATGATTTATTGTTCTGTTGTGTCTCATCTTTTTTACAATTCTTTATCAAGTTTATACTTCGCTATGTCTATACCAAAATGGAGGTTAAGACTTTCTAATTTTTGCTCTAATTCGGTCAAAGATTTTTTACCGAAGTTTCTGAATTTCAGCAATTCGGGCTTCGGTATTCTTGCCAGGTCGCCAAGAGTCTCCAAGTTGGCGGATTTCAGACAGTTCAAAGCACGTACAGACAAATCCAAGTCTGTCAACTGTGTTTTTAACAACTGACGTTTTTTCAAGAAATCTTCGTCGAATTCATCGTTATCGTCGATATCCTCTATCTCGAGAGTTATTTTTTCGTCCGTAAACAGCATAAAGTGCTGAATAAGTATCTTTGCTGCCTCTTTGAGAGCTTGTTTCGGGTGGACAGAGCCGTCGGTCTGTATCTCGAGGATAAGTTTGTTATAGTCGGTCTTCTGCTCTACACGCTCATCTTCAACAGAGTACATCACATTGACGATAGGCGTAAAGATAGCGTCTATACCTATCCAGCCTATCTCTTTCGATACATTCTTGTTTTCGTCGGCGGGCAAATAACCACGTCCCTTCTCTATTTTAAGTTCCATCGTGAATTCGGCACTCTTGTCCATAGAGCAGATTACGTGGTCGGGATTCAGTACTTTGAAATTAGCCATCCCCTCTTCTAAATCTTTGGCTTTGAGCACCTCTTTGTTAGAAACCGTTATAGAGATACTCTCACTTGTCTCTGCTCCTGCAATATGCTTGAAGCGTACTTGTTTCAGATTCAGAATAATGTTTGTAACGTCGTCGATTACGTTTGGTATAGTATCAAATTCGTGTACAACTTCGCTAATCTTTAATGACGTAATAGCATACCCTTCGAGTGAAGAGAGCAATACTCGGCGAAGAGCGTTTCCGATTGTGATACCATAACCCGGCTCCAGCGGGGCAAACTCGAATCTGCCTTTGAATTCGGTCGCCTCTACCATATAAACCTGATTAGGTCGTTGAAATGCTAATAATGCCATTAAATTATGCTTTAGAATAAAGTTCTACAATTAATTGTTCTTGGATATTTTCGGGAATATCTTCTCTTTCGGGTATGTGCAGGAATTTGCCTGCCATAAGATTCTTGTCCCATTCGAGCCAAGGATACTTCGAATGATTGTGTCCTGCCAATGCTTCGGTAATGACTATCATAGATTTGTCTTTCTCTCTGACACCTATTATATCACCCTGTTTTACGATATAAGAGGGTATATTTAATACCTCGCCGTTTACTATGATGTGCTTGTGGCTTACCAATTGGCGGGCGGCAGCTCTTGTGGGTGCCATTCCCAAGCGGTAAACGACATTATCCAAACGGCATTCCAACAACTGAATAAGTATAGCACCGGTGATACCTTTCTGACGCTGTGCTTTTACGAATAAATTTCTAAATTGTTTTTCGAGAACACCGTAGGTATATTTAGCTTTCTGCTTTTCTCTCAGTTGTTTGGCGTATTCCGATTTTTTGCGGCTACGAGCCTGTCCATGCTGACCCGGAGGAAAATTCTTACGAGACAAAACTTTGTCCGAACCGAAAAGCGGTTCGCCAAATTTACGTGATATTTTCGATTTAGGTCCTATATATCTTGCCATTTTTAATAACTAAATTTTTAAGGTTAAACAATTATACTTTTCTACGTTTGGGAGGGCGACATCCGTTGTGTGGCAGAGGTGTAACATCGACAATTTCGGTGATTTCGATACCTGCACCGTGTACGGTTCTAATAGCCGACTCACGACCATTTCCAGGACCCTTTACAAAAGCTTTTGCCTTACGCATTCCTAAATCATAAGCTATTTTGGCACAATCTTGTGCTGCCATCTGAGCGGCGTACGGGGTGTTCTTTTTCGAACCTCTGAAACCCATCTTGCCTGCCGACGACCAAGAGATTACCTGACCTTCGCTATTGGTAATGCTCACAATTATATTGTTAAAAGACGAATGAACGTGCAGTTCGCCCGTACTCTCAACTTTAACTACCCTTTTTTTGGTTGCTACTGTTTTTTTTGCCATTTTTCAACTTAAATTTTTAAGCATTAAACATTTTACTTAGATGCCATCTTTTTGTTGGCAACCGTCTTCTTCTTACCTTTTCTGGTACGTGCATTGTTTTTGGTGCTTTGTCCGCGAACGGGCAGACCGTTTCTATGACGTACGCCTCTATAACAACCAATATCCATCAATCGCTTGATGTTGAGTTGCACTTCACTTCGAAGCTCGCCTTCTACGCGATATTTAGCTCCGATAATCTCGCGAATTTTACCTGCCTGTTCATCTGACCAATCTTGTACTTTGATGTTGTAGTCGATACCGGCTTCGGATAAAATTTTACGTGCAGTACTGCGACCTATTCCGTAGATATAAGTCAATCCAACTTCCCCGCGTTTTGCTTGGGGTAAATCTACTCCTACAATTCTTATTGCCATAAGTATTATGAAAAATTAAATAAATCAGCCTTGACGAAGTTTCATCTTCGGCTCTTTTTTGTTAATAACATACAAACGCCCTTTACGACGAACTATTTTGCAATCGTCGTTGCGTTTCTTTACAGATGTTCTTACTTTCATCTTGTCTCTCTGTTTTTTATGATAATTTCTTAAAAGCTTGCAAAGTTATAAATATTATTTATATCCTGCAAAAACATTTATACCGAATTAAAATCTGAAGTGTGCAAATGCACGGTTAGCTTCTGCCATACGGTGTATCTCTTCTTTACGTTTGAATGCTCCTCCCTGACTGTTGAATCCGTCTACAATCTCGGCAGCGAGCTTTTCGGACATAGATTTACCCGTACGTTTGCGAGCATAGATAATAAGGTTCTTCATCGAAATCGACTCTTTGCGGTCAGGTCGTATCTCCATCGGCACCTGATATGTAGCACCGCCGACACGACGCGATTTAACTTCGACCTGAGGAGTGATGTTTTCCAATGATTTTTTCCAAATCTCTATGGCTGTCATATCCTCGTTGGGGAGCTTGTTCTTTACAAGGTTTAAGGCTCCATAAAAAATAGTGTACGAAAGGCTCTTTTTTCCGTCGTACATCAGGTGGTTTACAAACTTTGTAACCATTACCTCGCCAAAAACAGGGTCTGGTAATATTACCCTTTTTTTAGGTTTTGCTTTTCTCATTTTTTACTTAAATAAAAATCTTTTTGTTTTTGCTTTGGCTGTCTTTTTTCTGTAAAAGTCTTCAATGCGAGAAACATTTACTCAACCTTTTCTATCTACCAAATAATCAAAAACTGATTAAAAATAACTGTTAATTAACTCTTTAAATTAGGCTTTTTTTGCTTTGGGACGTTTTGCTCCGTATTTGCTCCGACGCTGCGTACGAGAAGCTACTCCTGCCGTATCCAATGTGCCACGAACGATGTGATAACGAACACCGGGGAGGTCTTTTACACGACCGCCGCGAACCATCACTATCGAGTGCTCCTGCAAGTTGTGTCCTTCGCCCGGTATGTACGCATTCACCTCTTTCGAGTTTGTCAATCGTACGCGAGCAACCTTACGCATTGCAGAGTTCGGCTTTTTGGGAGTGGTAGTATAAACCCTCACGCAAACACCACGTCTTTGAGGACACGAATCGAGAGCAGGAGCCTTCGACTTGTCTTCCAAAGTAACTCTTCCTTTTCTAACTAATTGCTGAATAGTTGGCATTTTGATAGTTTTTTATTATTAAAATACATTTTATTATATAATTCCGAAAAAAATCGGACTGCAAAGGTAATACTTTTTTTTGAATTTTATATAATAACTCTACAATAAATATTTTGCTTTGAAAAAATTACATCTGCCCCAGACACATATTATTGGTACAATTGTAGGTTTTTGTCGACTAAAAAAGAAACAGAAGGTATCCCTCGTATCCTTCTGTTCTTTTTAGCGTTTATAAAAAACTTATTATATCTCCGGTATGTTCTCTATCAGAATCTGATAGCAGCTTGTGCTGCTGCCAACCGTGCGATAGGTACGCGAAAAGGCGAGCAAGAGACATAATCAAGTCCCTTGATATGGCAGAACTCTACCGAAGATGGTTCGCCGCCGTGTTCGCCACAGATACCGCATTTTAGGTCGGGACGAACTTCGCGACCTCGCTCTACGGCTATCTCTACCAACTGTCCTACGCCGTTTCTGTCGAGTACTTGGAAAGGGTCTGCCTTCAGGATTTTCTTTTCGAGATATATGGGTAAGAACGAAGCGATGTCGTCGCGGCTGTAACCGAAAGTCATCTGTGTGAGGTCGTTGGTACCGAACGAGAAGAACTCGGCTGCCGAGGCTATACGGTTTGCCGTAAGAGCTGCACGAGGTATCTCTATCATAGTGCCGACCTTGTAGTCGATGCTATCGCCCATTTCGTCGAATAGTTGCTTGGCGGCTCTGCGTATCACCTTTTCTTGTTCCAAGAATTCGTATAGGATACCTGTGAGCGGAACCATTATTTCGGGTATGGCTTTTATGCCTTTTTTCTTAAGCTTCAGGCAGGCTCCCAATATTGCTTTTGTCTGCATCTCGGTTATTTCGGGGAAGGTATTTCCCAGACGACAACCGCGGTGTCCGAGCATCGGGTTTTGTTCGTGCAGCTTATCCACACGGAACTTGATGTAATCCAAATCTACACCCATTGCCTGAGCCATCTCTTGCTGACCTTTCTCGTCGTGCGGCACGAATTCGTGCAACGGCGGGTCGAGCAAGCGTACGGTAACGGGCAGGTCGTGCATTGCCTCGAAGATACCTTCGAAGTCTGCCTCCTGATAGGGTAATATTTTTGCCAATGCTTTGCGTCTACCTTCTTCATTTTCGGCAAGTATCATCTCACGCATCGCTTTTATCTTTTCGCCTTCGAAGAACATATGCTCCGTACGGCACAGACCGATACCTTTGGCTCCGAAACGGCGTGCTACCATAGCATCGTTCGGAGTATCGGCATTGGTACGTACTTTCATACGTGCGTATTTGTCGGCAAGAGTCATCACTTCGCTGAAATCGCCCGACAGTTCGGCTTCTTTGGTAGCCACTTGTCCTTCGTAGATGTCGCCCGTCGAACCGTTGATAGAGATATAGTCTCCCTCTTTTAGCAGAATACCGTCTACCTCCATCGTCTTCTTGGCGTAATCTATTTTAAGAGCACCAGCACCCGATACGCAGCATTTGCCCATACCGCGTGCTACGACGGCGGCGTGCGAAGTCATACCGCCGCGAGCGGTGAGTATGCCTTCGGCGGCAGCCATACCTGCAAGGTCTTCGGGTGAGGTTTCGATACGAACCATTATCACTTTTTCACCCTTAGAAGCCCACAATGAGGCATCGTCGGCGTTGAAGACTATTTTGCCGCAGGCAGCACCCGGCGAGGCAGCCAATCCTTTGGCTATCACCTTAGCCGATTTCAGAGCGCTTTTGTCGAATACGGGGTGAAGTAGTTCGTCGAGTTTATTGGGTTCTATGCGGAGTAGAGCTGTCTTTTCGTCTATCATTCCCTGACGCAACATCTCCATTGCTATGCGAACCATAGCTGCTCCCGTACGCTTTCCGTTACGTGTCTGCAAGAACCACAATTTACCCTCTTGTACGGTAAACTCCATATCCTGCATATCTTTGTAGTGATTCTCGAGTTTTGTCTGCAACTTGTCGAGTTCCTTGTATATATCGGGCATAGCCTCTTCCATCGAAGGATATTTTCGGGCACGTTCTTCTTCGGATATTCCTGCCAGAGTAGCCCAGCGTTGCGAACCTTCTTTGGTGATTTGCTGAGGCGTACGTATACCTGCTACAACGTCTTCGCCCTGAGCATTGATAAGATATTCGCCTACGAAGATGTCTTCGCCTGTGGCAGCGTCGCGAGAGAAGCAAACGCCGGTAGCCGATGTGTCGCCCATATTGCCGAATACCATAGCCTGTACGTTGACGGCAGTACCCCACTCGGCGGGGATACCCTCCATTTTACGGTAAAGTATTGCACGGTCGTTCATCCAAGAGTCGAAGACGGCACATATAGCTCCCCAAAGCTGCTCGTACGAGTTTTCGGGGAAGTCTTTTCCTGTCTGTTTTTTTACGGCGGCTTTGAACTTGGTTACAAGCTCTTTGAGGTCGTCTACCGATAGTTCGGTATCGAGGTGTACGCCTTTATGTTCTTTGACCTCTTCGATAATAGCTTCGAAAGGGTCTATATCGTTTTTGTTTTCGGGTTTCATACCCAATACTACGTCGCCGTACATCTGTACGAAACGACGGTAAGAGTCCCACGCAAAACGCGGATTACCTGTCTTTTTTGCCATACCTTCCACTACTTTGTCGTTCAGACCGAGGTTGAGGATGGTATCCATCATACCCGGCATAGAGGCTCTTGCTCCCGAACGTACGGATACCAGAAGCGGGTTTTCGACATCGCCGAATTTCGATTTCATCAATACTTCTATTCCTTTTATGGCTGCTTCTACTTCGGGGCGAAGCATCTCTACAACTTTGTCTTTACCTATCTGATAATAGTCGTTGCAGGTGTCTGTGGTGATAGTGAAACCGGGAGGTACCGGTACTCCTATAAGATTCATTTCGGCAAGATTTGCTCCTTTACCTCCGAGCAAGTTTCTCATTTCTGCCTTGCCTTCGGCTTTTCCGTTACCGAAGGTGTAAACACGTTTTAGGTTACTCATTTTCTGAATGTTTATTTATTTACTTACTTAATTGCCTGATTAAACGGTAAGAAAAACCATTTATTACCAATCGGCAAAGTTAAGAAAAAATATTGAAATAAAATTAAGCAACATAATTTGTAGGCTGTAAATGGACTTAACACACAAACACAACAACGACTTTTTGGTTGGTCGAGATATTTTTCTTAACTTTGCCCGCATATACAGTGAAACTGTTGTCTATCAGATGATATGCTATTCGATTGTTCTTAAATTTCTTTTCGAAAGGTATCTGTAATCGGCAATTTTATTTTATCACATAAAAAATTAGTATCAAACCTTAATATAAATTCAACAATAAATTAATTATGAGAAAAGTATTTTATTTAGGACTATTATCGGTAGTAAGTATCGGATTTTTGTCTTGCAAGGAGCCGAATCGAAAAATAGCGGTAACAAGCGTTGTCGTAAATCCTACGGAAAAGACATTGAAGGTAGGTGAAGAATTCGTAATAGCCCCCATAGTTTCACCCGAAAATGCATCGAATAAGACAGTGTTATGGTCTTCTAACAATCCGAACGTAGCAACGGTATCTGTCGACGGTAGAGTGAGTGCTATAGCCAACGGCGTAGCTGCTATTACCGCCACCACAAAAGACGGCAACAAGACAGCAACCTGTAATGTGACAGTAGGCGACAGTTACGACAAGGTAGATATGCTGTATATCTATTACCTTAGAGGAGGAGGAATTGGTACAGATTATCATATCTACAGACTATCACTGGTAACCCCCGGTACACGCGATTCGAGAGGTATTGCCATAAAAGACGGTGTAGAGTTCCGTTTCATTTTTTGCTCGGATAAGCCCGACGATAAGTTTAATCCCACAAAAGGCGAGTATAACCCGAGTAAAGGCGGAGAAGATTTCTCTAAAATGACCTTTAATATCAGCCAATCGTATAGTTTTGTAAGGCAATTCAATGCCAAAGACGAGACAAAAGAGAGTGTTGCTTTTGCAGAAGGTAAACTGGTTATCGATGAAAATAAAATTATTTTTACGGGTAAAGACACTAAGGGTAATTCGTACAATATCGCATACGAAGGCAATTATACAAATATGATAGACGACACAAGTACAGAAAACCACTGGAAATACGAACCCAAAACACCTACCACCAAAACGGAAAACTTTACCTCGGCAACATTTACCGATTATAAAGACCATTTCCAGAATGGTACCAAATATCTGTATGTACTGATGAAAAAACAGGAAAACCAGCAAATTTTGACTATGGGAGGACTTGGTTTTGTGATAGATAAGAATAAGAATGAATTATTGCCCGGTACTTTTAATGTTTCGGATACGAAAAAAGTGGGTACTCTCTGGAAATCGATAGGCTTTATAGAACAGTCCGTTATGGGTTGTGCTCTAATGTATCAGAAGTATGTAACTGAAGTTTATTACATCAATAGTGGTACGGCTGTTGTTACAAAAGACGAAATAAAATTCACAGGCAATTCCCATTTTGGCAGTACCATAAATATCAATTATAAGGGAGATATTCCTTACTTCGGACCAGACCCTTGGGAACTCGAACCCAAGCAGCCTACTACAAAAACGGAAGATTTCACTGTTGGGACTTTTTTAGATTACAAAGATTGGTTTAAGAACGGAACAAGAGATATTTATGTTACACTGAAAAAAGATAACGATAAGATTTGGGCTACACTCGAATTTATTCTCGAAAAAAATGCAACTTCACTTAAAGCGGGTACATATAATGTATCAGACTCAAAGTCGGCAGGCACTCTGCTTAAATCGTCAGGGCGTATAAATCAAGTAATTACCGGTACAGCCTTATGGTATTGGTCGCAGTCCGAATTTTTCTTTATAGACAGCGGAACAGCCATTGTAACGGCAGACGAGATTAAGTTTGTCGGTAAATCGCACTTCGGTAGTACTATCAATGTGAATTACAAAGGAGATATGACAGTTACCAATCCTTAAACTATTGTATTTGGATTTTTTATTCATTGTATATCAAGAGGGTTATCTTAAAGCGAAGATAGCCCTTTTTTGATGTTATATAGTAGATTTTTGTTGTTAAATTCTTGGTTGTTAGTGAATAATGGATTTTTGTGTTATTGTAATGTTTTTATTAACTTTGAAAAATTTTTATTCAACGAAGAATCATAAAGTTATGAAAAGAGTTGTAGTCCTTACAGGAGCAGGCATAAGTGCCGAGAGCGGGATATCCACTTTTCGTGATAGTGGGGGATTGTGGGAGCAGTATAGGATAGAAGATGTGGCATCGCCAGAAGGTTGGATAAGAGACCCCCGACTGGTTACAGACTTCTACAATCAGCGGCGGAAGCAGTTGCTCGAGGTCAGTCCGAACTACGGGCACAAGGGATTGGTGGAGTTAGAAAAATACTTCGATGTCCACATCATAACACAAAATGTCGATAACTTGCACGAACGTGCCGGCTCTAAAAATATAATTCACCTCCACGGAGAGCTTACAAAGGTTCGTTCGGAGCGTTTCGACAACTTAGTGTACGAACTGACACCCGATAAATATGAGGTGAAAATAGGTGACAAATGCGAACGTGGTTATCAACTTCGTCCTCATATAGTGTGGTTTGGAGAGGCTGTGCCGATGCTCGGGGAGGCAATAAAACTTACCGAGACAGCCGATATATTTGTAGTTATAGGCACATCGCTAAATGTCTACCCGGCAGCATCGCTCGTACATTACGTGCCCGAAGGGAAGCCTATCTATATAATAGACCCCAACAGCATAGCCATAAATAATAACAATTGGCATTATATTAAGAAAGTAGCATCGGAGGGAGTAAAAGAGCTTATGAAAATTATCACCTCTACTACACAATAACTAAGAAATAGGTTTATTGATTGGTAAAAAGCAACTTATGGGTGTTACTTGCCATATTTTGCTTTAACGATGAAAAAATAACAGACTTACAGTGTTAATGGCTGTAAGTCTGTTGTTATCAGATATATCGGTGGAATATGTGGTTACTTTTTAGTGAAGCGGTTTACATAAGTCTTGCCGTCGGCAATAAGTCTAATTATATAATTACCTGTGCTCAGCGTACTTGTGTTGACAGTCTTTGCGTTGTCGGCTGTCATTACGACAGCTCCCGTCATATCGACAATCTGTACTTTGTAGCTGCTGCCTATACCCTTTGCGTTGATATTGAGTATGTCTTTTGTCGGATTTGGATATACCTCGAACGATTTGCCGTTGTTGTCCGCATCGGTGAAAGGCTGTTCGTAACCTGTCTCTACATCGGTGTTGTAACGAAGGATAGTAAATTTGCAGCCGATATCTGTGTAAGAAGTACCTCCCAAAACAATTTTACGATTGGGAGTGAATGCTAAAGAAATGGCATCGTCTTCCCCTCCGTTAACATCTGTAGATACGAAGCCGTTAGTGCCGAAAGCCGTATTTAATGCTCCGTCTTTGGTAAGGCTCATAATGCCCAAATCTCGCTGTAATTTACCATTGGCATCTATGTATATGTAGTTTGATATTGCAGCATATATGTTTCCGTTCGGAGCGATGACGATATCTGCCAGGAGATTACTGTTGACGTCTGTCGTAAATCTGTTTCTTGCCAGACCGTCTTTTCCAAAAGTTTTATCGATGCTTCCGTCTTTGTTCAATCTGACTATGGCTGTGCTATATTGCAATACGGGTAGATTTTCGTCCCAAGAGTGTCCTCCTACTACTATTTTGCCGTCGCTCTGTATTTTTAGTGCTGTAGCCCAATCGTCCCCTCTTCCTATATCGTGGAGAAAGACGAAGCCATCTTCGCCAAAAGACTTGTCTATTTTACCTTCTGTTCCTATTCGGGTAACAAACCATTTCCATTTAGTTGTTACATCGGTATGAGGATAAGGACCTGCGACCACAATCTTGCCATCGTCTTGAATATCCATACCTTTTACGAAAGAATTGGCATTGTTTATCTTAATTACACACATTCCGTCCGTTCCGTAAGTCTTGTCTCGCTTACCGTTTACATCGTAACGAATAGTCATAATGTTGTCGCCGTAGTAGCCGCCGATTACGATTTTACCGTCTTTTTGAACGACCAATCTCTCTGCCATAGGATTTTTTATTGGAAATTCATCGAGTGTAAAACCGTTTGTACCAAATGTCGGGTCGAGTTTACCATCTTTGGTTAGTCTTATTACAAGCAATTTTGCTTCAATGTTACTATCATCGAACGTATAACCGCAAGCGACTATTTTACCGTCACTTAGAATTTCTCCCTCCCAGGCGAAATTTCCATATACAGGAGAAATGTCCAATATCAGGATACCGTCTTTTCCAAACCCCATATCTAAGTTACCGTCGGGGTTGTAACGAGCGAAAGCGACTTTTTTTGTACCTGTTTGTATGACTCCTTCCAGTGAGGAACCCATTGCAACAACTTTTCCGTCGGGCTGTACACACACGTTGCGGAGTACATCGAGGGTTTCCAAAAGTTGAGTCTGTACGATTCCATTTTTTCCCCAGGTAGGGTCTAAACTACCTGCCTGAGCCGAAACTCGTGAACTCCAGATTGTTGCCACAAGTGCAACTGTCAAAATAGCAATTCTTCTTTTCATAAAATTTTTTTGATTTTTAATGACAGATTTCTCTGCCGGTTTATACTTGATTATTGTCGGCGGTAAAATTAATAAAACTTTTTCATACGAACAAAAAATGAGCATCAGACATAAAAAATTGTGATTTACAATAAGATATGAAAAAACAGACTTACGGACAATAAAAATACTGTAAGTCTGTTGTGTTTATTTATGTATTTGTAATACAGTAGATTACTCTTTTATAAAACGATTTACATAAGTCTTGCCGTCAGCAATAAGTTTAATTATATAATTACCTGTGCTCAAAGTACTTGTGTTGACAGTCTTTGCGTTGTCGACTGTCATTACGATAGCTCCTGTCATATCGACAATCTGTACTTTGTAGCTGCTGCCTATACCCTTTGCGTTGATATTGAGTATGTCTTTTGTCGGATTTGGGTATACCTCGAATGATTTGCCGTCGTTGTCCGCATCGGTAAAAGGCTGTTCGTAACCTGTCTCTACATCGGTATTGTAGCGAAGAACGACAAACTTACAGCCGGACGCTGTATACGAAGTAGCTCCCAAAACAATTTTACGATTCGGAGTGAATGCCAAAGAGACGGCGTCATCGTTTCCCCCGTCAACATCTGAGGAGGCAAAACCATTGGTGCCGAAAGACGTGTTTAACGTACCGTTTTTGGTAATACTCATAACCCCCAGATCCCTTACGGTTTTGGACTCGGCATCTATGTATGTATAGTTTGATGTTGCAGCATATATGTTTCCGTTTGGAGCAATTACAAGATCAAAGAGATAGTTGCAGCTTACATCTTCCGAAATTCTCTTTCTAAATAATCCCGATTTGCCAAAGGATTTATCGATGCTACCGTCTTTGTTCAATCTTACTATAGCTGTGCTATATTGCAACATAGGTATATTTATATCCCACGAGTGCCCGCCTACGAGTATTTTACCATCACTTTGTATTGCTACAGATGTAGCAAAATCGTGCCCTCCGCCTATATCGTTGAAGAAAATCAAGCCATCTTCTCCAAAAGATTGGTCTATTTTACCATCTGCTCCTATTCGTGCAATCATCCATTTGTCATGTCCGTTGGGATGAGTATAGAAACCTGCTACCACAATCTTGCCATCATCCTGAATATCCATACCGCTTATATAAGAAAAAGAATTCTGTGCCTTAATTACACACATTCCATCGGTTCCGTAAGTCTTATCCAATTTGCCGTTTGCATCGTAACGAGCAGTCATAAAATTGTCGTTGTAGTAACCACCTACTACTATTTTACCGTCCTTCTGCATAACCATCTTTTCGGAATAGGCACTATATTGAAAGTCATCGATAGTAAAACCGTTTGTACCAAATGTCGGATCGAATTTACCGTCTTTGGTCAACCTCATTACAAGCAGCCTGCTTTTGCCGATAGCATCATCGAATGTATAACCGCAAGCGATAATCTTACCGTCACTCAAAACTTTACCGTCCATAGCAAAATTGCCGTAAACCGTAGATACGTCTGCTATGAAAATACCGTTTGTACCGAAACTCACATCTAAGTTGCCGTCGGGATTATAGCGCACAAATGCGACCTTCTTGGTCCCTGTCTGGATAGTTCCCTCTAGTGCGGAGCCCATTGCGATAATCTTTCCGTCTGGTTGTACGCAGATTCGACGTATTACGTCGAGACTTCCCAGAAGTTTAGTCTGTACAATTCCATTTTTTCCCCAGGTAGGGTCTAAGCTACCTGCCTGAGCCGAAACTCGTAAACTACACGTCGCTGCCACAAGAGCAACTGTCAAAATAGCAATTCTTCTTTTCATAAAATTTTTTTGATTTTTAATGGCAGATTTCTCCGCCGGTTTGTACTTGATTATTGTCGGCGGTAAAATTAATAAAACTTTTTTATACAAACAATTACATAAGTGTAGAAAACACTTTAATTTATAATAAATTAACAATGATATGAAAAAATACAGAATCGTGCAGAATCTGTATTGTTGTACTCTTTTATATAAAAAGGTCGACTAATTCCAATTATTTTTTAGTTGTCTGTTTTGACTTTGACAGGAATTATTTTTTCGGCAGAGGCTTTTGCTGCAAGTTCACCTTGCTATGCTGTGATAATCAATGTGTTTTGAGGCAATATTGTGTTAGGATAAATGAAATATTGTACGTAACACCACATTGCAATTGCTTAAAGTTATAATGCAGTAATAACTTTTAAAATACCTGCCTTATGATTTCCAGCGATTTTATATACTTGAAGTTAGGGAGATGTAATTCGAAAAATCGAACTACTATATCCAATATCTCTATCATTTGTGTACGGGTATACTGCCCTATATCGTAGCTGTCGGTCTTTTCGTTCAAGAATTGAGCTAATATCCTGCTGCTCTCCTCTGTGGCAAAATGCTCGTGGTGGGTGGTTTGTCGGCAGAAAACTCCATTTTGCATATCGAATATTGCCCCCTCGGAGTACGTCTCCGTATTGGGGTATATGCCGAGTCGGCGTCCATATTCGAGTAGGAATATTAGGCTGAATACCAGTGTGTTGTCGCAGGTGAAATCGAGTAGCGATATAGTCCTATCCAAAAAATCGTACAACGATGTATCCCGGTACTGTTCCCTTATCGTGCGATATACCACCTCTGCCATAAAGAGTGTTGTCAGACGTTTCTCTGCATCGAAGGGGATAGTTTTGTATATTTTCAACGGCGATATGTCGTTGATATACACCAACGAACCATTGCCCCGTTTGGCTATTATCTCTACTGTCGAAAACGGCTCCAAGAGCGATACCTTAGTCGATTTGCGGTTACCCGACCGTAACATAGCCGACAGCAGACCTTCTTGTCGGCTAAAAAGTGTTATTATTCGTTTGTTGTCGGAGTACGCAATGTGATTCAATACAATGGCTTCGGTCGTGATGAGCATATTTGGGAGGTGATTTTTACATAAACCTCGATAAAATACCGATAAAATGGCTGTTACGCGGTGTCGGATATTTGTGCGACAGGTCGCCCGATAGGTTGCCGTCGCCTTCGAAATCGGGAATCCAGCACTCATCGTATCGCTCTATTATCCACTTATGCAGAAGGTACGCCATCTTGTTCATAAAAGAGTGTCTGCCAATCTGCACCGACACTTGGTGAGTGATGTATATGCAATGTATCTTTTTGTGCCACAGCCCGAAACGGTTGTCTGATATTACTGTGTCTATCTTGTATTTCTCTACAAGCCGTTTTAGTGCAAAATGCTCTTTTGCAATACTATATATGAACTTTGGCAGTTGCGATATCATTGTCATTACTTGCGAGTCGGATTTGCCGTAATGTATGGTAGTCCATTTGAAATCAATTGTTTGCTGCTCGGGAAACTCTTTCTTTAAAAATATCAAAGGATACCCGTCGGCTGCTATTATCACCTCTTTGTCTGCCTCTATCAGAGCTTTGATTATTGGCACACAGCGTGTTGCATGCCCGAGCCCCCAATTGAGCGGAGCTATCATTATGCGTGAACCTTCGATGTTTTCTATTCTGCTTTTTAACGGATTCTTAGCCATTTATTTGTGTTTTTATACCGAGATTCTCTACGATAGCCGCTATCTCTTTAAGTCTTTGTTCGTCTGCTTTATACAGCTCTTTTACAGGAGTAGGGCGGTCTAATGTGTATATCATCACGCTTTTGGGTTTTATCTTTTTGATTGCCTCTATCCAAGCGGCGACCTCCTTGTCGGAGGTATTGTCTATCTCTACTCCTTTGTATTTACCTCTGAAAAATAGTGTCTGCACCGTGAGCTCGCCTTTGAACTGTCGGAGATTTTCGATGGTCTTCTCGAGTGAAAATTTCGTAACAGGTTGGTTTATAAGATTTATTGTGTCTTCTATACCTGAGTCGAGTTTTAGGATATTGTTGTCTATTTTTTGCAGGGCGTCGAATATTTTGGGCTTGTTTATAAGCGTTGCATTGGATAATACGGATACTTTTGTCGTCGGGCAGATGCTGTTGCGGAGCTCGATTACATCGTCTATTATCTCGGCAAACTGTGGATGCATCGTAGGCTCTCCGTTGCCTGCAAACGTGATGGTGTCTATATGCTCATTTTTACGATTAAAGTCTGTCAAAGTTTCTTTTAATATTCGTTTTACGTCGTCGCGTTGTGGCAGGTGCGAGTCGGGTTTGGTGAAGTTGAAACCGCATTCGCAATATATGCAGTTGAAGTTGCACAACTTACAGTCATCGGGTAAGAGGTTGACTCCGAGCGAAGTACCGAGACGGCGGCTTTTTACCGGTCCGAAAATTATTTTATTGAACAACATAACATTAAGATTTAAAGATTCAGTATTTTTCTACAAAGGTAATGCTTTTAATTGGATTGGTGCGTAGCGTTACAAAAATATTTGTATTGTGTGGATTGTTAATTTTTTATACCTTTGTCCCCGATAAGTTCGTATATTATGCAGAATAATTTTGACGATATTCATCCATATCTAAACAGCGAGATACAAGTGGTTTTTAGACAATTGCTTGGCAACGATGAGGTGTTGACAGGTGCAAGTGCCGTGATGCCGATTGCCCTGATAGACGATTTGAAGCGTAATTATGAACAAATATCGGATATAGACACCTTTCAGGAGAGGTATATGTATCCGATGCTCGAGAACCTGAAAAAGATAAAGAAGACCGAGATAACATTCTCAGGCACAGATAATATATCGCAACCGGCTCTGTTTCTGTCGAATCATAGGGATATTTTAACGGATTCGGCTTTTTTGCAATATGTATTGGTAAAAAACGGTCTCCGTACCTCGGAGATAGCTATCGGCAACAACCTTATGGTAAAGCCTTGGATAGCAGCAGCTATGCGAATCAATAAAAGTTTCGTTGTACGCCGCAATATAACCAAGGGTGAGCAATTATCGGCATTCTTAGAACTTTCGGGCTATATTGCTTATGCCATCACCTGCAAAAACGAGTCTATATGGCTTGCACACCGCGAGGGCAGAGCAAAAGATTCCGACGACCGCACACAGGTTTCGTTACTTAAAATGTTGGCGCTGAGCGGCGAAGGTAGCTTCATCGAAAATATAAAGAGGCTCAATATACAGCCGCTGTCGATATCGTACGAATACGATGCTTGCGACTATCTGAAAGCCAAAGAATTGCAGCAAAAACGAGACGATGAGGCTTTTACAAAATCGTCAATGGACGACGTGGTGAGTATGCAGGTAGGGGCTTTGGGAGTTGCCTCCGAGATACATTACGCTTTTACGCCGTGTATCAATAGTAAACTTGATGAGATATCCGCTCTACACCTGCCACGCAACAGAGAAGTGGAGATGGTTGCCTCCTTGATAGACAGGCAGATACACGGAGCGTATAAAATTTATAGATCGAACTATATCGCTTTTGATATGCTCGAGAGTGGAAATTCATTTAGAAAATTTTACAGTTCGGAAGAAAAAATTAATTTTGCAAACTATATCGACAGCCGAATATCCAAGATTGATTTGGTGGATGTGGACATAGAGTTTTGTCGCCGTACTTTGCTCGAAATGTATGCCAATCCGCTAAGAAACAAGATGGTGGCGGATAGATATTACCAAGATAATCAATAAGAAATAATAAATTTATCAAACTATATTAATTTAAAAACTAAAAAAGTAATTTATGTTTAAGAATCACCCAAAAGGACTTATTGCCGCAGCTCTTTCGAATATGGGCGAGCGATTTGGCTACTATATTATGAATGCCGTGCTTTTGCTTTTTATTGCTTCGAAATTTGGTATTTCGGACACAGCAGCCGGCTGGATTTATGCAGTTTTTTATTTCCTTATTTACGTACTCAGCCTGCCGGGCGGTATCATTGCCGACAGAACCAAAAACTATAAAGGCACCATTATGACGGGACTTTCCGTTATGGCTATCGGTTATCTGTTGCTGTCCATTCCTATTCTTTCGACTAAGGCAAATATCGGGTGGCTATTGCCATTTACCTGCCTTGCCTTATTCATAATTGCAGCAGGAAACGGCTTGTTCAAAGGTAATTTGCAGGCAATCATCGGACAGATGTACGATAATTTCGAAGCAGAGGCAGCAAAAGAAGGTCCTGAGGCTCTGAAAATTGCAAAAAGCAAACGTGATTCGGGTTTCCAAATCTTTTACGTATTTATCAATATAGGCGGGCTTATCGCTCCGTTCGTAGCTCCGTTGCTCCGCAGCTGGTGGCTCAAAACCAACGGATTGCTCTATAACTCGGAACTACCTAAATTGTGCCACAAATTCATAGATAACGCTTCTTCGATGACTGCTACCGATATGGACAACCTGAACCAACTTGTGCAGCAAGTTAGTATCAGCGGTACGGCACCAACCGATATGTTGCAGTTTTGTACCAACTACCTCGATGTGTTCAATACGGGTATTCACTACTCGTTTATCGCTTCTGTGGTAGCTATGCTTATTTCGCTGACAATATTTATCGTTACTAAAAAGATTCTGCCTACACCTGTAAAAAAATCACAGCACGAGGTAGAAGACTATACTCCGGAAGAAAAACAAACACAAGCCAAAGAGATAAAACAACGTCTGTATGCACTGTTTGCCGTGTTGGGTGTAGCGATATTCTTCTGGTTCTCGTTCCATCAGAACGGTCAGTCGCTTTCGGTCTTTGCTCGCGACTTTGTAAGCACCACTTCTGTTGCTCCCGAGATATGGCAGAGTATCAATCCTCTGTTCGTTATCTTGTTGACTCCGATTATAATGTGGATTTTCAGCACATTGGCGAAGAAAAACAAAGCTATCTCTACGCCCCGTAAAATAGTAATCGGTATGTTGGTTGCGGGCTGTGCGTATCTGTTCCTTACTATTGTGGCATATCAACACGGCTATCCTTCGGGAAAAGAATTCTCTACCCTCGACGTTTCGATAAAAGAGGCGATGAAGTCAGGACCGTGGGTTCTGATTCTCACATACTTCTTCCTTACTGTTGCCGAGTTGTTCATCTCGCCGCTTGGATTGTCGTTTGTCTCCAAGGTAGCTCCCAAGCACTTGCAAGGTATCTGCCAGGGACTGTGGCTGTCGGCAACGGCTATCGGTAACCTCTTCATTGCCCTCGGTACTACAATGATTACCCAGCTGCCTCACCAATGGCAGTGTTGGGCGGTGTTCTGCGTCATTTGCCTTATTTCTATGGGTATTATGTTGGGTATGGTAAGATGGCTCGAAAAAATAACTAAGTAAACTTTTGATTTTTGGTATCTAAATAAGAAGGCTGTGCCCGAACGGGGTAGCAGCCTCTTTTTTTGTAGTCGGGTAATAGTGCAGGACAGTAATAATGCGTTTGATTATTCCGACCGTTTGTGCGAAAAAAAAAACATTGAATGTGCGGACTGTAGAGCTTTGATTGTTGTCTACTTCCCAATCAGGTCTCAGCTTTTTTCTCGAAAATAATAAAGACTTTTTAGAAACAGGCAATAATCTCCCCAAAATCCTACAAAAGCGGGCTTAACAGTCGTGCCAGCGACTCTTTGATACGGGTAAATAGTTTTCGGTTGATCCAGCTTGCAAGCTCTATCTCTTTACACGAAAGCAGGTCATTCTCGAATGCTTCTCGCATAGTGGTTGCTGTCTGCCTATCGTAGATGAAGGCACTTACTTCATAGTTGTGTTCGAATGAGCGGTTATCTATGTTTGCAGTACCAACTATGCCCACTTCGTCATCTACCGTTATAGCCTTGCTGTGCAGGAAGTTGTTTTGGTATAGGAATATTCTGGCTCCGGATTCCAATATATTCAGAAAGTAAGAACTGCTTGCTGCCGAGGCTATTATGGTGTCGCTCTTCATCGGCAACATAAGTCGTACATCTACACCGCTCAGGGCAGCCATCTGAATGGCTATCATAAGGCTCTCGGGGGGGAGGAAGTATGGAGTATGTATGTAAATGTGTTTTTTTGCATTGCTGAATACGGTAAGTAAGCCCTGTAATATAGACTCCCAGTCCGTATCGGGACCTGAATTGACTATCTGAGTATAGTTTTTCCTGTAAGTCTGTGGAGTGGGGTAGTATTTGTCGTCTGTAATCAGCCGTTTGTCTACGAAATACCAATCGGTAAGGAACAGATTTTGAAGCCCGTGTACTGCCTCGCCGTTCATTCTGACTATGGTGTCCCGCCATTTGCCCAGACGATTGCCTTTGATATATCGGTCGGCAATGTTGATACCCCCTGTATAGCCTATTTTACCGTCTATTACTATTATTTTTCGGTGATTGCGGTAGTTTATCTTGCTAAAACCGAATTTTAGTCCGAATGGCATAAAAGCGTGCAGGAAGACCCCTTCGTTTTTGAGCGACTGTTTGTACGACTCCGATAGGCGGAATGCTCCGAGATAATCGTATATAATACGTACTTTGACACGTTCCTGAGCCTTACGTATGAGCAGTCGGCGTAGTTGATTGCCAATATTATCGTCTTCTATTATAAAAAACTCTATATGAATATGTTCCTTAGCGTTTTCGATATCCTCGAATATACGCTCGAACGACTCCTCGCCCGAAGTCAATATGTCGAAATCGGTATCTGCATATAGTGGGGCGTTGCTGCTTTTTATAAGCAATTGAGCCGATTTGTGGAAGTAATACGGGATATTGGACTTTTTCAGCTTGGATAATTCTGTGTCGTAATCGGGTTTTTTTCGGATAGGCGAGTTGGTGAAGTCTTTGGGGGAGAAGAATTTATTCTCTCGGTAATTTCTGCCGAAAAATACGTAAAAAACCAATCCCACAACGGGCAGAAGTATCAGGCATACAATCCACGCTATCTGTTTTACGGGGTTGCGGTTGTCGAGCAATACCACCGATATGGCTACAGCTACCATATAAATGTACAGTATCAGCAGAATGTAGTAAAGAATCGACAATACAATAGCCATAACGGTGTAATGGGTTGCTCCGCACAAATTTATTTTGATTGCAAAGTTAAGTAAAAAACTTTATTTGTCAAATATTTGCGTTTTGTTTGTTTGCCGTCGGGCAAATAATGTTTTTGCCGTTTCTGTAAGTTTCAGACACCACGTGTTTCGCAGAACAACAAAACAAATTAATCAGGAAAAGAATAAAGTGTGTGAAAAACACGGTTTTATAAAAACATTTATGATAAATTATATGTATGTCGTTTTTTTTTTATAACTTTGCACACTTTTTTCCACAAAAATTAGTTTGTATATAAGCAATAGAAAATAAAGGGATTATAAAATAATGGCAAAACAAAATTTAGCTTTTACGAGAAACATCGGTATTATGGCTCACATCGATGCCGGTAAAACTACGACATCCGAACGCATACTGTTTTATACGGGTCTTACGCATAAAATAGGTGAAGTTCACGACGGTGCCGCCACAATGGACTGGATGGAACAAGAGCAGGAACGCGGTATCACTATCACCTCGGCTGCTACTACTACGCGTTGGAAATACAAAGGACAAGAGTATAAAATCAATCTTATCGACACCCCGGGACACGTAGACTTCACCGTAGAGGTCGAGCGTTCGTTGCGAATCCTCGATGGCGCAGTGGCTACTTTCTGTGCCGTAGGAGGCGTGGAGCCGCAGTCGGAGACGGTGTGGCGTCAGGCAGATAAATACAATGTGCCGCGTATAGGTTATGTAAACAAGATGGACCGCTCGGGAGCAAACTTTTTCGAAGTGGTAACACAGATAAAAGAGGTGCTCGGAGCCAATCCGTGCCCCATACAGATACCTATCGGAGCCGAAGAGAACTTCAAAGGTATCATAGACTTGGTAACGATGAAAGCACTCTATTGGAGAGACGAGACTATCGGTGCCAATTATCAGATAGAGGATATCCCTGCCGATTATCAGGCAGAAGCTGCCGAATGGAGAGACAAAATGCTCGAAACTCTGGCTTCGTTCGATGACCATTTGATGGAGAAATATTTCGACCACCCCGAAACTATCACCGAAGACGAGATACGTGCCGCTATCCGTAAGGCTACTATTGCTATGGAGATAAATCCGATTATCTGTGGCAGTTCGTTCAAAAACAAAGGTGTGCAGCCTCTGCTCGACGCTGTCTGTGCATATCTTCCTTCTCCGCTCGATACGGAATTTATTGAAGGTACAGACCCCGACAACGAAGAGAAAAAGCTACAACGCCGACCTGACGAAAGCGAACCGCTGTGTGCTCTGGCGTTCAAAATAGCTACCGACCCATACGTAGGACGTCTATGTTTCTTCCGCGTATATTCGGGTAAATTGGAGGCAGGCTCGTATGTATACAATGTGCGTTCGGGCAAAAAAGAGAGAATATCGAGAATATTCCAGATGCACTCCAACAAACAGAACCCCGTGGATTACATCAGTGCGGGCGATATAGGTGCAGGAGTAGGCTTCAAAGATATTCGTACGGGCGATACGCTCTGTAGCGAAGACCATCCGATAGCTCTCGAAAGTATGGACTTCCCCGACCCCGTAATAGGTATTGCCGTAGAACCCAAGACACAGTCAGACCTCGATAAACTCGGAGTGGGACTCGGTAAACTTGCCGAAGAAGACCCGACATTCACCGTTAGAACCGACGAACAGACGGGTCAGACGATAATATCGGGTATGGGTGAGCTCCATCTGGAAATCATCATTGACCGCCTCAAACGCGAATTTAAGGTAGAGTGCAACCAAGGCAAACCGCAGGTTACATACAAAGAGGCTATTACCAAAGAGGTTGAGACACGTGAGGTGTACAAGAAACAGACTGGTGGTCGCGGTAAATTCGCAGATATTATCGTAAAAGTAGGTCCCGTAGACGAAGGCTTCGAAGGCTCGTTGCAGTTTATCGACGAAGTGAAAGGCGGTAATATCCCCAAAGAGTATATACCGTCGGTACAGAAGGGATTCCAAGCTGCTATGAAGAATGGTGTTCTGGCGGGCTTCCCTGTCGATACGCTCAAAGTAACTCTGGTAGACGGTAGTTTCCACGCTGTGGACTCCGACCAGTTGTCGTTCGAAATATGTGCTCAGTTGGCATTCAAGAGTGCTTGTGCCAAGGCTAAACCCGTGCTTATGGAGCCCATAATGAAGCTCGAAGTGGTAACACCCGAAGAGAGTATGGGCGACGTCATAGGCGACCTCAACAAACGTAGAGGCAATGTGGAGGGAATGGACTCTTCGCGTACAGGTGCCAGAATAGTGAAAGCAAAAGTGCCTTTGGCAGAGCTTTTCGGTTATGTAACAGCATTGCGTACCATTACTTCGGGTAGGGCAACAAGCTCTATGGAGTTCTCGCATTATGCCGAAGTATCATCGTCGCTGGCAAAAGCCGTAATAGAGGAGCAGAAAGGACGGACAGACTTATTGTAATATTTTATATTGGTTAGTACATGTGTTGAGGCAATTTTGACTTTACGGCAAAATTGTCTCAATTTTTTTGTAGAAAATAGTTTTATGCCTCCATATATCATAATGTCGTGCTAAACAGATATTTAATGAGGTCAAAAAACTTTTGTATATAATAGGTGTGTATTTTTTTGTAACTTTGCAGTCTTATCTAAAAACAAAATATATTATATAAACAAATATAACAGGTAAATATAATATGGATACACAAAAAATGCGGGCTGCCATTATCGGCATAGAAGCATATATCCCACCATACATCCTTACTAATGACGAGCTTAGCAATATGGTAGATACTACCGACGAATGGATAATGACACGTGTCGGTATACATACTCGTCATATACTCAAAGAGCCTAACGAAGGAATGAGCTATATGGCAGAACGTGCCGTAAAAGGGCTTCTGGAGAAGACGAATACCGACCCTTCGGAGATAGATGCCATCATCTGCTCTACCGTAACGGGCGATATGATTTTCCCTGCAACTGCCTCTATCATAGCAGATAAGTGCGGTATAGTGAATGCTATGACTTTCGATATGAATGTCGGTTGTGCGGGATTTATACACGCTTTCAAGACAATGTCTTTGTACATAGAGAGCGGTTTCTGTAAGAAAGCCATTGTGGTGAGCGGCGAGAAGATGTCGGCAATAATAGATTATACCGACAGAAACACGTGCCCTCTCTTTGGCGATGGAGCAGCAGCCGTGCTTGTCGAAGGACGCACCGACGGCACGGGTTTACAGGACGCCATACTGCGTTCGAACGGAATAGGCAGGCAGTATCTGTATATGGTTGCCGGTGGCAGCCAGCGTCCCGCCTCGCACGAGACGGTAGACAAGAGGTTGCACTACGTATATCAAGATGGTAAAAATGTCTTCAAATGGGCGGTAGAGAAGATGTCGGATGTCTCTGCAGAGATAATGGAACGCAATGGACTGACCCCTGATGATATAGCTTATCTATTGCCTCATCAGGCGAATATGCGTATCATAGATGCCGTTGCCAACAGGATGGGGATAAGCAAAGAGGATAAAGTGCTTGTCAATATAGAACATTTCGGCAATACGTCATCAGCTACTATACCTATTCTGATGTGGAATAAGCAGGAGCTATTCAAGAAAGGCGACAATCTGATACTCTCTTCGTTCGGAGCGGGTTTTGCTTGGGGTAGCCTGTGGATAAAATGGTCTCTTTGACACACCCACCATACAATTTTAATCACATCGTAGCCGATAATAAAAGTCTGTTTATATAGAAAATTATTGTTTATGTAGACAGCAGAGAGCGGAGTGGTAGTATGAATGGTTATATACTCTGTTTTTCTTTGTCGGGCGAGTTTGTGTTTTTTCGATTGACTGACGTCATATTTATTTAGAAAGAATGAATTTAGATAAGTTTTACTCGGTAGTTTTTGGCAACGACAAAGTAGAAGTGTCTGCTGAGGATATGCAGACGGTAGCAGGTAGTTACGAGTTTCTCGAAAGATTTGCGGCAAAGAAATTGATATACGGCATCAATACGGGTTTTGGTCCTATGGCTCAATACCGTATCGACGAAGCGAGTATGCGGCAATTGCAGATTAATCTGATACGGTCGCACTGCACTGGCGTAGGGCAGATACTCTCTGCAGAGGAGACGAAGGCAGTAATGCTTACACGGCTCAACACATTTTTGCAGGGATATTCGGGCGTACATACCGATACGATAGAGTTGCTTCAGGTTCTGATAAACAACAATATAACACCTATCATTTATGAACACGGCAGTGTAGGAGCATCGGGCGACTTGGTGCAGCTGGCACACCTTGCTCTCTGCCTTGTGGGCGAAGGTGAAGTGATGGTAGACGGGGGTAGGCGGAAGACAGAAGACGTTTTCGGGCAGATGGGGATAAAACCGCTGAGGATTCATCTTCGCGAGGGACTGGCTCTTACCAACGGTACTTCGGTGATGACAGCTATCGGACTTATAAACGTGCTGAGAGCAAAACGATTGATAGAGCTTTCGGTAACACTGTCGAGTATGATAAACGAGGTAGTAGGTGCTTTCGACGACCACTTCTCCGAAGAGCTTAATATGGCAAAGCGGCATAAGGGGCAGAGAGAGATAGCCCGAACGATGAGATATATCTTGGCAACAAGCAGATGTATACGCAAACGCGAAAATTACTTTTACAACCAAGAGATAAAAGATAACTTCATAGAACACAAGGTGCAGGAATATTACTCGCTGCGGTGTGTGCCTCAGATACTGGGGGCAATAGCCGACGAAGCGGATAATGCCGAGAGAGTCCTCTTAGACGAGTTTAACTCAGCTTCCGACAATCCTATAATCGATGTTAAGACGGGCAACGTATATCACGGTGGCAACTTCCACGGCGACTATGTTGCTTTCGAGATGGATAAATTGAAAACGGGTATAACGAAGCTTACTATGCTTGCCGAACGACAACTGAACTATCTGTGCCACAATAAGCTCAACGGTATCTTACCTCCTTTTGTGAACCTCGGTGTGCTCGGACTAAACTACGGAGTACAGGCGGCGCAGTTTACCGCAACATCGACAACGGCAGAGTGTCAGACGCTGTCGATGCCTATGTATGTACACTCAATACCCAACAATAACGACAATCAGGATATAGTATCGATGGGTACTAATGCTGCTCTTATAACGAAACGTGTGATAGAAAACTCGTTCCAAGTGTTGGCAATAGAAGCCATTGCTATGGTGCAGGCTGTGGATTACTTGCAGATAGCAGACTTACTGTCGGTCAAGACACGTCAGTTGTACGACAGAGTGCGTCGGGTAGTGCCTTTGTTCGTAGAAGACAACCCATTGTATGGGGCAATAGAGGAGTTGGTCGAAGAACTTAAGAAGAAATAAAACTTTTTATAACAATATGCAATACGCTTTGGTAACAGGAGGGTCGCGCGGAATAGGCAGAGCTGTCTGCCTCAAACTTGCGGAGATGGGTTATACGGTTTTGATAAACTACAACACTAATACTGCTGCTGCCGAGCAGACGAAAAGCCTCATAGAGGCGGCAGGCGGTAAGGCTGAGCTGATGGCTTTCGACGTGGCAGACGGCGAGGCTGCCGACAGTGTTCTGACGGCGTGGCAGGAGAACCACCCCGACGACTATATCGGAGTGCTGGTAAATAATGCAGGTATCCGGCGCGACAACACATTGGTTTTTATGCAAAACGAAGAGTGGCACAGTGTAATGGATACCACGATGAACGGTTTTTTCTACATCACCCGAAGGGTAATCAAAGATATGCTTATAAAGCGGTGGGGCAGAGTGATAAATATCGCTTCGCTGTCTGGGATAAAAGGAATGGCAGGGCAGACCAATTACTCGGCGGCAAAAGCCGCTCTTATAGGGGCATCGAAGGCACTGGCTCTGGAGGCAGCTCCGCGTAAGGTAACGGTGAATGTGGTGGCACCGGGGTTCATCGACAGCGATATGACGAAAGACTTACCCAAAGACGAACTGAAAAAACTTGTACCCATGGGACGTTTCGGGTCGGCAGACGAGGTGGCAGACCTCGTAGCTTTTCTGGCATCGGACAAGGCGGCTTATATCACGGGTGAAGTAATATCGATTAATGGCGGTATATATACGTAGACCGATTACGACAGTCAGTGCGTAGCAAATTTTGCGAGTAAGCGATGGCAAAAAAATAAAGGCAAAACCATCTGTGTTTCGCCTTTATCGTAATTTCTAATGAAATAGGATTATTTCTCTTCTTCTTCGTTTTTGTAGGGGAAAAGTTTGTCGATGCCTATTATTACGAAATAAAACAGCGTCATAAAAACGAACACTCCCGCAATACCGATACCCGATATTTCCAATGCTTTATAAAAATCTGCACTCATAACAATTACATTTTTTTACATATTAAACAATAAATACATTTAAGCGAACAGCGGTACGAGCAACAATATGAGACCACCGACTATGACCGAGCCTATCTGTCCGCCGACGTTGGCACTGATGGCAGGCATAAGCAGGTAGTTGTGTTTGTCTTCTTTGAGCCCCATTCCGTGTATTACGCGAGCCGACATCGGGAAAGCCGATATGCCGCAAGCCCCTATCATAGGATTAATCTTTTTGTCTTTCGACATAAAACGATTTATCAGTTTTGCAAAAAGTACTCCGCCGGCGGTATCGAACACGAAGGCTACGATGCCGAGTCCGAGTATCATAAGTGTACTCAGTTGTACGAATTTCTCGCCCGTCATAGTGCTTGCGATAGTGATACCGAGCAGTATGGTAACGAGGTTTGCAAGTTCTTTCTGTGCTGTCTGCGACAGGCTGTTAAGCACACCGCACTCGCGGATAAGGTTGCCGAACATAAGGAAGCCTATCAGAGCCAGCGACGAAGGAGCGATAAGCCCCGCCAGCACGGTAACGGCGATAGGGAATATTATGAGAGCCGTGCGTGATGCCCGCTTGTTGGCATCGAACTTCATACGTATTTTACGTTCTTTCTCCGATGTGAGTGCTCTGATAACGGGCGGTTGTATTATCGGCACCAGAGCCATATACGAATATGCCGCCACAGAGATAGGTCCCAGCAGGTCGCGAGCCATCTGCGTAGCTACTATTATCGACGTAGGTCCGTCGGCAGCTCCGATGATACCGATAGAAGCCGCCTGTTTGATGTCGAAGCCCATCAGTGTGGCAAGCACCATCGTCATAAAGATACCGAACTGTGCCGCCGCTCCGAAAAGCAACAGTATCGGTCGCTGAAAGAGCGGCGAGAAATCTATCATCGCTCCGATAGCCACGAATATCAGCAGCGGGAACACCTCTGTTATAATACCGGCGTCGAAGAATACGTTGAGCGGTCCTAAGACTTCGCCCTGTGTGAGCACAGCCGAAAACGGTATGTTTACCAATATCGTGCCGAACCCTATCGGAAGCAGTAGCGTCGGTTCGTACTGCTTTCGTATCGCCAGAAAAATCAGTGTGAGCCCTATGGCTATCATCACCATATTTTTCCAAGACATTCCTGCAATAGCAGGCAATAACTGTTGAAAATCCATATCGTTTATTATAATTATATTTGTTTAAAACCTTGATTATTCGCGTTATGTCGCCGATGTATCTTTTGCCTCTTTTATTTCTTTTATCTCCTTTTTGAGCTTCTTTATCTTGTGAGTGTCGGCAATGATGATAGACATCAATACAGACAGCGTCAGCGTACCAATGATTACTGCCAGCGATATCCACGAATGTGAGGCAAAAAACTCCTCTATAGGCGAAAAAGCACACAGCAACATCTTGACCCCGATAAAGAATAGGATAAAGCTCACGCCGTGTTTGAGGAAACGGAACATACCCATTATTCCTTTGAGGGCAAAAAACAACGATATAAGCCCCATCACGGCAAAGACATTGGAGGTAACCGCCAAGAAGTTCTCCTCCGACGCCGAGAGTATACCCGAACCTCCCTCTTTGATGACGCCTATGATGGCAGGTATGGAGTCTACCGCAAACAGTACGTCGGTAGAACCAATCACCAGAAACACGAGGAATACCATAGTGATGTGCAACTTACCGTTTATACGTGCAAAAAAGTGACTCGCCTCGGTATCGGGGTCTACCGGAAATATCTTCGATGCCGCCTTGTAGAGGAAGTTGGACTTGGGGTCTACCTGGTCGTCTTCGCCTGCAAAAGCCATTTTGTATGCCGTCCATAGCAGTATCACCCCGAAGATGTAGATAATCCAATGAAACCGCTGCACTAAACCCATTCCCAGCAAGATAAACAATATCCTCAGCACAATGGATAACAATATGCCCAGATGCAGCAGACGCGGCTGATTCTTCTGGCTTACGCCCATCAGCGAAAATATCATTATAAAAACAAACAGGTTATCGACCGATAGCGAATACTCTGTCAGATAGCCTGCCAAAAACTTGATACCCATCGTGTGGGCAGTATTGCCTGCTGTGTCGGGATTCTGTGGGAAAAAGAAAAACAACGATGCACCGAATAGCAGTGCTATCGAAATCCATATCCCCGTCCAACCCAGCGAAGCCTTTACGCTTACAGTACCTTTCCTGTGGTCTGTAACATACATATCTATTATAAATACAGTTATAAAAATGGCTATAAATATCAGCCAGTACAATAACATCGTGCTCATATATAGATTAACTTATTACTATTATTATTGTTGTTATATTATATTATTCTTCGACCATCGACGTAAGTCGCCTCTACTTTGCCGTATACCTCGTAGTTTTCGAACGGAGTCGCTTTGCCTTTCGACAAAAAGTCTCGAGGGTCTATTGTCCACTTTTTGCAGGGGTCTATTACCGTGATGTCTGCCGGCTGCCCTTCGGCAAGTCCACCCTCGATACCGAAAATCTTACGGGGTGCTACGCTCATAAGGTCTATTAGTTTTTCCCACGATATTATACCTGTTTTCACGAAATATGTATGCAGTAGGGCAAAAGCCGTCTCAAGCCCCACGATACCGAATGCACTCAGAGCAAGCCCTCGCGATTTCTCTTCGTCGGAGTGCGGGGCGTGGTCTGTGGCGATGACGTCTATCGTACCGTCTTTGATACCCTCTATGAGAGCCTCTCTGTCGGCTTTCGAGCGTAGTGGCGGGTTCATCTTGAATCTGCCTTCTTCCCTCAGGTCGTCGTCGGTAAGTATAAGGTAGTGCGGTGCCGTCTCGCAGGTTACGTGTACTCCGTCCGCTTTGGCTCGGCGTATTATATCTACACTCTCTTTTGTAGATATGTGGCATACGTGGTACCGACAGCCCGTCTCTTTCGACAGTCGCACGTCGCGTTCTATTTGCTGCCACTCGCTCTGCGAGCAGATACCACGATGATTGTTATTCTTGCAATAGTCGCCGTCGTGTATGTATCCGCCTCGTACAAGTTCGTCTACTTCGCAGTGAGCCACTATTATACCGTCTATCATTGCAACCTGCCGCATAGCCTCCCGCATAAGTTCTTCGCTTTGGACACCACGTCCGTCGTCGGAAAATGCTATCGCCTGTCGTAGAGAGGCAAAGTCCACAAGCTCGCCGCCACCTTTCTGCCCCTTGGTAATGGTGGCAAGCGGGTAGATTTTTATTTTCGATGTTTTATCGATAATGTCTTTCTGTAGCAGCAAATGCTCTACACTGTCGGGTGCAGGGTTGAGGTTAGGCATCGTGCATACTGCCGTATATCCGCCTGCTGCCGCCGCCATACTGCCGCTGCCGATAGTCTCTTTGTAGCCGAAGCCCGGCTCTCTGAAATGCACGTGAACGTCCACTAAACCCGCAAGCAATATCTTGTCGGTGATGTCTATCGTCTCTTCGTTATCTTCGGGGAAGAGTTCACCTATCTTGGCTATTTTGCCGTCTGTCAACCGTACATCGGCTTTTCGGAAGCCGTCGCCGCTATTCAGAGTACCATTCTTGAACAACATAATTATTTCCGTTATAAAATTTGTGCTGCAAATGTAATGATTTTTTGCCGATTGACGATTAATAAAAATTTATCGATAGATAATATCTATTTATGGAGTGTCGGCAATTAGAGGACAATTATGAATTACGAATTACGACCGGCAGTGCGAAGCAAATTTTGCGATTAAGCGAGGGCAGGGCGTACAGACAAATTATGATTTGTCCCAACGACGGCAAACCCACCGCCTCGAGTAAGCCCCTCTCCCCAAATCTCTCTCCCTCTGCAAATATTTTTACTATCTTTGCAGAAAATATTTTCCTATAATAAATAGACAAAAATTATCTGTAAATGAACAACGACGACCAGAAACTTATCGAAGCCATAGTAGCCGGTATGCAAGAGCAAAAAGCCCAAAACATAGCCATAGTGGATATGACCAAATTGGACGCTCCTTGCTCTTATTTCGTAATATGCGAGGGCAATTCGTCACGTCAAGTAGAGTCTATTGCCGATACTATGAGCGACTATGTACGCAAAAGCATAAAACAGAAACCGTTTGCATACGATGGCTACGACAATGCCGAATGGATAGCCATAGACTACGGCTCGGTGATAGTGCATATTTTTAGGCACGAGACACGTCAGTTTTACGACATAGAGCATCTCTGGGACGATGCCGATATAGAGTACGTGCCCAATCAGGATTGAGTTTTATGATAAAAAAATAAAAAGATTATTTTTTTGTAATGTTTTTTTGTCCCTATCGCCGTGAGTACTGTGTTGACAATAATTAAGGCTAAGATGATACAAGAGATGATGCTTGAAGTAGGCTCTTAAAGAGACAGTCGGTCGATACAAAATAATATTGGAATGCAACCGATAAAACAGTGTCTGCTATCGATTTGTATACAATATTTGCCGTGTAGATAATTTTTTTTGAACTAACGTATAAGACATAAAATATTTTGCAATGAAAATAGCACTTATAGGATACGGAAAGATGGGCAAGATGCTCGAAGCGATGGCTATCGCCAGAGGGCACGAGATAGTATCGATAATAGATGCCGACAATACGGACGATTTCGATAGCGAAGCTTTTCGCTCGGCTGAGGTGGCTCTCGAATTTACCACACCGCAGACTGCCGTCGATAATATAAAACGCTCGTGGGCAGCCGACGTAAAAGTTGTATGCGGTACTACGGGGTGGACATCAGAGGCTCTGCCGCAGTTGACTAAAGCAATAGAGACCAACGGCAAGACACTCTTTTGGGCGTCGAATTTCAGCCTCGGTGTAAATGTTTTTTGGGAGCTGAATAAGGCTATCGCCCGCTTACTCGGCAACTTCGACCAATATAGCGTGTCGATAGAAGAGGTACACCATACGCAGAAAAAAGATGCCCCTTCGGGTACGGCTGTAACTCTGGCTGAGGCGATAACAGACAATATGGATAGGTTACACGGTTGGACTCTCTTACCCTGCGAGGAGGCAGGTAAGATACCCATCGAAGCCATTCGCCGCGACGATGTCTGTGGGATACACACCGTCCGGTACGAGAGCGAAGAGGATGTTATCACTTTCTCGCACGAGGCTAAGTCTCGCAGGGGATTTGCCTTGGGAGCGGTTGTCGCAGCAGAGTTCCTTGCCGAGCGTACGGGATTCTATACGATGAAAGACTTGCTCGAATTCGCCTAATACCGACGTCTATGGATAAGATGTATTATAAAATATCGGAAGTATCGCAGATGTTAGGCGAAACGTATGCGACACTGCGTTTCTGGGAGAGCGAGTTTGCCGACAGACTCCGGATACACAAGATCAAAGGGACACGATATTACAAAGACGAAGATATAGAGACTATAAAAAACATACAATATCTTCTCCGCAAGGCAGGGTGTACGATAGAGGGAGCCAAAGCCAAACTTGCCAACGATACGCACAGAGTCGCTGCCCGCCGCGACGTATCGGAACGACTGCGGGCAGTACGCGACGAGTTACTTGCCATTCGTCGCGAAATAAACACGACATCCTTTACCGACGATGTGATAATTGATTGAGGAAAGGGGAAGAGACGATAAAAGTTTTTTAAAACTTTTATCCATCAATCAACGCTAAGAATCTTATTTTATCTCTATATTGTCTCTTTGGCGTTTGTCGTATTTGAGGTCTCGGAGCATAGAGGCGTTGGCTCCGATTGTTACCATAAACGATTTGTAGGCTCCTACGGGAGTAACCGACGCCGTCAGCGACCAGCAGTGCAGGTTGCGTTTGAGGTTTAGCGAGAGCGAGGTAATCTCCAGTTTTTTCAGTAGCGACACCGACGCCGAATAGCTTATCTGCCAGTTCGGAGTCGGATTGATATAGCCCGAAAGCCCCATTATACCGCCGTTGAAGTCTCGTTTGTAGTCCATCTTGGCGTAGTCGAACTCGTTGGTCCGCCCCCAACCGAACCCTACGTTAAACGACAGGCTCCACTGTACATCAGGCTTTTGGTAACCTTCGGCATCGTCTTTTACCTCTCTTACGGCGTTGCGTGTAGAGTCCGATTTGTTCTGCGACGGGTCGAGGTTGAAGTCGTCGGCGGGGTTATTGCTTCCGCTGTTATCGTCCGTATCGTTTTTCCCATTTTTGTTTTTGTCTTTATCTTTTTTCTTGAAAGTAGCGTTGTTGAACGTATACGAGAAGTTGGTCGACGTACCCGTAAACCAAGGCAACTTACCGTGATTCCATCGGTATTGATTGATACGTACGGGCTGTCCGTTTTTATTGAGACCGTACAGATAGGGTTCGAATGTTGTCGAGAGTGTTATGGAGTAGTTCTGGGTAATCTTGAACCTTACGCTTGCATTTATATTATCCATATTCAGCGAGTCTGCTATGAAGTTGTATCCCCCGCTGATATTGAAATTGTCTATCAGCGATATTTTTTTGTAAACAATATTATCTGTCGTATCGGAGGCAGCTTTGTCTTTTACCTTCATCTCGAGGTTGTTGTCGAGGGCTATGCTTATACGTCCAGTCTTGCCTGTACCCGGTACTCCGTATTTGCCCGATGCGTATGGCGAATATTTCACCTCGTTGAAAGTCTTTTGTCCTGTTGTAGGGTCTATTATCTCTTGTGTGTAGGTTTTGTACATATTCCACTGTGGCTCGGAGAAGTCGGGATTGTATGTAAAACTTACACTCGGTTTCAATACGTGGCGTATGTCACCTATTCCCAGAGCATTTTTTATAGCTTTTATAGGCGAATAAAATCCATAAAACGTAGTCGATAGCGACAGTCCTGTGGAGAAGTCGTATGCACGATAAAATCCTCCAACCGTGTCGTAGTCAATGCGTTGAGCGGGGGTATTCCAGTGTTGGTCTATCTTGCGGAAATACCAGCGTTCGGTGTATGTAAACTGCGGATTGACGTTGATGTATTTGAGTACCGTCAGCGGCAGTTGTATTTTGGGCGAATGCAATATGCCGTTTTGCCACTCGCGTGCTATGTTGGAGTGCAGCACTTTGCTCTCTTTACCGCTGAACGAGTTGGAAAACTCCATCGAATACGAAAACGATAGCTTTTCGTAGAAACGCTCTTTGCCTACTCTGTTTTTTCTTTTCAGAGGATATATTGTGGATAAGTCCATTCTGATATTCGGCAGAGTAAGACTTATCGAAGAGTCGCGTACGCTTTGGCGGGCATTGGCATTTATCGAGAAGTTGATAGGGGCACTCGGCAGTCGTTGTGTGAAGTTTATCGACGACGATGTCTCGGCTTGGCTCTGCTCGGCAGGGTTGTAGTTGAAGTCTATATTGTTTCTGTTGTATCCGCTTGTAAAAAAGTTGACCGACGCCGAAAAGGTAGAGAAAGCACTTGCCTTAGGGTCTTGGCGATGAGTCCAGTCTATGCGAAAGTCTTTGTTTTCTCTGTAATCGGGTAAATCCTTTTCGCCCCGTACAGTGTTGTTGTACTGTATGTTTATATTGCCGTCGAAGGTATATCGCTTGCGGTATGTGCTTGCCAGACGCACTCCCCAAGAGCCTTTCGTGTATATGTCGCCTGTAAGGGCGAGGTCGAGGTAATCGCTTATGGCAAAATAGTATCCTCCGTTTTTCAGGAAGAAGCCCGCTATCATCTCGTCGCCGTACGAGGGCATCAGTATCCCCGACGAATACCGCGAGGTGAAGGGGAAGAACCCGAAAGGTAGAGCCAGCGGCAGAGGTACGTCTTCGACTACCATATACGAAGGACCAGCTGCCACATATCCGCCGGGTTTTACACGTCCTTTGGTAAGATGCATATAAAAGTGCGGATGGTCTAAGTTATCGCAAGTGGTGTATTTGCCGCTTTTCATATTCATAAAACCGTCGGCGGTTTTCTTTGTCTTATCGGCAATGATATACCCCTCGCCCTCTTGTGTCTTTGCCCCTCGTATATATCCTTTCTGGGTCTTGAAGTTGAAGTTCATCTCTTTGGCTTCGATTATTCGCCCCCCCTCTTTGAATAACACGGGTTTCCCTATTGGCTTGCCCAATGAGTCGGTCAGTTCTTGGGCGTGAAAGGTACTGCTATCCATCTTGACACTGATGAAGTCTGCCGTAATCTCTTTGTTAGAGCCATCTTTGTAGATTATTTTCCCCTCTTTGTGTAGGAAAGCGTCGCCGTTGCCATACAGTACTATCGAGTCGACGGAGGAGAAGTCTATCGGATGCTCGAACTGCTGTTTTCTCTGTGTTGTGCTTACTTTGGTTACAGCCGTAGTGTCTTTTGCATTACTGTCATTCGGCAGAGTTGTGCCGTTTATCTTGGCAGTATCGGGTTTTTGTACAATATCCGCCTGCTGTCCGATATAGTGGAAACGTGTTTCGGTAAAATTGGCAGCAACGACTTTGCCGAACAATACCAAACATACCGCAACAGCTAAAAATATTGTAAATATCCTATTATTCAACCTATTATGCTTTTTACAGAGAAAAATAAAGTGTGCAAAGTTAAGCAATTATACTGAATAAAAACACTGCCAAAGGTTTAAAAAGGACGAAAAAGAAATTGTTCTATTTGATTTGAACACAACTTTCGGTATCGGTAATCGGATATGAGTTAACCGTTGGGTTGTATGTGGATTTATTCGTACCTTTGCCGAAAAAAATAAAATAATCGTTACAGTGTTGATATATAGTCGTTTCCTTCGATATTTACCTAACGAAGAGATGTATCTTACACAAGAACCGGTGGGTTGGCGAGGAATGCCTCGCTTTGTATGATTGTTTATCAAATAAAAAAACACTCAAAGCTTCATTAAGAAGGCTATGCGTATAAATAAATTTAAATATTTTACTTTCACATATTTCGATTGTTCATTAGAGAAAATAGAGGACATCGTTTTGAAAAAATGGGGAGATTGCAAGAAATATAAAATAACATACACTCCATTTAAATTCGACCTATACGAATCAAGTCCCCTTAAAGGAGGAGCACATTTCGAAAAGATATACTTTTTCGCCCCTAAATCTTGTGATGGTAAATGTGTTATGTTTTCGAACTATTCCGACGGACTGAGTTCATTGGTTTATCAAATTACGTATAGTCTGAAAATAAAAGCATATAGTTTTAGAATCTGCACAGATGATTTTCCTGATGCAATCAATGCTTTTGGCTATATAGAGAACGGAACAGAGCGACGTACAGTCTATGCAATGAAAGATCCTAAATGGAAATTTTATTGTCAGGGAGAAGTTCAGCCATTTGAGGACGAAAAATTATATAGGGCAAGGACGATAAAACAAAAGTTAAATAAGGATATCCTTATTGCTTACTGTGTGAAATTAGGATTTGACATACGTGATGATGATTTTTGGGAAAGCAAACAATCTATATTGTTAGAGCGGTTGTCGTGGTGATTAATCGAAATGTGAGCAGAACAAAACCATACAGCATTTTACGTAGGAGTATATGTAATTTATTATCTGCTTGTTATGAACTGAAAAAACATATAAATAAAGAAAAAATGGATAGTAGCACGATTGAGAAAATAAACGATTTCTTTACGGCAAATCCTATTGCAAAGGGGATACCATCGAGTCGGGAAGAGATAATTAATGCGGAAAATGAGTTAGGGATTAAATTCGATAAGGATTATGTCTTCTTCTTACTCAATTATGGCGGTTCTTTGATTAAAGAAAAAGAGATATACGGGCTTCGAAATTCCGAGATGATGGGAGACGACGATATTATTAATTTGACTAAAGTCTTTCGTGAAAATGAGAGTGAAAATAACGATTGGCTCATCATTGGTACGGACTACGCAGGTAATCCCGTTGGAATCGATAAAGACGGAAAGGTGTTAATGCTGGATTATGATTTTGGCGGCTGTAATGTTCTCGGCGAATCTTTTGAGGATTATATCCTTAAGTCGCTCGATGACTGAGCAATCCGATATGAAGATACAGAAATATAAATTTTAATTGTATGGAATTATTGACATTAAGCGAAATCGTTCAATCTATTGTTGAGGAAACCCGAGGGCTCGAACCCGAAATAGCAGACGGTATCACCTTAAAACAAGTGGATATACCTTTTACTCAGATTGAACTTCTGAAAGAAAAGTTGGGACTGAAAACATTAAATCAAAACTTTATAGATTATATCCTTAAATATAACTGGGGTAATTTTGGCTTTCTCGCTTATCAGTTTGGATATAATGATGCTGACGGTTTGAATTGGTTAGTGCAGAGAAATCTTGATTATGAAGGCTTTACTGCATTGAAAGAGTGCGGATTTATTATTATTGCCAATGGAGACCCATACACAATATTGTTAGAATGTGTGTCAGGGAAAATTTTCGCTATTGACAGTGAAACTGATTTGGATAAAAGAATACCCATAGCTGAAAGCTTCGAACAATTGGTTCGAGGTATGGGGACGGGGCAATATGCTTGTTGGAATAAGCAAGAGGCGGAGTTTATCAAACTTATGGACGGAACGACAAATAGCGAAGGTATGTTATTCTGGCATAGCTTTGTCAGCTATTACTAATTCCGATTTAGAGACGAAACGAAATCGTTCAATCTATTACTCAGCGTACAAAAAATAAACTATTTACAATAACGATAAAATATGAGCGTATTTCTGTTTTCAACTTATGAATTAGATTCGACGGGGGGGGACATCATACGGATATGAACAATTCGAAAGTGATTGATTATGTTGTCGATAACCTAAATGAACTACCTTGGCAGGAAGCACTTGTCAAAAAAATAGGATATGATAAGCGTAGAGGCAGAAAAATAAAGATATATCTACGATTTTTCCGTCAGAATAGAATCGAAGAGAATAATCTAAGGTCATATAGCAGATTTATGAAGAAAGAAAATTGTTTGATAATAGACCCCATATTCTCATTGAAAAGCTATAATGGTTTGGAGTGCAAGGAATTGTCCGCTAAAATATATGATGATGTGTTTCAGTATTTAGAGTTTGCCATAAATAAATATGAAGCTAAATTTGACGACTTTGATTTTCCTTCTTTCTTTAAAATCTTGCTGGAGAGATTTCAAGACATACGAGCAGGTATATTGCCGCAAGATGAAAATAATCAACTTGAAAAACTTTTAGATGGAATAATATAGTAAGGCAGATGAGGTTGTATTAATCTAATCATATTGTCCAGAAGGAAGGAATGACTCTCAGAAATAAGTTGAAAATGGAATGAAGCGAATAAATAAAATATAAAAGTTACTTGTATGATACCATATACTACAAACGATGATATAGTCAGATGTAAATCTATCGTAGAACTTGAATTGAAGAAGAATGCTATTGTCGTAAATCCTAAAAAATTGGACGAGCTTACAATTGATATAATGAATTTGGTCTATGCAAAGGGCGGTAGCTATTCGGACAAAACCATACAGCAGTTCGCACAGGCGTATATAATTCGTTTATTGTCCGATAAGAGCGGAGAATATCTATAAAAATTTTCAGAATAAAACGTATAAAATATTTTTAGAGAAGAAAATTTAATTGTAGTTGATTATGAGGATATTGTATGTGAATAAGAGAAAAATCCTATGTGATTTCGAAAAACTAAGTAATATTTGGCTCGCATCGGAAACTATATTCTTACATCTTGATATTAAGCCCTCCGATATAGAAATTATCATTAATGAATTGTTGGAGAAATTACCAAATGATTTAGCCTATTGCATAATGTCCGAAATAGCAGAGTATGAGAATTTAGACGAAACACTGATGAAGTTAATATATAAAAATGGAGATAAAGGTTGTCGAGCTGCTATTTGTTTGCGTAGCGACTTATCGCAAGAATTAAAAGAATGCTACAAAAAATTCGATGATAGCGATATGGTTTAGATAATGGAGCGTTAAAATATGGAAAAAGTAAGAGATTGTCAGCTGTTTATGACGACAAAAGACGAGAAAGTGTTTTGTGAGGCTTTGAGGCAGTTTGATTCCAATATCTGTTTTTTAGATACGAAGCCATCTTTTGATTCAGACATCGATAAACGTTTGGTTTGCGATGTTACCGAATTGAATAGTGAGTTTTTCTCCATCGTCAATCTTGGATTAATCAGTCGGGAAGAATTGAGTCGTCGTTATAAAAAACGCAACGGATATTACCATTTCTATCAGCTTGGGCGGGCACAAATGCAATTCTTGCGTTCATTCCCCGATGTAAACGTAAAAGGTTGTTTGCAACACGGAAGGATAGCAGATTCGTATGATACAGAAGATGATGAAGAAAAAAAATGGAAAAACAAAGTTTACAGTATTCTAAAGAAAATAGGTCAGAAAGTGTATTGGTACTACACCTTACCCGATGGGACAAGAGAAATATCAACAAAGCCACAGAATAATCTGATTGCACTTCCTGATGCTGTTGTAAGCTATAATGGTAGATGGGGAAATTTTATGATTCACAACCGAGCTATGTTTGTCCCCCAAGGGATTGCTATTGATGAACTAAGTAATATTCCAATTTAGTGACATAAATATAAATCGCGCCAAGATGCGATAAGATTATCCGATAATACAAGCAATGACAAAAACAATTAAGCATTGATATAGACTATAAAAAATGTGATTATGAACTTTAAGAAGTTGTCGAAACAAGAAATAGAGGGAAGATTAAATAAAAGAAAGGCAGAAATAAAGAATACGAATAAACTGCCGCCACTGAATACGCCTTATTTGTCTTTTATATCGAAGTACGAAGGAGTAGAAATAACTCCCGATATTAAAATTTTCGGATATGAGGAAGCACTAAAGGAGAATCGCTATTTAGCAGCCAATTACCCTGTCATTAGCCAAATAGTGTGGATGATAGGCATAACAGGACAAGGCGATGAATGGTTTATACACAAAAATAACAGTAACATTCTATTTTACGACCATGATCAGGGAGAATATTCCGACATTACACAGTTTGTAAGTTTGAATATTGAATTCTTTGATTTTTTGCAAATGGCTTTTTTGTATCAAGACTTAGAAAATCTATTGGATAAAGAGGATAACATAGATAAAATCCCAATAAATACTTTTATTACAACAATCAACTCGATATATCCTAATTTATACGAACTGTATCCATTTAGATATTTAGAGTGAAATATGCAATTTATTTATTGAGGCGGTTTTTGTGATGATTTGAGAGGATATGTAGCAAAACGACAGGGGAGCGTTGCGGGTAAAAATAATGTTCCGTGCGTGGCAATGGAGGCTGATAGTAGTAGAATGAAATAAAAATCTAAGAACACTTATTAATATAAATGGATAGTTCGTTTTTTATCTATCCCCAAATTATCAATGAGTCTCACATAAAAGTATGGATGTCATTAATATAAAAAATCATTTCTACAAGGCATTACGCCTTTTAGATCTTGGAGAGACGGAGAGAGCCTCCGGTATCTTGGAAGAAATAGTAATCGAGGCGGATAAAGCACAGGATAGTCTTTTCTTCATTCGGGCAAACTGTGTCTTAGGCGAGTTATTATTCTCGAATGGTAAATTCGAAGAAGCTAAGCGGCATTTGACGCAAGTAATAGACACCCCTTATGAAGACGATGTTGTAGACTATGAGAAAGCCATTGCAACCGATATTTTAAGTAAAATAAAATGAAAGATATTGCAAAAGATGAAAAATATTCTGAATTGATTGAAGCTATTGATCTTTTTGAACTTAAAGATGAGGTGGTAGAAATTCGGGATAGACAAAAAGATAGGCTTATAACGGATATTATGAGAAAATTTGTTGTTGGGAATCCGAGAGTATGGTGGTTAGCTTTCAAGAAGACTCCTAAGAATTTCTCTTTTGACGATGAATTTCAATATAAAAGAATTAACAATTTCTTTAACAATGATGAACAATGCTATTTTATAACAGAGTTAGACTCTATTCATATATTCAAGGCATCAGTTAGAAATATAATTAGAATAATAGGAGAATGTTCGTTTTTTGAGTATTATGTTTTAGACTTAGGATTGGATAAATTACTGTGTGAGACAGAACATGGTGATTTACTTTTTTTATAGGTAGGTTCTATAAAATTATTACTGTTCTATAAAAAAACAGAAACATTGCAACCGATATTTTGAACACAATAAAATGAAATATATTGTAAATAAAATAGTAATCCTCCTGAATAATAATCACGGAGTCGATTCGAAAGATATTACTGTAATAGAAGAGCGATTGAATGCCGCTTTTCCCCAAGATTACATCACTCTCTTGCAGTGGAGTAACGGTGGCGAAGGATATGTTGGCCAGAACTATATATCGCTCTGGAAGTTTGAAGACCTACCTGCACTCAATAAAGAGTACCAAATTCAAAAATATCTTTCCGAAAAGTTTTTAGGGATTGGCACAGATGGCGGAGGGATTTGCTACGGGTTTTGTTTGGACAAAAATTATTCGATATTCAAATGTTCTCTTGGCGACTTGGATATTAATGAAGTTGTCATAATCGCTAAATCAACAAAAGATTTTTTTAAGAAAGCAATGATGGAGAAATTATAATTTCTTCATCGTTGGGCAGAATAAGTTTACCTCTGAGGTGAACTAATTTACCTCCGAGGTGAACTCACTTAGCTCCTAGCTAAATTGTCCCCAAGCAGTCGGTCGTAGATGGCTCTGACCTTTTGTCCCGCATACTCCCAGCGGATAGTGTCGACCTCGGCAAGCCCGTTGCGGTGCAATGCCTCGTACATAGCAGGGTATTTCACTATGGCGTGTATGTAGTCTGCCATCGTCTGTATGTCCCAATAGTCGGTCTTGATGGCGTGGTGCAGTATCTCGGCACAACCGCTCTGTTTGCTTATGATAGTCGGCGTACCGCACTGCATCGCCTCCAGCGGCGATATGCCGAACGGCTCGCTTACCGAGGGCATCATATAGACGTCGCTTTGGGCAAGCATATCGTATACGTCGTCTCCTTTGAGGAAGCCCGTGAAATGAAATCTGTCGGCTATCCCCTTGTGAGCAGCGAGTCTTATCATTTCGTCCATCTTATCGCCCGACCCCGCCATAACGAACCGTACGCCTTTGGTCTTTTGCAATACGGTAGAAGCCACCTCTACGAAATACTCGGGTCCCTTTTGCATCGTTATCCTGCCCAGAAATGTTACTATCTTGTCCTTGCGGGGTTTCTTGTGGAGTCTGTCTGCACACGCCAGCGGCATAACGGCGTTGTGTACCGTCGTAACCTTATCAGGCGATATGTTGTACTTCTCTATGACGGTCTTTCGGGTGAGGTTGCTGACGGTGATGATATGGTCTGCCGAGTCCATACCCTGTTTCTCGATACGGTATACTTCGGGGTTTACCCGCCCGCGGCTGCGGTCGTAGTCTGTGGCGTGGACGTGTATTACAAGCGGTCTGCCCGATATGTTTTTGGCAAAAATACCCGCAGGATATGTCAGCCAGTCGTGCGAATGTATTATGTCGAACTCCAACGAATGAGCCAAAACACTCGCCACCGCCTCGTAGTTGTATATCTCCTCGAACAAATTCGACGGATAGATGCCCGAAAACTCCACGCAACCGATGTCGTTTACCCCGATACGTGTAAAGTCGTATCGTATGCCGCTGCGGAAGCGAAAATATTCGTCGGCATTGCTCGTGCGTTCCATAGCGTATTCGTACGAAATATCACGCCACACTATCGGCACCGAATTGGCACCTATTATGCGGAGAAAACTCGTGTCTTCGTCGCCGTGAGGCTTGGGGATAACGAACGTTATCTGCATATCTTTCTGTACAGCCATACCTTTGGTAAGCCCGTAGCTTGCCGTGCCGAGTCCTCCGAGTATATGGGGCGGAAACTCCCAACCAAACATCAGTGCTTTCATCGTTGTTGTGTGTCGTTGTTTTCGTTATTTATAATCCGTACTATACGCAGTATCTCTGCAACAGTCGGAGCGTAGCTCATTCCGCCGTGTCCTTTGAACGGCGGGTTGCCGTCGTAGAGCTCCGACAGTGTGCCGACGGTCAGCTCGGTCAGTTCGTTCTCGTAGCCTGCAAAGAAGCGACGAAGAAATTGTGCGGCACTGTTTTTGTATACCTTCATATATGCGTCGGCGTACGCCCCAGACAGAAATGGCCACACCGGTCCGTTGTGGTAGTTGTGATTGCGTTCGTACATTCCGCCGACGTAGTTAGGGCGATACATACCGCTCTTGGGGCTTAACGAACGAAGCCCTTTTACCGTCAGCAACTCGCGTGTGATGATGTCGAGTACCGATTTCTGTTGTTTTGCATCGAGGGGCGAATAGGGCAACGACACGGCAAAAATCATATTCGGACGTACCTCCACATCGCGGTAAGCGCCGTCGATATAGTCGTACAGATATGTGCCGTTCCAGAAGTTGTCCACAAAGGCACTGCCCGTGTGCGATGCACGATACGCAAGCCTGTCGGCAACGCTGTTGTCGCCCATAGCCGATGCTATTTTCGCTCCGAAGCAGAGTGCATTGTACCAAAGAGCATTGAACTCTACGATATAGCCCGTTCGAGGTGTTATAGGCTGTCGGTTTTCGGTAGCGTTCATCCAAGTGGCAGCTACCGTAGTACCGCCGGTATAGAGCAGACCGTTGTCGTGAACGAAGAGGTTTGGGTGTTTCTGTTTTTCGATGAAATCTATTACTTCCAGCATAAGCCTGCCATACTTTGCCGCAGCCTGCTCTACGGAGGTATATATGGCATATTGCTGAATATTCCACATAAACCACAGTGGACAGTCGGGGACGTACGTCTCTATGTAGTCGGTCGAATAGTCGTTGCCGCTTATGTAGTCTGCCGCCATTTTGGTCATCGTGGCAAACATACGCTCGAACCCGTCGATATTGCCGACGCTGAGGGTCGCTCCGGGCAACGACAGCAGTGCGTCGCGCACCCTGAAAGTAAACCACGGGTAACCGGCAACAATATAGAGGTCGCCGTTCTTTTCGACAAAAAACTGTTCGGCTGCGTTTACGAGGCAGTTCTCGAAAGAGTCGTTCGGCTTGGTCTGTTTCAGCTCACGGTTGAAGAGGCTTTTTATCGTTCGGGGGTTAATGTCTTTTGTGCCTGCTGCGAACACTACCGACTCGCCACTCTGCATAGTCAACTCGAAGTATCCGGGAGCGAACAAATCCTCTTTGTAGTATAAGCCGCGTTCCTGCTCTTTGGGGTATTCCACACTTTTGTTCCAAGCGGGCAGGTATACGAATTTGCTCTTTTTACTCGTCTGCATAGCAAGCTGCGGGTATTTGTCGTACAGACAGAACGCTACTCCGTTCTCTACATTGGAGAAGTCTTTGCGGATACGATTGTTTTCGTAGGTAAGGAAATGTATGCCTCTGAACGCCAAAAGCGGTTTCAGGCGTAATGTCGTATGCGAGTGAGCCTCAAGCAGCGTATAACGTATCAGTACTCTGTCTTCGTCTTCCACCAGCAGTCGCTCTTTTTTCAGTATCACGCCGCCGACGCGGTATATCGTCGTGGGTACCGTATCCACGTGAAATTCTCTGATATACTTGTGTCCGCCAGGTGCGAAACAGTCGGGTCCGTACTTGTGTATGCCCAGATTGAACTCCGCACCGTACTGAACGACAGTCTCGTCGAGCGACGACAACAATACGTGGTTGTAGCCGTCTACCTCAGGCACGGGAGTCACCAAATAACCGTGATACTTGCGAGTATTGCAGTCTACTACCGACGAACTCATATACGAACCGTTCCTGTTTGTCCGCAGAAATTCTTTCGATAGCGACTTTTCGAGATTCATCAGCACCGTACGGTCGAATTTTAAGTAACTCATAGCAATAACCTGTGAAATTTTTACCAAAGGTATCAAAAAAATATCAGACGACAAAAGAATATCCACATAAACTCAGAAAAACTCAGAAAATTTAATTAATTTTGCTCGAAAAATCAGCAATATTTTTAGTCAAATAATTTTGTCATAATGAAATAAATGAATAAGAATTTACCGATTATTACGATAGGCAGAGAGAAGGGCAGCGGAGGGCTTGCTGTTGCCAACGTATTGTCGCAAAAGCTCGATATACCGCTATACGACAAGGAGTTGCTCGCTATCGCTGCCGAACAGAGCGGTCTTAGTCGAGACATTTTCGAGGAGATAGACGAAAAAGAGAGTTTCGGCTTTTTTCAGAACGCTCTAAACTCGGTACTTGGCAGCCATAACAGCTATATTTGCAACGAAAACATATTCCAACTACAAAGTCAGACGATACTCGATATTTCGCAAAAAGACAGCTGTATATTTGTCGGACGTTGTGCGGACTATGTGCTCAGGAACAACGAAAATGTGTTGAAAGTTTTCCTCTGTGCACCGTTTGCCGACAGACAAAAGCAAATTGCTGCCAAACAACATATAACTATCGACGAGGCAGCCAAACTGATAGAGCAGACCGACAAAAAACGGTCTGTGTATTACAATTTCTATACAAACAAAACGTGGGGGCAGGCATCTTCTTACGACTTGTGTATCAATACATCGCAGATAGGCATCGAAAGAACGGCAGATTTTATAGCGAATTTTTTTCGCAATAGGTTTGGTATTTAATTTATTTTCTGTATCTTTGTACTCAGTATAAACTTTTAAATATTTGTTATTGTATTATGAATAAGAATGTATTATTGGCATTTCTGGGCGGAGTTGTAGCAGGCGGTTTCGCTGCTCTGTTGCTGGCTCCCCGTAGCGGAGAAGAGACTCGTGAATATCTCACGGAAAAACTCAAAAGCGGTATAAAATCCGGCTTGGGCGAAGAACAGTACAACGACTTGCGTGAGAAGATACAAGACCTCAAGTCGAGCGTTACCAACAAACTAAGCCACAAAGAAGCTTAGGTCATTATTATTCCGACAAATTGCCACCGTGTGAGAGTGGCAGTTTGCCGTTTTCGGTACAACAAACATATTATTCTACACAGACCGATGGCAGACAACAATACTAATCTGATAGGCGAGGTAAAAGATTATCTGCGGACAGAGATTGATATACTCAAGCTAAACCTACTCGAAAAGACGGCAAGGATATTGACAATTGTAATGGGTGTTATCATAGCGGCTGTTTTGTCCATTATTGCCATAGCATACTTTTCGTTTATGCTTTTCGATATGTTCAAAGGTATCACAGGCTCGGTGTTTTGGGCAACGGTTATCACTATTTTGCTGTTCATAGCACTGTCGGTAGCTGTGTTTATGCTTAGCGAAAAACTTTTCCTCAACTTTTTTGTCCGTAAGATTTACAACATTTTCTTCGACGGCGAAAATAAAAACGATACTGCCGACGACAGGCAAGAAAACACACCTACTATAAAAGACGATGAAACAAGTTATTAACTCCATAGAAGAATTGCGTGTGCAGCGAGACGAACTGCTTGCCGTACGCGACAAAAAGAAGGTGGTAGTGTTAGAAAAACTTTACGGTTTTTCGCGACCGCTCAACCTTGTATATATGATAGCAAAACCTGTTGCCAAATCCGTTTCGTGGTTGCCGATGTTTATATCGGTAGCCAAGGTTGTATATTCGATTGTAAAAAACAAAAAACGATAACAAACACCACGATATACCATAATGCAGGGTTCATTTCTGAGACGTATAGACAAGCCTTTGGTGATTTTGTATGTGGTATTCCTTATTCTGGGGTGGGTGTGCATATATGAGGCAAGCTACGTAAAAACACAGACTTCCATATTCGACATACATTACCGTTCGGGTATGCAGTTGCTGTGGATAGGGGTGAGCGTTATCACGGCTCTGGTGATACTGAATACCAAGCCGTTGGTGTTTTATTCGTGGTCGTATATAATATACATCGGCGTTGTAATTCTCCTCGTTGTCACGCTATTTGTTGCTCCTAATATCAAGGGGTCGCACTCGTGGCTCGTCATAGGAAGCTTTTCGTTGCAGCCGGCAGAGTTTGCCAAATTCTCTACGGCGTTGGTATTGGCATACTTTTATAGTTTGCAGAGTTTTTCGAATATTTCGCTCTCACGTAAGATATTTATTACCGTATTTGTCATTGCTTTGCCAATGATTATCATACTGTTGCAGAAAGAAACAGGGTCTGCACTCGTATTCTTGGCATTCCTTATAATGCTTTATCGCGAAGGCTTATCGTCGTTTGTCATACTCATAACGTTCCTTGCCATCACTCTTTTTATCGTAACGATAAGATTTTCGGGCAATACCGAAATTTTCTACACAGAACATTTCGGTAATTTAATATCGATAAGTATAATACTGATAGTCAGTGCTTTTATTTACGACAGGTATTGCCAATACAACTTGAAATTGAAGACGTTACACATATTGGGTATAATAGCGGGAGCTTACGTCGTATCGTTTTTGCTTAACAAATTTGTCATCAGATTCGATATGCTATACGTAGCACTTGGGTTGTCGGCTTTGTTTATCGTTTTCCTGCTGGTTATGTATATCGATGCTCTCAAAAAAGCATACTTGTTGCTTGTGGTCTTTGTAGTAATGTTCATAGGCTATTCGTTCTCTGCCGATATAATATTCGAAAAAGTGCTCGAGCCTCATCAGAAGATACGTATCGAGACTCTGCTCGGGCTCAAAGAAGACCCGCAGGGAGCAGAATGGAACACCAACCAGTCGAAAATAGCCATATCGTCGGGACGTATGTTTGGTAAAGGATTTCTGAAAGGGACTCAGACTAAACTTAAATTTGTACCCGAACAAGATACCGACTTCGTGTTTTGTACCATATCCGAAGAGTGGGGCTTTGCGGGCAGCGTAGTGGTAATACTTCTGTTTTTTGCCTTTATATACCGTATTGTCTATCTGAGCGAGAGGCAGTCGAGCGTATTCTCGCGAGTGTATGGTTATTGTGTGGTAGGGATATTCGGATTTCATTTTATCGTAAATATCGGTATGGTGCTCGGCATAATGCCCGTTATCGGTATCCCGCTGCCGTTTTTCTCGTACGGAGGCTCTTCGCTGTTGGCATTCACCATATTGCTATTCATATTCATCAAACTCGATATGAATAGTAAAGTGAATGTATAGATGTTTGGCTATTGGGCGTATGTCATACATTTTTTATTATTTATAAATAAATTTATAACTTTGCGGCACGAACCGCAAAAGACCAGCAGGCGGAGTAAGTTATTTATTTTGAGACAACAATATATTATTTTCAGTACAGGTTTATGGCTAAAATTCTTCATATTTCCAAATATTATTATCCCTATTACGGAGGAATAGAAGATGTTGCACAAACCATCGTAAGAGAGCTGAAACCATTCCATACACAGAAGATAATATGTTTCAACGACCGAAACATAACCGAGACCGACATAGTAGAAGACGTAGAGGTGCATCGCATAGCCACCGTGGGGACATTATTTTCGCAACCGATACCCAAAGGCTACCACACTGCTCTGAAAAAACTGATAAAAGAGTTCAACCCCGATTATATACATCTACATATGCCCAATCCGGTGGTAACGCTGTTTTTGCTGAATATGGATTTGAGCGAAATCAAGCTATACATACATTGGCACGCAGATATTTCGGGGCAGAAGTTTCTGTATTCGCTCTACAGAGATTACGAGAAGAAGTTGTTGCTGAGGGCAGACAAGATCATAGCGACATCGCAGATATATCTCGAGCACTCCGAGCCTCTGAGAAATTTCCTCTACAAATCGGTGATTGTACCTAATACCATCAACGAACAGAAATTTCCCGACAAAGCCGACGATGCCGACAAGATAGAGCAAATACGTAAATTGTACGGCAATAAAAAGATACTCTTTTTTGTCGGCAGACACGTGCCGTATAAGGGCATAGAATATCTTATAGAGTGCGAAAAGCTTGTAGACGACGACTGTGTGTTTGTGGTAGCGGGCAAAGGCCCTCTTACCAAACGACTAAAAACACAAGCAGCCCACAGCGACCGAATAAAGTTTATCGGTAAAATATCTGATGAAGAACTCAGACTGTACCTGAAAGCATCGTATTTGTTCCTTTTCCCGTCGATAAACAGAAGTGAAGCTTTCGGCGTAGCATTAGCCGAGGCTTTGTATTGCGGGTTACCGGCGGTGAGTTTCGATATCGAAGGAAGCGGAGTGACGTGGGTAAACAAAAACAACTACTCGGGTGTGGTCGTCAAAAATTTCGACAAGCAGGCATTTGCACGAAGTATAAATGAGTTGTTGAAGAAAGAAGACCTTCGGGCAGAGTTGAGCCGTAACGCTAAATCGTGGGTGAGCGAAAACTTCCTTACAGACAAGGCTTTTGTAGCACTTCACGAGATATATAGAGAACGCAACTTCTCGGACGAACTTGCTGCTAATGTGTCCATTGTGCTCTACAACAATAAATTCGATGAGGTAAAAGCACTTGTCTCTTCGCTTCGTGGCAACCCGACGGTGAAGAGAATATTTCTCATAGACAATTCGGAAATACGTAACGACGATTATCTCGGACTCGATGTTACTTATGTATTCAACGACATAAACCTCGGATACGGTCGGGGGCATAATATAGCGCTGAGGCAGACACTCTACGACAAAATGTCGCCAATACATATAGTGATGAATGCCGACGTGCACCTCGAACCAGAGATAATAGACAACATCGTAGCGTATATGTGCCAACACACAGATGTGGCTATGTTGATGCCAAAAGTTTACTACCCGAACAATAAGATACAGTACCTGTGCCGTCTGCTGCCTACTCCGATAGATCTGTTCGGGCGAAGGTTTTTGCCCAAACGGTTTATGCGGCGGCGAGTAGAGAGGCTCGAAATGAGGCACACCGATTACAACAAGATAATAGAGGTTCCGCACATATCGGGTTGCTTTATGACTATACGTACGGAGGTATTGGAGAAGTCGGGGCTATTCGACGAGAGGTTTTTCCTATACTTGGAAGATGTAGACCTTACCCGACGGATAAGCAAGTGGGGAAAGACTATTTTCTACCCTAAGGTTCATATTGTTCACAAACACAACAGAGGTTCGTACAGCAGTTTCAAGCTTCTGATGAGGCATATTACGAGTGCTTATAAGTATTTCCGTAAATGGGGTTTTTTCTCCGATAAGGAGCGGGAGGTCATCAACCGTAAGATTTTTGATGCAACATTGTAAATATAAATTCTAACAGCATATTTTTTATATGGGAACTATTAGTTTTAGCGAACTTTCGCGTGCTTTCATTACACTTTTTGCAATTATAGATATTACAGGGTCTATCCCTTTGATACTGAGTTTGAAATCGAAAGGTATAGACATCAATCCTATAAAGACGACGTGTGTCGCATTAGGTATTATGATAATGTTTCTGTTGTTGGGCGAGAGGATAATGCATCTCTTCAATGTGGATATCCAATCGTTTGCGGTGGCAGGCTCATTTGTGTTGTTTATAATGGCTTTGGAGATGATACTCGATGTAGAAATTTTTAAAAACAACGGTCCCAAAAACGTAGGAGCCATAGTGCCGATAGCCTTTCCTCTGGTGGCAGGTCCCGGTAGCTTTACTGCGATAATAGCTCTCAGAGCCGAGTTTGCTTTTATCAATATTTTTATAGCTCTTATATTGAATCTGTTATTTGTATTCCTTGTACTAAGATCTACGGGAAGGATAGAGAAATTGCTCGGTAAGGGAGGTATCTACATACTCAGAAAATTTTTCGGTATCATCTTGCTGGCAATTGCCGTCAAACTGTTTACAAGCAATCTGCAATATCTTATCTGATACGGAGGGGAATTTTGGGGATAAATGAATATAGCGTATTAATTTAAATAACAGAAATATGTTTATAACGGCACTTGTTTTTGGGGCAGGACTCTTCGTCGGAGCAATAGTAGCTGTGGTGGTCTATTTTTTTCTTAATAAAAATATAGAGACACTCGAAAGCGATAACTCTGCTCTCCGTCAAGAGCTTTCGGCACGGCAGGCAGAGGCAACGGAGCTCATAAGAGAGACGGAGCGACTGCGGGCAGAAGCCGACAATACTGCCGAACGTCTCACGGAGCAACGCAAAGAGATAACGGCTCTACACGAGGAGCTGAATAAAGAGTTTCGGCTGCTGGCAAACGAGATATTCGACGACAAGAGCCGACGTTTTGCACAACTCAACGAGGAACGGTTGCAGACGATACTCGACCCCCTGAAAGAGAATCTCAACAAGTTCGAGAAGAAGATAGACGAGACGTACAACCAAGAGACTCGCGAAAAGGCTACTTTGCGTAAAGAGCTGGAACAGATTATCAATATCAACAGACAGATGAGCGACGATGCTCAGAAACTGACCGACGCCCTGAAAGGCGACAAAAAGATGCAGGGCAATTGGGGTGAGATGCAGCTCGAACAGATACTCGAAAAGTCGGGTCTGGAGCAGGGCGTGCACTATACCAAGCAGGGAGCATACCAAAACGAAGAGGGCGAAAGGGTAATCCCCGACTACGTCATTCACCTGCCACAAGGCAAAAACTATATCATAGACAGTAAGGTGTCGTTGGTGAACTATGAGCGTTTCTTCAATGCCGAAGGCGACGAACAGAAAGCCTACTACTTCAACGAGATGGTGAGGGACATAAAGAAACACATCGACGGTCTGAGCAAAAAGAGCTATCATACACTTACCAATACTCCCGACTTCGTATTTATGTATTTTGCGTTCGAGTCGGCACTGTTTGCGGCTCTGCAACGAGAGGCAGGGCTTTTCGACTATGCATTCAAAAGAAACATAATACTGGTCTCCACAACCACACTGCTCGCAAGCCTGCGTACCGTCTCGTTTATCTGGACACAGGAGAAGCAACGACAGAATATCACCGAGATAGCTAAACTCGGTGGACAGCTTTACGATAAGTTCGTGGGATTCTTGGAGAATATGACAAAGGTGGGCAAAAGCCTCGAATCAGCCAAAGACACTTATCAGGACGCTATGAATCAGCTTATCAAAACCAACGCCAACGGTAGTTACAATGCAGGCACGATAGTAGGACAAGCCGAGGCTCTTCGTCGTCTCGGTGCTACTCCTTCCAAACAGATACCGCAGGCAATACTCAACCGTGCCGAAAACGAAGAGAATAATCTATTGCAACAGGGCTGATATGAGACTCTTTGACGATATTGCCCACTATGGAAGCCTTGCTATCGTGGGGCTTGAGAAGAACACGGGCAAAACCGAAACTCTCAACTACATACTACGCCACCTCGATGGCTGTCGTCGACGCATAGCGATAACATCGATAGGTATCGACGGCGAGACGGTAGATGCCGTTACCCGTACACAAAAACCCGAGATAACCATATACCCCGATATGATTTTCACTACTGCCGAGCAATTTTTCTTGCAAAAGCATTTTGTGGCAGAGATACTCGACATCTCTAAGGAACATACCGTACTGGGACGCCTCGTAACGGCACGTGCTCTGACGAGAGGTAAGGTTCTTCTGACGGGAGCAGCCGACACATTCACTCTGAGTAAAAATATAGTGAACAATCGTCGTCTGGGAGTAGACCTAACCATTGTAGACGGGGCTTTGTCGCGTCTTAGCTTGGCGTCGCCCGCCGTAACGGACGCTATGATATTGGCTACCGGAGCCGCTTTCTCGTCCAATATAGAGACGCTTGTCCGTAAGACTGCCTTTGTGTGTAAATTAATAGAGCTGCCTTTGTTTACTATCGACGGTATTACGTTCGACGACGAAGGCAGAAGGCTTCCCCTAGATACCGATACGGAGCTTCGCGGTGTCTTCTGCCTTGCCGACGGACATCTCGAAGACCTCGGCGTAGAGTCGGCTCTCTCTATCGGCAATATCGACAATGACAAGGTGGAGTTGATAAAACGCCAAAAAGTAGTGTTCGTATACGGCATATTGTCTAATAGAGTAATAGACTTCTTAATCGAAAACGGAGTGGCAAAGGGCTGTACCATTGTGGTCAAAGACTTCTCTACGATATTCGTTACCGACGACCGTTACGCCCTCTTTGTACGTATCGGCGGCAGTATCGTGGTATTACGCAAGACGAGGCTTGTGGCTCTGACCGTAAACCCCACCTCGCCCCAAGGCATTGTGCTCAATAGCGAGGTGCTCTGCCAGAGGCTCGAAGAAGCTACCGGAGTACGTGTCGTCGATGTCCGCCGTGCAGAAGCCGAGAATTAGCCCGTGTGCCGAAAAGTAGCCGCAGTATTTTACTTTTTGCATAAAAGTTGTCTAACAGACTGTTGTTATAATATACAAACCGAAACAAGCAGGATGATGAAAAAAACAATCTTATCGCTCTTCGTTGCAGTCAATATCACTCTCGTATGCGGTCAGGTCAATACCGAACACCTTATGCGTGTGGGCAATAATGCTATGTACTTCAACGATTATGTGCTGGCTATACAATATTTCAACAAAGTAATAAATGCCAAACCCTATATCGAGCAGGCATATATGTATCGTGCTTTCGCAAAGATTTCGCTCGAAGATTACAACGGTGCTCTCGACGACCTCGACCGTGCCATAGCGAAAAACCAATTCATTCCTCACGCATATTATGCCCGCGGATACGTCTATAACAGGCTCGGAGAGTATGCCAAAGCCGAAAGCGATTTCTCGAAAGCCCTCGAACTTAGTCCCGAGAATACAAGCTATCTGATAGGGCGTCTGGAGGCATACGATTTGCAAAAGAAATATACGGAAGAACTTGCCGACATCGATTTCATACTTCGTAAAAACGGTAGCAAAGAACCGCAGATAGCAATAGAAAAAGGCAGGGTACAACTCTTGCTCGGCGATACTGTCGCCGCCTTTCGTACGATGGATTCTGTCGTCGGCAGACACAGTTATCTCGCTGCGGCGTGGGGTGGCAGGGCATTGATTAATATGTTGATGGAAAAGAACGATTCTGCCTTGGCAGACTACAACGTCGCTATATCGCTACGTACCGATAATGCTGAGCATTATATCAATAGAGCCAATCTTTTTTACAAAAAACACAACTATCGGGCGGCTTTGTCAGACCTCAGTAAGGCTCTCGAACTGTCGCATAACAACAAAATGGCTCTTTTCAACCGTTCGCTGATAACGTTCGAGATAGGCGATTATAACAAGGCTCTGGCTGACCTCAATCAATTGGTCAAAATCGATGGCAAAATGTATGAGGCTCGTTATCAACGTGCCATTATCAGTCAGAAACTCGGACGACACCGAGAGGCTATCGCAGACCTTAGTAAAATCATAGAACGCTATCCGAACTTTGCTCCCGCATATTCGCTGAGAGCAGAGTCGTACAACAAGTTACAGAACAACAAAGCCTCTTACCGCGATATGCAGACGGCGATACAGATAGAAAGCAAACGCAGACAGCATAAAAAAACATCGGCAAAGGACGACGATGAGCCGAACAACGAAGCAAAGATAGCTAACAGCGAATCGGGAGTGAGCGATTGGGCAAAACTATTCGAGATGACAGAAGATAAGGGCGATGATAAGTTCGGAAAAAATTCCGTAAGAGGCAATATCCAGAACCGTCAGGTAGACGTAAAACCTCAGGACAATTTTGTGCTCTCGCCATATCGTATCAATAAAAATGTAGAGCCCGAACACTACTTCTCGGCACAGCTCAATAAACTGAACGACCTGCACAAGAACGATATGCGGCTGTACTTTGTCTGCTCCGAGATACCCCTTACCGATGCTCTGGTCGCTTATCACTTCAAAAACATAGACCTCATCTCCGAGAAGATAGCTGCCGACAAAGATAATTACTACAACTACCTGTATCGTGCTATCAACTATACGCTCGTGCAGGACTTCGACAATGCCGTCAACGATTTCTCTGAGGCGATAAAGCTCGACGGAGGCAGTGCCCTTGCTTATATGTGCCGTGCCGAAGTTCGTCGCAAGAAGCTCGAGGTGGCAATATCGTCGGAGGCAGACAATACGAAGAGTGTCGTCAAAGAACCTGTCGAGGCTACCGACAAGAAGTTTTTGCACGACTTCGAACTCCTCATACGCGACTACGATACGGCAATCGGCATCGACCCCGAACTGTTTTTCGCTTACTACAACAAGGCAAACATTATGTCGCGTCTGCAAGACTACAACGCAGCCATTGCATTGTACACGCAGGCGATAGGTATCAATAAAAAGTTTGCCGAGGCGTACTACAATCGCGGGCTTACATATATTTATCTTGGCGAGACACAGAAAGGCGTTGCAGACCTCAGCAAAGCGGGCGAACTCGGCTTGTACGAGGCATATAACCTGATAAAGAAATTGAGATAGACGTTTGAATGTTTAACTGTTTAATCGTTGAACTGTTCAATCCGGTAGACTATTGTATGCGGTTCGTAATTACTAATTCGTAATAGACCTTTTACTTCATAGAATTCGTAATTCGTAATTAATTATTCATCTCCCTTGCTTTATATGATAAAAAAGGGCGACGAATCTACGTCACCCTTTTTTGACAGATAGTTTTACCTCTTGTCGTCGAAGCCGAACTCTACCCATCGTTCTCTGGCGAAGTCGAGTTTGATACGCTTCTTGGCATCGGCATAGTGGACGTCTATCTCTTTACGGAGAGTGTCGAGACGCGCCGTCTGCGTTTTGAGGTCGGCTTTGAGCTTTTCTTGTACAGAGTTGAGCTCTGCTGCAAGGTCTGCCTTTTTTGCCAAATCTTCGATAAATTCCTCTGTCAAAGGCTTAGGTAACGTTTCTTTGTTGTTACGCATAGCTTCTACAAGCAACTTTGCTTTGTTAATTTTTTCTGCAAAACTTTTTGGCATAAAAACCTCCTTTTTTTTGATGAATAACTTATATTATTTATTATAATATAATAACGTGGTCTTATATTATAATATTGTATGCATCGGGTGACTTTTTTTATTTTATGTAAATTACTTTTCGGGATATGTTGTTTACTATATACTATATGTCGATTATAGCCTGATAAACCTTTTATTTTATAATAATAATGTTACTCGTCTATCGAGATATATTAATTATCCTTTGATAAACGTTATTTTACATTCGGGCGACGTTTCCCAAGACACGGGCAACGTTGATTATTCTTAGGGCGACATTTCCCAAGACGCGGGCAACGTTGATTATTCTTCGGGCAACGTTTCCCAAGACGCGGGCAACGTTGATTATTCTTCGGGCGACGTTTCCCAAGGCGCGGACAACGTTGATTAGCTTTCGAGTTATGTTACTCGTAGTACGGATAAGATAAATTACTATATTTTTTAGGTGAAATATTATATTGTAGATAAATATTATTATTATTTTGAGGTGAAATGTTATTATTCACTTATAATCGATTATTGCATATTGGTACGATATTGTATATATTATAAAAAATATTATTAAATCAATATTAATAACTGCCATTTTTTACGAGAGTATTATTATGTTGATATAAATTATTATTGTTTCGAGGTGAAATATTATCCGTGCAAGATAAAATATTAATATTTTTAGAAAAAATATTGTCTCTTGTACACCGTATACTATTGTAGATACGATAGCTTATGTGCGTAGCATAATACGGCGAATCCGTCAATGAGCTTCGAGCCAGTTATGACCGATGCCGATATCTACGATGAGCGGTACTCTGAGGCTGGCGGCGGTCTCCATAGCGTGTTTGACAGACTGCCGAAACTCGTCGACCTCCTCCGTCGGTACGTTAAATACCAACTCGTCGTGTACTTGCAGCATCATTTGGCTTCTGTAGTTGTGGTGTCTTATCGCCTCATCGACCTTTATCATAGCTATCTTGATAATATCGGCAGCCGTGCCCTGAATAGGAGCATTTATTGCTATTCGTTCGGCGAAGCCGCGTACTCCGGCGTTTTGCGAATTGATGTCGGGCAGGTACAGCTTGCGTCCGAAGAGAGTTTGTACGGAACCGTTGCGGCGAGCCTCTTCGATGGCTTGTTCCATATATCGTTTTACGTCGGGGAACGATTCGAAATATCCGTCGATGAGAGCTGCCGCCTCCTTACGGGGTATATCGAGCCTCTCCGACAGCCCGAAAGCCGATATGCCGTAGATGATACCGAAGTTTGCGGTCTTGGCTTTTCGTCGCATATCGGAGGTAACCTCTTCGATAGGCACTTTGAATATACGCGCAGCTGTAGCGGCGTGGATATCTTGCCCCGAAGCGAAGGCGGAGAGCATATTGCGGTCGCCGCTAAGGTGTGCCATTATACGCAGCTCTACCTGCGAGTAGTCGGCAGAGAGCAAGACACAGCCAGGCTCGGCGATGAATGCTTTGCGTATCTCGCGTCCGTAGTCGTCGCGGACGGGGATATTTTGCAGGTTGGGGTTCGACGAACTGAGTCTGCCCGTAGATACTACCGTCTGGTTGAACGAAGTGTGTATCTTATTTGTCTTCGGGTTGATGAGTTTGGGCAGAGCCTCGACGTAGGTGCTCAGCAGTTTCTTGAGCCCCCGATGTTCGAGTATCAATTTTATTATCGGGTGGCGGTTTCTGAGCTTTTGGAGCGTCTCCTCGTCGGTGCGGTACTGTCCTGTCTTGGTCTTGGTGGGCTTCTCCACTATCCTCAGCCTCTCGAAAAGCAGTTCGCCTATCTGTTTTGGCGACGATATATTTATTGGAAGGTCTACGTAGGCGAGTATATCTCTCTCTATCTTCTGCAACTCTCTTTTTAGTGTCTCGGCATACGAGGCGAGGGCGAAGTCGTCTATCAGTACGCCGTTGCTCTCCATCTTGGCGAGTATGGGCACAAGCGGCATCTCTATGTCGAAAAATAGGTTTTTGAGCGAACTCTCGCAGAGCTTCTGCCCGAAAATATTTTTGAGCTGTAACGTAATATCGGCATCCTCGCAGGCATAGTCTTTGAGCTTGCCGAGCTCTACCTTTCGTATGTCTTCGATGGGTTTACCGCTCTTTTTCGTTTTGTCGTCGTCGAACAATTCTCCGAAATGAATGGTGCGATAGCCTAGAAAAACCTCTGCCATATAGTCCATATTGTGCCTCAATTCGGGCTGCAGTAGGTAATGGGCTATCATAGTGTCGAACATCCGTCCGCCGACGCCGATACCGTAGTTGCCGAGCACCGAGATATCGTACTTCATATTTTGTCCTGTCTTCTCTATGCTTGCGTCTTCGAGCAGCGGAGCGAAACGCCTCAATATCTCTTCCGTCTTTTGTTTGTCGTCGGGCAGAGCCACGTAATATGCCTTCTGCGGTTCGACGGCAAACGACAAACCTACTATCTGTGCCTCGAACGTATCGAGCGACGTGGTCTCGGTATCGAAGCAGAAAGCACTATGGCTGCCGAGTATCTCTATCAGACGGTCTATCTCGTCGTCGGTCTGTATCAGAATATACTCGTGCCGAGTATCGTTGATAGTTTTTAGCGTAGGAATAATATCTGTCGTGTCTTGGGGGCTTTCGTTAGTGGCTTTCTGTATCGCCGATGTTTGTTCTTTGGCTTGAGTATCGAAGAGCGAACCCTGTGTATGGGAGGTCGTCTCCTGCTTCACGATGATGTCGCCGAGCTGATGTCTGTGAAGCAGAGTGCGGAATTCGAGTTCAGTGAATAGCTCTCTCATCTTGCCCGTGTCTGAGGGTTTTCGCTTTATCTCTTCTATCGAAAGGTCTATCGGTATATCGGTCTTGATTGTTGCCAAGAATCGCGACAATACTATTTGTTCTCTGTTCTGTACGACCTTTGTCTTCAATGCTCCCGTCAGTTTGTCGGTATTGTGCAGTAGGTTGTCGATGCTGCCGAAGTCTTTTATCAGTTTTGTCGCCGTCTTCTCGCCCACACCGGGGCAACCGGGGATATTGTCCGAAGCGTCGCCCATAAGCCCCAGTAGGTCTATCATCTGTGCGGGACTATCGAGTCCGTACTTTGCTTTTATCTCCTCTACGCCGAGCACGTCGAACCCCGCCGAACCGTATCGGGGCTTGTATTGGAATATGTTCGTATCCACCAATTGGGCGTAATCTTTGTCGGGCGTCATCATATACACGCCGAATCCTTCGCCTTGCAACCGTTTTGCCATAGTACCGATGACGTCGTCTGCCTCGTAGCCCTCCATCTCGAATATACCGATACCGTAAGCCTCGATGATACGCTTTATGTACGGTATGGCGTTTTTTATGTCTTCGGGTGTCTTTTGTCGCTGTGCTTTGTACTCTTCGTATGTCTCGTGTCTGAATGTTTTGCCTCCGGGGTCGAAGACAATGGCTATATACTCGGGCTTTTCGTTGCGTATGAGTTCATCGAGGATATTGACAAACCCGAAGATAGCCGATGTGTTGACTCCTTTCGAGTTTATTCTCGGATTTTTCAGAAAAGCATAGTACGAGCGGTATATGATGGCGTATGCGTCGAGCAGGAAGACTTTGTCGTAGGTCGATTGTACAGTAGTCATAAGTGTCTTTTATTTGTAAAATACTTCTTCGATGTGCTTAAACAGTTTTTGCTTTACTTCGTCGATGTCGAGGCTTTTGCCGAGCTCTTTTTTCATCGATGTTACGCCCCTGTCGGTGAATCCGCAGGGATTTATCCTGCCGAAATAGCTCAGGTCGGTATTGACGTTCAGAGCAAAGCCGTGCATCGTAACGTATCGGCTGCTCCTGACACCGATGGCACATATCTTGCGAGTCTTAGACGGCAATGCGGTATCTATCCATACGCCTGTCCCTTCGGCGGAGTGCCCGCCCTCGATGTCGTAATCGTCAAGCAGCCGTATGACAGCCTCTTCGAGACGGGTGATGTACTCCCTCAGACCTATACCGAGGCTCTCGAGGTCGAATACTGGGTAGCCTACGATCTGTCCGAAGCCGTGATACGTAATGTCTCCTCCGCGGTCGGTGCGGTAGACGGGGACAGTGCCGTCGTCGATGAGCATATTGCCTGAGTTGCCGCTCTTGCCGATGGTATACACGTGCGGATGTTCGCAGAAAATGAGATTGTTCTCTGTCGGCAACTTGTTTTGTTTATTATCGATTTGTCGGTCGAAAATCTCCTCCTGCCTCCGCCAAGCCTCTCGATAGTCTATCGTACCCCAATCTGTGAGGATAATGTTTTTCATCGTAGGGTAATGTTTTTTTAATGAGTTCGATTTTCAGATATCCAAAAGTCCTTCGGGCAGTTGGGTGTAGATGATTTTTTTTGTGTTGTCTATCTTGGTTATGAATGCCTCCTGTGCGGGGATTAGTCTGTCACCCACCGCCATAAGCGTATTGACGGTAGAGTCGTCTATGGCTGTTACTTTGCCTATATCGCCGTAGGTGCGGTCTACGACAGTAAAGCCTATCAGAAACGACAGTCCGTACTCTGCATCGTCTTCCCCGCAGTTTATAGCCTTGTCTGTAAGAATCTCTTTACCACACAAGAGTCGTGCCGTACGTTCGTCCGTTACCCCTTCGAGGTGCACGAATGCAGAGAATTTGGCTCTCCCCCTGAACGAATCGATAAAAAACGGTACCAATATGCCTTCGTCTTCGATGATAAAGTATTCGGGCAGGTTATCGTCGCCGAGCACGAGCGAAAACTCGCACAGAATCTCGCCTGCTATACCGTGTGGCTTTATAGTTTTGCCTATCGTGGTCAAATCGTGTCGTTCTATCATTTGCAGATAAAATAGTTGATGTACTACTTATACCGCCACTTTGCCTGCAATATGCGGGTAAGGGTCGTAGTCTGTCAGGCAGAAGTCCTCGTACCGAAAGTCGAAAATAGAGCGTACCTCTTTGTTTATATTCATCTTAGGCAATGGTCGCGGTTCTCTTGTCAGCTGCAACTGTACCTGTTCCAGATGGTTTTTATATATATGTGCATCGCCTAGCGTGTGGACGAATTCGCCCGCTTCGAGCCCTGTCGTCTGTGCCATCATTTGCAGTAAAAGGGCGTAACTTGCTATATTGAAAGGTACCCCGAGAAACACGTCTGCACTGCGTTGATACATCTGTAGGCTTAGCTTGCCGTTTGCTACATAAAACTGAAAGAAAGTATGACACGGCGGCAGGTTCATATTCTTCAAGTCGCCCACATTCCAAGCGTTTACTATTATCCTTCGGCTGTATGGGTCGTTCTTTATCGTTTCCTCTGCCTCGGATATCTGGTCGATAGTCTCACCGTCGTATCCTCGCCAGCTGCGCCACTGATAGCCGTATATATGCCCAAGGTCTCCGTTGGCGTCTGCCCATTCGTTCCAGATACTTACTCCATTGTCTTGCAGGTATCTGACATTAGTGTCTCCTTTCAGAAACCAAAGTAATTCGTAGATAATAGATTTTAGATGTAATTTTTTTGTAGTCAACAATGGGAATCCCTGCCTGAGATCGAACCTCATCTGATGACCGAATATTCCTATCGTGCCTGTTCCCGTGCGGTCGGAGCGTTCCGTGCCTTCGTTCAGTATCCTGTTCAGTAAATCGTGATATTGCTTCATATATCTATATGCCTCTCTCTTTTTTTCGAAAAAGATGAATTAATACATATTGTAGGTTGTACGCAATACTCTAAATTCCGTTCGACGATTTATCTGATTGCATATTGCTTGGTTTTCTTTCGACAGCTTGGCTATGAATTGAGGTGTAAGTTCGTCGCCTTCTTTGAGGAACGTATATTTCTGTGCCAGAAAACTATCTACTATTACAGGTTTGTTCTCGCCGTATCCTTTGGCGGTGAGTCTGTCTTTTGCTATTCCCGCACCGATAAGGTATTCTACGGCAGAGTTTGCTCGCTTCTGCGACAGCTCTATATTAGATGCATCTGTGCCTACGCTGTCGGTGTGTGCCGAAAGTTCTATCGTTATGTTCGGGTTGTCTTCGAGGAGTTTCACTAAATTATTCAATTCTGCCTCCGACTCTTTGGTTATGTTCCACTTACCGAATTCGTAGAAGATATTCTCCATCTTCACAGGTTTGGCTATCGACGGTAGCTTGAAGTTGCGTTTGAATACACGACTCTCTTTTTCGTTCACCGTCGTAACTCCTTTCGAAGAGTTGAGATAACCTCTGTTCGATGCCATCATCACATAGTTAACGTTTTCTTTTAGTTTTACCCTGTACGAACCGTTCTTTTTGGCTCTCTGCTTGATGATAGAGCCGTCGTTGCCGACTATTTTCACCGTTGCATCGAGAGGTACACCGTTTTCGTCGGTTATGGTACCCTCTATGACAAATGTAATCTCCGGCAGACTAAACCAATATATGTTGTCCACATTCTTGGTATTTCCTCTGTTCGACGAAAAAAATCCGTTTGCCTCGTCGCCTTTGAACGTTATGCCGAAATCGTCGTTTGGCGAGTTCATCGGTGCAAGCATATTTCGTACTACCCACCGTCCGATACTGTCTTTTCGGGCACTGTAAATATCGAGTCCTCCGAAACCCTGATGTCCGTCCGAAGCAAAGTAAAGTGTACCGTCAGTAGCTACGTATGGGAACATTTCGTTACCTGTCGTGTTGATGCGGTCGCCGAGATTTTCGGGTACAGACCAAGAGCCTCCTATCTTTTGACACACAAAAATATCTTTACCTCCGAAGCTCTGTCCGCGGTAATCCGATACGAAATACAGACTTTGTCCGTCCGGCGATATAGCCGGATGTCCAACCATTATGGTGCTGTCTTTGAATGTGGTAACTATCCTAGGTTCTGTCCACTCGCCACCGCTGCGTGTAGAGGTCATAATCGACGTGCCGCCTCTGTGTTCGCCTTCTGCCATCGAGCGGGTGAAAAATATGGTTCTACCATCGGCGGTGAACGAACAGACTCCGTCGTCTTCCGATACGTTCAGCTCTTTGAAGTACGACGGCTTCTCCCATCTGTCGGCTTTGTTTTTCTTGGCAATGTACATATCGAAGTTGAGCTTGCCTGTTATGTCGCTCTTTTTTTGCTTTTTGGAGACGTCTCTATTGGATGTGAATACGAGAGATTCGCCTGCCGACCCTACGAACGACGGTGAAAAATCGGAACTCTTTTTGTTGTTGAAAATACCTGCAATACCTATTTTGTAACGCGAAGGCTGCCTTAGCAAATCTTTGGCTCGTTCGGCAGACATAAGTCCGTCAAGAGCTTCTCTGTGATTGGGATTCTTTTGTAAGAAACGTTCAAAGTTTTTGGCTGCACCGGCATAATTCCCCATTGCCATCTGAGTTTTTGCCCAGTTCAAGAAAATGATAGAATCTTTACAACCGTTTTTGTAGGCTCTACCGTAGTAATTGTCCGCCTTCTTCATATTGAAAAGCAGTCGGTTACACTCGGCAATCTTGTAGTAGACTTGCGATTTCAGTGCCTTTCGGTTCTTAGGTATCATACCTACGGTTTGCAAATACTGTTTTTCGACCTTATGATAAACGCCTTGTTTGTAGAGTTCGTCTGCCTTTGCCAAACGTGCGTCTACATTGCAGGCTGCCAATAGAGTCGTTACTGCAAGCAAATATATAACCTTCGGTATTGATTTTAAGTGCTTGTTGTCATTGCCGTTGTGTGCCGTATACGACTTATTTTGGGCTATTACTCCGATATCGTTCATAATTGGTGTTTTTATGTCTGTTTTTCAATTTACATTTGTCAGGCAATCATTTTTGAACTTGCTTTTTCGACTTTATCTTTTGCGTATTCCAATTGGATACGTAGTTTGTCTTTGTGCTCAGACGGTATGTCGAACATCACATCTATCATAATTGTCTCCACAATAGAGCGTAATCCTCTGGCTCCGAGTTTATATTCGATAGCTTTATCTACCACGTAATCTATTACTTCTTCGTCGAACGACAATTCTACATTGTCCATACCGAAGAGTTTCTGATATTGTTTTATTATAGAATTTTTGGGCTCTACCAATATTCTTTTAAGTGCATTTCGGTCGAGGGGCTCGAGGTATGTCAGTATTGGCAGCCGTCCTATTATCTCGGGTATCAATCCGAATGCTTTAAGGTCTTGCGGAGAAATATATTGCATTATGTTGCTTTTATCGATAGTCACCGACGTCTTATCTCTGAATCCTACCACATTGGTATTCAGGCGACTTGCTATTCGTTTCTCGATGCCGTCGAATGCTCCGCCACAGATGAACAGTATATTTTTGGTATTTACCTCTACCATTTTCTGTTCGGGGTGTTTTCTTCCGCCTTGCGGAGGTACGAGTACCACAGATCCTTCGAGTAGTTTCAGTAGTCCTTGCTGTACACCTTCGCCGCTAACATCGCGGGTAATGCTCGGGTTGTCGCCTTTGCGAGCTATCTTGTCTATCTCGTCTATAAAAACTATACCTTTCTCGGCTGCGGCTACATTGTAGTCTGCTGCCTGCAATAGCCGTGTAAGTATACTCTCGATATCCTCGCCCACGTACCCTGCTTCGGTTAGCACGGTGGCATCGACGATGGTAAAGGGGACGTGCAATTTTTGGGCAATGGTGCGAGCCAACAGTGTTTTTCCCGTACCGGTAGCTCCTACCATTATTATATTCGATTTTTCTATTTCTACGTCGTTGTCATCGGTGAGTTGCGATATGCGTTTGTAGTGATTATACACCGCTACCGACAGGAACTTTTTTGCCTCATCTTGCCCGATTACATATTGGTCGAGGAAAGCCTTTATCTCTCGTGGCTTAGGTGTCTCTGCCGTATCTACTTTGAATTCTTTTTGGCGTTTAAACTCCTCTTCCAATATCTTGTGAGCCGATTCTACACAATTGGCACATATATTGACGCCGATACCCGATATCAGCAGTCCTGCGTCGCGTTCGCTTCTACCACAAAAATTACACGTGTTTTTTGTCATCAACGATTTGTCTCTTTCTTTGTTTTATAAATGGATAAAATATTGCAGGTCTACCTCGCCGTATGTGCGTTACCAGACCTGCAATAAAACTGTTTATTTCTTATTGTTTTTTGTCAGAACGCTATCTACCATACCATAGTCGAGAGCCTCCTGAGCCGTCATCCAGTAGTCGCGGTCGGAGTCCTTTTCTACTCTGTCGAAAGGCTGTCCGGAGTGTTCGGAGATGATATGATAAAGTTCTTTTCTAAGTTTTTGTACTTCACGTACAGCTATTTCCATATCCGACGACTGTCCCTGCATACCCCCGCTCGGTTGGTGTATCATCACTCGCGAGTGAGGTAGGGCAGACCGCCTGCCTTTCTCGCCCGCCACGAGCAGCACTGCCGCCATAGAGGCAGCCATACCTGTGCAGATAGTCCCCACTTTCGACGAAACATACTGCATAGTATCGTATATGCCCAAGCCTGCCTGTACGACGCCCCCGGGGGAGTTTATGTAAATGGAGATATCCTTACCCGGATCGGATGTGTCGAGGAACAGGAGCTGAGCCTGAATAACGTTGGCTACATAGTCGTCTATCGGTGTGCCGAGGAAGATTATTCTGTCCATCATAAGCCGCGAAAAGACATCCATCTGTGTAACGTTCAACTGACGTTCTTCCAATATCGTGGGCGAAACATAATAATTACCCTGTGCCGCTACAAATTTATCTAAGGTATGACCATTCATACCAAGGTGTTTAGTAGCAAATTTTCTGAATTCGTTATTTTGCATTTTTATTATTACACATTTAAATTTTTAACTTACAAAGATAGTAAAATTTTTTATTCAATAAAAAACGAGGAAATATCTCTGTCGATAATTCCTCGCAATCAACCAGTTGGCAAACAATTTACAAATCTATTGTTTTCGCCGTTTTCGTTTCGTTACAGGTTCAAATATCCTTTCAGAGCCATTACATACTCTTCGAATGCTTGTAACCCTTTGGGTGTGAGCTGCAGCTCGGTGTTCGGATAGTTGTCTTTGAACGACTTCTGTACCGTAATGTACCCTGCCTGTTCCAATTTCTGTATTTGCACGCTGATATTGCCCGAAGTAGCTTTGGTAACCTCTTTTATCTGCGAAAAAGTTGTCTTCTCCTCCGATACCAGAAGCGATACTATCGCCAGTCGCAGCTGAGAGTGCAATAATGGATCTAAATCGTTAAACATCGCCATTCCTCTCTTTATTATTCATATAAAGCTGAATACCGGGAACAAGAAAAGCGAGTACGGCGATGACAGCCATTGCGAGAGGCTGATATTCTAACTCAAAACGGATGGTCGAATATGCCAATAATATTGTAAATATTGATGTCGCAATCCAAAGCCCATTTTTCAGCCTCAGAGCCGAGAAAAGGCACGCTATACCTAATGGTAAGAATATCACTAAGGTAAACATTCTTACATCGTTCAGTACCAGCATCGACACAAATGCCAAAATTCCCGCTGCAAGCCATACAAAGTCCGACCAATCTTCTGCCTTGTGCTGCTTACGATTTTTTCTCCCTTGCCGAAACTTACATATAATGGTAAATACCGTCCCTAACGACATAGTACATAGCCATAGATACCCCGATTTTTCGGGATAGAAATCAAACCTCAGCATCAGAAACTGTGCCACGCCGGTTATTGCAACCAATGCTCCCCAGAACATCAAAAAGATACCGTTCTCTTCGTAGCGTCTCTTTCTTTCGTTAATCACCGCTTCGATAATAGCGAAGCTCTCTTTTGGATTCAAATTACTTTCCATATTAAAAACAAATTTATTGGTTAAAAAGTTTATTTATCAAACACAGTGCAAAGGTAAATAAGTTTATAATATAAACCAAATAAAAAGACGAAAAAAATGATTCTTTTTGCAATAAATTTAATGAGAAATTCGTATATCGCTTGTAATCAGCCAATACGATAAGGTTAAAAATGTTTGATAAAAGTTAAATCGTGTTGTGTGTGCTATTAGTCGAGTACATTTCCCGAGCTTTCGGACAGACGTATCATCTCGTCGTACTGTTCCGGTGTCAGGTCGAGCAGGTAATAATTCCTCGGGTCTTGGGGCTGTCCTTTAAGACGAACTTCGTAGTGCAGGTGCGGTGCGGTCGATTTACCCGTATTGCCGACAAGACCTATTACTTCGCCTCGCTTTACGCTTTGTCCTTGGCGTACGAGTATCTTGCTCTGGTGTGCGTATAGAGTCTCATAGTTGGAGCCGTGGTTGATAATGACACACATACCGTATCCTTGCTGCCAACCGGCAAACGAAACTTTACCGTTGCCCGTAGCGTAAATGTCTGTACCTAAGGGAGCTGCAAAGTCCATACCGGCGTGGAATCTTTTTACGTGATATATCGGGTCTATTCTATAGCCGTAGCCTGAGGCAAGTCTCCGTAAGTCTTTGTTCATAACAGGCTGTATGGCAGGTAGGTTCTGTAGGCGATTCTCGTTTTGTTTGGCAAGCAACACCAATTCGTCGTACGACTTCGACTGAACATATATGGATTTTGCCAAATGATTGGTTTTCATAGATATGTAGTCCATTAGATTTGCATTGCTCATATGAGATAGTTTGTCGTAATATCTCAAACTGCTGTCGGGATTTATCTCTATCGGGTCTGCCTGAAATATAACTCGGTATAAGTTATTGTCTCTCAGGTGTAAGTCTCTTATGACTCCGTTCATTTCGTCTACCTGCTTCTCGATTAGTTTGTAACGGCTTTTTAGCTCTTCGTTCTCTTTTTTGAGCGATTTTTCCATTGGCGACGAAAATAATTTGGAAGCAGCAAAGAATGTTGCAACACCTATGACTATGCCGACAAAGGTGTAAATGCCAATGTCTCTGAGTACCTTCAAAAAAGTAACCTCTATCTTTTCGTAAGATAAGGTTTCTTTATTAAAATGATATTTTGTCTTTTTAGCCATTATCAATGCTCATATCATATTATCGGCGTTGCAAAAATACTATTTTTTCGTAATTTTGCAAAAATTTTTTCGACAATACAGTCGAAAATTAGAGGTTTTATTACTTATTTTATAATACGTTTATAATATTTTTAAATTTTCGAAATGAACTCCAAAGAGACAAGAAAGGCTTTTCTCGATTTTTTTCGAGGCAAACAGCATAAAATAGTTCCATCTGCTCCGATGGTCATCAAAGACGACCCTACTTTGATGTTTACCAATGCGGGTATGAACCAGTTTAAGAATATAATACTCGGCAACGACCCGATAAAATACACGCGCGTGGCAGATACTCAGAAGTGTTTGCGTGTCAGCGGGAAACATAATGACCTCGAGGAGGTCGGACACGACACATACCACCATACGATGTTCGAGATGTTGGGCAACTGGTCGTTTGGCGATTACTTCAAGAAAGAGGCTATATCGTGGGCTTGGGAGTTCCTGACCGAGGTTATAAAACTCGATAAAGACAGGTTGTACGTAACCGTTTTCGAAGGCTCTAAAGAAGATGGTCTCTCCCGCGACGACGAAGCTGCCGCAATGTGGGAGCAGTTTTTGCCAAAAGAACGCATTATCGACGGCAATAAAAAAGACAATTTCTGGGAGATGGGCGACGTCGGTCCCTGTGGTCCTTGCTCGGAGATACATATCGATATACGTCCGCAAGCCGAACGCGACGCCGTCGACGGACTTACGCTCGTCAATGGCAGTCATCCGCAGGTGATAGAGATATGGAATCTGGTTTTTATGCAATACGACCGTAAGGCTGACGGTTCGCTGACGTCGTTGCCTAACAAGGTGATAGACACAGGAATGGGCTTCGAGCGGCTCTGTATGGCTTTGCAGGGCAAATCGTCGAACTACGACACAGACATCTTCCAACCCATTATACAGGAGATAGCCAAAATCTCCGGCATGAGCTACAGACAAGACGCAAAAACCGACGTAGCTATGCGTGTCATAGCCGACCACATACGGACGATAGCATTCTCCATTGCCGACGGACAACTACCGTCGAACGCCAAAGCAGGTTATGTCATTCGGCGAATCCTGCGGCGTGCAGTACGATACGGATATACATTTCTCGGACAGCGTGAGGCATTTATGTACCGCCTTGTACCTATTCTGTGCAGCGTCATGGGCGATAATTTCACAGAGATCATCTCGCAAAGAGACCTCATAGAGAAGGTGATAAAGGAAGAAGAAGAGGCTTTCTTGCGCACTCTGGAGACAGGTATCCGCTTGCTCGAGAAGAATATGCCGACTGCCAAAGGCGGTGTGCTGAGCGGCGAGGTGGCTTTTACCCTGTACGATACTTACGGTTTCCCGCTAGACCTTACGGAGCTTATCCTGCGGGAGAATGGTATGACCGTCGATGTTGCGGAGTTCGACTCCGAGATGAAGAAGCAGAAAGAGAGGGCACGCAACGCCGCCACTGTCGAGACCGACGACTGGGTAGTCGTTTCCGATGGCGATAGCCTATTCGTAGGTTACGACCAATATTGTACCGAAACAAAAATAATTCGTTACCGCAAGGTAAAACAAAAAAATAAGGAATATTATCAGCTGGTATTGTCGCAGACGCCGTTCTATGCCGAGAAGGGCGGACAGGTAGGCGATCGCGGTAAGCTCACGGGCTCAGAAGACGGAAGCCTCGTAGAGATATTCGATACAAAGACCGAAAACAATCTGCACGTGCACCTTGCCGACAAGCTACCGAGCAACGTCGCTCAGACGTTTACGGCGGAGATAAATACAGAGAGCCGCCTTGCTACGGCACGCAACCACACGGCTACGCACATATTGCACGAGGCTCTTCGCGAGGTGCTCGGCAAGCACGTCGAACAAAAGGGGTCGTACGTGTGCGCCGACAATTTAAGGTTCGACTTTTCGCATTTCCAAAAGATGACCGACGACGAGATACGTCGGGTCGAAACCATTGCCAACCGCCGCATAAGAGACAACTATCCGCTCGAAGAGATGCGTCAGTTGCCTATTGCCGAGGCTCGTGCGATGGGAGCGATAGCTCTTTTTGGAGAGAAATATGGCGAAACGGTACGCGTCGTCAAATTCGGCTCGTCGGTTGAACTCTGCGGTGGCACACACGTTAGCCGAACGGGAGATATAGGTATGGTGAAGATTGTTGCCGAGAGCTCCGTGGCAGCGGGTGTACGTCGTATCGAAGCCATTACGGGCGAGGCTGTCGAGAAGCTCATATATATGCACGAATATGTGATAAGCTCGGCAAAAGAGCTATTCAACAATACGCCCGACTTGCTCAAAGCCATACAACACGCTGTAAAAGAGAATAAAGAGTTGCAGAAGCGGGTCGAAGATTTCAGTCGCGAAAAGATTGCCTCGATGTGCCAAGAACTACTCAAAGAGGCACGGACTGTGAACGGTATCAGACAGATACATCTGAAAACGACTCTGCCACCCGATATGATAAAGACTCTTATGTTTCAACTCCGCAACACTTCGAACGACAACCTCTTTGCCGTCATCGGCTCGGTGCACGACAACAAGCCCTCGCTAACGGTGCTGGTATCCGACGACCTTGTGGCAAAAGGGTTCAACGCTGTGCAGATAGTACGGCAAGCCGCCAAACACATACAGGGCGGTGGTGGCGGACAGCCGTTCTTTGCTCAGGCGGGAGGCAAGAACCCCAACGGGCTCGACGACGCTATTGCCGAAGCGTTCAAGGTGTGATAATTAATTGAATTAAAGACAATAGATATACAATATCGATGTTGTAAAAAACAAAAAAGGGGAGTTTTCGTATTTCAAGTGAAATTCCCCTTTTTTCTGTTCGATTATCTGTTCAATGATTCGGTTTTTTGTACCTGTTGTTGTTTCGCTTTGTTGTATTCCGAACAAGGATTTTTTACAGAAAAGTAGCTACCAAAAATACATTGATAGCTACTTAAAGTTAACGATTGAATTATCTTCTGCCTTCTCTGTTGCTGCCGCCACTGCTTCGTGAACTACCCTCCGATGACGAACGGCTCGAGCCTGTGCTGCTGCTTGACCTGGTACTGCTTTCTGTCGGACGTGATAAGGACGAGCTCGACGACGAACGACTTCTGTCGGTCTGAATGCTGCTGCCGTAAGAACCTGAATTTTCGCGGCTTATACGGCTGCCGCTGCTACCGCTGTTATCGCGTCTTGTTGATATATCACTGCTTCTCGACGAACTGCCATTTCGTTCTATTCGGGTTTCACTATTTCTGTCTGTATTGATTATCACGCGTCTGTCGCTACTGGAAGAGTTGTCGCGTGTAGTGGATATCCTGTCGTTCGAAGTACCACTTCTGCCCTCTCTGGTGGTAGATACTCTTTCATTCGAAATATCGCTTCTATTTTCTCTTGAGGACGATGTTCTATCGTTCGAAATATCACCTCTATTTTCTCGTGAGGACGATGTTCTGTCGTTCGAAATATCACTTCTATTTTCTCGTGTAATAGATGTTCTATTATTCGAGTTATCTCTACCTTCTACGGTAGTGGATATTCTGTCACGAGAAGTACCATTTCTGCCCTCTGTAGATATCCTTTCGTTCGAAATGTCGCTTCTTCCTTCTCTCGTAGTAGACGTCCTGTCATTCGATGAATTATCTCTATTGGTGCGTGCAGTTCTATTGTCGATAGTCCTTGTGCCCGTCTCGTCTCGCCTCGATGTTTGCCTGTCGCTGCGATAATCACCGGATACACTGCGAGTTCTTTCTATGTCTCTGCGGTTGGTAATATCCGAACGAGACGAGTTGCGGCTCGAGAAACTTCTGTCGGGATAACGAGTATTGTAGTCTCTTCTCGACATATCTCTGTATATCCTCGATTCTCTGTATTCGTATCTCGGGCGGTCTGCATAACGATAGCTAACGTAGTGGTAGTCCGAGTAGTAACCTCTGAGATAATAATAGTAATCGTCGTATGAGACACAATAGTAATTTCTGTAATATACGGGATAATAACCCCAATAGTAGGGCGAATACCAGCGGACATACGCGGGTCCCCAGAACCAATTGTAAATAACGGGTGTATAAATATATACAGGTTCGACTATATAGTTAACACCGTATATATACGGGTCGCCTATGATCTGTACGACAGGTTTGTTCTTTTTCTTGGTGGCAATAAGGGTTGCCACGTCCTGATAAATGTCTGGTGCCAAAACTGCTTGTATGACAATGATATGTGTCTTGCCCTCCGATGATTCCAACACACGCAGATAATCTACCTCGCCGTCGTAGTTGAGGTCTAAGTTGGAGATTGGGTTTCGCCAATCGTTTATCATCTCCTCAAACTCTTCGAGGTTCTTTGCCTTACCGAAAATAATACCAATGGCTTTCAGATCGAGGTTATCGCTGATTTCGTCGTTGGCAGCTTCTACCGTTACTTTCTTCTGAGCAGACATCGACAACGATAGTACGAATGCTGCCGCTAATAATATAACACAACGTTTCATATCGTAAAATTTTTATTGTTTAATCTCTTAGAATAACGATATCCCAAAAAGTTTAAACACTTTTTAATGTGCGTGTAAAAACAGATGTTCTATGCAGATATAGATGCCCACGAGGACGAATAATATTCCCGATATACGTACAAGATATTTGCCTATTTTGTCCGTAAATCTGAAAATTTTATCTATGTTGTTAACACTCAGTGCCATTATAAACATTAGTAGTATTATCGGTAGTGTAGAGGCGACAGAAAATACGGAGGGCAAGAACACCCCTGCCGACGAACCGATGGAGAGTGGTATTAGTATTCCGAAGAATATCACTATATTGGCAGGGCAGAGTATCAATGATATAAGTGAGCCGAGTATGAATGATTGTAGGGCGATGTGTCTTTTTTGTCTCTCTATACGTTGGGTAGGCAGATGGACGTGTAGGAATGTTATCTTGTCTGCAAAAATCAACAGAATTCCTATTACTATAAAGAATACGCCCATTGTTATTTCGCTGTATTCGGATAGGAAGTTTTGTAGATTGAACAGCAATATGCTCTTTCTGAACAATACTACGAGTATCGCCCCTAATATGCCGAGTGTCAGCACTCTGCCTAATGCAAAATATGTATAGTTGCGGATTACCTGTCTGCGGTTTTTGTAATCTTTTGATATATAGCCTATTGCGGCAATATTAGAAAGTAATGCACAGGGGTCGAGCACAAATACCAAACCCAGAAGAATTGCAGCCAGGTATGGGGACGATATGTTTTGTATGAAGTCCATTAGTTTAGATATTGTTTCTCAGGAAGTCGACAAGTTTAGTCACTGCCTGTCCCCGATGGCTTATCTTGTTTTTTTCGTCTTCCGACATCTGGGCGAATGTTTTGTCGTATCCGTCTGGTACGAATACTGAGTCGTATCCGAACCCGAAAAAGCCGAGACGGTCTTCGGCAATTGTACCTGTTATTACACCCTCGAAAATATGTCGCTCTCCGTTTAGAATCAGAGCAATGACTGTCCTGAAACGAGCTTTGCGGTTTGCTTGATTTTTTAGAGCCAACAGCAGTTTGTCGATATTTTTCCCCGAATTTGTGGGGTCGCCCGCATAACGAGCAGAGTATACACCGGGAGCTCCGTCGAGTGCTACCACCTCGAGCCCTGTATCGTCGGCAAAACAATTGCAACCAAACTTTTTGTAGATATATTCGGCTTTTATCAAAGCATTGCCTTGCAGAGTATCGGATGTCTCGGGGATATCTTCGAAAAAGTTCAGTTCGTTCAGTCCGACAATATCGAATACGCCTGTGAGCATATCACTGACCTCTTTTAGCTTGTGTTTATTGTTAGTAGCAAAAATCAACCTGTCCATATACTTATTTTTTACAAAATTACATCTTTTATTTTTCAGAATAAAATATTTTGGATTATTATCGAATAAAAAATCGTACTTTTGCAAAACTTTAAACAATTATAAGAAAAAATACTATGTCTGACAATAGAGAAATAAGCCTGTTCGAGCTGCTTATAATGATGTGGCGTAAGACAAAAAAAGGCATCTCGAATCTTTTTTGTTTCATAAAATCAAGCCTTTGCCTGTCGGTGAAATATTTCTGGATAGTTATTCCCGTTATGATTTTGTTTGTGGCAGCGGGGCATATCGTTAGCCTGCCTGTCAATACGAAGTACAGTGCCGAAGGGGTAGCGACCTTCTTTACCGAAAATAGATTGGCTCTGGAAACCGAGATAAAAACGCTCAATTCATTGAAAAATACCGATAGAGCTATTTTTAATAAACAGTTGAACTTGACCGACAAACAAACCGAACATTTGCGTGAGATACGGGTATTGCCCGTCATAGATTTCCGTAGCGACTCGATACCCGATGCCGTTGCCGTGGCAAACGTACCATCTCTGATGTCGGATACATTGAATACGGTAGTGCCTTATATGTTATCTATCAGGTTTATACTGAAAGGTACTACGGACTATAAGCCTTATATGGAAGGTCTTGTATCGTACCTCGACAATATAGAGAGCTTACGCACCACCGATTCGGTAGCCAAAGCCCTGACAAATAGTAGAATAGATTTTTGCAATAAAGAGATAGAACGTTTGGAGCGATTTTCGGAATATGATTACTTTGGCGGGGGGAAATTTGCCGTTAAGACCAATTACAGGGACGGAATAACCATAGAACCCTCTCGACGAAGGCTCTATTATGCAGACATACGCGACTTGATAAAAGAAAAAGACTTCCTCTCTGCATATATTGCCAACAAAAAAAATGTAATAAACTTTGTATCGCCGTATATGGCAGTATCTTGTATTCCACGCAAATATATACTGGCGCTGTTCTTGGTGTTGGGCTATCTGTCTGGGTTGCTCGTATCGTATCTTGTACAGAGGAGAAAACGATAGCAGTTCATTTGTTGTGGCGACAAAACGTCTTAGATAACTATACCATAAACGTATTGATACAGAGTGTCTCGGACGGTATCCAAGTCGGGAATGTTCGAGGTCATACTATGGCTCATCAGGCATAGCTCGATGGGGTTTCTGTCTGTGTCGTAAGCAGGTTGGATATATTTGTAGTTATGTAGTTCAAAACCGAGTCGCTGGTAAAATGTGATTCTGTCGGTAGATATTTTGTCGGTCGGCAGCTCTGCCTCCAAAACTATTGGTCGGTCTGTTTTTGCTATAAAACGTTTCAGTATTTCCGTACCTATGCCGTTGCCTCTCTTTTCTTTATCTACTGCGAAATGCTCGATGTATACGAACGAGTCGAATATCCAATAGATGATAAATCCTATTATTCGGTCGTTTTCGGTAATAGGTTCGATCCCGATATTTTTATTGATGTCGAATATGTCTGTAAGTTGTTTGAAATCACGCCGTTCATCAATAGGAAACGCCTCTTCGTAGATATACCGTATTTTCTCTAAAAACTCTATCATATTGTTCGGCAGTCGATTATGGAATCAAATTCTGTCATATCCCCGATATTGCTTCTGTAATCGAGATTCTGAGGTACAGAGGCACAGTTGCGGGCTATATCTAAGATATCTGGATTATTGTCGGTGGCAACAATCGTGAGTTGTTTTTTTACCAACGCCGCAATAAGCGGTAATTCTCCCTGTCCACAGTTGGTAATGAGTATCTTACCTGTGTCGGGCATTTGAGCTATTATGTTTTTGAAATTGTTGTTGTTACGTAGCTTTTTACGTGCATTGTGTGCTATGGAGTTACCTTTGTATATGTAGTTTTTCAGCACTTTATCGGCAAAGTAGTCGGGAGTCTCTATCCGACGGGCTATATCTTCATATTTTATTCGGTACAATTGTCGGAAATATTTTGCAATGTCGTTTAAATAAAGTTCATCTGTGGTGGAACTGTCGATTTTTTGTGTGCTGTGCGTATGTGTCGGTATATTTTTGATATTTAGTCTTTTACCTATCTCTATATTGACTTCTCCTTTTCGTAGCATAAATTCTTGCTTGGGCAATACGTGTCCTACGCCGTGTATTAGTACGGGGATTATATCGAGATTCAGCTTGTGTGCCAGATAAAAAGCCCCTTTGCGGAAACGTCCGATGGAGCAATCTGCCGACCGCGAACCTTCGGGGAAGACTAATATTGAGTATCCGTTGTCGGTGAATTGTCTTAGTTTGTCGATGTTGTCCTCGATACCGTCTACAACGGGTACAAAGTCGGCATAGCGTATTATGATGCCGTAGAAAGGATTACGCCATACCCATCTGTTTGTCAGAACTATTATCTTTGGCGATAATAACAGCGTATAGAGCAGGTCGAGATGACTCTGGTGGTTGGATACGATTATAGAAGGTGTTTCGAATGTTTCGCCGTGCGGGTTGTCTACTCTGTGCTTAATCTCGGGTATTACTGCTGCGAGTACTCGGAAACATTTGCATAATATCCTGTGAAATAGCTCTTTGTGTCGCTTGGTTTTACCTCCTATTGTTAGCAGGACAAATCCGATAAGGCTCATACAAACGGCGGTAACGATAAATACAGTAAAACTGAAAGCGGTTTTACCGATATTCCAAATAGTAATGGGCATAATTCGCTTTTTGCCCCTGCTGTATACCAGCCATTTGTATATAAGCGGTGGCAGCATATACGCACACAGTACCACTGTTGCCATACCTATTATGGTGAGTTCTGCCAACGAATGCATTGCTGGGTGTTTGGCAAAAATAAGTGAGCCGACGGCTATGAGAAGTATTGTAGCAGAGAGAAGTATGGATTTTTTCACGTTTGCCAACATCTTACGACCGTATGTGTATTCGTGTATCAGACCTTCGGTAATGAAAATTGTGTAGTCGTCGCCTTGTCCGAAGATAAAGGTCGCAAGTATTATGTTTACGATATTGAATTTTATATCGAATATGCTCATAAGCCCCAATATCCACACCCAACCCACGGCAAGCGGGACAAAAGTGATGGCGGCAATCTCGACTCTGCCAAAAGAGAAAAATAGAAATACGAATACTATTAATCCGCATATATAGAGTACCTTATTGAAGTCGTCCGATAGTGCCGTTACCATCTTTTGAGTGAAAGAACTATTGTCGAAGACATACGTGTATGGCGAAGCGATGTCGTCTAATCTCTTTTTGTCTATGTTGTTGCCTTGTAGTAAGGTGAATATGAAAGTTTTGGTGCTGTCGGAGTAAATATAGTTTTCTGCCAATGGTTTTAGGTTGTCGTAGAAATATTCGAAGTTACGAGTTTTGTATTCTTTATTTAAAATTGTGTAGAAACCTGCGAATGCCTCAGGTCTAAATCCTTGCTTGGCTGCTATTTGCTCGAAGTTTTTTATGAAAGTCTCTTTGCGGGTCGCCCAGAAAGTATTCCAGCGTTCTATCTTTTGTACCTGACTACGTTCTGTGGGGAAAAAGCTGCCGATGCCTGTTATTCTTATATGAGTAGTGTCGTTGGTAAGAGGTTTATTATCATTTAGTTTTGCAGATATTTGTCTACTGTAATTGTCAAGAGCTTCGTCTCGTGTCGCTCCTTCTGCTACGAGGTAAAGTGTCTGCCGCCCGTTGCTCTCGGCAATGAATTTATTCATTGCACTGCGTTGCTCGTCAGTCATATAGTTGATATTCTGCATATTGGCGTCGAATTGGGCTCCGGAGCTAAATATTAACAGTACTATTGTGATTGCTATAAAGCAAATTACCAATATTTTATGGTTTTCGGGCAAAAAGTTTGTAATCCCGTTTAGAAAAGATTTTATTGCACTTTTATGATGCGTTTGATTATTGTTAGTCGCTTGTATATGAGGTTTGTCGGATAGTGTATGAGGAAGAAATATCAATACAAAAATAATAGTACCTACGAGCAACAGAGCCGAAAAAAGTCCTAAATCGTGCATTGCCTCCGACGAGATCAGCAGCAAACTCAGAAACGCCCCAACGGTGGTGATATTGCCTATAAGAAGCGGATTGATGAGTTCTTTGATGGTTTGCAGACGTTGTCCGGTATGTTTGAAGTGCACCAGAAAGTGTAATGGGTAATTGATTGCTATCCCGAATATTATAGATGCTATGCCTATGGCTATGATAGAGACGGTGCTTTTGAAAAACACAATAGCTCCAAGCGAAAAGAGAGCTCCGAAACTTATAGACAATGCTATGAGCAACAGTGGTTTAGGGCTGCGGAAAAATAATGTTAATATAAACAATATCAATACCCCTGAGATGGAGACGGCAAGCAGACTGTCGTTTTTTATGCGTTCGGCGTTGGTGATAGATATCAGAGCAGCACCGAAAGGAACTATCTGTACCTTGCCCTCAAACTCTTTTTTCGTCTGATAGACAGCTTTGTATATTTCGTCGGCAAGTAGTTTGTTGTTAGCTGTTTCCGACGATGGATAGGCAGATGTTATGGTAATGATACACTCGCCTTTATCGTTGAATATAAAACCGTTATCTGTGTTGTAGTTGTCGTTTTGGCGAAAAACTTCGAGGTCTTTCAATGCTTTTTGCGAAAACATCAGTGGATCGTTTTTTAGAATCACCTGCATAAACGTCCCCATCGGCGATAACAATAAATTTTTGGTGGCAACGAGCCTATTTTCGATGTTGTTTGGTTTTATTAGGCTGTCTATCAGCGTATAATCTGTTTCTGTTAGGTATAGGGGCAGGTTTTGTTGTACAAAGTCGGTCGTTTTAGTTATCTGTTCGTTATCTATTTCGTACAGTAACTCCTTGATATGGTGTGCTGTATCGTTTTCTTGCAGTGTCTGGGCAAAATATGCGGCAGCATCTATAAGTTCGGTTTCGTCGGTTGCTTCGGTTGTTGCCGATATGGTAACTATAATCTTGTCGGAGGCGGCAATTTTTCGATATGCCTCGTTAATCTGTCTGCTATCGGTACTATTGGGTAAAAATGTGGAAATATCTTCCACGAAATTCACTTTGCATACCGAGAAGACCAATACGCCGACCGTAGCAGCCAGACATAGCCATAGAAGCCATCTGTTTTTATCGAAAAATTCAAATATTCTTACAATTAAGCCGTTCATTTAAAGTTGTGGTTATCAGCAATATGTGTGTCTGTTGAGAGTCGTATGATTTTTGTACAAAGATATTAATCAATTTTGAAATTTGCGTAATTGACCAGCTGATGTCAATAGAAATCGGGGGCTTGCTGTTGTCTGTTTTTATTAAATTTCAAATATTTATTTCGCCTATCAACGATGCTCCTGTTGCTCTGTGTATTGTTACATCAATCAAATCGCCTATTTTGGTGCCGTTTTTTGGGAATATCACCACTTTGTTTTGCGACGTCCGTCCGTAGAAGTCGTCTCGCGAACGTTTTGAGTAACCCTCTACAAGCACCTCGAATGTTTTGCCTATATCGTTGAGGTTGCTCGTCAGGCTAAGCTGATTTTGTAGTGCGATTATTTGGTTGAGTCGGTGTATTTTGACCTCTTCGGGTATGTTGTCTGGCAGGTGTTTGGCTGCAAATGTGCCCGGACGCTCCGAATATTTGAACATAAATGCCATATCGAACCGTACCTCACGCATAAGCGATAAGGTGTCTTCGAAATCCTGCTCCGACTCGTCGGAGAATCCACAGAAAATATCCGTACCAATAGATGCTTCGGGCAATATACGACGAATGGCGGCAATGCGGTCGAGGTATTCCTCGCGGGTATATTTTCGTTTCATCAGTTTTAGTGTCTTGTTGCTGCCGCTCTGTACGGGCAGGTGTATGTATCGGCAGATGTTGGGATATTGGGCGATTACCTCAAGGGTTTGGTCGGTCATATCGTTTGGGTACGAAGTAGTGAAACGTATCCGCATATCCGGCACAGCCAGAGCTACTTTTTCGAGTAGCTGCGAAAAGTCTGTCGCATTGCCTTTGCCGTCGTTGTACAGATACGAGTCTACGTTCTGCCCGAGTAGCGTAACCTCTTTATAACCGTTTGCTTGCAGATTTTTTACCTCATTGATGATGCTTTCTACCTCGCGACTGCGTTCTCTACCACGAGTATAAGGTACGATGCAGTACGAGCAGAATTTGTTGCAGCCACGCATAATAGATACGAAACCGAGTATCGATTTACCTATGCGGGCGGGCATAACGTCTTTGTATGTCTCTGTTTTGGATAGTTTTATGTTTATCGCCTTTTCGCCTTTTTCGACTGCTCCCACGAGGTTCGGCAAGTCGAGGTACGAGTCGGGACCGGCTACGAAATCTATATTATGTTTTTCCAGAAGTTCCTCCTGCATACGCTCTGCCATACAGCCTATTACGCCAATATTCAGGTCTTTGTTGTTTTTACGAAGGGAGTTGAAATATTGCAGGCGGGATATGACTTTTTGTTCGGCATTATCGCGAACCGAACAGGTGTTTATTATGATAGTATCGGCTTCTTTTTCGTTATCGGTCATTTGGTATCCGTCCGATAGCATTATGGCTGCTACTACTTCGCTGTCAGCCACATTCATCTGACAACCATAAGTTTCTATTTTTAGTTTTTTTGCCATTCGTCTGTGTACGGTATTCTGAAAAATTAAACTGCAAAGTTAGCTGTTTCCGTCGAAACTTGATGCCGAAAATATTTTTGTCAAATAAAAAAAATATGCTACCTTTGCAATTCTTATTTTTGAGTGTAATATTTTAATTTATTGGAATAATTATGAAGAGAACATTTCAGCCTTCTAATAGAAAACGTAGAAATAAACACGGTTTTAGAGAAAGAATGGCATCCGCCAATGGACGCAGAGTGCTTGCAGCTCGTAGGGCAAAAGGCAGAAAACGCCTCACTGTTTCTGACGAATATACGCTGAAGGCTTAATAGAAAAAATCTATCATTTTTATGATATGCAAAAAGAGTGAAGATTGTACTTGTCTTTGCTATTTTTGTGTATATATATGATTATTAATCTATATCAATTTACTTATGGAAGAAAATTTACAACCAAAATCTGAAAATAATTTCATATTTTCGAAAACGGTAAGGGCAGGAAAACGCATTTATTACTTCGATGTCAAAAAGACACAAACGACAGATAGTCTGTATATTACTATTACCGAAAGTAAAAAAAATACCATCGACGACGAGCAAAAAAAACAAGTTGCTTTTACGAAGCAACGACTTTTGCTGTACAAGGAGGATTTCGGCAATTTTGTAGAGGCTCTCAATGAGTGTGTCGATTTTATCGATATGTCTGATAATGAGCAAGATGTAATCGCAAAACAATTGAGTGGCAAATCCGACTTCGATGATATTGATTTTGATATTTGAAAATATTTATGTGCATTTGACGTATCGGATTTTGACGTTTTGTTACAAAAAGGAGTTGCCCTCGAAAGGACAACTCTTTTTACTAACTTTAAAACATTAATTTTCTATGAATTTGGGTGAGTAATGGGACTCGAACCCACGACCAACGGAACCACAATCCGCTACTCTAACCAACTGAGCTATACTCACCATTTTTTGAGGTTGCAAAATTAATATATTTTTTTTAGTTTTACAAAAAATTTTTTTGAATGCAATACTGACCGTAAATTGTTGTGTTTCACTGTTGTTTTGGTTTGTTGTAAGTAGTGAAAAAAATGAGAAAAATAAATTCGGTGCTTTTTTACACATTTTTTTCGATACTTTGCGAGCAATATGTCAGTTTGTATTCAGGTAACCGAATGGAGAAATATCAGTATACGTAATAGATGAAATCGAGAATAGAGATAGAGGCAGGAATCAATGGTTGTCTACTGATTAGCGATAATTTTATGTCTGACCTGACATCGCTTACAAAGCACGCCATAGGTTTTTTGGAACAGCAGTTGGCAAATCAGGATAAGAGTAGGGTGCTTATTGTTAGTGATATAGATGGTGACGAATTGGTTTCCGAAATGTTTTATCTGAATTTGCAGAAATTCCTCGAGAGCGGTACAGTCGATGATGTCGTCTTCTTGGGCAGCGAGCTTCGGGAGCGGGCACATTTGTTTCGGGTGTCCAACAAATATTTTTTCGATACTACCGACGAGTTTCTACGTTCCGATGTTGTGGGTTCATTTGCTAATCGTGCCATTTTACTAAAAATTGCTCCGGAATTTAGTCCCGAACTAGTGAAGATGTATCTGCAACTATTGCCGCACGATACGACGTTAGAGATTAATTTTGATGCTATGTTTCATAATATCAGATATTTCCGTTCGAAGTTGCATCCGCAGACAAAACTGATGTGTATGGTAAAGGCGTCGGCGTACGGTAGCGGCTCTATCGAGGTAGCTTTGGCGATGCAGCACTATGGTTGTGATTATCTGGGTGTTGCTTTTGTAAACGAAGGAGTGGAGTTGAGACAGAGTGGCGTGGAGATGCCTATAATGGTGCTTAATCCTATGGAGAGTGCTATTTATCAGTTGTTTAAATATAATCTTGAGCCTGAAATATGCAATTTCAGAATATTGCGACTGATAAGCGATTTTGCCAAAAAACTCGGAGTAAAAAACTATCCTGTGCATATAAAGACGGATACGGGAATGCACCGAGCGGGCTTCGAATATAAAGACATACAGCAGGTTATAGATTTTTTCAATTCTCAGGACGAGCTTCGTATAGCTTCCGTATTTTCGCATTTGGCGTCTGCCGACGAAGATACGCCTGATATGCATCAATTTACCCTCGAACAGTTGAGCCTTTTTGGAGATATAGCCCGCGAAATAGAGCACGGAGTAGGCTATAGCGTTATCAAACATATTCTCAATTCCGCAGGTATAGAGCGATATTCGGACTATCAGTTCGATATGGTTCGTCTCGGTATAGGGCTTTGGGGAGTGTCGGTGTATAATCCTGATAATCTTCGAAATGTGTGCTCGTTGTATACGAAAGTTATCCAGATAAAAGACGTGGAGGCGGGACAAACCGTTGGGTACAATAGACGGGGTAGGGTTGATCGAAAAAAGCGAATTGCCTTGTTGCCAATAGGATATGCCGACGGTATCAGCCGTAAACTCGGAAATGGTGTGGGCTATATGCTTATCGGGGGACAAAAGGCATATATAATAGGCAATATATGTATGGACCTGCTGATGCTCGACGTAAGCGATATAGATGTAAGAGAGGGTGGAAAAGTGGTTGTTTTTAGCAAAGAGCGGACTTTTGCCAAAATAGCCGAACAACTTGAAACTATACCGTACGAAGTATTAGCTTCCATATCGCCACGAGTACGCAGGGTATATTTTACGGAAAATACATAAATACAATTTATTTACATCGGATAAGATATTTCATCGAACTGTTTAATCGTTGAGATACGGACGGTGTAGAGATGTGTCGACGAATAGTTACTCGCCTCTACGGGTGTAGGTATAAAAAGGCGACGAACACACAACGAAAGTAGTATGGAGTATGCAAAATACCCTTACGATTAAATGTTTAAACGCTTCAAATAGAATGCGATATATAGTATCTGCGGAAGTCGATTAGAGCGATGTCTTTATCGTCTCGAATCTGAGCGAAAGTCCGTCGATGAGTAGTATACAGTCGGCAAGAGTAGGCTTGCCGAGTATGACCTTGACGGTCTCCAACGCTTCGATAGTGCCCACTACTCCCGCAAATGCTCCCAAGATACCTGTCGGTTGCGTGAAACCGGCTACCTCGTCGGCATCGAACGGGAAGAGGTCGGCGTACGATGTGCCGCCCTTGTAGTTGAAAACGGCAACTCGTCCCTCAAACTCGCATAGGCTACCGTATACGAACGGTATACCGAGTGCTTTTGTGTGTCGGTCTATCACGTAGCGTGTCGCTAAGTTGTCGGTGCAGTCGGCTATTACGTCGTACTTGCCGAATAGGTCGCTTGCGTTGATGTCGGTCAGCCTAATACGATATGCCTGTACCTTGCAGTCGTGATTCATCCGCCTTACTACATCTGCCGCACAATTTGCTTTCGGCTTGCCCTCCTGTGAAGGATAGTATAGAATCTGTCGGTTGAGGTTACTCTCCGATACCGTATCGTCGTCGACGATACCGATACTGCCCACTCCTGCGGCAGCGAGGTATTTTATCAGCGGCGACCCAAGCCCACCTGCTCCTACTACCAATACCCTTGCTCGCCGCAGCAGTCGCTGTCCGTCGATGCCTATGGCGTCGAGCGATGTCTGGCGACAGTATCTATCCATACCGTAAAAATCGGTTACATCCATACGTCCCAATCTTTCCATACGGCTTCGTATCCTTTGGCTCGTAGAGCGGCGGCGAACTCTTCGGGCGAACGGCTGTCGTTGATTTCGAACTGTTCGAGGCGATGCTCGGTATTGGCATATCCGCCAGGCTCCGTACTCGAGCCGGCACTCATAGAGGTTATCCCCAGAGGGAAGACGTTATCGCGAAACTCGGCACTCTCACGGGTCGAGAGCGATATCTCTACGTCCCTATCGAGCAGACGGTAGGCACAGATGAGTTGCACCAAATCCCTATCGCTCACAGGCGATGCAGGTTCGTAGCCGCCAACTATCGGTCGCAGACGCGGCAGAGAGATAGAATACCGAGTCTGCCAATAGGTCTTCTGCAAGTATCGTAGGTGTGTGGCGGTACAGAATGCCTCGGTACGCCAGTCTTCGAGCCCAAGCAGAGCACCGATACCTATCTTGTGTATGCCTGCTCTACCTATGCGGTCGGGCGTCTCGAGACGATAACGGAAGTCGGCTTTTCGCCCTCCGATATGGTAGACGGGGTATCGGCTCTCGTTGTAAGTCTCTTGGTAGATGCAGACATAGTCGAGCTTGGTGCTTCGGAGTATCGCATACTCTTCGGTCTCGAGCGGCTGCACCTCGAGCGATATTTGCGAGAAGTCGTTTTTTATGTTTTTTATTACTTCGTTGTAATAACGTGCATTAGTCATGCTTGGAGCGTCGCCCGAGACGAGCAGTATATGCTTGTATCCGAGCTTTTTGATAGCTTCCGCTTCGGCTGCTACCTCGTCGAGCGTTAGCATCTTGCGTGCTATCTTGTTCCTTGTGCTGAAGCCGCAGTATACGCACGAATTGTGGCAATAGTTCGATAGATACAGCGGGATATATAGCTGTACGACGTTGCCGAAACGCTCGAGTGTCTGGCGACGTGCTTCACGAGCCATCTCTTCGAGAAACGGACGAGCGGCAGGCGATATCAGAGCTTCGAAGTCGTCGAGATTGCGGTAGCGTTTGTCTATCGCACGTCGGACGTCGTCGGCAGTCTTCGAGAGTATATCGTCTGTGGTTTGGTTCCAATCGAGTGGCTTTATATGGTCGTAGAAAGTCATTGGTATATATTGAGAATAAATGTAATCAATCCAAAAATGCCGTCAGCGGCGATGATGCCTCGGCGTATTTCGACGTCCCTCCCATCTTAGCTTCGAAAGCCATCCTGCCGGCTATCACTGCCAAGCGGAACGCTTCTGCCATCTCTACGGGGTTGCGTGCAATGGCGATAGCCGTGTTCACGAGCACTGCATCGGCACCTATCTCCATCGCCAGAGCAGCATCGGACGGAGAGCCTATGCCTGCATCTATTACCACAGGTAGATTGCTCTGCTCGATGATGATTTCGAGCATCTCGCGGGTTCGTAGTCCGCGGTTGCTTCCGATTGGCGACCCGAGCGGCATTACGGCTGCCGCTCCCGCTCCTTCGAGCAGTTTACACAGGACGGGGTCTGCCTGAATGTATGGCAATACGACGAATCCCTGCCGAGCAAGCTCTTCGGTAGCTCGCAGTGTCTCCACAGGGTCGGGTAGCAAATATTTGGGGTCTGGGTGTATCTCGAGCTTTATCCAATTGGTCTGCAACGCCTCGCGTGCAAGCTGAGCGGCAAAGACCGCCTCGCGTGCATTGCGTACGCCCGATGTATTGGGCAGTAGGTGGATACGCTCGTGGCGGAGGTGTGCCAAGATATCGTCGTTGGTATCGTCGAGTTCGACACGTTTCAGCGCCACCGTTACAAGTTCCGACTCTGAGGCGAGTATCGCCCTACGCATCTGTTCGTTCGACGAGAACTTCCCTGTCCCCGTGAAGAGTCGGGAGTTGAAGGTTCTGTCAGCTATTTTCAATGTCTGCATTACTTTGTGGTTTGTTTTATTGGTTTTATTTGTAAAAAAGTGAAAGATACTATTGATTATCCGAGAGTGCGTTTAATATTTTTTTCGTACAACCCTCGAAGTCGTTGCTGCAGAGTATTGCCGACGATATTGCTACGCCGTGTATTCCGCACTCTGCGATACTGCCTGCGTCGACAGCCGTAATACCTCCGATGGCATACGTCGGCAGATACATACCGTGTGCCTTCATCTGCCGGGCGATGGCTGCCAGCCCGTCGATACCGAGTATGGGGCTTAGACGTTGCTTTGTGGTTGTGTGGCGAAACGGTCCTATTCCCACATAGTCGGCACCCATACGGTATGCATGCTGTACGTCGGCGAAGGTATTGCAAGTGGCTCCGATTATCTTGTCATTGCCAAGTCGTTGGCGTGCCCGGTCTACCGCCTCATCTTCTTTGCCCAGATGTACGCCGTCGGCACCTGCTTGCAGGCAAACGTCGACACTATCGTTTACTATCAGCAGTGCGTCGTGTCTGTGGCAGATATCTACCGCAGCCCGAGCATACTCCAATAGCTCAGCCTCGCCCGAATCTTTGGCACGAAGCTGTACGAGTTTTATCCCTGCACGGCAGGCAAGCTCTACCTGGCGGCATATCGATAGCGTCGGGTGCGGGTGCGTGATGTACATCAGTCGGATAGAGTCGAAATCGTATGTATTGTAATCGTTCTTGGCGTTGAGGAAAAGCATTCCACGGCTCTTTTTTATATTTGCGGCAACGTACAACTGCCCCCTGCTTACTGCCTGTCGTAGAGTGAATCCTTTTGCCAGATACGCCACTATTGCCGACGACAGCCGACAGCCTGTACCGTGTTTCCTCTGTGCCGACCGCAATACACGGAAGTCGCTCCGCTGCCCGCCGACGGAGTAGAGACTGTCGCAGACGAAAGGCGATTCGTCTCCTCGGTGTCCGCCTTTGATGAGTATGTTCACTCTGTGTAGGTCGGCTAATCGTTGTATCTCCTCGTCGCTGCAGCCATTGCCGAATATTGTCTGAGCCTCGTCGTAGTTGGGTGTTATCAGATATATTTTATTCAAAATATCCGATAGCAGCGATTGCTGCATTAGTATCGATTCGCTGCCGTGCAGTACGAAGCCCGATGAGCTACCGAGTATCGGGTCCCAGCAGATACGTACATCGGGCAGTTTCCGACAGAGATAGTCGCATATCTCGAGTAGTACTTCGAGCGACTCGATTATTCCTATCTTTACGTAATGAATGGTGTTTCGCGATACGATGGCGTCTATCTGTCGTTTTATCTGCTCCGCTCCGAGCCACTCTACGTCGGTCAGTTCGTATTGGTTCTGTACGGTATTGCCTGTATTGACACCGAAGCAGTATGCACCGATACTTTCGGTCGTCTTGATGTCGGCACTTACTCCTGCTCCCGACGATGGGTCGAAGCCCGCAATGCTCATAACCAACGGCGTAGTGATAGACTGCCAGTTGCTCATCACCTCGTCGAATGTGGGCGTAGCGTTTTTTCCCCAGAGTCCGCCCATAAGGGCTGCTCCCGCAAAACCAAGAGCAAAGGTACTGTATATGTTGTCGGCAGATATGCCTCCAAGTGCCACGATGTGCTTATCTATTCGTGGCAAACGCTCTTCCAACAGTCGGTAATCGAACGCCCCACGGTACCCCTCTTTTGTAATGCTGTCGAAGATGGGACTTAGGAAACACTCCGACACTTGCGGGTGCAGCTCCTCTATCTCCTCGACTGAGTGGCACGATACCGATACGAAACGATATTTGTCGAAGTCGCGGAACGACCGATATAGGCTGCCGCTAAGGTGTATGCCTTGCAATCGGTATTTTTCTGCCAGATAAAAATAATTGTGTATTACCAATCTTGCTCGGTATCGAGGTTCTATCCGACCGATGAACTCTTCGTAGACCTCTTCCGACGAATCGGGCTTACGCAGATGAAGCCGTTCCAAGCCGCGTGCAAAGAGTGAATTGCAAATCACGGTTTCGTCCTCGAAACAGTGAGGTAGAGTGATAGCAACTATCTTTTTCTTAGAAATATCTATTTTTTCACTCATTTCTTTTCCACTGTATACATCAATCCTTTTCGGTCAATGCTTTTCTGAATTGTTTGTTTGCTCTCATCGAGCAGAAGTGTTCGCCGCACATAGAGCAGTAATGAGCCTCTTTGTGTCCCTCCTCGGGCAGTGTCTGGTCGTGAAAACTCAGAGCCTTCTCGGCATCGAGCGACAGACGGAACTGGTCGCGCCAACGGAATTCGAAGCGGGCTTTGCTCATAGCATAGTCGCGATATGCCGCCGCAGGATGTCCCTTGGCTACGTCTGCGGCGTGAGCTGCCAGCTTGTAGGTTACCACTCCCTCTCTTACGTCGTTTTTGTCGGGCAGCCCCAGATGTTCTTTGGGAGTAACGTAACACAGCATCGACGTACCGAACCAACCTATCATAGCCGCACCGATGGCAGACGTGATGTGGTCGTATCCGGGAGCTATGTCGCATACCAGAGGTCCTAAGGTGTAGAACGGTGCTTCGTGGCAATATCGGAGTTGTAGCTCCATATTCTCTTTTATCTTGTGCATCGGCACGTGTCCGGGTCCCTCTATTATCACCTGTACATCGTGTTTCCAAGCCACTTGTGTAAGCTCACCGAGGGTTTGTAGCTCGGCAAACTGAGCCTCGTCGTTGGCGTCGGCAATGCAACCTGGTCGCAGCCCGTCGCCGAGCGAGACGGCGACATCGTAGCGTGCGAGTATTTGGCATATATCTTCGAAGTGTTCGTAGATGAAGCTTTCGCGTTTGTGTGTGGTACACCAGTTGGCAATGATGGAGCCGCCACGCGATACGATGCCCGTTACACGGTTGATGGTCAGAGGTATGTGATGCCACCGCAGACCTGCGTGTATGGTGAAGTAATCGACGCCCTGTTCGGCTTGCTCGATGAGTGTGTCGCGGAAAATTTCCCACGTGAGAGCCTCTACTCTGCCTCCTACCTTCTCGAGTGCCTGATACATAGGTACAGTGCCGATGGGTACGGGTGAGTTGCGTATTATCCATTCGCGTGTCTCGTGGATGTTGGGACCGGTGGATAAATCCATAACGGTATCTGCTCCCCAACGAAAAGCCCATACAGCTTTCTCTACCTCTTCCGATATGGACGACGATACGGGCGAATTGCCTATGTTGGCATTGATTTTCACCAAGAAGTTACGCCCGATAATCATCGGTTCGCTCTCGGGATGGTTGATATTGGCGGGCAATATTGCTCTGCCCTCGGCAATCTCACGGCGTACGAATTCGGGTGTTATCCGTTGCGGAATGTTCGCTCCCATCGGATTGCCGAGGTCTTTGGGGTAATTTTCGCATATACGGTCTATGAGCTGATTCTCGCGGATAGCTACGTACTCCATCTCGGGCGTGATGATACCTTGGCGTGCGTAATGGAGCTGACTTACAGAGCCTTCTCTGGCTGCACGCGGCGTAGTGTTTACGTGTTCGAAACGCAGATGTTCCAAACTTTTATCACGATAGCGTTCTTTGCCGTACTCAGACGATAGCGTCTGCAATACGACGGTGTCGTTACGCTCTTCTATCCATTGTTCGCGTATTTTAGGCAATCCTTTGTGTATGTCGACCTTGTAGGCGGGGTCGGTATACACTCCCGATGTGTCGTAGACGGTTACGGGCGGATTGGGTTCTACCTTGCCCTCGTCGTCGATGGTATTCGATAGTTTTATTTGCCGCATAGGTACGCGTATATCGGGGCGGCTTCCTTCGACGTAGATTTTCTCCGACCCGTATATGGCGCCGGTTGTAACGTTGATTGATTCCATATCAGTTAATCGCTTGTTTTTCTCAACCTCCTTGGGTTGCCTTTATTAATAAAATCCTTGAATTGTCTTTTAGAGTGTACTCTGCCCAGCGACTACGACTTACGACGACGTCGTCGACAGCGATAGCCGTGTTTGCCGTATCTATATGCTCCCGAGCCAGTAGTGCGGCGAGTGTGGTATCGTCGGCAACAGTGATGTTTTTCCCGTTCAATATAACAATCATACAACAAATGATTTATTACAGACAGGAGCGATTCGTTGGAGAGAAAAGAATATAGGATGTTTTTTTCGTTAACTCAAATCCCTACGGCGGCATTATCCGCATCAGGTTCGAGGGTATAATCTCAGCCTACAATGAAGCACCCCTTTTTTGTTTATTTCGGCTGCAAAGGTAATAAAAATATTTTACAGCGTGAGAAATTTTTTTACTTTTTTGCCGAAAAAATAGAAAATTGTATTTTTAATTAAATAGTAAAAAATCTTGCAGATAAAGCCGAATTTGTTATCGAAGATATTGTATTGATAATAACCGAAGAGAGAGGAGATAAACGCATACATATTTTGCTTTACAAATAAATTTCGTACCTTTGCAGCCGAAAAATAAAAATAATCGATATATGAAATTATTAGAAGGAAAGACGGCACTCATCACAGGTGCGTCAAGAGGGATAGGCAAAGCCATAGCAATACGTTTTGCTCAAGAGGGAGCTGACATTGCTTTCACCGATTTGGTACGTAACGAAGTGATGGAGGCGACCGAAAAAGAGTTGTCTGCCTTGGGCGTAAAAGCTAAAGGATATGCTTCCAATGCCGCAGATTTTGCCGATACGGCACGTGTGGTGGCTGAGATAGAGAAAGACTTCGGACGTGTAGACGCTCTGGTCAATAACGCAGGTATTACCAAAGATACGCAGCTCAAACGTATGACCGAAGAGCAGTGGGACGCCGTTATCAACGTCAATCTGAAATCGGTATTCAATTTTACCAAGGCGATACAGCCCGTTATGTGGCGTCAGGCTTCGGGCAGTGTCATCAATATGAGTTCGGTAGTGGGTGTCAGCGGTAATGCCTCGCAATGCAACTACTCTGCATCGAAAGCCGGTATCATAGGTTTTACCAAATCGGCAGCCAAAGAGATGGGTGTACGTAACATACGCCACAATGCCATTGCTCCGGGTTTCATCATCACGGAGATGACCAACGCACTGCCCGAAGAGGTGAAAAAGGCTTGGGCTGAGCAGATACCTTTACGTCGAGGCGGTACACCCGAAGATGTTGCCAACTTGGCTCTATTCCTTGCCTCAGACTTATCGGCATATATCACAGGCCAGGTTATAACCTGCTGTGGTGGTATGAATATGTAATGTTTTCGATAAATACTGTCTATATCCATATTGCGATAATGAATTTTAGAGTACGGGTTGTTATTCGTATCTTTGCAATCCGTTTCTCGCAAACAGATAACAAATTGTAAAAAATAAAAAATTACAAATAATATGACACAAGTAACAGATTCAAATTACAAAGAAATACTGTCGGCAAATGCAGTTTGTATGTTCGATTTCAGTGCCACTTGGTGCGGACCGTGCAAAAAACTTGCTCCGATAGTCGAAGAGGTAGCAAAAGAGTACGAAGGCAGAGCATTCGTCGGTAAGGTAGATGTAGACGACAGTCCCGAGTTTACCGACTTGGTAGGTGTTCGCAACGTTCCTACCGTGGTATTTTACAAAAACGGCGAGTTGCAAGCCGACCGTCTGATAGGAGCATCGGACAAATCTGCTCTGACGGCAAAGCTCAACGCCCTGCTATAAGCCGTAGTTTATTCGGCTTGTTTTGTAAAGCAAATGACATTGGGAGGTTGTTCTTTAAAGCAAAGGGCAACCTTTTTTGCCATAAACAGGACTCTCCGTTGTAACCGAAGTCGCCGCCCGTGTACGATGTTTGTAGATAATGTATGTGAGTTTTGAAATGATAGTAAACAAGGGAGTAACATAAATAATTTTATTACTTAGACACAATAAGTCATTAAGTATCTGATATCCGAATGTTTTAATGTATATCGATACGGTTATAATTCAAAAAAATAGTAACTTTGCAGCCTGTTAAAAATAAAGAGTTTCACAAGACAGACATTTGTAAACTGTCTGTGAACTATATGGGCATACATTAGATGATATTCGATTTAGAGCATAAAGATACACAGACACGGGCGAGAGCAGGGCGGATAACGACCGAGCACGGAGAGATACAGACTCCGATTTTTATGCCCGTAGGCACGGTGGGCTCTGTCAAGGCGGTTCATATGCAGGAGCTGCGTAGAGATATAGACGCTCAGATAATATTGGGCAATACGTATCATCTCTTTATGCGTCCCGGACTGGAGATAATAGAGCAGGCAGGCGGTCTTCACCGCTTCAACGGCTGGGATAGACCAATACTTACCGACAGTGGCGGCTATCAGGTATTTTCGCTTGCAGGCACACGTAAAATCAAAGAAGAGGGCGTTACCTTCCAGAGCCATATCGACGGCTCGCGTCATCTCTTTACTCCCGAGAATGTCGTCGATATTCAACGAACTATCGGAGCCGATATCGTGATGGCTTTCGACGAATGTACTCCAGGCAATGCCGACTACGACTATGCCCGCCTCTCGATGGAGAGAACACATCGCTGGCTGGCACGCGGCTACGGACATTTTTTAGAGACCGAGCCGAAATACGGTTATTCGCAGACATTTTTCCCCATTGTACAAGGCTGTGTCTACGAAGACCTCCGCCGACAGTCTGCCGAGTTTGTGCGAGGCTTCGACGCCGAAGGATATGCTATCGGAGGGCTTGCCGTAGGTGAACCCACAGAGAAGATGTACGAAATGGTAGAACTCGTAAACGGCATTCTGCCCGAAGACCGTCCGCGTTACCTGATGGGAGTGGGTACTCCTGCCAATATCCTCGAAAATATAGCACGCGGCGTGGATATGTTCGATTGCGTTATGCCGACGCGCAACGGTCGCAACGGAATGATATTTACCGAAGAGGGTATCATCAACTTCAAGAATCGGAAGTGGGCTACAGACTTTTCGCCGATACAGGAAGGGACAGGTTGTTTTGTCGACGAGCAATACACGAAGGCTTATCTTCGGCATCTGTTTGTTGCGGGTGAGCTATTGGCTATGCAGATAGCTTCGATACATAACCTTGCTTTCTACTTGCGGTTGGTGCGTCAGGCAAGGCAACGAATTGTGGATGGTACTTTCGGCGACTGGTACAAGGAGATGGCAGTAAAAACTATGCGTAGATTATAAAAACTTAAGAAAAACTATGGACTTGGAGACAAAAAACGAACCCCGAAATCCGAAGAAGACCGTCAAAAGCTATCTTACCCGGATAGTAGACGATTTTAGGCGTTTCAAGTACTTTTCGATATTGGATAGGTATATAATGAGGAAGTACCTGAGCACTTTCTTTATGTGTATCATTATGATAATATCTATAAGTGTAGTGTTCGATTATGCCGAGAAAGTAGATGATTTCTCGGAAAATAATGCTCCTATGCGTGCGATAATTTTCGACTATTATTTCAATTTTATTCCATACTTTGCCAATCTCTTTACTCCGCTTTTTGCCTTTATATCGGTTATCTTCTTTACCTCTAAGATGGCTTATAACACTGAGATAATAGCTATGTTGTCCACGGGTATGAGTTTCAAACGTCTGCTTGTGCCTTATTTTATGTCCGCCACGCTTATCGGACTGATGTCGTTTTTACTCGGCGGGTTCGTGATACCTGCGTCTAACAAGCCGAGGCTCGACTTCGAGGATAAATATTACCGAAAGTTTAGATCGGAGCTCGTTACCAACATACAGCTTGAGCTCGAACCTGGCGTGGTAGCCTATTTCGAGCGGTACGAGGAGAATATCAACCGAGGCTACAACTTCTCGTTGGAGAAGTTCGAGGGCAAAAAACTCGTCTCGCGGCTGACGGCGGAATATATCGATATGGATTCGCTCTACCATTGGCATCTGGTCAATTATGTGAAAAGAGACTTCAAAGGTATGCGGGAGATAATGACTATGGGCGACGGTCTCGATTCGGTCATAAAGATGGATCCGCAAGACTTCTTCATTACAGGTGAAGATGCTCCGCAGATGACAAACACGAAGCTTTATCAGTATCTCCGACGCCAGAAGGAACGGGGGATTCCCGGGGCACAAAAGTTCGAAAACGAATACAACAACCGTTTTGCTATGCCGTTTGCGGCACTTATACTTACTCTGATAGGAGTATCGCTTGCTTCGCGTAAGGTTCGCGGAGGTACGGGGCTGCACCTCGGGTTTGGTATTGCGCTAAGTGCCATATATATACTGTTTTGCACAGTTTCATCTATGTTTGCCATCAATGGTACTATGCCTTCGTTGCTCGCTATATGGCTACCTAATATCATTTTTACTACCATAGGAATAATTCTGTATGCGAGGGCACCCAAGTAGCCGATTACCGATAAATCACGATAAAATAGTATATTTGCCGATATTACGGAGGAGATTTTTGTGAGCGAAAATAAATAATAATTAAAATAGTATAGAAAAAAAAATATGTCATTACAGTGTGGAATAGTAGGATTGCCCAACGTCGGCAAATCGACCTTGTTCAATTGTTTATCGAACGCTAAGGCACAGGCAGCAAACTTTGCTTTTTGTACCATCGAGCCTAATGTAGGAGTCATCACCGTGCCCGACGAGCGTCTCGACAAGCTCGCCGAAATCTGCCGCCCGCAACGCATCGTACCCACGACGGTAGAGATAGTCGATATAGCAGGCTTGGTCAAAGGAGCGAGCAAGGGCGAAGGACTTGGCAACAAATTTCTGTCGAATATACGCGAGACAGACGCTATTATCCACGTACTTCGTTGTTTCGACGACGATAACGTTACCCACGTCGACGGTTCGGTCGACCCTGTCAGAGACAAAGAGATAATCGACACGGAGCTGCAGATACGCGACCTTGAGACCATCGACAGCCGTATCGCAAAAGTACAGAAACAGGCTCAGACAGGAGGCGACAAGCAGGCTCGCCTTGCATACGAGGTATATCTGAAATACAAAACCGCTCTCGAACAGGGGCTCTCGGCTCGTACCGTACAGTTCGACACCAAAGACGAGCAGCATATAGCACGAGAACTATTTTTGCTTACCGACAAACCCGTGATGTACGTCTGCAATGTCGACGAAAAGTCTGCCGTAGAGGGTAATAAGTATGTGGAAATGGTGCGTGAGGCTGTCCGTGACGAAAATGCCGAAGTACTTGTCTTGGCTGCCAAGACCGAAGCCGAAATAGCAGAACTCGACGACTACGACGAACGTCAGATGTTCCTCGCCGAGATAGGTTTGCAAGAGTCGGGAGTGGCACGCCTCATAAAATCGGCTTACGCTCTGCTCAACCTGCGGACATTCCTTACAGCCGGAGCCGATGAGGTGCGGGCTTGGACATTCCGTGCGGGATACAAAGCTCCTCAATGTGCAGGAGTGATTCATACCGACTTCGAGAAAGGTTTTATCCGTGCCGAAGTAATAAAGTACGAAGATTATATCGCCTACGGTTCGGAGGCGGCTGTGCGTGAGGCGGGCAAGCTATCGGTCGAGGGCAAAGAGTATATCGTCCAAGACGGCGATATTATGCACTTCCGCTTCAATGTGTAGATAACCGATTTATTTGATATTCTCCCACTTTACGGTAACGTTGCCCGTGCCGAGAGCTTCCCGTAAACCGAGAGTGTTGTCTATTTTGCCTATGCGGGAGTAGCTGAACCCTCCGTGATTGTCATAGAATAGCACTATCGTATTGCTTTGATATAGCATTATGTCGCCAAGTCCGAGACTCTCTTCGAGTTTGTCGTTGTATGGCAGTTTGACGTCGAGTTTGTATATCTTTTCGAATCCGCCGTAGTCGGTCATATCGAGCGTCAGCGGCAACTGCGCCCTGAATGCATCGGCAGAGGCGTTTACGTCGAGTGTGGCAGTGAATGTCTTATTGCCAACAGTCAGTTTCATCTTGTATCTTTCGGGTTTTGGGTAGTTGGGGTCTGTGTCTCGGCTTACCTTTTTACAAGCACAGAAAGGTGTTATAACCAGTATTGTCAATAATGTTAAGATAAATGTTCGTTTCATTGTTTTTTGTTGATTTTGAATTGTTTTATGTGTAGAGAATTTTCTTTGCCGCAGCAAATTCCCGACGAGCAAAGGTAAATCTTTTTTTCGAAATACGCACATTTAAATAGGATTTTGTGCATATACGCGAATATAAAAAATATTGCCACCCACTCCGTTTGGTATGGGCAGCAATATTATAAGGAATCTCGTAATCTTTATATTTTCTTTATTATCAAGCCTTTACTCTTCCGACATACGAACCGTCGCGGGTGTCTATCTCTATCATCTCGCCTTCGTTGATAAACAGGGGCACTCGTACCGTTGCTCCCGACTCTACCGTAGCAGGTTTCAGAGTGTTGGTGGCTGTGTCGCCCTTCAGTCCGGGTTCGGTGTATGTAACCTTCATCTGTACCTTTGTCGGCATATCGGCAAAGAGCACCGTGTCGGTAGAGGCGTCCGATACTACCTCGAGCACCATACCTTCGAGCAAAAAGTTAGCACCGTTGATAAGGTCGTGTGCGATAGGGTGTTGGTCGAAAGTCTCTTGATTCATAAATATGTAGTTGTCGCCCTCTTTGTATAGATACTGATAGGGACGGCGTTCTACTCTGACATCTTCGAGCTTTTCGCCGATGTTGAATCTGCGTTCGAGTACTCTGCCGTCTACGACATCTTTGAGTGTGGTACGCATAAATGTATTGCCTTTGCCCGGTTTTACGTGCAGAAAGTCTATTACAAAGTACAATCTGCCATCCATTCTTATACAGGTACCGTTTTTAATGTCTTGTGCATTCATCATAATATTCGTCGTCTATGTTGTTTTATATTTTCGATATTGTTTAATGAAAGTGCAAAATTAATATTTTTTCTGTGTTTACGGATAAAAAAGTTATAAATTGCTGATTTGTACTTGTTAATGTGCTCTGTGTTTGTTGTCGTTATTTAATAATTTGTGGCAAAATAATAGTCTCTATCAATAAACTGACGTATGGAGAAGCCAATTCAAACGGTAATTTTTTTGTACTTTTGCACTGCAAACGAAATTTTTCGCTCTATTTTCGAAAAGAGCATTATTAAAAATATGTCAGATATTATCAATATTCTCCCCGATTCCATTGCCAATCAGATAGCGGCAGGTGAGGTGATACAGCGTCCGGCTTCTGTGGTCAAGGAGTTGGTAGAGAACTCCGTGGATGCGGGTGCCGATAAAATTTCGGTTGTTGTCAAGGGAGCAGGTCGTACGCTCGTACAGGTTGCAGACAACGGCAAAGGAATGTCGCATACTGACGCCCGAATGTCATTCGAGCGACACGCCACGTCGAAGATTAGCAAGGCAGGCGACCTCTTTGGGCTTCGCACAATGGGTTTTCGGGGCGAGGCTCTGGCGTCTATTGCCGCTGTCGCCGCCGTCGAAATGCGTACACGACAGGCAGGTGCCGACTTCGGCACAGTCGTAGAGATAGCCGCCTCCAATATCATCAGGCACGAGCCGGACTCTTGTGTAGAGGGGACTGTGTTTGCGGTGAAGAATCTGTTTTTCAACGTGCCGGCACGCAGGAAATTTCTCAAATCAGACGAAACCGAATTGCGACATATTATTTACGAGTTTCAGCGGGTAGCTTTGGCTAATCCGCATATAGAGCTGTCGCTATACAATGGGACGGAGGCGTTGTACGAGTTGCCTGCGGGTAACTTCAAACAGAGGATAACGGCTATTTTCGGTAAGAAGTCGAAAAACTATGCCTCGCAACTGATTGATATTGCCGCAGAGACCAATTTAGTCAAGATATCGGGTTTTGTCGGCTCTCCGCAGTCGGCTTCGCGTAATGCGACGCAATTTTTCTTCGTCAATGGGCGTTTTATGAGGCATCCGTATTTTGGTAAAGCCATACAGATGGCTTACGACAATATGTTGCCTCACGATACCCAACCGATATATTTTATTACCCTCGAGGTGAAGCCCGAAAATATAGACGTCAATGTACACCCTACCAAGACAGAGATAAAGTTCGAAGACGAAAAAGAAATCTTTGCTATCATAATGTCTTGTGTACGTGAGAGTTTGGGAAAATTCAATTTTCTACCCTCGCTCGACTTCGACACCAACCGTACTCTTGATATACCTGCGTATCTGGCAGATAATAAGCCCGATATGCCGCGAGTAAATACCGACAACAACTATAATCCGTTTGCCGCCGCACACTCTACGAGTAGTAACAGAGGTATCTCGGTAAAAAATTGGGATATGCTTTACGAACGGAGGCAACAACAGACTTCTCCGTATGATACGGCAGAGCAAAAAGCTTTCTTCTCGCCCGATGAGGTAGCCAAAAGTAATTTCTGGATATATAGAGACAAATATCTGATTACCGCCGTCAAATCGGGTCTTATGATAATAGACCGACAGCTTGCCTTGGAGCGTATCACCTACGAACAGATACTGATACGGCTGCAACAGGGACAAAAAGCTACTCAGGCTCTGCTTTTTGCCGAAACGATAACGTTTTCGGCTGACGAAAACATCACTTTTGAGACGATACTACCCGAGCTCGAAGCAATGGGGTTCGATATCGACAAACTGTCGGCACCGTCGTATACAATAGCGGGTATTCCGTCTTTCTTGACCGAAGTGGGCAGTGTCCCCGATTTGCTTAGGGATATTGTCGGTTATGTGGTGGATAACACTACCGTTGGTAAGGAGATTTATGAGAAGATAGCTATACGTACGGCAAAGGCTTATGCCCGAAAAACTCATAGCAATCTTAATGCCCAAGAGACGGAGGCACTGATAGCTTCACTCTTTCAGTGTCGGACGCCCAACTATTCGCCCGAGGGTATCAAGACCGTCGTAATACTGTCCGATGCCGATATTTGGGGATAAAAACACTATTGTGTGGATTAATTTTGTACTTTTGCAAAAAATCTATACGAATAGGTATTTATGAAGAGAATAGCAATAGTAGCCGGAGGCGATTCGTCGGAATGTGAGGTATCGCTCAGAAGTGCCGACGGCATAATGTCTTTTATCCCTGATGATTACGAAAAATATATCGTTACCATAATAGGCAAAAAGTGGGAGGTTCACCTGCCCGACGACCGAAGAGCTCCGATAGACAAAAACGATTTTTCGTTTGTGGCGGACGGTAAAAAGTTCACATTCGATTTTGCATATATCACCATACACGGCACACCGGGCGAAAACGGGATACTGCAAGGGTACTTCGACCTGATAGGGATGCCGTTCTCTTGCTGCGACGTGTTGGCTTCGGCACTGACGTTCAATAAGTACGTGTGCAACTGTTTCCTGAAAAATTTCGATATAAACGTAGCTGAGTCTGTTTTGTTGCGAACTAATCAGGTGGTTGATAATGAAAGTGTTGTGCGTGAGCTTGGTTTGCCGCTCTTTGTGAAGCCCGCTGCCGGAGGTAGCAGTTTTTGTACTACTAAGGTGAAGTCGAAAGATATGCTACAACAGGCTATCGAAGAGGCTTTTGCAGAAGCAGATGAGGTTATTGTAGAGAGTTTTGTCGATGGTACCGAAGTTACCTGCGGTATGTACAAGACCAAGGGCAAGACAGTGATACTGCCTCTTACGGAGGTCGTCAGCAAGAACGAGTTCTTCGACTACAACGCCAAATACAACAATCAGTCCGACGAGATAACGCCGGCACGCATATCCGACAAACTGACAGAAGCCATTAAGCAAACCACGGCACAAATTTATGAACTGATTGCCGCCAAAGGTATCATAAGGGCAGACTATATAATAGAGCCTTCGGGTAGGATAGTGTTGCTCGAGGTGAATACTACACCCGGTATGACACCGCAGAGTTTTTTGCCTCAGCAGATTAGGGCAGCAGGTATGGATATTGCCGAAGTGATGAGAGATATTATAGAGGATAGCTTTTAGGTTGTATTTGTCGATTTTTTTGTTTTTTAATAATTTAATTCGTAACTTTGTGGCGTTTTTTAGTATTATCAATCAAATAATTGATGAGTTTAGATATAGAAAATAGCATACGGCGTATCGATTGGCATATAGACCCTGTAAGTCTGTATAAACCAATAGAATATACTTTGGATAGCGGAGGTAAGCGACTTCGCCCGATGCTTGTGGCTATCGCCTGCGAGATGTTCGGTAAGTCGTCGGAGACGGTAGAGAATGCTGCCGTAGCGATAGAGATTTTTCATAACTTCACCCTTCTGCACGACGATTTGATGGACGATTCGCCCACCAGACGCAACAAGCCGACAGTTCACGTGAAATGGAATGCAAATACTGCGATACTATCCGGTGATGCAATGCTGATAAAGGCGTACGAGTTTTTGGCAAAAATACCCGAAAAATATTGGGCTAAAGTATTGCCCGTTTTTACACAGACAGCCTTGGAAGTATGTGAAGGACAGCAGTTCGATATGGATTTCGAGACAAAAGACAACGTTACTATCGACGAATATTTTCGTATGATACGACTGAAGACTGCCGTTTTGCTTGCCTGCTCTTTGAAAACGGGAGCTATTATTGCTGATGCTTCCGAACGAGACCAGCGACTTATCTACGATTTGGGTATCGCTATCGGTATGGCTTTTCAGCTCAAAGACGATTATCTCGATACTTACGGTACGTTCGAGACACTCGGCAAACGTATCGGAGACGATATATTGTGTCGCAAGAAGACGTTCTTGCTACTGACGGCACTGAACAACGCTGACGGCAATCAGAGAGAGCATCTGAGGACGATTCTAAATTCGACATCGATAGCCGATGACCGTAAAATAGCAGAAGTAACCGAGATATACAATCGGTTGAATGTGGCTAAGATATGCGAAGAAGAGATAAACCGTTATTACTGCGAAGCAGGCAAACTGCTCGCCGAGATATCGGTAGCGGACGAGGCAAAGACAGATATTAGAAATTTAATTAATAAACTTAAGATTAGAGAAAAGTAACCTTTACTCAAAATACTCCAAACAAATGCCATACAGACGATTACCCAATACAGATATTGCTCGTATAAACGCTTTGGAAGTGGTTGTCGAAATCAAACACACAGGTTTTCGAGACATTGCACTGTCGCAAGACCTGCTTACCGCTGCCGAAAGGCAGTTGATTGTACTGCGTAACTCGCACGACCTGCACAGGCAGGCGGTAAAAATGTGGCAAGAAAACAATCAAAAATACAGAGAGATAATAAAAAATCTTACGGCATATATTATCGACTTCGTAAAGGCGTACAATGCTGCAATAGAGCGTGGCGAAATAAACCCCGACAGTCGTGTATATTACCGTATGACAGACGCCTCGTTGCCCGTCTTTAATTCCGAAGAAGATATTTTGGATTGGGGGCGGCGATTGAGCGACGGCGAACAGAAACGCATTCTTGCGGGCGGGGCACCCGTTACAAACCCCACAATAGCCAACCTGAACGTATATTATGACAAATTTACCGACCTTAACTTCAACCAGAAGACCAAGCTCGGTTATATACAGCACACCAAGACCAAACTTGCTCAAGAACGTGAGAATGCAGACACTCTCATCAAAGAGCTTTGGAACAGTATCGAAGCTACTTTTGCTCATCTACCCGAAGACGAACGCCTCGATAAGTGTAGAGAATACGGCGTTGTATATTATATGCGTTCTAACGAAAAGAACAGCGCCGAGACCTCCGATGGCGTGCCCTGCGAGCAGGAGTATCTCGCTCCGTTGACGGCAGACTGTATCGATGCCGACCTACATCAATATTACGAACAAGATGTGGAGAAGATAGAACGTATCGAGCCGTCGAAAGCGGCAGAGCACGTCCGCCAAGTTGCGGCACGCAAATACCTTAATCCCAAAGAGATGGAAATTCCCTTCGACTTCGACTGATGTCGTAGAGACGAACCTATTATGTAAGGTCTTGAGCTACACGTAGATTACTTCACGTTCGAGCGATATGCCGAACTCTGACAGCACGCTTTTTTCGATATTGTCGGCAAGAGCTATCACTTCGTCGGGGGTAGCGCCACCGTAATTGACCAATACCAATGGTTGTTTGTCGTATGCTCCCACATTACCGTAGCGTATGCCTTTGAAGCCACACCGCTCTATGAGATACGCTGCGGGTATCTTTACCTCTTCTTCCGATATGTCGTAATGCGGTATATCGCAATACTTCCGACGTAGGTCTTCGTAGTAGCTTCGGGTGCAGTAGGGGTTTTTGAAAAAACTGCCTGCGTTGCCCAATACTTTCGGGTCTGGGAGTTTGGCGTTACGGATATGTATCACTGCCTGACGGACGTCGTATATAGATGGCTCTTTATTGTCGGCAAGTTCGTTGCGGAGAGCGGCGTATTCGATGTTTGGCTTGGGATTCTTGGTCAGACATATACCGACGTAGACAACGATGTATTGCCCTGCAAGAGCGGTCTTGAAGATACTGTTGCGGTAGCCGTACATACACTCGGCAGCAGTGAAGGTACGTCGTTTGCCGGTAGCTATCTCTATGGTATCGACTTTTGTTATCAGGTCTTTTATCTCTGTGCCGTAAGCTCCGATGTTCTGTATGGCGGCAGCTCCCACCTCGCTCGGTATGAGCGATAGGTTTTCCAGTCCGCCGATGTTATGTTCTACTGTGTAGCGGCACAGGTCGTCGAAGACGACGCCCGAGCCTACACGCAGTGTTATGCTGTCGTCTGTCTCGTCTGTTACGGATATGTCTTTGATGGACGAATGCAATACCGTACCTGCAAAGTCGCCCGTGAAGAGCAGATTGTTGCCTCCTCCGATGTGTAGAAGAGGAGTGTCGTCGGCGTTGTTATGTCGCAGAAAGTCGATAAGCTCTGCCTCTGTGGAGTAATCCACGAAGGTATCTGCTTCGATGTCGAACCCGAAGCTATTGTGTGGTAGAAGCGAGTAATTATGTTTTTTCATCTGCACAAGACCGTATTCTTATAAACCGAGTATCTGATTGCCGTGCGTAGCGGTTTTTATCTCGCGAGGAGTAAATATTTTTTCGATAAATCCCTGCTCGTCGATAATGAATGTAGTGCGTAACATTCCCATATACTTCCTGCCATACATCGACTTTTCGCCCCAAGTGCCAAACTGCTCTGCCAGAGTCTTTTCCGTATCTGCCACGAGGTCGAAGGGGAGTTGGTGGCGTTCGATAAACTTTGTGTGCGACTGTCTGCTGTCGACGCTGACGCCCACTACCTCGTAGCCTTTTGCACGCAGCTCGGCGTAGTTGTCTCGCAAACTGCAAGCCTCTGCCGTGCAACCCGATGTATTGTCTTTCGGGTAGAAATAGAGTATCAACTTACGCCCGCTGTAGTCGCCGAGCTTTATCTCTTTGCCATCTTGCGATATGCCCAATATCTCGGGGGCTTTGTCGCCTACTTTTAGTGCCATTGTCGTTTTATTTTTTTAGTGATGATGATCGTGGTGATGTCCGTCTTCGTGTCCGTTGCACATTGTCATTGTCGGGTCTAGTCGGAGACTGCCGTCGTGAGATACTATTATCTTGTTGCGGCTTGTGAGGAACGGTACCACTTCGTCGATACCGAACGGCGTACCGGAGCACGCTACAAACCGTACATCATTGCCGAGATTTGCCTTTATGTCGGCATTCATCTCTTCGATGCTGTTGTATCCGCCGGTACGTTGAAAAAGAAATAGTACCTCGTGTATATGCTTTACGTTATTCATTTTAATATGTTTTTTATTCGATTAATTAATTATATGTTCATTTTGTGCCGCCAAAGGTAATAAAAACTTTTGATTTATGTGAGGGTGAGTCGTTAAATCGTTTAATTGTTAATCGTGTAATTGTTTAAACGAAGGTGTTTGATTTTAGGTGTTATTTTTTGGGGGTTGGGTTTGGGTGTTGGGGCAAATCATTATTTGTCTGTTACCTGGCGGTGCGAAAAAATAAAGGCGAAACCTATGTCTCGCCTTTATCCTAAAACCTAAAACCTAATACCTAATCAACCCCTATTTTTTAAACATTCTTGCCGTTTTGCCGTCGGCTATCACCGTATAGACGCCTGCGGGCAGGTGCGACAGGTTTATTCTGTCGGTATCGGAGGCGTGGGCTACCTCCTTGCCGTAGATGTTGAATACACGTATGTTGCGTATGGGGGTATCGGTAGCTATGTGGAGGATGTCCGCTACGGGGTTCGGGTATATGACTATGCCTGCTGCCTCTGACGCTTCGTCGAGACCTGTACCCGCTTCCATAAAGACTACCTCTATCGTTACGGGCTCGGAGATGGCGAATTTATAGTTGTCGGGGATAGCCTGTCCGTTGAGGGTAAGGCTTTTTAGCTTGAAGCCTGCGTCGGGAGCGGTTTTTACCGTAAGCTCTGTGCCGTACTCTACCGAGTTGCCCGAAGAGACGGTCTGAGTACCGTTTTTCACGGTAAGTGTACCGCCTGCCGATTGGGTGTAGGTAACCGTGTATTTTACTTTGCTAAAGAATGCCTCTACCTTGCTATTGTCCTCTACCGTAAAGCTAAGCCCCGAGATACGAGTGCCGTTTACACAAATGCTATCGAGTTTGTAGTGTTGGTCGGGGGTAGCCTCTATGGTAAGTATGGTCTCGTCTTCTACGGTGCTACCCGAGGCTATCTCTTGGGTACCGCTCTTTACCTTCAATGTGCCGTTGGCAGGCTGATTGTATGTAATAGTATGGTATACATCTGCTATTATCGGATTGAACTCTTTCCATACATATGCAGCTCGGTAAGCTGCTTTTGTGCCGCGAGGTACTATCAGTTTTACTCCATTCAACGTAACTCCGTTGAACTCACTTGCGCCTACCTCAAGCGGTGTCTGCCAACCTACGGTAACGGATTTAAGTCCCGTACAGCCTGAAAAAGTATAAGCCCCGATAATCGTTACACTGTTTGGGATAGTGATAGAAGTAAGTCCTGTACAGCCTGAAAAAGCCCCAATATCTTTAGGAATAAAAAAAATATTACTACCTATACTCGTTACACTGTTTGGGATATTGATAGAAGTAAGCCCTGTACAGCCTGAGAAAGTACCATATTCAATTTTGGTTACACCGTTTGGGATAGTGATAGAAGTAAGTCCGCTACAGTCCTTAAAAGTATTTTTACCCACAAACCTTACTCCATTTGGAATATTTATAGATGTAAGTCTCGTACAGTTTTCAAAAGCTCCTTTATCATAAGAATCGATTTTCTCGCTACCGATACTACCGATAGAGTCTAATGCGGAAGGTAGAGTGATAGATGTAAGCCCGCTACAGCCTTGGAAAGTACCGTTTTCAATTTTGGTCACACCACTTGGGATAGTGATAGATGTAAGCCCGCTACACTTGCAAAAAGCATCCTCCCCTATACTCGTTACACTATTTGGGATATTGATAGATGTAAGTCCTCTACACCAGCCAAAAGCTCTCTCTCCGATACTCGTTACACCGTTTGGGATAGTGATAGAGGTAAGTCCTTTACAGCCCGAGAAAGTATCGCCCTCAATTTTGGTTATACCGCTTGGGATATTGATAGAAGTAAGTCCGCTACAGTCTTCAAAAGCATAATGTCCGATACTCTTTACACTGTTTGGAATATTTATAGAAGTAAGTCTTCTACAATCGAAAAAAGCACCCCTTCCAATACTCGTTACACTATTTGGAATAGAGATAGAGGTCAGTTCCCTACAGCCCGAGAAAGTACCGTTTTCAATTTTGGTTACCCCGTTTGGGATATTGATAGAGGTCAGTCCTGTACAGCCTTTAAAAGCACTCTCTCCGATACTCTTTACACTGCTTGGGATAGATATATACTTGATTTTTGAACATCCCTGAAACGATGAACTACAAATAGTAGTCGACCCATCGGCAATAACTACTGTATCGATATTGGAGTAGACACCAAAATTGTCTTTAAAACTAATATGTCCGGGAATTGTAGCATACCGAAGCCCGTCACAATCGTAAAAAGCACTCTCTCCGATATTCGTTACGCTGCTTGGGATAGTAATAGAGGTCAGTCCGCTACAGCCTTTAAAAGCACTCTCTCCGATACTTATAACACTGCTTGGGATAGTAATAGAGGTCAGTCCGCTACAGCCTGAGAAAGTACTGCCCTCAATTTTGGTCACACCGTTTGGGATAGTAATAGAGGTAAGTCCCGTACAACCGTAAAAAGCACTCTCTCCGATATTCGTTACGCTGTTTGGGATATTGATAGAAGTAAGTCCTTTACAGCCTGAGAAAGTACTGCCCTTAATTTCGGTCACACCGCTTGGAATATTGATAGAGGTCAGTCCGCTACAGCCCGAGAAAGCACCTTTCCCAATACTCGTTACACTGCTTGGGATAGTGATAGAGGTAAGTCCGCTACAACCGTAAAAAGCCCAAATTCCGATACTCGTTACACTATTTGGGATATTGATAGAAGTAAGTCCGCTACAGTCTTCAAAAGCATAATGTCCGATACTCTTTACACTGTTTGGAATATTGATAGAGGTCAGTCTGCGACAGCCGTAGAAAGTACTGCCCTCAATTTTGGTTACACCGTTTGGGATATTGATAGATGTAAGTTCCGTACAACCGTAAAAAGCACCACCGCCGACACTCGTAACACTATAAGTATTGCCTCCGTTTGCTACCGTGGCAGGGATAGTTATAGCTCCTGTGGGTTCGTTGTTATAATAAGGATAGTCTGAGTTTTCCGGTACCACGGCTACCTCTCGCTTTGCGGCATCGGTGATTTTGTAAAATAGCTGCCCATAAGTGAAGTCGTACTGCTTAGCTACGAGGGTGCCGCTTGCCAACACAAGCCCCAGTACTATGAGGGCTACTCTCTTCATTGTATTTTTATACATAATAGGTTATTGTTTTATTTGTTGTTTATTATTAAATACGTTATCTCTAAGAAACTGCGTAAAACGCTCTTTGGCACTTAGTTTATCTTTGCCGTGCTTGCGATTCCACCAATTGTGTAATGGTGATGGGTGCGCAAAGGCTGCAAATACTACCGATGGAAATTCTTGTTTAAAGCCTTTACATTCTTTTTTAAAAACACCGTACGACTTTTTACTGAGAAATACTACATATTCGGGATTTAGTATATCTATCACCTTCCGAAGTGTCTTGGCTGCAATCTCTCTATCTATAGGTTTGTCCTTTATAGACTCCATTTCCTTAGCCGGACGCAGATAGAAGTTGTAGCCCGCACAGTAGCGGAACGGGTCTTCGCCTTTGGGTATAAACTCCTTAAAGACATTTGCTACATTGGCGAAAGTGCGACTCTTGCGGTCTCTGCCGTCGGGGTGCATCTTACTTGCAAAGTTCCATTCTCGGAGGTGTTCTTCCTTCTTGCCTTTACGAAACTCTTTCAACTTATCGATATCCTCCTGCGGAGTGTCGAAATACCACTTCGCAGGCGACTTTACAGCTTCGATACTCTCTTTGTACGAAGCATAATAGCTCTCCCAGATGAGGAGTATCTTTTTACTATCGCCGTATCCCTTGGCTATGTAGGGTACGAAATCGGGGAAACGTTCGAAGACGGCAAACCCTCTCTTGCTTCCATCTACTTCCACTTCGATTTTCTCTTGCTTCAATTGCTCCTTGAGCTGCTGCTGTACATCTTTTGTCATAACATTTTTATTTTTTTATTAATTCACTAATTTGCTACCTGCCGCCCACACCGAGAGAGACACGCCGAAAGCCGCACGGCGAGCAGTGCCTGCGGTATATGTTGTTAGTTTTGAATCGTGAACAATTGCAAAAGAGAAAGATAAAGCGATAGTCGACAGGGGATTATAGCTGTGTATAGCACTGCCGTAGCTCTCTGTCGATGTCTTAGTATACTGTTTCATCTGCCTATGAAAAGTATTTTATTCTGCGTGCAAAGTTAATAAAATTTTATAAACAAAAAACAATAGTTAAATTTTTTGCACCCCACACAGCAAAAAGTAAAATTTTGCAGAACGGGAAAAACTCAATTATGACCGGCAGTGCGGAGCAAATTAATTTTGTGCTTTGCACAAAATTAATTACGAATTATCAATTACGATTTACGGGGATAAAAATAAATAAAGGCGAAACCTACGTCTCGCCTTTATCCCAAAACCCAAAACCCAACACCTAAAACCCAACACCCAACACCCAATACCCAATACCCAATACCTAACACCTAAAACCTAAAACCCAACACCCTACTTCACTCACTCACCTCTCTCGGACGACATCCTGTACCACGAGTCCTGCCAGAGCGAAACCGAAGATAGCCGTTATATGAACCATCGTGCCGTTGGTCTGAGCCTTGCGGGGTAGAGCAGGGTCTTCGTCGGCGTCGCTGACTGTGGTATTACCCTTGTTGTCGAGTACTTCGGGAGAGAAGACGCAGAGGTACTTCTTGGCGGGGAATGTCTTTTGCTGCCGCATACGCTTGCGCATAGCCGACGCCAGAGGGCAGCCGTCGACTTGCCAAAACTCTGCTATGCGGATTCGGGTGAAGTCGAGCTTCAGAGCGCTGCCCATCGATGAGAAAAACACGGCATGGTAGCGTGTTGCCTCCACTGCCAGAAGTATCTTGTCTTTCAGGCTGTCGATACAGTCGATGATATAATCGTACTCTCCGAGAGCGAAGTCGTCTTTGGTAGTCTCGTTGAAGAGTTTTGGCACGGGAGTTATTTCGGCATCGGGAGCTATATCGAGGAGTCGTTGCCTGAGGGCATATACCTTGTGTTCGCCTACGGTCGAGTGTGTTGCCATCGCCTGACGGTTGATGTTGCTCTGTGCCACCTTGTCGTAATCGACGATGGTGAGCCGCTTCACCCCGCTGCGGACAAGGCTCTCGGCACACCAACTGCCTACGCCGCCTATACCGAAGACGATTATTTTTTTCCGTGCAAGCCGCTCCATAACCTCGTCGCCGACAAGCAGCCTGCTACGCTCCGTGTATGTATCTACCACTGTGAGTTGTTTGGTTAGTCTGTCCGCAATTTTTTAGGCTTCCAATGTTGTACAATATCGATAATAGGCTCTACACTCTGTTGATAGCTCTTCGGGTAGATAACGGTAAGTGTTCCCATACCGCCTACAAAATTAGGGTCGCCGGAGGGATATAATATAGTCTTCATATAAAAAATACGTCAGTCGGTGGTATATCCTGAATATATGCCATTTCTCTCACTCCGGCATCATAAGACAAATAAGCATCATTTTTGAAAAAACAAATTCAATAGATACTCCAAGTTGTCAAATGGCTGAACAATGTTTATCGTGAATGTATTGGGTAGATTTCCCCTTGTCGGATTGTCTACTTCAATTGTCAAAATAGAATTGTCTAATCTGAACCTTATATTGTTGACATTGGAATACAAGAAATAGATTTGGTCGTTATATTCAATATAGACCTCTTCTTCATAGCTCAATCGTGTCAATGACAAGTATTCAGACTTGTCATTCAAGAATGTTAGTTGCATGATTTCTTCCCAATATTCTTTAGGGTTGATATCTATTTTTTTATTGCAATCAAACTTCAATGGTTCACTTCTGCAGCTTTCCATGATTTACATCCATTTTTCACTTGATTTATTTCTTCTCCTTCCCATCTATATCCTTTACCTCTATTTAATTCATTATTTCTATAATTTGCTTATAATCATAGATTTAGCATGATTTATAATAGCGTTTTTTATACATATTGAGTTGATAGTATTAAATAAGCTATTAGTATGCAAAAATAGATAATTGATACAAGAGTATATTATTACAATATCTTTTTTACCTCGCGGTAGATATTATCTGCCGTGAAACCGAATTTCTCATCGAGTACGGTGTATGGTGCCGAGTAGCCGAAGTGATCGAGCCCGAATACAGCGCCGTTGCTGCCGACGAGTCCTTCGAGGTTTACGGGCAGTCCTGCCGTCAGCCCGAAGCGTTTTATGTTGTCGGGCAATACGCTTTGTCGGTATTCATGAGTCTGTTCTGTGAAAAGTCCTTCGGAAGGCACCGATACGAGGCGTACTCTTATGCCGTCGTTGCGTAGCAGGGCGGCTGCCTCGTTGAGAGTGGACACCTCCGAGCCACTGGCAAGCAGCACTACGTCGGGGTTCTCGTCGGAATATACGACGTATGCACCGCACTGCGCATTGTGTTTGTCGGTGGGTAGGTCGGTGATATTCTGCCTCGAGAGTATGATAGCCGTCGGCGTCTCTATATTCTCCATCGCCAGACGCCAGCAGACGGTAGTCTCTTCGACATCGGCAGGGCGAAGCACGAGCATAGAGTTGTGTCCGCTGTGGTTTTTTAGTTTCTCGAGTAAACGTATCTGTGCCTCTTGTTCGACGGGTTCGTGAGTAGGTCCGTCTTCGCCCACACGGAAAGCATCGTGCGAGAATATGAACTTGACGGGCAGCTCCATCAGTGCAGCCATACGCATAGCGGGTTTCATATAGTCGGAGAATACGAAGAATGTAGCACAAGCCCCGATAACGCCTCCGTGAAGAGCGATACCGATAGCCAGACACGCCATAGTAAGTTCCGATACGCCTGCTTGCAGGAAGGCTCCTCCGAAGTCGTCTCGGGTGATGGCTCTTGTCTTTTTCAGGAAGCCGTCGGTCTTGTCGGAGTTCGACAGGTCGGCACTGCTTACTATCATATTCTCCAATTGTACAGCGAGTTCGCCGAGTACTGTGGCAGATGCGGCACGCGTTGCCTGATTGGGCTTTTGGGTTATCTTCGACCAATCGACTTGGGGCGGTTCGTTCGAGAAGAACTTGCCGAGTTTCTCTGCCAAGACGGGATTTTGCTTCTTCCATTCGCTAACGGCTTTGCGTTTTTTAGCTACAATATCGGTCAGCTCGTCTTTGCGGCGGGCATATATGTTTTTTGTCTCTTCGAACAGTACAAAAGGATTGTCTACGTTGCCACCGAGATTTTTTACGGTATTTGCGTAAGCATCGCCACCGAGAGGTGCACCGTGTGTCTCGCAGCAGTTCTCGTACGAGGTGTTGTCGGCACGTCGTGCTCCTTTACCCATAACGGTATTGCCGATGATAAGCGTCGGTTTGTGTGTTTCGGCTTTTGCCTCACGGAGAGCCGTGCGTATCTGCTCGGCGTCGTTGCCGTCTATCTCTATTACGCGCCAGCCCCAAGCCTCGTACTTCTGACGTACGTTTTCGGAGCTTACAGCCGATACTTTTGTAGAGAGTTGTATGTTGTTCGAGTCGTAGAACATTATCAGGTTGCTTAGCCCCAGGTGGCCTGCTATCCTGCCTGCTCCCTGCGACACCTCTTCCTGTATGCCGCCATCGGAGATATAGGCATATATGGTGTGGTCTAACAGGTGGTCGAACCTCGCCTGCAAGAATCGCTCGGCAATAGCGGCACCCACGGCGTAGGTATGTCCTTGTCCGAGTGGTCCCGACGTGTTCTCGATGCCGTGGGCGAGGTCGAGCTCGGGATGTCCCGGAGTGGGGCTGCCCCATTGACGGAAGTGCTGCAAGTCTGCCATCGAGAACTTATCAGTGCAGGCTAATACCGAGTACAACATAGGCGACATGTGCCCGGGGTCGAGGAAAAACCTGTCGCGAAACTCCCAAGCGGGATTCTCGGGGTCGTACTCCAGAAACTCCGAATATAGTACGTTTATAAAGTCTGCACCGCCCATTGCGCCACCCGGGTGCCCGGACTTGGCTTTTTCTACCATAGCAGCAGAGAGTATACGTATGTTGTCGGCTGCTCTGTTCAATTCCTGTAATGTGTTCATATATGCTTGATTATTTTTATTATATTAGATAGAGAAATATTTCTGTACGTATTTCGGAACAGAGAAGCAAAGTTAGTAATAATTATCCTTCTCGGCAAGTGTCGGTACGGAATAAGAAGTGTGTTTGTTTAGATAAAAACGGCAAAGGTTGCCGTATGTAGTGGCGTTCCTTTACCGTTGATTTTACTGTAATGCAGATAAGTTTAGTTTTCTGTTCGGGTCTTATAACTTTATTACCTCCGACGAACCGCTTGTTTTTATACCCGAAATGTCGGCATCTCCTCTGTATCGTAGAGACGAAGCCCCCGATAGTGTGCCGATTGCTTTCTGACTGATAGTTATAGACATATCCGACGAGCCTCTTATAGATACCTGAAGTGTCTCGGTATGAAAATCTGACATCTTCACGTCTGACGAGCCTGATGCTACGACATTTACCACAGAGCCTTTACCATTCATTTCGAAGTCCGATGAACCCGAAAGAGACAGTTTTACTGTGTTAACATTGCCTTTCACAGAGCAGTCCGACGAACCCGAAAGCGAGACATACAACTCTTTACCTTCGAAATTGAAGTTTTTGACGTCCGACGCTCCTTGCAGTTTTATAGTACACGAATTTCCTGCGAAGTTACCGCTCGATTTTATATCCGCCGCTCCCGAAAGCCTTATTTCATCTATATTGGGTACGTACACTGTGGCAACAAAAGGCTGTTTTCTTGTAGTTCCGACTATATTTTTCTTAAAACCCAAATACAGTGTACCGTCCGGACGAACCTCCGCTACTATCTTGTCGCTGAACGTGTTGGGATATTCTACCTTAATCGATGGTTTTGTGCTCTGTATGAGGTTAATAGTCCATTGACCCGCTGCTTCGATAGATTTCAGACGGTCTGCTCCGTCTATTGATTTGCTTTCGCGAGTATTGCCCGCCAAACAACCGATGGTAATTGCTGTAAATATTGCAATAAACATAATTCTATACATAACAAATCCTCTTTTAATTTATAATATTACTATGTGATGTTTATTAATTATCTGCAAAGCTACAAAAAACGCAATAAACCTAATATCATTTGCCGTCTCGCAGAATGATTTCACCGATAGCCAAGTCGAGAGGGGTAGTTATTTTGATGTTTTCCCTGTTGCCTCCGACAAGATTGATGGAATGTCCTAATGCCTCAACCACCGAGGCATCGTCGGTGAAGAGTTCGCTGTATGGCTGTCGGTAAGCCTCTTTTAGTACAGAGGCACGAAAGACCTGCGGCGTCTGTACGGTGCGTAGCTTGCTTCGGTCGAACGAACTGTTGCCTTTGTCGCTGCACAGCCTTACACTCTCGGTGAGAGGCATCACAGGTACGGTACTGTCGCCCTCTTCGGCTTTGGCAAAACATCGGTCTAATGTGTCGAAACTCACAAATGGACGTACCCCGTCGTGTACGGCTACCAAAGCATCGTCGGGAATGTGCCTCAGCCCGTTGAGCACCGAGAAGAAACGTTCACGCCCGCCCTCCGCTATCACGTGCGGTATCTTTACGGCGAAACGTCGACAGATGTTATGCCAAACCTCGATGTGCTCCGCAGGAAGTACCACAACTATATTTATATCACGAGAATATGAGTGAAATTTGTTGAGCGTATGCAACAGTATCGGTTTGCCGCAGAGCAGCATAAACTGTTTGGGTGTATCGCCTCCAAACCTTCTGCCCGCTCCTCCGGCTACGATAATGACGTATCTCTGCATAAAGCCTTAGAACTCCCTGTCGGCGGTGAAACTTATTATCCCCGAAAGGAATGTTTTGTATTCGGAGTCTTCGAAAACGTCCAGTTTTTCGAGAGCCAAACGACAAAAGTCTTTCATCTTACGCTCCGAATAGTCGATGCCTTTGTATTTGGTAACGATATTGTAAATAAATGTCTTGTCGTCGATGTCGACGTTGTCTTTGTTGAGTATATCGATGACGTTTATTCGTTCTTTTTCGTCGGCAGACCTGACGGCATGTAGCAGAGGCAGGGTAACTTTACCCTCGGTAATATCGTTGAAAATGGGCTTGCCGAGGCTTGCATTCGCCGAATAGTCGAAGATATCGTCTTTTATCTGGAAACACATACCGAGATTTTCGCCTATACTATACATATCGTCGAGTTGCTGCGTGGTACCGTTAGCCGAGAGTGCTCCCGCTTGCAGGCAGGTGGCAAATAGAGCTGCGGTTTTGTTTTTTATCACCGAATAGTACTCCTTTTCTTTCGGTATGGAGTGCGAATATTGCTGTTGGAGCAGTTCGCCGCGTATGATATCGATACTGAGCTTTTGGAGCAGTCCTATTTGCTCCATCTTATAAGTATGGTATATGTAGTTGAAAGACTTGGTCATCAGGTAGTCGCCGACAAGGACTGAGGTCTTGTTGTCGAAAATCTTGTTTAGCGACGGCTTGTTGCGTCGCTGCAACGAATTGTCTATAACGTCGTCGTGGATAAGCGAAGCGGAGTGTAGCAACTCGTATGCAGCGGCTATCAGGTAAGTATCGTCGGTAACCTCACCGCAGAGCTTCGCCCCCAGAATAACGAGTATGGGGCGTATCTGCTTGCCTTTCTGAGGCATAAGGTACTGTAAGGCGTTATGCAAAAGCTCGTCTTCGGCGAAGAACGAGAGCGAAAACTTATCGTTGAATATTTTCAGTTCGTTGCTTATTACTTTCTTTCCCTCTTCGAAATCGAACATAACAAATAGGTTTTATTATTTTTTGTGGTTGCAAAGGTACTAAAATTTGTTCGTAAAATGACTATTGGGCTTGTCGGTATTGCAATATCTATCGATTTTATTTTCAGATAAATGTTATTTCGCACTTTTTTGTTGAAAATATTTTTTATCACCGACCTGTGATAATGACGTATGTTTTTTACTACTTTTGCGGCATTGTTTTATTTTTTATTTAATACAATTTTCAATATGCAAAAAGAGAAATTTTTCGAACTTTTAGGTTGGGTCGGTATGACTACCTCGATTTTGATGTATGTTTTCTATTTCCAGCAGATACAACAGAATCTGGGCGGGCATAAGGGCAACTTCCTGCAGCCTTTTATGGCGGGTATCAACTGTACTTTTTGGGTAGGATATGGTTTCTTCAAAAAGAAGCGAGACTGGCCTATCGTTATCGCTAATGTACCGGGCTTTGTGTTTGGTTTCTTAGCAGCGTTTACGTCTTTATAGGTCTTTGAGGTACATTGTTTTGTATCTCTTTTGGGGATACTATTTTTACCTGAAGGGGACATACAGAGTTTATATTGCAATGAGGGAAAAACCTTTGTAACACTGCAATATAAACTTTTGTTCGTATAATTATTTAGTAATAAGCCTATTAAGTCGGCTATGGTAAGATTATTTTCAGAGTACCATTGCCTACATTCAGAAAATAGCAGCCCGATGTGTTGAGAGTGAATGTGATATTGCCATTGTGCGATGTGGTGCCTGTTTCGACTATTTGTCCCAAGGCATTGCATACAATATATTTTTTATTCGCTTGCAATCCGCTGATATCGAAAGTGTTTTCGTGGCGACGGATAATGATTTCACTATTAAACGTATTGTCTGTGCCTGTATTTACACCGAAGGTATATGATATGAACCCGCTGATTTTCAATGTGATTTTGTAGTCGTTCTTATCCTTTTCGTCGGCAGTTAATGGCGTATCTTCGAATTTGACGGATTCGGCTACGTATCCTGTGTTGGGTATAAGTCTGATTATGACTTCTTTACCTTTGTTTATGGGAGTGCCGAAAGCTACTTGGACGTTGTCTGCCAATATAGTGGCTGTACCGTTTTGCGTGTCGCTATTGTCGAATATTTTCGCAGTGGAGCAGCCCGTACCGTTGCCTTTGGTATCTACCTTCCAGCCCGCGGAGGTCTTTACGAGGTCATAGTCGTATTGAGTGCTGCCTTTGTTGCCATCGAGTTTTATGATGTATCCTCCCGCAATGTTATCGGAGTCTATCGGTTTGTCGCATAGGAATACCAGAATGTCGTTTATTGCACAGGCATCTAATTCGTTTTTGCGTATGTCTATGTGATACAGGTACTTCGCTTTTCCTTTTGGCGATACTTCTATTTTAGCCAGTTTGTTGCCGACAGCTACAAGGCGTCTTAGATATTTTGTGTTGATTTTCAGTTCTTTAAGTCCGCAGTTTGCTATATCGAGTGTTCGTAGTTTGGTATTTGCCGACAGGTCGAGCGGAGAGTTTAGTGTATTGTCCGATGGTACGAATATCTCCAAGTCTTTCAGCATCGTGAGGTCTAATTGAGTGATTTTATTATTGTTGCAATTCAGTACACTTATCTCTTTGTTGTTGCTGAGTGTCAGATTGTTGAGGTTGTTGTACCCGCAGTATAGTTCTTGTAGATGTGGACACACTCCGATATTGAGCTCCGATATTTTGTTGTCGGTAATCATCAGTTCTTTTAGGTTCGGAGCTTTGCTGAGGTCTATGCTTGTTATTTTGTTTTGCGATAGCCTCAGTACGTTTAATGTCGCCGCCTGCCCCAATTCTACTGCTACGAGGTATGTTTGTGAAGCGTCTACGAACGATATATCGCCGTAGATTTTTATCTTTGCTCCCAGGTCTACCGTTTCCGAGACGGATACGGGTTCGGAGCTGCCAATGGTATAGTCGAGCAGATTGCCGTCGCCCCAATCTATGCGTATGGGAGTGGATTTGGCTGCACCCAGATGTAGGGTGATGTTAAGTTCTTCGATAGGTTCTCCGTCGTCATCGTTACCGGGCGATACCGTTGTTGTGCTCAATGTGATAAGCGGTTTTGTATCTTGAGCATAAGACAAGAAGGGAAATAAAGCGATAATTATTAGAATGATAGATGATTTTTTCATTACTATTGAATTAATATTTGATGTTTCTGTATTCTGAAAAATTGCGCAAAATTACATAAAAAAGTAATTTGTCAAATATAAAAAGTAATCTGCGGACAATGGAAAAAATATTAATTTTGTAAATCTTTTCGTTTTAGGAGTAAGATTTTTATAAACACAACCCTCAAAAATAACATACAGACAATGAGCAATCAAGAGACATCAAAAGATAACGTGATAGACACAAAAAATCCGTCGTGGCGTAGTGAACTGAAGAAACAGATTTCGGGCAAGGACAGAACCTCGCTCAGTAGGGTGAAGATGAGTGAACTACCGCCCAATGTTCGTAATAAGAACTACGAAGAAGTCAACCGTGGGCTTACGCTTACCGAGGCTATGCAGGAGGCGAAACGCTGTCTGGATTGCCCTAACCCTGGTTGTGTACAGGGTTGTCCTGTGGGGATAGATATTCCCTCGTTTATTAAGAGAATAGAGGTGGGGCAGATACTCGATGCCGCTAAGGTGCTCAAAGAGACTTCGGCATTGCCTGCCGTCTGTGGCAGGGTGTGTCCGCAAGAGAAACAGTGTGAGGCTCTTTGTATTCATAAAAAAATGAAAAAAGAACCTGTTGCCATAGGGTATCTCGAGCGTTTTGCCGCCGACTTCGAGCGCGAGTCGGGGCAAATATCCGTACCTGAGGTCAAGCAGCGAAACGGCATAAAGATTGCCGTGGCAGGCTCGGGACCGGCAGGGTTGTCGTTTGCAGGCGATATGGTAAAGTATGGATATGATGTTACGGTGTTCGAGGCATTGCACGAGATAGGCGGTGTGCTGAAGTACGGTATTCCCGAGTTTCGTCTGCCTAATGCAGTAATCGACGTAGAGATAGACACGCTTCGGAAGACGGGAGTGAAGTTTGTAACCAATTGTATTGTAGGTAAAACCATCTCGATAGAAGACCTTAAGAGGGACGGTTTTCGTGCCATCTTCGTGGCGTCGGGAGCGGGGTTGCCCAATTTTATGCACATCAAAGGCGAAAACTACAACGGCGTTATGTCTTCCAACGAGTATCTGACCAGAATAAACCTAATGGGAGCAGCACGCGATAAAGATAGCGATACCCCTGTATTGAGCGGTAAAACAGTTGCTGTCATCGGAGGCGGCAATACTGCAATGGACTCTGTACGTACGGCTTTGCGAGTCGGAGCTAAGAGGGCTATGATAGTGTATCGTCGCTCGGAAGAAGAGATGCCCGCCCGCCTCGAAGAGATAAAACACGCCAAAGAAGAGGGTGTAGAGTTTCTTATGTTGCACAACCCGATAGAGTATATTGCCGACGAGAAGGGACGCGTAAAACAGATGATACTTCAGCAAATGGAGCTTGGAGAGCCCGATGCGGCAGGTAGACGCAAACCTGTACCTGTCGTCGGAGCGACTGTTACGATAGACGTAGATACAGTAGTGGTTGCTATCGGAGTATCACCCAATCCGCTTATACCCAATTCGGTAGAGGGATTGCAGATGAGCAAATGGCATACGGTGGTAGTCGACGAAAATACGATGCAATCGTCTATTCCGATAATTTTTGCAGGAGGCGACATAGTACGCGGAGGAGCGACCGTCATACTCGCTATGGGCGACGGTAGACGTGCAGCCAAATCTATGCACGAGAAGATAGAACGTGGTGAGATATAGCCCAATCGTAGACACGAGTATATGATATGACCAATTCTGTATAATTCAAAAAATTATCGGTATAGAGCAAGTGAACGACAGGCTAAAAATATGGATATTGGCAGCACGTCCCAAGACGCTTGCTGCGGGCGTGTCGCCCGTGTTGGTCGCTTCCGGTCTGGCTATCAGAGACGGGGTGTTTCGTTGGCAGTATGCCGCCGTATGTCTGTTGATAGCCGTGCTCTTTCAGGTGGCATCGAACTTTGCCAACGACTACTTCGACTACAAAAAAGGTATCGACACTCCCGACAGAGTCGGTCCCAAACGTGCAGTAGCCGAGGGGTGGGTGTCGCCACGACAGATGCTTGTGGCACTGTACGTAGTGCTTGCAGCGGCTTTTGTGCTCGGTCTTATGCTTATGTTGGTTGTCGACTGGCGGCTGTTGTTTGTCGGTGTTGTCGTGGTGGTGTTTGCATTGGCTTATTCGGGAGGCAAATATCCACTCGCATACAACGGATTAGGGGATGTTTGCGTGCTTGTTTTTTATGGTATCGTCCCTGTGGTGTTTACCTATTATATTCAGGCTATGGCTTTTACCGTCGATGCCTTCGTGTGTGGAGCAGCAGTTGGTTTTGCCTCCATTAATATCTTGGTTGCCAATAATTACAGGGATTATAGTTCTGATAAACAGGCTAATAAAAGAACTACGATAGTAATATTCGGTAAGAAATTCGGAGAATATTTTTTTCTTGTAAATGGATTTTTGGCTGTTGCTATGTGTCAGTATTTTTGGTCGAGGGGGCTTTTGTATGCTGCCGTTTTACCGCTATTGTATTTAATATTGCATATTATCGTCTGGAGCGAGATGGTAAAAATAGGCGAGGGTAGCTGGCTTATAGCCATACTTGGTAAGACTGCTCGTAATACGCTTATATTCAGTGTGCTATTGTTCGTGGGATTTCTCCTTGACAGTTTGTAAAAATTTTTTATTTCAAAAACAACAATAATTTTTCGAATATAGCAGCTTTCTGAGTTTTATCCGTTATCGTCTCGAGCGGGAAACCTGCGATAACGACACGGTAAGCTCCACTGACTGCAATGGCGGCACTCATCGAATTTTCGGCATAACGCATTATAGTATAACCCTGTTTGTCTGCCGGTTCTATGGCATCGGGGCTTTCGAGCACATATATATCGCTGTTTATCTTGTTGTTGACAGGGCAACACTCGTATGAACTGATATCGATGGCAGGCGAATACACGCCTCTGACAGTGCAGTTGTCGGCAGCGTGGTCGGTTCGCCACGATATCTTCAGAGTATTGCGTGCGAAAGTGCTGTCTGTCGGGCTACCGAGTCCGATAAGGTCTTTACCGATATATGCTCCGCTCACGAGCAACGATTTTCCTTGTTGCAGATAATCGTTCAATATTGTCTGCATATCGGGCGGTATGGTTGCATATTGTATCTGTCCTGTAAATCCGTTTTTGATACGTTTTTGTTTGCCGAGTATAAGGTCTGTTATTTTGAATCTGTCGAGGGAGACCGAGTTTTTCTCTACTGCCTGTATCGATGCCGATGAGAACGAAAATCCTGCCTTGGCTATCGCCTCGCCGTGCGACAACGGATAGTCGAAACTATTGCCTGCAACTGCAATCTGCTCGTATGTGCCGTACGATGCTCCAAACCCCGGAGAGTCGTCGTCTGTCCATCGGTTTTTGGGGTCGAAGTCGTACTGATTGCCTGTGTACGAGTAATCCGTCTTGTAAGGTATGGCGTAGTCTCCTGACGGCAAAAAACCCTTCTTGTCGGGACGATTGATAACGGCAGGCGGCGATGTCTTGGTAAATCCGTTGATTACGAGCACTTCTCCTTTGTCGTTCGAGCGGCGACAGACACTTAGTATCTCGCTCGGGAAACTCTCGCCTCCGTCGTTGAATGCGGTTACTTTATAGCTGTATATGGAGTCTGTCGATATGTGCAATTTGGCACTTGTGCCTTTTACCACGATTCCGTTGTCGAAACCTTTGTCGCTATGACTGTCGTTTACGGCAAATTTACGTGTGTATATCACATACCCTTTGGGTTTGGCGGTGTGTTCCATACTGTCTGTGGTAGGAGTCCAGTGCAGACGTACCGAATTGCCGTCGAGTATTGCAGAGAAACCGTTGACGGGCAGCGGCTGTACGGCGTAACTCCTGTTGTGCTGATATGCAATGAACTTTAATATACCTTTGTAAATAGCCCTTGCAAAAGTGAATTGGAACGATGGGTCGAGCCCGAGACGCATATCGTTGAAGTTCTGGTGGCTCATACTCTCGAGTATCATCGACGGCACAGTCGGCATTCGACTCTCGGCGTAATTGGCGTTTTTGATGCCTCTTATACTCCAGAGACTATCTGCTGTGGAGCGAATATCTTTTTTTATCTCCGAAAGAATAATGTTTGCCATATCTACCGAGGCATATCGGCTCTGTTTGTTTGGAAACACGGTCTGTTTGTCGCTCACGGTGCTGACGATGGCAAGCGAGCCGACGGTAGAGGCAGTGTCGATGCCCGCATCTGAATGGAAAGCCAACGACAGGTCTATCGGTATGCCCAAGCCTTCGTAGTCGGGAGCATTGACTGAGCCGTAGTTGAGGTAGTTTACCCATTTGCCTCGAGAAGCGTAGTCGTCCGTGTAGTCGTTGATACCGTATGTGTGCGAGTATACATCGAAAGGCATTCCTGCCCATTGTAGATAATAACGTGCTCCCTCCCAGAACTTTGCTCGTTGGCTTGTGGTGTATCTCTCTTTTGTGAATGTCGAGATGAGTTTTGTCTTGCCGCGTACGGTTTCGTCGGGGATACTGTCGATAGTGGCTTGCGTGGCAGGGCGGCGGGCAATATTTCCCATACCTCCGCCGAATTTTACGGCATCGGCAACGACTGTGCCGTCTACCTTGTGGCTCTCGTTGGATAGTATCACCTTTCTGTGAGCTTCGGTGTCGTCGGGGTCGAAAAAGAATGTACCGAGATATACCCAAGTACCTCCTCCGATAGTCTGATTGACGATTAGGTCTGTCGTCCCTCCCGAATGACAAACCTTATAATGAGCATCTTCGATACCGTCGGCTATGCTGCGGTAGGCTACCGAGACAGAGTACCAACCCGCTTTGGTAAGATTAGGAGTGTAGTCTATCCAAGTGCTTGCCCGTTTCTCTGTTTTCACGGCAACGGCTCTACCCATAACGAAGGGGTTTTGCCTGTCTATATATACCTCTTGACGATTGGCAAATCCGATAATACTGTCTGTCAGAATGTTTGCCTTGTCTCCATAGAGCTTGTACCCCGACGAACTTCCCTTTGTGTCCCAACTACTGTCGTTGTCGCATATAATCATATCTGTCTGTATATCGCGTTCGCGTGGGAGCAGGACGTAAGCCCCTGCGTTTTCGAGCATTGGCAGCAGATAACTCATTACCATTTGGGTCGAAAACTTGTCTTCGACAGTCGTCAGCAGTCTCGCCCGTTGCCACTCCCAGCGGTCGAACCGTTGTTCGTAGTACCAACCGTGTGAGTTCCAGAGGGCTATGTTCCTGTTGTTCAGTCCCTCGTCTATGTTTATTGGTTTGCTTGTGTTTTTTACAAACGACTTACCGTGTTTGTTGCTCTTGGTCAATCTTCTACGGTCTTTTTCGATGTGATGACGATAAATATTGGGTACAAGATTAGTGATATCCTCTCCGCCGGCAAAGATGTTGATTGTATATTTCTTTTGTTCTTTGGGCAAATATTTTCTTATCTTTGCCTTGAGGCTATCGATAAAACTCTCTTTGAATACGATTGTGGCAAAGCTTTCTGTAAGGTTTATTTGTATAGTCTTTTTCTTTTTGTTTATGTTTACTGAGCTTAATCGATAGTTTGCCATCGGTTTTTGCTCGCGCTGCAGTTGTTGGAGCATAGTTGTGATACTGTCATTGATACTGTTTTGGGCATTTGTCCCCATCAGACTACAAATAGACAATATCGTTATTATGTGTATTTTCTTGATTATATTCATTTTATGTGTGCTCTTATTGTTTCTTTACGAGGAATTATACTCCTATCACCTCTATTGCCTTCTCTATCAACGTGTCGTAGCCCTTTTGCAAATCGGTCGAGTCCATTGTTACCGTTATATCGGGCTCTATTCCGAATTCTATCTGTTTCTTATGACGGTCTAATATCTGTACAGCCGAAAACCGTATTAACCAGCCATTTGGCAGTTCGTCAGACAATGGGATACCTCCACCACCACCTGTTTTACCGCCGAGTATCGTTACGTTTGGAGCATTTTTCACTCGACATACGAAGTCGTTTGTGGCACTATAACAGCGGCGATTGACAAGCACTATTACACGTTTGTTGCTCCAATCTATACTGTTATGTCGATGTGTGTAAATCGGTTGTGCTTCCGAAAAATCGGAGTGCCCCGTTCCTGTCTTATGACGGATATAGCCCGTTAATGTAGACTCTTTCATAAATATCGAAGCGAACTCTTCACTGTATCCTATCGAGCCGCCTCCATTGTTCCTTATGTCGATTATTATACCCTTACAGTTGCGGAATATAGATTCGATATATTTCAGCGAACTTGCAGAAATACCGTTCGAGAAACTCGAGTATCTTATGTAACCGATTTTGCCGTCAGCTATCGCTTTATATTGGAATCCGCCGCCGATTCGGTAGTTATTGCCAAGATAACGAGCTGTGTATATGAGTCTGTCGTCGAAATTGGCAGGGTAATTTTCGAACCAACCACGGCAACGTGAGACATCGAACTGCGAATAGAGATTGACGTGCCCATCTTGCAATGTGTCGAGCATTGCTGCAAACAGGTCGAACATATCGAGCTGTGTAACGACTGTTGCTATCTTGGGCTGATATATGGCTTTGACCCCCTGCCAATCGATGTTTTTTTCTTCGAAAAAACAATATTTTCGGTCGAGTATCTCCCAAAGAGCATCGAAGTTGCGTTGCGGCGAGAAGTCTCTGACGTACTGTTTTTTACACGAAAATATCACCAATGTTATCACAATCGGCAGTATTATGGCGGTATTTCTTTTGTTCATTTATGTTGGCTTATAAAAAAGATTGATTGCTGTTTTACAAAATTACTACATTTTAGTGTTTAACGCACAAAACGAAATAATATTATAATATTTTTACGATGAGGATTTTGTTTTGCTGTGTTTTCGGCGGTGCAACAAAAAAGACTCCCTCTGATAAAGAAGAAGTCTTTCTTGTTGTGTTTAAACAGAAGTTGTTCAATTGTGTTCGAAAAGTACGTCGTCTTGCAATACCGATGTACCTACGGGAGCTACCACTTTGGTGATAGTACCCGAACATTCGGCAGTGATGTTGTTTTCCATCTTCATACTTTCCATTACCATCAGTATATCGCCTTCTTTGAAGGCTGTTCCCGGCTCTACCAATACTTTGAGCACGCTGCCGGGCAGTGGCGCCTTGATAGTCTTGGAGCCTTTGCCTGCTGCCTCGGCAGGAGCTGCTGTAGGAGTTGCTGCGGGTTTGGCGGCAGGGGTAGTGGCGGCGGCAGGCGTCGGTTTTGCTGCCGGACGTGCCACAGGAGCCGATATTTGCCCGTCTCCTTCGATATTTACCTGATAGAGATTGCCGTTTACATCTACTTCTGCTATGCTGCCGTCGATAGATTTTATTTCGACTTCGTATTTACTTCCGTTGATATCAAATTTGAATTGTGTCATTTTTATAGGTTTATTTTGTTTATTACTTGATAAATTTTATCACTCCAAGGAGAGTTGTAACGCTTGATTGTAAGCACATTGCTTTCGTTGTCGTGGATAGAGTCGCTGAAATAGAGGCTCAGAGCCATTGCTATTGCTACCACTTCATTAGGCATATTATTACTCATATTCTTTTCCTTTTTTTATTTGGTTTTTGGAATGATGAATTATAAAGGTATGTTATCGTGTTTTTTCAACGGATTGGTAACCTTCTTGTTCTGCAACGATTGGAATGCACGAATAATACGGAAACGAGTATTGCGAGGCTCGATAACGTCGTCGATATAACCGCGTGAAGCAGCCTGATACGGATTAGCAAATTTTTCTTTGTATTCCGACTCTTTGTCGAAGATATATTTTGCTTTTTCGTCGGCATCTTCGATAGCGGCTATATTCTTGCCTTCGAGCACTTCTACGGCACCGCTTGCTCCCATAACGGCTATTTCGGCGTTAGGCCAAGCGTAGTTGATATCGCCTCTGAGTTGTTTACAGCTCATCACGATGTGTGCTCCGCCGTACGACTTACGTATGGTAACGGTAACCTTTGGTACGGTGGCTTCGCCGTAAGCAAACATAAGTTTTGCTCCGTGAACGATAATACCGCTGTACTCTTGTCCCGTGCCGGGTAAGAAACCGGGTACGTCTACCAAAGTGAGAATAGGAATATTGAATGCATCGCAGAAACGAACAAAGCGTGCAGCCTTGCGTGAACTATCGCAATCGAGTACACCTGCAAGGAATTTTGGCTGGTTGGCTATGATACCTGTCGAAACGCCGTTGAAGCGGGCGAAACAGCAGATGATGTTTTGTGCGTAAAGCGGCTGAACTTCCAGAAACTCACCGTTGTCGACGATAGAGCGGATAATATCCTTCATATCGTAAGGTTTGTTCGGATTGTCGGGTACTATTTCGTTTAGTACGTCGTCTGCACGGTTGATGGGGTCGTTGCAGGTTACGGTAGGCACCGACTCCATGTTATTCTGTGGAATATAAGATATTAGCTGACGTGTAAGCTGCAGACACTCTTCTTCGGAAGCCGATTTGAAGTGAGCCACACCCGATTTGCGTGAGTGCATACCGGCACCGCCCAAAGCCTCTGTGGTAACGTCTTCGCCGGTAACCGATTTTACTACTTTCGGTCCGGTGATAAACATATACGAGTTTTGTTCGGTCATCATAATAAAGTCGGTCAGAGCAGGCGAATATACGGCTCCACCGGCACAAGGTCCGAATATAAGTGAAATCTGAGGTACTACACCCGAGGCAAGGATATTGCGTTCGAATATTTCTGCGTAGCCTGCCAGAGCGTTAGAACCCTCTTGGATACGTGCTCCACCCGAGTCGTTGATACCGATGATGGGGCAACCTATCTTCATAGCATAGTCCATCACTTTGCATATTTTTTCGGACATTGTCTCCGACAGCGAACCACCGATAACGGTAAAGTCTTGTGCAAAAACACATACCATACGTCCTTCGATGGTACCGAAGCCTACTGCAACGCCGTCGCCGAGGTATACCTCTTTTTCCATACCGAAGTTTACACAGCGGTGGGTCTTGAACATATCCATCTCTTCGAACGACCCCGGGTCGAGTAGCATTTCTATACGCTCGCGAGCAGTATATTTACCTTTTGCGTGTTGAGAGTCGATTCTCTTTTGTCCGCCGCCGAGGCGGGCTTTGGCACGCATATCAACAAGTTTTTTGATCTTTTTTTGATTTTCGAATGTCATCATAACTATATTTCGAATTTTTATAATTTATTTTAAATCAATATTTTAATGTAATTGGTTGGTTGTTTATCACATTGGTATGATAGGAGCACTCAGTCTCGGAATTGTTCTAAAGCCCTCGAATTCAAGGTCTTTGGCTACATATTCGTCTTTTACGGGCTCTTCTCTTACCAAGTCTGTGGATAGATATTTTTTGTTGTCGTCGGCTATGAATGTTACGATTACCGCATTATCTCCCATCTGTTCGTGCAGTTTTATTGCTCCTGCTATATTGCAACCCGATGATATTCCCACTGCCAGACCAAGTTGTTTTGCAAGTTTCTGAGCTACGAGTATCGAGTCGCCGTCGTTGACGGGAATAATATTATCGAGTTTATCGAGTTGTACTATTTTAGGAATAAACTCGTCCGAGAAACCCTCTATTCTGTGGCTTCCGCACTTATGACCGTGAGATAGAGTCGGACTTTCGGCAGGTTCCAACGGACAAACTTTTGCCGAAGGAGAGCACTGTTTTATATATTTGCCCACACCCATAATGGTACCGCCTGTACCGACACCCGATACTACTCCGTCTGCTTTAAGTCCTACGGATTCGAGTTGACGGCATATCTCTATTGCTGTCGTATGGCTGTGTTCGGCTATGTTGTCTTCGTTTTCGAACTGCAATGGCAGAAACACTCCGCCTTCTGCCGCAAGGCGACGGCTCAGCTCCAAACCGCCCAGAAATCCGCCTTCTTCTTTGGATACAAGTATCAGGTCTACACCCAGCGATTTTAGTATATCTACACGTTCTTTACTCAGCCAGTTGGGCATTATTATTTTTACCTTGTGTCCTAAGGCTCGCCCGATGGCGGCAAACGAGATACCCGTATTACCCGAAGTAGCTTCGATGATGGTATCCGTCGGCGAGATTGTGCCCTTTTTGTATGCCTGTTGTAGAATATACAGAGCCATTCTGTCTTTGATGCTACCGCTGTAATTATAATATTCTACTTTTGCGTAAACTTTACCGGGTTTGTTTTTGTAACGGTAATGAAGTTCGACCATTGGGGTATTTCCTACCATATGCCATAGGTCTTTAAAACATTTTTCTGCAAACATAACTTATTTATTTATACATTATTATAACTTCAAAGAATGAACCCACAAAGGTAGTGTTTTTTTTGGATTTTAAAAACAAAAGTTGTAATGAAATGTATTTGATTTTAAAAGTACAATAATTCGTGTTTGGTATTGTGAGAAAACATTGATAGCGTATTATGTACAAAAAACGGAAAATTTTTTTATTCTCAAAAAAAAATGATAACTTTGCCATAGGGTAAGTATTTTATTTATAAATCTAAAAGTATTTTTTATGAAAAAAGCATTTTGTTTTGGATTGCTTGCAGCAACGATAGTATTGATTGTCTCTCCGTCTTGCAAAAAGGAGAAGCAAGTAACAAGCATTAAGCTTAGTGAAACAACTAAGATTATTGTGGTAGGTGGAGAGTTTGCTCTTACTGCAACAGTAGAGCCTGTCGATGCAACTAACAGAGATGTCGTATGGTCTTCGGATAAGTCGTCCGTTGCTACCGTAGACAAGGGTAAAGTTAGAGGTATTGCCGTAGGTGAAGCAACTATTACCGTAACGACAAAAGACGGTGGTAAAAGTGCTCGATGTAAAGTAACGGTACAAGCTAAAAAAAAGCCGGTAACAGGGGTTAAACTTAGCGAAACAACCAAGACTATCAGGGTAGGAGAGGAGTTTACTTTAACTCCTACTATCGAGCCTGATGATGCGACAGACAAGACAGTTTCTTGGACATCGGATAAGCCTACAATTGCTACTGTAATCGATGGAAAGGTAAAGGGTGTTGCCGTAGGTGAGGCAAATATCACAGTAACGACAAAAGACGGTAATAAAACGGCTGTCTGTAAGGTAACTGTGGATGTCGAGGTAGACAAAGCCGCTTTATTGGATGGGGTGGCTTATATGGAGGATAAAATCGAAGGAGTGTTATATCCTTATCAAATAGAATTGGTTACTCCGGAGAGTGCTGTTAATGACAAAGGTAAGTTTATAGCAGCAGGTATTTATCACAGATTTACTATCAGTAGCACAAAACCTGTCAATGTCACAGATAAACCTGCATTTGGCGACTACATCGTTCAGTCGGGTAATGCCCCTATGACTCTTTTGACAAAAAACTATATCTCTTATGTTCGAAAAATCAATGCCAACGGTAAATTCGAAGGACAGGCTGAAGCTATTACAGCGGGAACCCTTACCATTGCAGACAAAAAAATCGTCTTCGACGGTGCTACGGCAAAAGGTAAAATCAAAATCGAATATAACGGAGATTATAAGGTCATTAATAAGGGTCTATGGCGTTATGAACCGAGAACACAAGAAGTAAAAACAGAAACATTCTCTGCCGGTAGCATTATGTCTTATGGAAGTGATGACGACGATTTACCATCGCAAATTCTGCATTTGTCGGCTAATGGAGATAAGAAAATGTTACTGGTCAAATTTTTCATCGCAAAAGATGCAACCGTATTCACTCCCGGTACATATCAAGTCGAAGCAACTTACGGTAAGCAAGCCGTAGGAACTATACAAAAATCTCCCGGAGAAATCGGAGCTCTGTTATGGTTGATGTCTTCCTGTCTTATCTATCATGACGGAAAGTATCCCACTACTATCTATTTCTTCGACAAGGGTACTGCTGTGGTTACGGACAAAGATATTAAGTTCATCGTTAATTCGCACTTTGGTAGTACCTTGAATATCACCTATACCGGTGAACTTACTTTCAAAAAGAATCAAGTTTTGTCGGGGAAAGAGAAGTATTCAGTCCCATTGAAACCGTAAACTTCGTATAGTAAACATAGAAAAAAACTCTTGCCTAAATAGCAGGAGTTTTTTTAACTAAAAAAATATATTGTTCTAATTGATACGTCTTTATAACGGAAATTCTATTAATCGGGAAAATGTATTTTTACATAAAAAGCCCTTTCGAATAGGGCTTTTAGTTGCGGTGAGAGGGGGATTCGAACCCCCGGTACGGTTACCCGTACGACAGTTTAGCAAACTGTTGGTTTCAGCCACTCACCCATCTCACCTTGATGAAAGCCAAAACTCAAAAACGAGAATGCAAAGGTAGCTATTTTTTGTTATCCGCAAACTATTTTTGGGGATTTTTTTGTGGTTAAATAAAACTTTGGGATTATTTTGTAATTTTGCAGGCGAATTTAGATTACGAAATAATGGTCAAAAAACTACTTACAACGACCGGTAGATACGTTCAACTGATGCGTCAGACGTTCTCGGCTCCCGACAATTGGCGTGTCTTTTGGCGACAATTGCCGTCGGAGATAGAGAAACTCGGTATCAATACTGTCGGTATTATTGTGCTTATATCTATCTTTATGGGAGTTATTATGACTATGCAGACTGTGATGAATACCGAAAATCCGATGTTGCCCCGATATAGTACGGGACTTGTACTTCGCGATACTCTGTTGCTCGAGTTCTCTTCGACTATTATGAGTCTGCTGCTTGCGGGTAAAGTAGGTTCCAACATCGCTTCCGAAATAGGTACTATGCGTATCACCGAGCAGATTGATGCTTTGGATATTATGGGTATCAATTCGGCAAATTATCTTATACTGCCCAAGATCATAGGGCTTATGATTTGTATGCCTATGTTGGTTACTCTCAGTGTGTTTCTGGGGCTTGCCGGTGGTTGTGGAGTTGCTGTTTTCACGGATATGATTACGTTATCCGACTTTATCTACGGCATACAGTATGCTTTTGTACCATATTATTTTACATATTCCATTATCAAGTCATTCTTTTTCGGTTTTATAATATCTTCCGTATCTGCGTTTTATGGCTATTATGCGTATGGCGGAGCCTTAGATGTAGGGCGAGCCTCTACCAATGCGGTAGTCAATTCCTCGATACTTACCCTTGCTGCCAATGTACTTCTGACCCAGTTGCTTTTGGTATGAGCTGAGTGGTAATATGCTGTTTTTTTTACTAAACTTCCCGTACCCCGTCTATAAGAGCAAATAAGTCGCTGATACTGTCAGCTTTCAGCATTGCTATTCGTGTGGGTTTAAAGTTTGGTATTCCCTTGAAAATAGGTGTAGCCGCTATATGCCGTCGTGAATGTATTATACCTTTGCGTTCGTCTTTTAGCCACTCTATTGAGTTGATGATGTGTCTTTTGAGTATCTCTTTTCTGCTTTCGAAGTTCGGTACGGAGTATCTGTTCTCTCCCAATAGTCTGTTTTTTATCTCTGCAAAAATCCACGCATTGCCAATCGCTCCACGTCCCACCATTATGGCGTCTACACCGTATCGGTGGAATTTGTCTTCTGCAACTTCGGGGGTGGTGATATCGCCGTTGCCGATTATCGGTATCTTTATCTTGGGGTCATTCTTTACCTCTCCTATCAGTGTCCAGTCTGCTTCGCCTGTGTACATTTGCGAGCGTGTCCGTCCGTGTATGGCGAGGGCTGCTATGCCGCAGTCTTGTAGCTGTCGTGCTAATGTACAGATGATTTTCGAGTTGTCGTCCCACCCGAGGCGGGTCTTTACGGTAACGGGCAGGTTTACTGCCTTCACTACCGATTGAGTTATGTCGAGCAATCGGGGAATGTCGCGGAGAAGTCCGGCTCCGGCTCCTTTGGAGGCTATCTTTTTTACGGGACAGCCGAAATTGATGTCGATAATATCTGGGTTACTTTCGGCAACTATCTTGGCAGCGTCTACCATTGTCTGAGGGTCTTTGCCGTATATCTGTATTGCTACGGGGCGTTCTTCGTCCACTATTGTCAGTTTCTGCATCGTGCGGTTTACGAAACGAACCAGTGCATCGGCGCTGACAAATTCTGTGTATACCAAATCTGCACCGAACTCCTTGCACACCAAACGAAACGCAGGGTCGGTAACGTCTTCCATCGGTGCAAGGAAGACAGAATATCTGTCGAACGTAATGTTGCCTATTTTCATCGAGTGAGAGGATGTCGGCATCAGCCAACCAACTTAACTATCCATACAATAGCCACTACGAGCAACTTTTTGACTATGCCGAACACGATAAGGCGTTTCAGGTGTTTGCTTTGCAGTTTGCCTTTGTAATTCAGTGTTTTGTGGATATTGGCGAATATGTTTTTTATGAAATCCATCTTCATTATTATTAAACTTATTACACAAACTGTTTGAGGAAACGCACGTCGTTCTCGGAGAAAAGTCGGAGGTCTTTTATGCTGTATTTGAGGTTGGTAATACGTTCTACACCCATTCCGAAGGCGTATCCCGAAAACTCTTTAGAGTCGATACCGCAAGCCTCGAGAACGTTAGGGTCGACCATACCGCAACCAAGTATCTCTACCCACCCTGTGTATTTGCAGAAAGGGCAGCCCTTGCCGCCACAGATGTTGCAAGAAATATCCATCTCGGCACTCGGTTCAGTGAAAGGGAAGTACGACGGGCGAAGGCGTATATTAGTCTTTTCGCCGAAAATCTCTTTGGCAAAATAGAGCAACGCCTGCTTGAGGTCGGCAAACGACACGTTGCGGTCGACATACAAACCCTCTATCTGATGAAAGAAACAGTGTGCACGGTACGAAATAGCCTCATTACGATATACGCGACCGGGGCAGAGTACTCTGATAGGCGGTTTCTGCGAGGTCATTACCCGCACCTGTACGCTCGACGTGTGGGTACGTAGCAGTATGTCGGGGTTCTTTTCGACGAAAAACGTATCCTGCATATCGCGTGCCGGATGCTCGGGCGGGAAGTTGAGAGCCGAGAACACGTGCCAGTCGTCTTCTATCTCGGGACCGTAGGCAATGGTGAAGCCTATCCGCGAGAATATGTCTATTATCTCGTTGCGTACCAGAGAGAGAGGGTGGCGGGCACCTAGCTCTATCGGTTCGGCGGTGCGTGTGAGGTCTTGTAGTTCTGCTGTGGCGGAGGTAGCATTCAGACTGTCTCTGAGCGTATTGATACGGTCTGTCGCCAACTGACGCAGGGCATTGAGCATCTGTCCTATCTCGCGTTTTTCTTCGTTCGGTACATTGCGAAACTCGTCGAAAAGAGCAGATATTTCGCCCTTCTTGCTCAGGTATTTTATCCTCAGAGCTTCTACTTCTTCCAAGGTCTTTGCCTGAAAGTCCTCTGCCAATGCCTTCAATTGCTCTATCTTTTGTCTCATTTTTTGTCTATGGTTCGGTACAATTTTTTTTTATTTATTCGATTAGAGGTAGGTCAGCTAACGGACAAAAAGCTGAAATGTCGTTTTGCCGACTTGTCTTTGTCCATCGTATACCGCTGCCAGTTCCAAGCCGATAGCAGCGTGTCTTCGAGCGATACTTCGGTCTTCCATTTCAGTATCTTATTGGCTTTCTGCGGGTCTGCCCAGATAGCTTCGATGTCGCCCGCACGTCTGCCGACAATGTCGTACGGCACCTTGACGCCTGTTGCCTGCTCGAATTTGTTTATCAGCTCCAGCACCGAAGTACCTTCGCCTGTTCCGAGGTTGAATATCTCTTTGCTCTCCATTTTGCCGTCGAGTAGGCGTTTGAGAGCTGCTATGTGGGCTTGTGCCAAATCTACTACGTTAATGTAGTCGCGGATACAGGTGCCGTCGGGGGTCTTGTAGTCGTTGCCGAATACCGAAAGTTTTTTGCGTATTCCAGCCGCTGTCTGCACAATATATGGTACGAGGTTTTCGGGTACTCCGTTGGGTTGCTCGCCGATGTACGACGACGGGTGAGCACCGATGGGGTTGAAGTACCGCAATACGACGGCTTTCAGGTTGTCGTTGGCAGCCAGAGCATCGGTGATTATCTCCTCGCAAATCTGTTTTGTGTTGCCGTATGGCGACTGAGCAATTTTGATAGGAGTATTCTCGCTTACGGGCATTTTGTCTGCCTGTCCGTATACCGTACACGACGACGAAAACACCATATTGGGAATCTTATGTACCTGCATCAGCTCCAGCAGAGCTATCATAGAGCCGATATTGTTGCGGTAGTAGGGTAGGGGACGCTTGACCGAATCGCCTACGGCTTTTAGTGCCGCAAAATGTATAATTGCTTGAATACCTTCGTTTTTGGATAAGAATTTATCCATTGCCACGTAGTCGCTGCAGTCGATGTTCTCGAATTTGGGCTTGGAGCCTGTTATCTTCTCTATTCCTTTGAGTACGTCGATGTTGGAGTTCGACAGATTGTCTACCACAATCACATCGAAGCCGCTCTCGATAAGCTCTACCACAGTGTGCGAACCTATGTATCCGAGTCCGCCTGTTACGAGTATTTTCTCTTTGTTGAACGAAAATTTTTCGATAAACTTCTTGAATCTGCTCTTTACTTCCATAGATTTTCGGGATATATTTTTTGTTGTACTAATCTTTTGATTCTCTCTACTACCATCGGTTTGTCTTCGATATAAGTTACTCCGAACCAAGTAGCGGGCGTGTCTATCACAGTGCAAGTTGCTCTGCCGCTCGATATAAGGTCATTGACCATTGTCGGTATGTAAAACTCCGATTTCGGCAGATTGCCCTCCTCACGCAGAAACTGTACAAAACGTTTTTCGGTATATTCGAAGTAATCGGGGGTAAAGCCCCAAAAGTTCATCGAAACGGGAGTATCGGGTTCGATGACAACTTCTTCGTTTTCATTCTGTTGGAAAACAATTCGGTCGCCTTTACGGATTATTTTTGTGCGTTCTATCACCTTTGTCAGCTGCGAACGGTCGTCTACAAAACATTCGCCGCGCGACACATAGCCGTTCTCCGACAGTGTGTTTTGCAGTCGGTATGCCACCATACAATACTGGTTGCTTTTGCCTCTGACTCTGCCCAGAAATTCTGCCAGCACCTCGAACGACTCCCTTCCGTAGAAGTCGTCGGCATTAATCACACCAAAAGGTTCGTTTATGACATCTTTTGCCATCAGTACAGCGTGTGCGGTGCCCCAAGGCTTTTCACGTTCGGGATTGTACGAACAGCCCTCGGGGACGGCGCTAATGTCTTGGAAGACGGTTTTTACCTCTATTTTGTCTTCGAACTTGGATATTACCTCGCGGCGAAAATCCTCCTCGAAGCTATGGCGTATTACGAAGACCACCTTACCGAAACCGGCTCTTATGGCGTCGTATACCGAATAGTCCATAATTGTCTCGCCGCCGACTCCGACTCTGTCGAGTTGCTTCAGCCCTCCGTAGCGGCTACCCATTCCTGCTGCAAGTATCAATAGTGTAGGTTTATTCATAAAAAAATGAGTTGTTCAAAAATGAAACGTATATGATACATTTTTTCGAGGGTACAAAAGTACAAATTTTTTCGTTATAAGTCTATTTAATTGTTCAATGCAATAGACATAAAGCTATTTATTATAATAAATATAAATTCAAAAAGTTAAATGAATATCACCCGAAATTTTTGCTTATCGCCCCCATAAGTACAATAAATAAAGTATGTTAAATATTTTAAATTTGGAAAAATTAACAAAGAAAAAGGGCGTTTTTAAAGTTAAATTATTAATTTTGCAACCGTAATTTTTGTCTAAGGGTTTGTTTTAAACATTCGAGGCAGATTTTAGAGATGTATTAAATTAGAGTAAAAACACACATTATAAAATAAAAAATTATGAGTCAAAATATCGACATAAAGGAGTTGAACGCTCGCATCGAACGCCACAGTGCCTTTGTGGATACCGTTGTGATGGGTATGAATCGCAACATTGTAGGACAGAAACACCTCATTGATTCTCTGTTGATAGGTCTGCTCTCCGACGGGCATATCTTGCTGGAGGGTGTCCCCGGATTGGCAAAAACATTAGCTATCAAGACATTGGCGCAGTTGCTCGATGCCGATTTCAAACGCATACAGTTTACGCCCGATTTGTTGCCTGCCGATGTGGTCGGAACACTCATTTATAACCAAAAGAATGAGGAGTTTACAGTGAAGAGAGGTCCCGTTTTCTCCAACTTTATCCTTGCCGACGAAATCAACCGTGCTCCGGCAAAAGTGCAGAGTGCTTTGCTCGAAGCAATGCAGGAGAAACAAGTTTCTATCGGCGACGATACCTTCAAGCTGCCTTCGCCGTTCTTGGTAATGGCAACCCAGAACCCGATAGAGCAGGAGGGTACATATCCACTGCCTGAGGCTCAGGTAGATAGATTTATGTTGAAGGTGATAGTAAACTACCCGAAGAAAGAAGAAGAGCAACAGATAATACGCCAAAACCTCGAATGGGAGCGTGAAGCTATAAAACCTGTAATATCCACGAGCGAAATAATAGAGGCTCGTAAGTTGGTAAAAAGCGTTTATATGGACGAAAAAATAGAACGATATATCGTTGATATTGTTTTCGCTACGCGTTTTCCCGAAGAGTTTGGACTCAAGAAACTGAAAGGTATGATTTCGTACGGAGCCTCGCCCCGTGCCTCTATAAATATGGCTTTGGCAGCCAAAGCTTATGCGTTTATCAAACGTCGCGGCTATGTAATCCCCGAAGATATCAGAGCGGTGGCACACGATGTATTGCGCCACAGAATAGGGCTTTCGTACGAGGCAGAAGCCAATTCGATGACATCGGAGGAGATTATCAACGATATTCTGAATGCCATAGAAGTGCCTTAATTGTCGGGTACTATCGGTATATTAAAAACTTTTAGCTTGTCGGCAATATGGAATCCAACGAGTTGATTAAAAAGGTACGCCGTATAGAGATAAAGACTCGACGAATATCGAACAATATCTTTGCGGGCGAGTATCATACGGCTTTCAAGGGGAGAGGTATGTCGTTTTCGGAAGTGCGTGAATATCAGTACGGCGACGAAGTACGCTTTATCGATTGGAACGTTACCGCCAGATACAGACGCCCATACATAAAGGTTTACGAAGAAGAGCGGGAACTTACCGTTATGCTTTTGGTCGATGTGTCGAAGAGTAATCTATTCGGCTCAGGTGAGCAGCTCAAACGCGATATTATCAACGAGATAGCTGCTACTTTGGCGTTTTCGACGATACAGAACAACGACAAGGTCGGCGTAATATTCTTTTCGGACAAAATAGAGAAGTTTATCCCTCCGCAGAAAGGGCGTAAGCACGTGCTGTATATCATCAGAGAGCTGATAGACTTTAAACCTGAAAGCAATAGTACCGACATAGAGGTGGTGCTCAAATACTTGACCAATGTTATCAAAAAACGTTGTACGGCATTTGTGCTCTCAGATTTCATCGCTCCTAACAACTACAACGATGCTGCCGTCATAGCCAACCGCAAGCACGAGATAATAAGGCTCAGAGTCTATGACCAACGCGACCGCGAGATACCGGATGTGGGGCTGATAAAACTCAAAGACCCCGAGACCGAAAAGCGAATGTGGGTCAATACGTCATCGAAAAAGGTGCGTATGCTCTACAAAAATCATTGGGACGAGTCATCACTCGTTTCGCAGAGGATTATGGTCGGGGCAGGTATAGAATCTGTCGATATAGAGGTGCGTCAGGACTATATAAAACTGCTTTTGGGGCTATTCCGTAAAAAAACTACTCTGAAATTTTAGAAAAAAACTCTACGACGAAAAAATGAGTATCAGAAATAACATATTGACAATCATATTATTTGCGATGTCTGTTTGCGGTTACGCCCAAAACTTTCAGGTGAATGCCCGAATAGACTCGACAGTGATTTACATCGGACAACAGTGTAATGTTACATTTGATATATCGCAACGCCCTGATTTGAAGGTTATTACTCCTGTATTCAAAGATACCCTTGCCAAAGGGATAGAGATAGTAGAGTACACGACAGACACCATTGCCGACAAAGACGGCTACATTACCGTAAGGCAAAACTATTTGGTAACCGCATTCGACTCGGCACTTTACTATATCCCCGAGTTCCCGTTTGTGGCGGGAGGCGATACCGTATTCAGCTATTCGCTGTCGCTAAAAGTGCTTACCGTGCCTGTCGATACTACCTCGCAAGAGATTGTTATCAACGATATAAAACCAATTGTAGAGCCTCCGATAAACTGGCGTTCGCTGATTACGAAAATTGCCATCGGTGTGGTCGTATTTGCTATATTGCTTGTTGTAGTCCTGTTGGTTGTACGTCATCTGAGAAAACGTAAGATGCAGCCCATAATTGTCGAGAAGATCCCCGAAAGAGTGAAGACGTGTGAGGAAATTGCTTTGGAAAAATTGGAGACCGTCCGCCGCGAAAAGATTTGGCAGGCAGGCAGAGTAAAAGAGTATTACACAGATATTACCGATGTACTTCGTGAGTATATCGAGGCTCGTTTCGGGATTGTCGCCTTCGAACGCACCTCGTCGGAGATTATCGATGCACTGTATTTCGTTCAGAAAGATTATCCCGAACAACTTGGGCTGCTGCGTAAAATATTCGGTACATCGGATATGGTGAAGTTCGCCAAACTGATACCTGATATTACCATTCATACCGATACGTTAGACGGGGCGGTAGATTTTGTGCGGCAAACGAAAGATAATAAGGATAGTATAGGCAGTACTAAAGAAAAAAAGTTTTAATATTCAGAATTAATTATTAGATGACATACCTAAACCCACAATATTTCTGGCTGTTGTTGCTATTGATACCTCTTGCGGTGTGGCTCGTGATGCGACCCAAACACAATGACGCAAGTCTTCAGGTGTCTTCGACAAAGGCTTTCGAGGGAATGGCAAAGACCAAAAAAATATGGCTCTACTATTTCCCATCGACACTGATAGTGGTAGCTCTGTTAGTCATAGTCTTGGCACGTCCTCAGACGTCGGATAGCTACAGCAACTCCACGACTGAGGGTATCAATATAGTGATAGCTATGGATATATCGGGGTCTATGTTGGCACGCGACTTGTCGCCCAACCGATTGGAGGCGGCAAAAGACGTCGGCATAGAGTTTATACTCTCTCGTCCGAACGACAATTTCGGACTTGTGGTCTTTGCCGGCGAGAGTTTCACGCAATGCCCTATTACGAGCAATCATGCCTCGTTGGTAAATCTCTTCAAACAGGTAGATTTCGGTATCATACAAGACGGTACTGCTATCGGTCTGGGCTTGGCTACTGCCATAAACCGCATCAAGGACGCAGAAGGCAAGTCGAAAGTGATAATACTGCTCACCGACGGTACCAACAATACAGGCGACATTGCTCCCATCTCGGCGGCACAGATAGCACAGAGTTATGGTATAAGGGTTTATACGATAGGTGTCGGTACGCAGGGTATAGCCGAAGTGCCTATGCTCGACCAGTTCGGTAATATACATTACACAGAGGCAGAGGTAGTTATAGACGAGACGACATTGCAGCAGATAGCCTCCACGACGGGAGGGAAATATTTCCGTGCTACCAACGTAAGTTCGCTAAAACAGATATATTCCGAGATAGACAAGATGGAGAAAACCAAGCTCAAAACCGAGAATTACAGCCGTCGGTACGAGCAATATATACCGTTCTTATTGTTGGCGTTAGGTATATTACTGCTTGATATTTTTATTAGAGTCTTTATACTTAGACGATTACCATAATAAATTACTTAGAAAAAAATGTTCGTTTTTGCAAATATAAAATTCCTTTACTTGTTGATAATCATTCCATTGATGATTGTCTTGTACATTATTGTACAGGCACGGCAGAGGAAACGTCTGATAAAGTTCGGTAATATAGAAATGCTTAAAGGGTTGATGCCCAATGTATCAGGTTATCGTCCGCACGTAAAGTTCGTGTTGTTGATGTTAGCTGTTGCCCTTATGATAATAGCTCTGGCACGCCCTCAAATGCTCAAGAAACAAGAAAATGTCCAGAAACGCGGTATCGAGGCTATGCTCGTGCTCGATATATCGAATTCGATGATGGCGCAGGATATAGCCCCCAGTAGGCTCGATTATGCCAAAATGTTGCTGTCGCAGTTGATAGACAGACTGACGGACGATAAGATGGGATTGATAGTGTTTGCGGGAGATGCCTTTATACAGATGCCCATAACGTCAGACAAGGTGAGTGCCAAGATGTTCTTGAAGACCATTCAGCCCGACCTTATACAGCGTCAGGGAACGGCTATCGGATCTGCGATAGACCTTGCAGTGAAGTCGTTTAACGACACCAAGCAGAGCGGAGGCAGAGCCATTTTCTTACTTACCGATGCCGAAAACCACGAAGACAACGCCGTGGAAGCAGCCAAAATGGCAAGGGATAAAAATATAACTGTCAACGTAGTAGGTATCGGCACGCCAGAAGGTAGTCCCATACCTGTCAAAGGTACAATGAGTTATATCAAAGACAAAGACGGCAATGTGGTAGTATCCAAACTCAACGAAGAGCTGGGTAAGCAGATAGCTGCTGCGGGCAACGGAATATACGTGAGAGCTTCTAATACGGGAGCTACCATAAAGGCTCTGGCTAAGGAGATAGATAAGATGCAGAAAGGTGAATTCTATTCTTTTTCTGACGATTATGACGATAAATTTTATATTCCCGTTTGGTTGGCTCTGTTTGTGTTGATTATAGAGTTCTTTATATTCCGACGCAAAAATAAGCGATTGAGTCGTATTAATATTTTCGAAAAAAAACAAAACAAACAATGAAATACAAGCTATTGGCATTTATAATGACGTTGGTGCCGTTTGTGAATATTTCTGCACAGAAAGAGGCACGAAACGTAAAAGAGGGTAATAAACAATATGTGGCTCAGAAGTTTACAGAGGCTCAGAAGTTCTATGAACAAGGGGTAGCAGACAATAGCGACAGTTATTCGGCTAATTTCAACTTGGGAAACTCGTTGTTTAGGCAAAAAAAATATAAAGAAGCTCTCGAACAGTACCAAAAAGCAGCGACATTGACCAAAGAGAAAAAAGAGATAGCCTCCGCATTTCATAATGTCGGCAATGCTCTGATGGAGGAGAAGAACTACGAAAAAAGTGTCGAAGCGTACAAAAATTCGCTCAAAGCTAATCCGAAAGATGATGATACTCGCTATAATCTGGCTGTAGCTCAATATCTTATGAAGAAGCAACAAGAACAGCAGAAACAACAACAGCAGCAGCAAAAACAGAAACAACAACAGCAGCAGCAAAAACAGAAACAACAACAGCAGCAGCAAAAACAGGAACAACAGCAGCAACAGAAACAAGAGCAAAAGCAACAACAGCAGCCAAAAATGCAACAAGAGCAGATAGAACAAATACTGAAAGCTCTCGAACAAGACGAACGCGACGTACAAGAACGACGAAAGATACAAATGGGACAGCGTTCGAAAACGGATAAAGAGTGGTAAAACACTTATAAAAAAATTATTGACAACAAAAACAAAAATAAGAACTCACACGATATGAAAAAGTTAGCTTTTTTACTGACGGTAGCACTTATCTCTTTCGAGGCAAATGCACAGAAGATAAAATTTATTGCAGAGGCGCCGCCAACGGTAGTGGCGGGGCAGCCGTTTCAGTTGCAATACACTATCAATAGCGACGACATATCGAAATTCAATGTAGGCAGATTCAACAACTTCGAGGTGCTCAACGGACCTGCTACCTACACCTCGCAGAATTTTACCTTTATCAACGGCAAATCTACTCAAACTGTCTCTAATACATATACTTATATGTTGTCTGCCAAAAAAGAGGGTAGTTTTTCGATACAGCCGGCTACGATAGAGGTCAATGGTACTCAGTACAAATCGAATGCTTTGACAATAAAGGTACTTCCGCCCGATTCCAAACAGTCTACACAAAGAGAGGGAGGTGCGGTAGCATCGAACAACGTGCAGATAAACGCCGAAAATATATTCGTCCGCTCGATAGTCTCTAAGACGACTGTCAAAGAGCAGGAGGTGATTCTGCTTACATATAAGGTTTATTATAAGGTAGATTTGGTCAATATAACAGATGTCAAACTTCCCGATTTCGAGGGTTTTATGACTCACGATATCGATGTCAAGAAACCTCAGGATATAGAGAATTACAACGGACAAAACTACTACACCTTTACATTGCGGCAGATGCTTATCTACCCGCAGCGGGCAGGCAGAATAACGATAAAACCGATGACCTGCACAGGTATAATACGTGTACGTCAGCTGGTCAGAGACCCTCGCTCGTTCTTCGGGTCTTACGAAACCTATCAAGACCACAAGCGTCAGTTGTCGACGGGGGCGGTTACGCTCAATGTCGCTCCGCTGCCCGAACCTAAGCCCGCCGATTTTAGCGGTGCGGTGGGTAGTCTTACTATGAACTCGTCGATTTCGGCATCGTCGATAGAGGCAAATAATTCTCTTACATTCACATTGAATATCAGCGGCTCGGGCAACCTAAAACTGATAAAAACACCCAAAGTGGATTTCCCCTCGGATTTCGAACAATACGACCCCAAGGAAGACAACTCTTTCTCGGCAACGCCATCGGGATTTACGGGAAATAAAAAGATAGAATACGTCGTCATTCCCCGTCATAACGGCAAATACGAGATACCGCCCGTCTCGCTTACTTACTTCGATTTACAGAGTAATACCTACAAGACACTACATACCGAGGGCTATACGGTGAATGTGGCAAAAGGTACGGCAAGTAGCTCGTCTGCAACGGTATATAACGGAGTAGACAAAGAGCAGGTAGAGCAGATTGCCTCCGACATTCAGTATATCAAAACGGGCAATTTGCATATAAGACCGAAAGTAGAAGCCTGTGCGGGAACACTTACTTTCTGGCTGTTTCTGGCAATACCGTTATTTGTGGCTATACTGCTCGGAATTATTTTCAATAAAAAAGCAAAAGAAAATGCCAATATAGCCCTGATGCGTAACAAAAAGGCAAATAAAGTTGCCAAAAAGAGACTGAAAACAGCGGAAAAATATCTGAACGCTTCGCAGAAAGAGTTTTTCTACGACGAGATGTTATCGGCTATATGGCTGTATATATCGGATAAACTTAATATACCGCTGTCGTCGCTAAACAAAGACAATGCAGCCGACGAACTCCGCCGAAAAGGAGTTGCCGACGATTTGGTTTCCGATACTATAAAGATGCTGACCGACTGCGAATACGAACGCTATGCCTTCGGAGCCGATACACGTGGAGCTATGGATAAAATATACAACACGGCAATAACAATAATAGAGAGAATAGAGAACTCTATAAAGAGATAGAAAAAAGAGATACTTATCGACCATAAAACGCAAAATTATGAGATACAAACTATTGATAGCAAGTTTTTTATTTGTTTCCCTTTCGTTGGCGGCACAGGACAAAGGTAAAGCCGCAAAAGAGGCTGAAGCATTCTATGCCGACAAAAACTACGAACAGGCAGCCCTCATATACGAGTCGCTTATGAAACAGGGCGAGTCGGCAGATTTGTATTATAACTATGCAAATACTCAGTTCAGACTCAACAATCTCGGTAGGGCAATACTTTTCTACGAACGTGCATTGGTGCTCGCTCCGTTCGATAGAGACATCAAAAGCAGTCTCGAATATGCCAACTCTCTATCGACTGACAAAATAAACGGTTACGAATCGTTTTTCCTTGTCGATTGGTTCTCGGCGATAGGTAAGATATTCAATACCAATCAGTGGGCTTTTGTCGGTATCGGTCTGTTTGTGTTTGCTCTCGTGCTCGGACTTATATTTTTGTTTGCCTCGGTGCTTTCGGTGCGTAAGATATCGTTTTATGTCGGTCTGTTGTCTATGATATTTTCCATCATATCGCTGATATATGCCTTTACCGAGCGTCAATATCTGGTTGATAACCCCTATGCCATTGTTATGGAGGGTTCCGTATCGGTCAAGGCTTCGCCTTCGATTACGGGTAAAGAGATTTTTTTGCTGCACGAAGGTACGAAGGTGAAGGTAGTTGATTCGCAGAATCGTTGGAAAAAGATAGAGATAGCCGATAAGCGTGTGGGCTGGGTGCCGCAGAATACAGTAGAGGGGATATGATTGTGTGAGGCAATTGACTTTTGCTAAATCTCGCCCTTCAAGAACTGCTGTCGGAGTGTCTCGGGAAACTTCTCTATTGCGTATCGCAGCATCGTACGAGGCATCGAGCGATAACGGTCGCCCTCGGTGAGGAATGCATATTCGGCGTCGAAGTCCTTTTTGCCCGCCTCGCGCAACATCCATCCTACGGCTTTGTGTATGAGGTCGTGTCGGTGGTCGAGCAGTAGCAGCGACACCTCGAAGGTAGGTTTCAATATTCCTTTGCGGATAAACCACAGTGTAGATACTATTGCTATGCGTTGCAGCCATAGGTTGTCGCTCAAGGCGAATGTCTTGAGTACCGATTTGTCTTTGTCTGTCAGATAGTCGCCTACGATATACGGGGCGGAGTTGTCTACCAAATCCCAATTATTCACCCTATTGTGATGAGCGATGTAGAAGTTGTAAATCTCGCGGCGACGAGCCTCGTCTTTACCCGCTTTCTTGTACAATTCTATCAAGAAAAACAGCCCCGTCAGCCGACATTCGTGATATTCGTCTTCCAACAACTTCTCTATCTCTTCGAGGCTGAGCAGCAGAGGTTTGCATATCTTTATCAGTTCTCGTTGCTTGGGTACTACCACACCGATAAATTTATCGCCGTAGCCGTACTGCCCCTCGCCTGTTTTGAAAAAATAGGGTAAAAAATCGCGTTTCGCCTCGTCTGCCATTGCGAAAAGTTGTTCTTTTATCTCTTGGGCTGTCATAATTGTTTTTATGATGGTCTATTTTATCTTTTCCGATGTGCGTGCTCGTGCCTCTCGGTCGGTGGCTATATAGTCGTCGAGGGTAGGCGACGATATAAATGCTGTCTCGCTTATTGTCTGCTCTATTATGTCGCTCATAGCGAAAAATCCTATCTTGCCTTTGAGGAAGGCGTCTACTGCTACCTCGTTGGCGGCGTTGAGTATGCAGGGAATATTGCCGCCTCGGCGAAGGGCGTCGTAGGCGAGCCCGAGATTACGAAACTTTTCGTAATTGGGTCTCTCGAAAGTAAGCTGATGTATGTCGGCAAGGTTTGCTCGTTCGACCTGAGCATCGAGCCTGTCGGGGAATGTCAGTGCGTACTGTATCGGGTGTCGCATATCGGGCTGCCCGAGCTGTGCTTTGATGCTGCCGTCGCAGAACTGCACCATAGAGTGAACTATCGATTGCGGGTGAATGATAACCTCTATTTTGTCTATCGGAATATCGAAGAGCCAACGTGCCTCTATCACCTCGAACCCTTTGTTCATCATCGTTGCCGAGTCGATAGTGATTTTTGCCCCCATCTTCCAAGTAGGGTGTCGCAAGGCGTCGGCAGCTGTGGCAAGCCGCAAATCGTCTTTCAGAGTATCTCTGAACGCTCCGCCCGAGGCTGTGAGGATAAGTTTCTCGACACTGTTCTCGTTTTCACCCACAAGGCATTGGAATATTGCACTATGTTCCGAGTCGATGGGTACGATGTCTACGCGGTTTCTAAGAGCGAGGTCTGTAACGAGTTCTCCGGCTACCACGAGTGTTTCTTTATTTGCCAGAGCTATTTTTTTTCCTGCCTCGATAGCCTTTACCGTAGGCAACAGCCCCGAATATCCCACCATAGCCGTAACAACCGTATCGATGGGCGACATAGCAGCTATCTGGCAGATACTGTCGGCTCCCGCAAAGACCTTTATGGGCAGCCCGTCGAGAGCCTCCCGCAGTGTTTTATAATGACGCTCGTCGGCAATAGCTACCACTTCGGGGCGATATTTCTTTGCCTGCTTTACCAGTAGGTCGATATTGCTGTGTGCGGTAAGAGCGTATACTTCGAACAATTCGCTGTGTCGGTCGATTACATCGAGTGTCTGTGTGCCGATAGAACCTGTGGAGCCGAGTATGGCGACGGTCTGTTTATGGCTCATTGTTGTTGCTTTTTGAAAATAAATATACTTCTGTTGATCACTATTTAATATCCATTACCGTACGGGGGTCGATACGGATACTGTTTTGCCAAATCTCGAATATGAGGTATTGTTTATCGTTTTCGGCATCTATCTGACCTATCACATCGCCTGTCGATACGGTAGAGCCTGCCTGTTTGAAAACCGCAGAGAGATTTTTGTAAACCGATACATATCCGTCTGGGTGTTGTATATATACAGTATAGCGATTGCCGACGGTGAGGTCTGTCGACATTACAATACCTTTGGCTACAGCCAATACCTCGCGGTTATTGCCTGTGAACTTAACGGCGTTGTCTCCCTTTTCGCCATACGAGGCTGCTGCCGTACCTGCCAGAGGTACTGCGAAATTTTGCTTGGCAGCGTTGTTGGCAACCGTCGGGGTAATGGTATTTGATACGATGTTTTTTTGGAAATTCTCGATGAACTGTTGCTCTCGGTCTGATTTTTTCTCGACAAGTTCACGATATTTCTCCACAGATATATCCTTTTGTTTGGGTATAGAGTCCGCCGAGAGTGTGCCGGCGATAAGGTTTTTGGTGGTTTGTAGTTGCAGAGTCTGTTTCTGGAGCAGCGACGAGAGCGAATCTACTTTTGCCATATTGTGCGACAGCTCCGACCGCAACGAATAGTCCGAAAAACCGGGCAGATAATATTTCAACGGCGAAAAGAGTATCAGTGCCGACATCAGAAAGAATACCACGACCAGCGCCAGCGAGCCGTAGATGAATACCGTCAGCCGCGACAATCTGATACGTAACACCTCTTCCAGAGTCTTTTCGTTGAGTATGGAGAGTTTGTATTTGAATTTCCAATGTTCGAGCGTGGTCTTGAAATCGCGTTTTTTTCCCATAATGTATCGATTTATCCCTTAATTCTGTTTTCTCACTAATGTTTCGTAATAAAACTCCGTTTTTTCCTTTTCGTCGAAAAGAATTTCCGACTTTTCTACGCTCTGCCACCGACTGTCTTGTATTTCGGGGAAAAACGTGTCGCCCTCGAAGTCTTTCAGCACACGGGTAAGGTATATCTTATCGGCAATCCCGATAGTCTGCTCGTATACGGAGGCACCGCCGATAATGAACACCTCGTCTTCGGTACGGCACAGAGCTACAGCCTCTTCTACGGAGTGGGCAACCTCTGCTCCATCAATATCTGCCAGACTTGTAGATATTACTATGTTACGGCGGTTTTTCAGCGGACGAAACGGCAGCGACATATATGTCTTGCGTCCCATTATCACGGTGTGTCCTTCGGTTATCCGTTTGAAGCGTTTGAGGTCGTCCGACAGGTGCCATATCAACGAATTGTCTTTGCCTATCACGCTGCCGTTGGCTACGGCTACTATTATGGAGAGTGTCATTTGGGGGTGATGATTTTTATTTTCGAATGGCAAAGATACAAAAATTTAATGGTTTTATGCGGTATCGTGGGAGGATTGAACGTATATGCGAATATTTAGAGAAAGATAGCGCTTGTGCCAATAAGAAATACAGTGCTCTTTTATCACAAAGGACACTGTATGATAAAAAAACTTAAAATACAGTAATGAATAAAGTTAAAAAGTAATCTTGCAGAAATTTTATTGTTCGATATACTTACCTTTTGCTTTCAGAACCTCGATAAATCGCAAAAAACCTGCCATTATCTTTTTAGCATTCTCATCACGTTCCTGTTCGTCTATGGTGGCATTGTTTCTTTTACCGTTGATGGTCTTTCCCATTGGATACCCGTCTTCGATAAACCACTTCGGTGTATCGTTGCTGCCGCCGTCGGCTGCTGTATACAGAGGTATCTGCTGCTGCGAGGCGGAGTCGGTCGGGTTGTCGTCGTTGTTGTCTCCACCGCTGTTGTAACTTAATTCAAAACGTAGTAGAGGTTCATTGATGATATTACTCTGTATGTCGGAGACAATACAATTCAACTTAAATAACAGTTCGCCGTCCAGATAAAATTCCAAATCGCCCTTGTTGTAGTGTGATAATATTTCGTGTGCTTTCCCTTGGGGTGTATTCGCAAAGACGATTTCCCCCGTTGCTCCGTTGTACGATACTATATCGTTGTCGGAGAATACTGTCGTCGAGGCTTGTGTAGTGCTTGTCAGAGCCTTGGCTTTTACCTCGATTGTCTGTCTGACCTCGGGTTGCTTACTGCTGTTATTGGCGCAGCCCATAAAAACTGTGGCAAATATAGCCGCCATTAATCGGAAATTACTTGGTTTCATTTTTCATAAAAAAATTAATAGTTAAACTTAATTGATAATAGACTAAATGTCTGTTTGTGTCAGAATAAAAAAATATATGTGGCAAAGTTAAAAATAATACCCAGAACCTACCAAATTATTTATTCGAAAAAATAGTTTAATATTAAAAAGTCCTTTAACCTTGTTATTTAGCCTCTTTTTGTGGTAAACTCACTTACCTACGACCCTGACTTCTGCCCCGTTTACAATGATGGCTTGTGCGTTACTTATCGGGTAGAGTGTAAGTTGTTCGCCGTATCCTGCTATGATTTTCTCTACGGCTTTTTTGAATGGGAAGTTCGTATGGTGCGGCAACGGATAGAAATCCACTACATGCAGGGCAGATAGGTCGGACAGCTCGGGAGCTTTGCGGCAGTCGTCCATATCCTTTACATACTCGATATTGGGCGACATAATGATCGAACCCGCAGACTCGCCGATATACGTCTTGCCTTTCTCTATTTGCTCTATGATGATTTTATCTGCTCCCGTCTTCTTCAACTCCTGAAGAAGAAAAAACGTATTCCCGCCCGTTATGTAGATATAGTCGTTCTTCTCCAATTTGTTACGGATTTCTTCGCCTGTTGCCTGTGTCAGTTCCAATTCGTCGACGGTCAACCCCAATTTTTCGAGAGCTTTTCGACCTGATGAGACGAAGAATTTCACAGACTCGGGGATACTCGCCGTAGGAATAAATGTTACACTTTTATCTTTCAGCTCTTCGCCTGTAAAGTCGGCAAAAAGCTTCGCCACGTCTTTGAACGACGATGCCAAAAACAACTTTCTCGATTTTTTCACGCCGTCGTTGGATTGTTCCTCCGTCACGGCTTTGTTTTGTTCTGTTTTACTTTTCGTTTGTGCACTCATACAGATAGTTATCAATGAAAATATAATTAATAAAAGGTTTTTCATTTCTTTGTGAATACTTTTTTAGCCTATTGTGTTAGTAAAAACTAATTTGACACTTTAGTTCAGAAAGCCTTTTATTAATGACTTCATAATATCGGCTTGTTAATTCACTTCCCAAATAGTTTCGATTTAAAAGTTTAGCTACATAAGCAGTTGTTCCTGTTCCCATAAATGGATCATAAATCAAATCACCTTCATCTGAAAAATTTTCAATAATATTCTTTACTAATTCTTCTGGAAAAACTGCAGAATGTGATGATGTTATTTTTTTTCCTCTCTTTATAAGCCATAAATCGTCTAATGTTCCTCTTTTAAAATTAGCTTTTTTAAACTGGCGACTTATAGCATCTTTAGCGTCAAATATTAATATTAATTCCGTTCTGCGATTCAAAACATTCTGTGCCATTGCTGGTTGAGCATAACCTTTATCCCATATTATAATATCCTTCAAGTAATCAGATAATTCTCCTATTATCTTAAATATTGCTCTTTTGCTACCTGTTACTATTTGTATGTTATAAAATATAATATTTGAGGTTCTAAGCAACTCTTTTAATACTTTAAAATGGAATTTATAATATTCTTCTATAGGTATATTATCATCAAAGTTCTCGTATTTGGTACTAAATTCTTTGACAATTTGTCGAGAACAATATTTACCATTCCTTATTCTCAAATTCATATTATAAGGAGGTGAAGTAATGACTAAGTCTATTGAATTATCGGGTATACGGCTAAGAGTTTCTAAGCAACTTTCGTTATATATTTTATTGATCTCTATCATAATTACAAAAATACTTACCTATAAGCAGGTGTGCAAAGTTACAAAATTTCGGATATTTGCACAATATTATTTTTTAAAATCGGTATGCTTACAGAAATTGAAAAATTTGTCATAGGCGAGGTAAAAAAACTCAGAACAGAGCGAAATATGTCGCAAGCTGATTTAGCTTTATCAATAGGCGTATCTATAGGTTTCATAGGTAAGGTAGAAAGCTTAAGATATAATTCTAAATACAATTTAAATCACATCAACAATATCGCAAAAACACTAAATATTAGTCCAAAAGATTTATTGCCAAAAGAACATTTATGAGAAACACCGATAAAATAAAAGCCGAATTTTACAGAATAAAAAAAATGGGGTTTGTTCAAAATACAAGACCCAATAATAGAGATGGAGGTATTGGAAATACATTTGAAGATTTATTGGGAGTAAAAGAAAATAATAAAAAAGAGGCTGATTTTGAAGGAATAGAGATTAAAAGTCAAAGATTTTTAAATAACTCATACGTTACACTTTTTTCTAAATCACCAGATTACCCCAAAAAAGCGAACAGTTATTTGCGAGAAAAATATGGAGAAATACGTCAAGAAGAGCATTCTGACAAAAAAATTCTCTATTCTTCTGTATTTGGTCATAGAGAAGGGGAGGTTTATTCTAAGTATAAAATGAAGCTGAATGTCGACAGAAATTCTAAGAACGTTAAATTACTCATAAAAAGTCTTCATGGAGAGTTGTTAGATATTACGTACTGGAATTTTGATACGTTGATTAATGCTTCTCAAAAATTAGGTAATTTGTTTTTGGTCTTTGCTGATACTGAAATTACTAATGGTAAAAAATATTGTCGTTTTACGAAAGGAGAACTTTATTACGATTTTGATTTTCAGTGTTTTTTGAATGAAATAGAGAAAGGAAATATAATGTTTGATATACGTATAGGAGTTTATAATTCGGGAAAAAATTATGGAAAAACACACGACCACGGAAGTGGGTTCAGAATAAAAGCAGAGAACTTCAAGAATTTATACACTTCTTTTGAAATATTATAAATATCTTAAGAAAAATAAGATTTCTTTCTCCTCAATTTTTGAGAAAAATTATGTATAAATTTCGATTTCTACGATAAATATTTGAACTACAAACAAATGGTATATTCCCATATCGTGTCGCCCATTCTACAACACCGCCCATCTACTGATGTTCGGGGCGGAGCAGGTCATTGACGTTCTTGACGGGATTGAAGGTCGCTAAGGGCACTTCGACGAATACCGTATTCCAGTCTGCCATAGCACCGTTCCACAATCCGGGCAGTTCGAGAGCCTTCAGCTCTCTGCCGCCTTTCGACTTCGTCGATATAAAGCACGTGGTGCTGTCGACGTACTTGCGTAGGTCGAACGCCTTGCCTTTGTAATCTTTCGGGCAACATACCAAATCGACGGGATTGAAGTGCGTCGCCTGCTCCATAATAGCTCTCTGCGTGTCGTCGGCAGTGTTTATCTGCGACGCCTCGAGTATCTGCGGCGATACCGTGCCGTCGGCATTGTGTACGAGGTACGGACCTCCGCCGGGCTCGCCTTCGTTCTTTACCATACCGCAGACACGCAGAGGACGGTCGAGTTTGCGGCGAAGGTATGCCCGCTTGTCTTCTCTGTCGAGTTGCTCGGCGTTGTGGTAATTGAATAGGCGGCTTTGGCAGAACTTATCTATCACTTGCAGTTTCGCTTCTGTAATATCGGGGTTTTCGAGCTCCCGCAGGTATTCGAATGCCTGCTGTTGAAGGTTTACGGCATAGCCTGCTATTGCTTTTTTCCACTCGGCGGTAGTCTCTTTAAGGTGGTCGGGCACAACATTGTCTATGTTTTTTATGAATACGATGTCGGCGTCCAGTTCGTTGAGGTTCTCTATCAGGGCACCGTGTCCGGCGGGACGCAGCACGAGCGAACCGTCTTCGTCTCTGAACGGTTCGTTATGAGTGTCGGCAGCTATGGTGTCTGTCGATTTCTTCTGTTCCGAAAACGACACGTCGAACCGTACCCCGTAGCGTTCTTCGTATTTATCGATGTTTTGGGTAAGATGTTCTGCAAAAAGCCGACGATGTTCGGGCGAGACGGTGAAGTGCAGTCTCACCGTATTATCTTTGCAGCGTGCGTATTGGACTCCCTCCACAAGGTGTTCGAGCATAGGCGTCCGTCGTTCGTTGTGGTAACGGTGGAATAGCAAAAGCCCTTTCGGCAGATTGCCATAATTGAGTCCTTGTTCCTCGAGCAGCAGCCTGAGTACGGGAGTAAATTCGCCTGCTATGAGCAGCTCTTCCAAGCCTTTGCCATGGACTTCTTGGCACTTCTGGTCGAGCAGGTCGTAGAAGGCAAAAAACTCTATATCGTTGAAAAATTTTCCGACAAATTGTGTCGGCTCTTCCTTCTCTATGTACTCGAACAAATCTTTGAACATACGTGAAGCCGCTCCCGAAGCAGGCACGAACTTAACGGCACGGTGTCGGTCGTCGGTAAGATATTGAGCCCACGTGTCGGTGTATCGGCATCGTTCGTCGTCGTCGAGGCGTACGATGCCGTAGCCCACAGAGGCGGCACGGTCTATTTGGGGATAGTTTATTCCGCTTCGGAATATTCGGAGTTGTTCTTCAATTGTCTCGGGTTCTATACCGAATGTTTTGAGTTGTCGAATGTCATTTTTGCTAAACATAGATATATTTTGTTTTATGTATTATTAATCTTTTATTTGTTCCATCTTTTTGTAATGTCGCCGAAAGCATCGATACGGCGGTCTCTGAAAAATGGCCATATACGTCGCAACTGCTCTGTGCGGTCGAGGTCTATGGTTATCGACATATTGCCTTCTTCTTCGCCGAGTCTGCTGAGCTCTTCGCCCTGAGCTCCGTATACGAACGAATGCCCCCAAAACTTTATACCGTCGTTGCCGTTTTTGGATAGCTCATAACCTGTTCTGTTGCAAGTGATAACTGGCAGATTGTTTGCTACGGCGTGTCCGCGTTGCACCGCCATCCAAGCGTCGAGTTGTCTTTGTTGTTCTTCTGCCGTGTCTTTGGTATCCCAACCGATTGCAGTGGGGTATATAAGCACGTCGGCACCATTGAGAGCCATAAGCCGAGCCGCCTCGGGGTACCACTGATCCCAACAGATGAGCACGCCGAGGTTGCCTGCCGATGTCCTTATAGGGTTGAAGCCCAAATCGCCGGGGGTAAAGTAGAATTTCTCGTAAAACGCCGGATCGTCGGGTATGTGCATCTTGCGGTAAATGCCCGCTACCGAACCGTCACGTTCCAATACCACGGCAGTATTATGATACAGCCCTTTGGCTCTGTGTTCGAAGATGGAGGTAACTATTACTATGCCCAGATTCTTTGCCAAGGCACCGAAATATTCGGTAGATGCTCCGTCGAGCCTTTCTGCCAAGTCGAAGTTGTCTACGTCTTCCGTCTGGCAAAAATAAAGAGAGTTGTGCAACTCGCTTAATACTACGAGCTCTGCTCCACTGGAGGCACATTTATGTATGTTGTGTGTCAGTTTTTCGATATTTTTTTGCCTGTCGTCGCAGTATGTCTGCTGAATCAATGCTACTTTCATACGGTGTAAAAATATATTTTGTATCTCTATAATAAAATAATTAGCTGACTCTTATTCGTTTCAGTATCACCCATATCACAAACGGTGCTCCGATGAGCGACGTAATGGCATTGATGGGTAAAATATGCCCTTCGGCAGGTATTTGAGTCGTTGCCAGATCGCATATTATGAGAGTCAGAGCTCCGCACAGCATCGAGGCAGGTGCTATAATCTTATGCGACGATGAGGCAAAAATACCTCGTGCCAAATGCGGCATAGCAAATCCTATGAATGCTATCGGTCCTGTGAAAGCCGTTGTAGCTCCTGCCAATAGAGCTACTGCTATTATTATCAGTATCCTCGTGCGTGTTACTGATATTCCGAGACCTTTTGCGTAGTGCTCGCCAAGGAGCAATCCGTCGAGTTGTTTCTGTATTGATAAAACTATCAAAATCCCTATCGCTATCATAGGCAACATCACCTTCATATAATTCCAGGTTACTGCCTGCAAGCTGCCGAATGTCCAAGTAATAAACAGTTTGAGAGAGTCGGGATTGCTGTAGTTTTGCAAAATGGTTACCATACTGCCGGCTATTTGCCCGAACATAATACCTATTATCAGTAGCGACACCACTTGCCTTATTTTGAACGATATACCCAATACCAACATCAATACCACGCTGCCACCCAAGATAGCTGCTATCACTATACTCCAGCCACTCGATACGAAGGCTGTCGGTAACAAACCACTGCCGAGCACAACGATAGCCACTCCCAGCGATGCTCCCGAGCTGATACCGAGTATATATGGGTCTGCAAGCGGATTTTTGAACATTGTCTGCATCACCAGACCTGCCACAGAGAGGGCGGCTCCCGTCGCCAATGCCGTTATAGCCTTCGGTAGACGAAAATTTACAACTATCTCTCGATAGACAGTATCCCCCGAGAAAATATCGCTCATAGACAGATTGACACTGCCCAATGCTATATCGAGTAGAAACAAGAAACCACACAGTATCACCAATACTATGAATTTCAATGTGTTTTTCGTGTTTATAGACAAGCCTTCTTTCACCGTCAATCTTATTTCTGTGTGGCAAAGGTAGTGATTTTTTGCTTAATGGCTATTAATAAATAATATCCGAGATATGCGATGATTATATGTTTGATATAAAGAGTTTTATGCGTTTGTGTAACTTTTTGTGTTTTTTGTGTCAAATAATTACGTATCTTTGCATATCTGAAAATAATATTAGTAATAGTAATAGTTCGAGCTATAAGCCATACCATATTATGAAAATAATTTATATGGGAACTCCTGAGTTTGCCGTATATCCGCTAAAAGCACTTTTAGACAGCGGCAAGCAGATAGTAGCGGTGGTAACCGTCCCCGATAAACCTGTCGGACGAGGGCAGAAAGTACGATTCTCTCCCGTTAAGGAGTTCGCTTTGGAAAACAAATTGCCGCTATTGCAGCCGACCAACCTCAAAGACGATGCCTTCATCGAGACGCTGAGAGCTTTCGGAGCAGATTTGCAGATTGTTGTGGCTTTCCGTATGTTGCCCGAAGCTGTGTGGAATATGCCCAGGTTGGGTACGGTCAATCTGCACGCCTCGCTGCTACCGCAATATAGAGGAGCCGCTCCAATAAATCGAGCGATTATCGACGGTGAGACCCGGACGGGAGTTACCACATTTCGACTTAAACACGAGATAGATACAGGCGATATACTTTTGCAGCAGAGTGTGGATATACTTCCTACCGATAATGCAGGGTCTTTACACGACAAATTGGCGGCGATAGGCTCCAAGCTTGTGGTAGAGACAGTGGAGGCTATCGAAAACAATTCGGTACAGCCTGTTGTACAGCCTACAGACTGTATGCTGAAATCTGCCCCAAAGATTTTTAAAGACGACTGCCGCCTCGACTTCTCTAAAACATGCCTGCAACTGCACAATACCGTGCGTGGTTTGGCACCGTATCCGACAGCTTGGTTTGAATACAATGGGTTGCTTATCAAGGTGTTCGAGACAGATTATGAGCAGACCGACCATAGCTTTGAGTTTGGTCGGATTGTCTCCGACAACAAAACCTATGCGAAAGTGGCGGTAGCCGATGGTTTTCTGTATCTGAAAAATCTGCAACTCGCAGGTAAGAGGCGGATGAATATCGGAGATTTGTTGCTCGGACACAAATTTTAAATGGATTTTTTTGACCTACGGCTGACATTTTTTATGAAGATTATATAGTTTTATGGTACAAAATATGATATAAATACCGATTTTTTTCGGTAAAAAATAAAATTTATTTTTTTGTTTTTTGTCATAGTGATAAATTGAAATGTTAAGTAAATAATTATCTTGTAGTTAGTGTGTTATGTGTTAGATTTTAACGTTTTGTTTCGAGAAATTACATCATATTTGCACTGTTTATGATACGATTTTTTACTTTAAAACATAGTTATGAGAAAAAATATTAAAAAAATGTTTGTAGTTTTAACTTTTTTTGTTAATTTTGCACCCTGAAATAAATAAATAAAATAGATTAGAATATTTATATAAATCAATAATTATTATGAATAAAAATTTATTAGTGATTTTAGCGTGTTTGTTCCTGACTAGCAGTTTGTTTGCCCAGAACCCTCCTGCTCAGAATCCACAGAGTGGTGCGGTTCAGAGACCGCCAAGAGCCTATGCTAATACTGGTGGAGGTGTTCTTATTGCTCCTATTCCAGACCAGGTTTATATGGGTGCTCCATATATGCCCGAGCCGGTTATCAGAGACGGTAATAAGACGTTGATTAAAAACAAGGATTACACCGTTAGTTATACCAATAATGTGAATGTTGGTGTGGCTATTGTAACTATTTCCGGTAGAGGTAACTATCGCGATAGTAAAGATATCCGCTTCAATATTATCCCTAAGTCGGTTGGTTTGGTAACAGTCAATCCCGTTAATGATCAGACTTTTAGAAACACCCAAATTACGCCCGATTTGCAGTTGGTAGACAATGGCAGACCTTTGGTTAAGGGTATCGACTATACTTTGTCGTACAGCAACAACCTCAATGTCGGTATTGCAAGTGTAACTATCACAGGTAAAGGAAATTATAGAGATACAAGAACTCTGAATTTCAAGATAGTTGCTAAGAGTATCAGCTTCAGTACTGCTACTACGGCTCCTGCTCCGACCAATAATTCGGATAATAAGAATAAACCTAATCAGCAGCAGAGACCTAGGAGAACGAATAAACCTAAGAAATAATGAAGGTATATTTGTGTCGGTATCGCCTCTACTGAATTTTCTAAGAGGATGATTTTCCCAAAATATAATTAAATAGTGAGGGAATAGTTCTTTGTTACCACTAAAATATTTGTTAGTTATAGTATTAACTTTATAAAAAACGAGACGCCTATTGATATATTTATACTTTGAAAAAAATATGTAAAATTCAAAGTAGATGAGTATTCTATCTAAGCAAGCTGACAATAAACTTATAGAGTTGTATGTGTCGGGCAATAATGCTGCTTTCAAGGAGTTACTTTACAGACACAAAGATGTCTTGTATCGTTATATTCTGTACTTAGTTAAAGATAGTAACTTAGCCGAAGATTTTTTTCAGGATACCTTTATACGAGCCATAGTGCTCATAAAAGAGGGCGAATACTCGGAACAAGGTTATTTCCGCACCTGGCTGTGCAGGATAGCCCATAATATGATTATTGATTATTTCAGGAAAAACAAGCAAAATCAACTTATTGCAGCATCGTCATACGCGGGTATTCCGTTCGAATTGTTGCAAAACAACATTAGCGAAGACAATATACAAAATAGCATAATAGAGCAAGACCAGATGCGTGAGCTAAAATATCTGCTTACTCTATTGCCTGCCGAGCAGCGAGAGGTGGTATTTCTGAGATATTACAACGATATGTCGTTCAAGGAGATAGCCGAGCATCTCGGGATAAGCATCAATACTGCATTGGGTAGAATGCGTTATGCTATACTGAATATTCGTAAAATGGCACATCAGAAATCGATTCTTTTCTGAGACTTTCTCTGATAATATCCTTTTCATTACCCGTATCCTCTCAGAATACGGGCTATTTTTTGTATAGCAAACATTTAGAAGCGATATTTTTCTAATTATATTTTTTGTGTTTGTAGGAGAGTAGCCTTGAGCCGTTTTTTTATTTTTCCCCAAAATAGTTATAAACTTTGGCTGCTCGTATGAGTGTAAAAGAAAAACACTTATAGTATTATTGTATGTTTTAGTATTGCCCCAAAAGTGAATTTGCTTTGTAGCTTAATTTACTATTTTGGAAAATTTATCAGAATACTCGGACTGAATGATTATTGATATATAATCAATTAATTTTTTATTAAGATAATTTAACGCTTGTTTCTATTGTCTGTCTTTGCAAAAAGGTATAACTTTGCGGCTTTAAAGAACCAAAAAAGTAATACTGTAAAAATTATTTGCTCAGATATGGATTTAAAGACATTCTCCGAGCAGGAGGCAAAGAAAGTTACCTTAGATTATTTTAGTGGCGACGAACTTGCTACACAAGTGTGGATAAATAAATATGCCCTCAAAGACTCGGCAGGCAATCTGTACGAGAAGTCGCCCGAAGATATGCATCGACGTATGGCACGGGAAATAGCCCGCATCGAGGCTAAGTATCCGAATCCTATGTCGGAGGACGAGCTGTTCGAACTTTTCGACAAATTCAAATACATTGTACCGCAGGGAGGACCGATGACGGGCATCGGCAATAGTTTTCAGGTTTCGTCGTTGTCCAACTGTTTTGTGGTCGGTGTAGACGGCTCTTCGGACTCTTACGGAGCTATCATAAAGATAGACGAAGAGCAGGTGCAGCTTATGAAACGTCGCGGCGGGGTAGGGCACGACTTGTCGGCGATACGCCCCGAAGGCTCGCCCGTAAACAATTCGGCTCTTACCTCCACAGGTATCGTGCCGTTTATGGAGCGTTATTCGAACTCCACGCGCGAGGTGGCACAGGGAGGTCGTCGCGGTGCTCTGATGTTGTCTATATCTATCAAACATCCCGATTCGGAGAAGTTTATAGACGCAAAACTCGAACAAAACAAAATCACCGCAGCCAATATATCCGTCAAAATCGACGACGAATTTATGCGTTGTGTCGAAAGCGGTAAGCAATACACGCAGCAATATCCGATAGACTCGCCCAACCCCACGTTTTCGGTAAAGATAGATGCCAAAAAGTTGTGGAATAAAATCATTCACAATGCTTGGGCATCGGCAGAACCGGGCGTGTTGTTTTGGGATACTATCATACGTGAGTCTGTCCCCGACTGCTATGCCGACTTGGGATACAAGACCGTATCTACCAACCCTTGCGGAGAGATACCGCTCTGTCCGTACGATAGCTGTCGATTGCTGGCAGTGAACCTATATTCGTATGTAGAGAATCCTTTCACGGCGATGGCTAACTTCAATTTCGAACTTTTCCGCAAGCACGTACGCTACGCTCAGCGTATTATGGACGATATTATCGACTTGGAAATAGAAAAAATAGACCGTATACTCGAAAAAATATCATCAGATCCCGAGAGCGAGGTGGTGAAGCGTACCGAGTACGAGCTTTGGCAGAAGATAAAAGACAAGTGTATCAACGGACGTCGGACAGGCGTCGGTATCACTGCCGAAGGCGATATGGTGGCTGCTATGGGTTTGCGTTATGCTTCGGACGAAGCCATCGATTTTGCAGAAAACGTACAGAAAGTGCTCGCAGTAGAAGCTTATCGTTCGTCGGTGATAATGGCAAAAGAGCGTGGAGCGTTTGCCGTATTCGATGCCAAACGTGAGGAGAAAAATCCTTTCGTAATGAGGCTCAGAGAGGCAGACCCGCAGATGTACGAAGATATGAAGAAATACGGTCGACGCAATATAGCATGCCTCACGGTAGCTCCTACAGGCACGACAAGTATTATGACACAGACAACGTCGGGCATAGAGCCCGTTTTCCTGTGCGTATATACACGCAAACGCAAAGTAAACCCCAACGACAAAAATGTAACTATCGACGAAGTCGACGCTCAGGGCGATAGCTGGGAAAAATTTACCGTATTCCATCATAAGTTCGTGGACTGGATGGTAGTGAACGGCTATGACGTAACAAAACGATATAACGAAAAAGAACTCGCCGAATTGATAAAGAAATCGCCCTATTACGGAGCTACCTCCAACGATGTGGATTGGCTCAATAAGGTGCGTTTGCAGGGACGGATACAGAAGTGGGTAGACCATTCCATTTCGGTAACAGTGAACCTTCCCGAGACGGCAACGGAAGAGCTGGTCGACCGTCTCTATCGCGAAGCGTGGAAAGTAGGTTGTAAAGGGGTAACGATATATCGTGCGGGTTCGAGAGGCAATGTGCTCGAGGACGTTTCTAAAAGCAAGAAGAGCGAAAAAGAGTCGGCACAAACGCCACACACCGCCAAAGAACAGATATGTTTCCCCGTTACCGATATGCTAAAACGCCCCAAAGTACTCGACTGCGAGATATTGCGTTTCCAAAACCAAAAAGAGAAGTGGATAGCATTTGTAGGACTTAAAGACAATAAACCATACGAAATATTCACGGGGCTTGCCGACGACGAAGATGGAATATTGCTGCCCAAATGGCTCGAAAAGGGCAAGATTATTAAGGAAGTATTCGAGGACGGTAGCAAACGCTACGACTTCCAATTTATAAACCGGCACGGCTACAAGACTACTATCGAGGGACTTTCGTACAAATTCAACAAAGAGTTTTGGAACTATGCCAAACTTCTCTCCGGCGTGCTTCGCTACGGAATGCCCATCGACCAGGTGATAAAGCTGGTAAACGGCTTGCAGTTCGACAGCGACACCATCAATACTTGGAAGGCGGGTGTAGAGCGTGCTTTGCGGAAATATCTCGAAGGAGTGGTAGAAGGAATGAAGTGTCCGAACTGCGGCGAAAGCTCCGTAGAGGCTTCCGACGGCTGCTACAAATGCACCTCATGCGGTTACAGCAAGTGCGGTTGAGACGAAGCGGTATTACTACTATTATTTATTTTATGAATTAGGAAAAAATACTATTGTTTTAAATGGCAATACCTCCGATGGTTTAGATTGTCGGAGGTATGTTTTTTTATCGACAATTTATATTAGATTATCACACTGTTATTTTATTTGGCTGATACAAAAAAAAGTATTACCTTTGCGGTCTTAAATTTTTTAATTATCAAATAAAACAGTTTTAATAGAATTTATGGCAAATCATTACGAAGCTGCTTTCATTTTAACTCCCGTTTTGTCTGACGTACAGATGAAGGAAGCAGTAGAGAAATTCAAAGTAGTGCTCACGGATGCGGGAGCTACTATCGAAAATGAGGAGTTGTGGGGGCTGAGGAAATTAGCCTATACTATCGACAAAAAATCTACAGGTTTTTATGTTATCTTGCAGTTTAGCGGCGAGCCTACATTGGTAGAGACGCTCGAAACACAATTCCGCAGAGATGAGCGGGTTATTCGTTTCCTTGTATTCCGTTTGGATAAATACGCTTATGAATATGCCTCTAAGCGAATTAAGAAAAATGCCGAACAGGCAGATATTAAAGCAAAAGCAAATAAAGAGGCTTTTGTAGATGTTGAAACAGAAAATTTAGAGGAGGAATAAGATTATGGTAACAAACACATCGTCGAGCAATAGCGAAATACGTTATTTACAGCCTGTTACTGTGGATAAAAACAGAAAGAAATATTGTCGCTTCAAAAAGAGCGGTATCAAGTATATCGACTACAAAGACCCCGAGTTTTTGAAAAAATTTCTCAACGAACAGGGCAAAATACTTCCCCGTAGAATTACGGGTACTTCGTTGAAATATCAACGTAAAGTGGCTCAGGCAGTTAAAAGAGCACGTCATTTGGCATTGCTCCCATACGTAACCGATATGTTGAAATAATAAAAGAGGAGGAAATTTTATGGAAATCATACTAAAAGAAGATATCCAAAATCTTGGATACAAGGACGATATAGTAAAAGTAAAAGACGGTTATGGTCGCAATTTCCTTATCCCGACAGGTAAGGCTGTGATAGCCAGCGAGTCGGCAAAGAAAGTTTTGGCAGAGAATCTGAAACAGCGTGCTCATAAATTGGCAAAAATCAAAGCCGATGCCGAACAATTGGCTGAGAAAATAAGCGGACTTACTATTACGATTGGAGCTAAGACAAGTACTACCGGTACAATATTCGGCTCGGTAAACAATATTCAGGTTGCCGAAGCGTTAGAAAAGCAGGGTTTCAATATCGACAGAAAAATTATCTCTATCAAAGATACTATCAAAGAGGTAGGTCAATACACTGCTACTGTCAAATTACACAAGGAAGTTGCTCCGGTTATCAATATCGTGGTAGTTTCGGAATAACCTATTGCTCGAAGGCTTGCTTTTGTTAGCTTGTTGAGTTAAAAAGACTGAAAAAAATAGCTGTTACAAAGAACAGCTAATTTTTTTGTGGTTAATTTGTCATTTTTTATGCCTTATTACAGCACTTTGTCTGCTACCGCAGGCTTACCCTCTACTACTTCGAGTCCCGTTTTGTCTCCTTTGCACCCGAGAGTAACGTTACTCTTGTCTTTTAGTTTCCCCGTGAGCATTGCTTCCGACAGGGTATCTTCTACATAATTTTGTATGGCGCGTTTCAGAGGGCGGGCTCCGTACTGAACGTCATAACCCTTCTCGAAGAGGAAATTTTTAGCTTCGTCAGTAAGCGATAGCTCTATTCCCAGCGAGGTAAGTCGTTTTTTTAGTATACTGATTTCCACGTCGATTATTTTGTATAACGAATTGCGGTCGAGTTGGTCAAACATAACGACTTCGTCGATTCTGTTTAGAAACTCAGGCGAGAATGTCTTCGAAAGAGCTTTCTTTATTACCGAATGTGCATATTCGTTGTCGTGGTGCTCATTGGGTATAGAGAAGCCTACACCTTTGCCGAAGTCTTTCAGCTGGCGTGTTCCGACGTTTGAGGTCATTACGATAATCGTATTTTTGAAGTCGATTATTCTACCCAGACTGTCTGTGAGTCGACCTTCGTCCATTACTTGTAGGAGGATATTGAAGACATCTTGGTGTGCTTTCTCTATCTCGTCGAGAAGTACGATAGAATATGGTTTGCGGCGAACCTTTTCGGTCAACTGTCCGCCCTCTTCGTAACCGACGTATCCCGGAGGAGCTCCGATAAGACGCGAAACGCTGTATTTCTCCATAAACTCACTCATATCTACACGTATCACCGCATCTTCATTTCCAAAGACTGCTTCTGCCAATTTCTTGACAAGCAGCGTCTTACCCACACCCGTGGGACCGAGGAATATGAATGAACCTATGGGGCGGTTAGGGTCTTTCAGTCCGACAGAATTGCGTCTGATAGCTTTGACTACCGTTTCTATCGCCCTGTTTTGTCCGATGACTTTACCTGCGAGTTCGTCGCCCATACGGATAAGACGCTCGTTATCTGATTCTTCGAGTCGTTTGATAGGTACTCCGCTCATCATCGATATCGTTGCCGCCACGTCGTCTGTTGTTATGTGTATACGGTTTTTGTCCTCTTCTTTTTGAAATTCTTGCTGTATGCGGTCTATCTCTTTAGTTTTTTCTACAATTCTGTCGCGTATGTGGGCAGCTTCTTCGAAATTTTGTGTTCTGGCTGCTTCGTTTTTTTGTTTTTCGAGTTCCGAAACCTCTTTCTCAAGTTGTTCTACGCTTTGCGGGGCTCTCATATTTTTTATTCTTATCCGTGAGCCTACTTCGTCGAGAGCATCTATAGCCTTGTCGGGGAAACATCTGTCTGATATATAGCGACCTGTGAGTTTTACGCATTCCTCTATGGCTTTGTCGTCGTATATAACCTGATGATGGTCTTCGTATCTGCTTTTTATGTTTTTCAGAATGGTTATAGTCTCCTGCTCCGTGGTGGGCTCTACTATAATCTTCTGGAAACGACGCTCTAAAGCACCGTCTTTCTCTATGCTTTCGCGATACTCTTTCAGAGTAGTGGCTCCGATACACTGTAATTCGCCCCGCGAAAGAGCGGGTTTCAGGATATTGGCGGCGTCGAGCGAACCCGAAGCACTGCCCGCACCCACGATAGTGTGTATTTCGTCGATAAATAATATAATATTCGGATTACGTTCTATCTCGTTCATAATGGACTGAATACGCTCTTCGAACTGCCCGCGGTATTTGGTACCTGCCACTATCGACGCCATATCCAAGGCTATTACTCGCTTATCGAACAGTATGCGCGATACTTTACGTTGATGTATCCTGATGGCAAGTCCTTCTACGATAGCAGTTTTACCCACACCCGGTTCGCCGATTAGTACGGGGTTGTTTTTTTTGCGACGCGAAAGTATCTGTACGAGTCGTTCTACCTCGGTATCTCTACCTACGATAGGGTCGAGCTTGTCTTCTGCGGCGTAGCGTGTGAGGTCTTTGCCGAAGTTGTCGAGAGCAGGAGTGTCAGAGTTTGACTTTTTGTCAGTTTTTTTCTTTATTTTCGACGAATTATTTTGTGGTTTGTCATCGTCGTCTTCGTCTTCTTCGAATTCGAATTTAGCTTTCGGAGATATTTCTTTGTCCATTATCATATTTTTAACGGACTCGTAGTCAATATTTTGCTCTTTAAGATTGAAAGCAGCCAACGAATTACCGTCTTTTAGTATAGCCAGCAGAAGGTGTTCGGTATCTACCGTCTTTTGCTGATTGTTACGGGCTTCGAGGCTTGCTATACGGAGTATATTGTCCGAAGTCTCTTGCAATAGGATAGAAGATGTGTACTTATCTGGCGAATTGAGCATACTCTCCTCGATATTATGCTTGGCTCTGAGGGTATCGAAGTTCATTTTTTTCAATATCTTCATAGCGTTGCAGTTTTCGATTCGGAACATCGACAGCATAAAGTGCTCTGGAGATATGTACTTGTGTTTCAGTCGTTCTGCCTCTTCCCAACTGTGTTGTAACAGGCTTTTCAACTGTTCTGATTGGTTTGTCATATTTTTTATTTTGTGTTTATGTGATATTATAAAAATGCATTGATATGCAATATTTATAGACAATATTTTTATAAAAACTCGATAGTAATTACTACAAATAAAGTGCCACGGGGTTTTGTCGTCTGCAAAAGCGACATTTTGGCATATTATTGTTGCTCACTCAGGCAATGCCCGTGTTGGTGAATTGTAAGAACAAAATTTTATACTTACCTTTGCAATAGTTTTTTAGTAAAGTTATTATTTTAAACACATAAAAAAAGTAGATAAGGATATGAAAATAAGATTTTTGGAAAAAAAGAACGATATAGGTTTGTTGATACTGCGTCTTTCTGTGGGCGTGATGATGTTATTGCACGGTATTAGCAAGTTATTCAACGGATTGGGTGGAATACAGTCTATATTGGCATCCAATAATATGCCTGAATTTCTGTCGTATGGTGTGCTTATCGGAGAGGTAGTTGCTCCGATATTGATAATCGTTGGTCTTAGGACGAGGCTCTCGGCAGCGGTGATGGCTTTCAACTGCTTTTTTGCTTGGTTTCTGGTACATCGAGGTGAACTATTTTCGATTGGGGCACAAGGTGGTTGGGCTGTCGAGTTGCTCGGATTGTTCTTCTTCGGCTCGCTGACGCTGATGTTTACGGGTGGCGGCAAATATTCTGCAAGTAAAAAATCTATGTGGGACTAAGTCGGTGTATATCAGTTGTTTATGATAGATGATACTACTATTTGTGCCGTTTCTACGGCGTCGGGAGTAGGCGGTATTGCGGTTTTACGCATATCGGGCAAGGAGGCATTTGATATTGTCGATAAAATATTCGTCCCTGTCGGGCGAAAAGCCTCTTTACGTGAACAGAATCCTTATACTGTCAGTTACGGAAAAATAGTAGATGCCGACAACTCTATCGTAGACAATGTATTGGTATCCGTTTTCAAAGAGCCTCACTCATTTACAGGCGAAAATGTGGTGGAGATTGCCTGCCATGGCTCTATATATATCCAACAGGCTATTCTTCGGCTTTTGGTGGATAACGGTTGTGTGTTGGCTACACCCGGTGAATTTACGAAGAGAGCTTTCGTAGGCGGGAAAATGGATTTGTCGCAAGCAGAAGCCGTTGCAGACCTCATTGCCTCTACTTCGAAAGCGAGTCATCAGATGGCGATACGGCAGATGAGAGGCGGTTTCTCGGCTGAACTTGCCCTGTTGCGGGAGCAGCTGCTAAACTTTGTGTCGCTCATAGAGCTCGAACTCGACTTCTCCGAAGAGGACGTAGAATTTGCAGACCGAGAAGAACTTAAATCTTTGGCAGACAGTATAGAACGACGTATAGCTGAACTTGTAGCTTCTTTCAAAATAGGTAATGTCATAAAAAACGGTGTGCCTGTGGCATTGGTGGGCAAGACGAATGTCGGCAAATCGACACTGCTCAACAGTCTGCTCAACGAAGAGAGGGCAATAGTGTCCGATGTACACGGTACCACACGCGATTCTATCGAAGACAGCATCGTTATCGACGGGGTAACGTTCAGATTTATAGATACAGCAGGAATACGTACCACAACCGACGAGGTAGAAAATCTCGGCATAGAACGTACTTACCGTAAAATAGACGAAGCCGAAATAGTACTGTGGATAGTTGATGCTACGCAGACATCGGATATAAAGGAAGATATAGAGCAAAATTCACTAAATTTGTCAAAAACCATATTGGTAATAAATAAGTTGGATAAAATCTCTGACGACGAATATCAAAAAATTTTGCATTCTGTTGAAAATCTCAATGTTGAATATATTTTTATATCTGCCAAACAGCGAATGAATATCGACCGTCTACATAAAATGTTGATAGACAAAATGAACCTTAATAAAATAGACATCGATGCCGTAATAGTAAATAATGTCCGTCATTATGAGGCTCTTACGAGAGCCAGTGAAGCGATAATGCGTGTGACGGAGGGTTTGGAGAGCGGTATCTCGGGCGACTTGCTCAGTCTGGACATACGCGACTGTATGCACTATCTCGGCGAAATAACGGGGCAGATATCCACAGATGAGATTCTAAATAATATATTTGGTAAGTTCTGTATAGGGAAATAGACGTGAGTCGTTTGGCAGTAGAGTGGTGTGTCGGATTAAATGATTGAATAATAGTCTCGTACGATGATAAGAAAAATATTACTTCGACTTTTGCACAGAATAAAATCCGATAGCAACAAGGGGTTCGGCATACACTCTCCATTTGTATTCGATTTCGTTGTCAATGTTTTGAACGAAAAAAACGGGTACTATGCGTACAGCGAAATAGAGAATTTGTCGTCATCGTCGAAGCAAAAAAAGTACCTGAAATTACTCTACCGTATTATTAATTATTATAGAGTTCGTAATATTCTGATAGTCGGCAATGACGGTGGCGTACTTTTGGATAAAATTATTCCGTTTTGCCCTAATTTGTATATCAAGAGGATAGATAATTTGGCACAGATTGGTAATGTCGATAATTACGATTTTATCTACGTTGCTGTTGATACTAATGATATTCATTGTAGTTTTAGCCGTGATACAATCATTGTGATAGAGAATCTTTTCGATTATCGTCAGCATTGGAAAAGTGTTAAAATTGCAGAAATTCCTTCAATTTTTATCGACTTTTTCGATTTTGGTATTATATTTGCAAAAAATAATTTTATAAAACAGTTTTACAGACTAATATTGTAATATAAGAATTATGAAGGTTTATACAAAAACAGGTGATAAAGGGCAGACCTCTCTGTTGGGCGGCAAACGCGTTTCGAAAGCCGACAAGCGTCTCGAAGCCTATGGAACAATAGACGAATTGAACTCTTTCCTTGGACTTTTGCGTTCTAAACTTCACAATACGGAGGATGAAAATTTTATATTCGCCATACAGAAAAATTTATTCACCGTGGGAGCTATATTGGCAACTCCTACCGATTATAAGGGGAAAAAGATAGAGTTTGACCCCACACAGATAGAGACGGTAGAAAAAAAAATAGACCAGATAGGGGCAACACTGCCTCCGTTTAAAGAATTTATAGTCTATGGCGACAACGAAGTATCGTCTATAGCTCATATCTGCAGAGCAGTGGCTCGCAGAGCCGAACGTAGAATTGTGGAACTCTCCGATAGCGAGCCGATTGATGAAAGTATAAATATCTATGTCAATCGTCTGTCCGATTATCTGTATATGTTGGGTCTGAGGTTGGTCTAATAAGAATTTTATTTTCATATAAAGAAAATTTTTTAATTTTGCATTCCAAAATTCATAAACCAAATAGTACGTAATCTGCTGTTAATGAGTGTTTTGATGAGGATGTTGAATTAATTAATTGTAAAGAGAAAAAACAATGTACTGGACATTAGAATTGGCTTCGAAACTTGAAGATGCTCCTTGGCCTGCCACCAAAGATGAGCTTATCGACTACGCTATGCGTACAGGTGCACCTTTGGAGGTGATAGAAAATTTACAGGGTATTGAAGACGAAGGCGATGTTTATGACAATATCGAGGACATTTGGCCTGACTATCCGAGTAAGGAAGATTTCTTTTTCAATGAAGATGAGTATTGATATGGTATCCTGATAATTATCGGATATATATTCAAATAAATAATATTATATGCACTGTCTGACAACCATTTTTAGAAAACAAATTGTAGCGATGTTTTTATCGTTGTTTTTGGTGTCGGGCGGTAGTGTATGGGCTCAGTTCGACGGTCAGTACAGCCAATATATGAATAATCTTTGTCTCATAAATCCTTCATATAGCGGCAGTCAGTCGATGATTCAGGCTTCGTTGTTCGAGCGATTGCAGTGGATAGGTATACCCGGTGCTCCTGTGGTATCGATGCTTTCGGTAGATGCTCCATTCAAATTGATGGGAACTGAACACGGTGCAGGTATACAGTTTGTTAGCGATGTTTTTGGTGTATTCAACAATCAGCAGGTACGCCTTCTGTACTCGTACAAATACGACCTCGGCAGTGCCGGACGTATTAGTTTCGGAGCCAATATCGGTATGCTCAACATAATATGTTATGGCGATAGCATCAATCTGACTAAGATAAGCCAAGATGATGGATATCACACTTCCAATGACCCTCTTATACCGATAGGTACGCAGACGGGTGTCGGTTTCGACGTTGGTCTCGGAGTCAATTATAGTAATAATAATTATAGATTAGGAGTCTCGTTGACGCATATCAATTCGCCCACAATTGCTCTGGGCGAAAAGACTAATTTCAAGGTATTGCCGTTCATGCAGGTGCACGGCGGATACACATTTGCAATTAGTGGCGAAGATTATAAATTACATACCAATTTGCTTTATTCGAGTGATTTTGTAACGTGGCGGTCGCATTTGTCTGCTATTTTTGATATAAAAAATCAATTTTGGATAGGTGCAGGCTATCAATTTCCGACTACTGTTTCTTTGATGGCTGGTATAAAAATATTCGATGGGTTGAAGATAGGGTATAATTTTGACCTACCTATAAATCCTTTGATTACAAGAACTTTTGGTAGTCACGAATTGTTTGCTACTTATGAATTTAGCTTTTTTAGAGAGCGAAGTAAAGCCTCGAAAAGTATACGAATTTTATGATGAAAGAAAAAAAATTTTTAACTACAAGAACTTTTTGTCAAAAAAATGTGAAATAATTAAAAAAAAAGGTCTATCTTTGCGAATTGAAATATGAAACATACGGACTTGTAGAAAATAATAGCTAATATTTTGTAAAACAATAGTATAATATAATTTGTAATTAACAACAAAAAAAATAGTAGTATAATGAAAAAGCAATTGTTCTTTGCCATTACAATGGCAGTATTGTTAGGAGCTACCGGTTGTGGAACGCCCAGAGGGCATTTGGTAGGTGTTTATCGAAAAGCACCTGTAGAAGTTTATCCTTACGGGATGCTTCTCATTCCGCGTGGTTCATTTAATATGGGAGCTAACGATCAGTCTGCGGTTTGGGCTTTGCAACCAAGTCAGCGACAGGTGTCCATAGATGCCTTTTATATGGATCAGACAGAGATTACCAATGCAAAATATCGTCAGTTTGTAGAATGGGTAAGAGATTCTATTGTAAGAACTAAACTACTCAGAGAAATGGAACAGGTCGATGAAGGTGAAGCTTCAAAATGGTTTACTGAAAGAGCTACCTACACACTCGACGGTCCTGTCATTGACAGTGTATTGAATTGGAAAACCAAAATTCCATGGAATGCAAAATATAGCGAAGAAGACGATGTCAAAGCAGGTAAATGGAATGCCGTACAACAGATGTACTTCTACGGTCAGGATATGATTGAAGCCGGTCAGTTGAATGCTCATTTGTTGGTATATATGTATAAGTTTGTAAACTATGACCAGGCTGCTTTCCCCGAAAACAAGTACAATCCGTATACAAATGGATATAACGCAAATGCAAGAGTAAGAGTGGATTCTGCTTGGTTCAATGCCGACGGTTCTATCGGTGATACTGTGATTGTAAAACCGTTGCGTCACAGAAGTGATCTTATATCTACTAAGATAGTAAATATATATCCCGATACTATGGTGTGGATGAGAGACTTTTCGTATTCTTATAACGAACCTATGATGCATAATTACTTTGCACATCCGAGTTTCGACGAATTTCCGGTAGTGGGTGTATCTTGGGACCAGGCTAACGCATTCTGCTGGTGGCGTACGCTGTATCACAGAAACGAGTCGGGTGAGCCGAGAACTCCGGAATGGCGTCTGCCGACCGATGCAGAGTGGGAATATGCCGCTCGCGGAGGAAGACACAACGGTATATATCCTTGGGGAGGTCCGTATATCAGAGATGCGAAGGGTTGTTTTATGGCAAACTTCAAACCTATGAGAGGTAACTATACTGAAGACGGTTATTTGTACCCCGCAAGAGTAGCCAAATATGCTCCGAACGATTTCGGTCTTTACGATATGGCAGGCAATGTGGCAGAATGGACAGTAACTACTTTCGACGACGAAGCAAGTACGTTTACTCTCGACCTCAACCCGCACTATAACTATAAAGCAAAAAGAAACGACCCGCCCGTAATGCGTAAAAAAGTGGTTCGAGGCGGTAGCTGGAAAGACGTTGCTGCTTACTTGCAATGTGCTACAGTAACTTACGAATATCAAAACATAGGAACCGCATCTATAGGCTTCCGTTGTGTTAGAAGTCATATCGGTAAATAAAAATATCACATATAATAATTATCATTCAAAGTATTTAATAACAAAAAAATAAAATTTCTTTATTATGTCACAAAATCATGCAACAATTAAGCAGCCGGGAGCTTTCTCGACTTGGTATAATGGAAACAGCGGACAACGTACAGTAGGTGCTTTCTATTCTCTTGGAGCATCTGTGGTTATTATAGGAGCATTGTTTAAGATTATGCACTGGCCCGGTGCAGGTTATGTTCTTACAGCAGGTATGGTAACAGAAGCTATTCTGTTCTTCATAGGTGTATTTGAAAAACCTCACAAAAATTATAATTGGGAAAGAGTTTATCCATCTCTGTTGGATGACAGTTTCGTATCAGGTCCTGTGACTACTATCAGACCCGCTGAGAGAGTTGGTATCGGCGATGTGGCTTCGTTAGACCAAAGTGATGCCAAAAAACTCGAAGACGGTATCAAGCAACTTGCTGAAACTGCAGGACAGCTCGGTAACATATCGCAGGCTGCTGCTAAATCCGAAACATTTGCAAGAAACCTTTCGCACGCTTCGGATGCTGTTGCTGCATTTACCGTTAAACAACAGAGCTTGGACGAAGTTTCTGTTAATATGATAAAATCTTACCAGGAAATATCCGGTACGTTGTCGAATGTAAGTTCGGGTATGAAAGAATATGCTAACAAAACGGCAGCTCTTGGTAACAATATCAGTTCTATCAACTCTATCTACGAACTCGAACTCAAAAATATCCAAGCACAGGCTCAGGCTATAAGCAGCCACACAAGCAAACTTACCGCTGCTTCGTCGGATCTCGAAAAACTGTTCTCGGTGGTATCGAGCTCGGCAAGGGATATGGAAGTATACAAAGAACAAACAGAAAAACTCGCAAGACAAATTTCTGCTCTCAATCAGGTGTATGGCGATATGCTCAATGTAGTACGTCGTTGATATATCGGTTTTATGTAAAATAAACAAGAGTATAAACTTCAAAAAAATTGTTACATAAATGAGTGGTGCTAAGAATTGTCCGGAAACCCCGCGACAGAAGATGATAGCGATGATGTATTTGGTACTGACAGCAATGTTGGCACTGAATGTATCGGCTGACATCTTGAAAGGGTTTACGCTGGTAAATAATGGATTGATTACTTCTATTCAGTCGGCAGATGACAGAAATAAATATCTTATGAAGTCATTTGAAGAATTGAATGCTCGCTATCCTGAGAAGATAGGAGAATGGCTTAAGAAGGCAAAAGAAGTGGAAGCCAAATCTAACGAACTGTTTGATTATATTCAGACGTTTAAGTACGAAATGGTGAAAATTGCCGACGGAAGCAGTGCTGATAAAAATGCTATCGATATACGAAAGAAAGACGATACGAATGCCTCCGGAACTTATGGTATTGTACAAGGTCACGGTAAAGAGTTGAAAAACAGAATAGACGAATATCGCGAATTTCTGAAAAAAGTCTATGGTGGTAATAACAAAGAGAAAAATGCCGAGTACGACAAAGTCTTCTCTACAAAGCCTGTTGCAGGCTTGGATAAGGCACAGAAGACAGACTGGGTAAATGCTAACTTCGACTATATGCCTCTATCGGCTGTTGTGACTATGCTGTCTAAATATCAGACGGATATCCGTCAGGCTCAGACCGAAGTGATACAATATCTGAAGAATCAGACAGATGCGGGCGACTATCGTGTAAACGAAATAGTAGCTGAGGTAATACCTGAATCTAAGACAGTTGTTTCGGGTGGTCAGTATAGAGCACGTATCATTCTTGCCGCAAGAGATACCAACGCGAAACCTCAGATATTTGTCAATGGTGCTCAAATAACGAACCCAGACGGTATATTTACCGCACCTGCCGGTTCTGTGGGACCTAAAGAAATAAACGGTAAGATAGTGCTCAAAGACCCTATTACGGGTGAACCTCGTGAATATATGGTAAAGAGCGACTACTCCGTTATTGCCCCTGCTGCTACTATTGCTAATGAAGATATGAACGTGGTATATATGGGCTACACAAACAGATTGAGTGTGTCTGTACCGGGATTTTCTTCGGAACAACTCGTAGTTTCGGCAACCAATGCCCGTCTCGAAAGCAAAGGTGGAGGTAAATTCATTTGTCGTCCTTCGAGTTATGACAATGTGGTTGTAAGTGTTTTTGCTAAGGTAGAGGGTAAGAGCGTACCTATGGGTAGCGGTAAGTTCCGTGTAAGAGCTTTGCCAAACCCGACAGCTTTCTTACGTTTCAAAGATGCCAACGGTAATATGGTTTTGTATAATCCTACTGTTAATAAAAATATCAAACTTACTCGTAAGAACTTGGCAGAAGCCGATATGGTAGCCGAATATGAGGACGGATTACTACAGGCTGCATTTAATATCTCCTCGTTTACTGTTAATATCTCCGATGGACGTGGTGGTTTTTCTCCGTCGCAGTCTAACGGTAAGAACTTTTCCGATGCTCAAAAGAATAACTTCTTGAAAATAAAATCCGGAACATTCGTATATTTAGATAAGATTAAAGTTACGGGAGCAAAAACGGCAGAGTTGGCATTCCCGGTAATAGCAATACCTTGATTTTGTTGAATATTATTTATATAAAAAATTAATAGAAAAAAATAAGTAAAATGAAAAAGATAAAATTGTTTTTAATAATGTTGTTGTCGGTTGTTGCGTACGGTATGAGTGCGCAAGATACGGATAGCGTTTATGTTGCTGTATTTGACTGGGACGAAAACGATCCTATTTATAATACGCCGCAACAATACACTCCGCAGAGGACAACATCTCCGGATAGTGTTCAACGTCTGTTCGACGAAAACGGAGAACTTACCCGTATAAAAGTATCTCCCGAGGACGTAAAAAATAAGATAATCTCCCCCAATCCTCGTTACGACGATATAGTTTGGCAAAAGACCGTATTGAAAGTAGTTGATATGAGAGAATTGCAGAACAGACCTTTGTATTATCCTTGCGAAGATCTGACGCCAGAGACGAATAAGAATCTTTATTCTATCATTTTCTCTAATGTACTGGACGGCAGACTGCCTGCATACAAATCTAACGTGGTTTTCGACCAGACTTATTGTCCTCCGTTCACAGACGAGAATAGATTGGATGTAGAAGAATTCCTCAATGCCACTAACTTGCGTTATATGGGAGGCGAAGATACTTGGAGCAGAGTGAATTATCTGAATCCCGGTGTAGTTAAGTGTTACCTTAAGATAGCTTATTATTTCGATAAGTCGACGTCTACTTTCCACCAAAAAATATTGGCAGTAGGTCCTCTGTACGATGAAAACTACGGTAAAAGAGACGATATCCGTACAGCAGTATTTTTCTGGGTACCTTACGAAAGGCTTCGTCCTTTCCTCCAAGAAGAGTTTGTGAGAATGAACAACAGAACAAATGTTGCTAAGGTATCATTCGACGAATTCTTGATGAGAGGTTATTATAACAGCTATATTATCAAAGATTATGACGTAACCGGACAAGATATCGATAAAGGTCTTACAGACCCTCGTATGATTCGCCAAGAACAGCAGAGGGTAGAAGATTATATCCTGTCTGTAGAACAAGATTTGTGGGAATATTAATTTATTCCCCACAAATCTTTATTTAACAAAAACAATATTATTAGTTTAACATATAAAATATATGAGTCTTATGAAAAGAATATTATTATTGGTATTGGTAGTTGCCTTTTGCATACCGTTATTTGCTATGCAGGCTCCACCTAAAAAAGCAGAAAATAAACAGATTACTGCAACTGAAAATACAGAAAACCTCAATAAAAAAAGTAATGCCAAAAAGACATCTACAAGAAGAAATAAATCAAAAGATATTTTGGCAAGTAATTCGAAACTTAACAGAAACAACAGGAAGTCTGTAAAAACGACTTCTATAAAAAAAGAAAAAAACTCTGTAAGCAGAGGTAGCGAGATTGGCGACCGTATAAAGAGTCGTAATAAGGCAAGTCATTGGTCTATAATGGGTGCCGCAGGTGTTGGACTCTTAGATGGCGATAATACTAATGGGGCAAATAGCTACAAGTTTAATGGATTAATAAATGTCGAATACACAATTAATCCTGCTTGGGGTATATATGCAGAGTTCTTGTACAATCCTTATGAGGGTAGTTCGTTATATGTAAATCAGAACAATGCAGACCCTACGAAACAGATAGTTCCGGGCAAAGATGGATTGTATAACTACAAAGGAGTAAATCGTGAGATTACTTTGGGTGTATCTGTAAATGCCCTAAATTTGTTTTATAATTGCCGTCATCAGAAGTTTCAGTGGTATGTGAATGCAGGTGCAGGTATATCGTTGTTCGATATGACCTCACACAGCCTGTTTCCTAACAACAGCTTCCAAAACGATCAGTTGAACGTAGTGCCTACCAAATCGAAAACCCTTACCATTCCTATCGGTACTACATTGGAGTGGAATGCAAGCAGTTGGCTTTCGGTGTTGGCTAACGTTCAGTATCGTTTCCACTCTGCCGATAATTACGATGCGTCTGTCATAGGTCGCAGAAACGACGGAACAGTATTCGCAGGTCTCGGTCTTCGCTGGAAAATCAATAGCTCGAAAGACCGCTCTCCGAAACACTACAGAGATATGGCGATGTGTCAGTTTGAGCCGAGTGTCGGAGAAGAACTCGTCAAACAGTCTACCAAAAAGGCTTTGGAAACAGAACCTGTCATAAAGGAACTCGAACAACAGGTAGAAAACCTCGAATTGCAGGTGAAAGCTTTGGAAAACGAGATACGTAAGACACGCAGTACAGATACTGACGCTTCGGTTAGTTTTGCCGAAAATCAGTCTGAAAAAGAACCTGAGAAGAATGTAGAGGACGAGGGTTCTTCGAAAAAAACATCTAACAATAACCAAAATGAAGGCTGGGAGATAACCTGGAATATACCGGGTGTTAAAAATAATAACGTAACTTCTGCCGACGAGGCAAAAGGAAGCAATACGACAGACGCAAAATCGACTTCTAAAACTTCTAAGACGAAAACAGGCAATAGAGCTAATAATGCAAACAGAAACACTTCGTCTAAAACGGCAAGCAAAAATACTACTACCGCCAAGAGTGCAGATGGTAAATTGACATTCGAGATGGAGTTGGTGGGAGACGAAACGGTCGAAGGTAATAACAATGCGACAACTAAGAAGGGAGTTGGTAGCAAGGCAGGCAATAGAGCAGCCAATACCGCCGCTAATAGTAATAATGCGAAAACTGCAACCGCAGCTACAACTGCCAAGAAAAATAAAGGTAGTGTTATGCAGATATTCTACAATACTTCCAAGCATAATACTCAGGACGTAGACGAATCGGAAGGAGTATTGGCAGAGGTTGCCCGTCGGTTGTCTGCAAACCCGAAGTTATTGATACAAATCAAAGCTTACGCTGATGAACAAGGCGACGATAAGGGGTTCGACAATCAAAAACTTACTGACGTAAGGGCACAAGAGACCAAAGATATTTTGGTAAACAAGTACGGTGTGGACGAAAAACGTATTGTGCTCTGTAAAGGCTTTGGATCAGTCAAAGGTGCTCCATCGATAGATTATCAACCAAACAGACGCACGGATATTTGCTTTGTACAGAAAATTGTTCAGAAACCCAAGTAACGAACGATATTTGATTTTTTATATGTTATAAGTATTGTTGATCATATACTTGTCGGTATTTACGTTTTATGAAAGAGACGCTAACCCATTGATTATGGCTGCGTCTCTTTTTTAATAAATTATATTGTATATCGACTCAGGAAAAACTTTTACTCTAACTATATGGATAAGAAAGTAATAGTTGCCTGCAAGGAAAAATCATTATAGAGTTGCTATGTTATGATATTTAAACGTCATCGCTCTACGATGATTTGTTGTTATTAATGTTTTCAGGGGCGTTCTCTCTATTTTGTTGAGAGTTGTTTTTCTTTTTGTCGTTTTTTCTACTCTCTTTATTATCGTTGTTCCCCTTGTTTTCGTCAGCGTTTTTGTTGTTTTTCCCTATTTTGCCGTTATTCTTATTTCCTTTGTTACGCCCGTTTTTTTTGCGTTTGTCTTTGTCGAAACGAGTGAGGCTGTCTTGCCCGACTACATTTTTGTAATCTATGCCGGTTTTTTCGCTCTCTTTTTGGGTCAGTGACGGTACTTTTTCTCCTCTCTTGTTTATTGATATTATCTCATTAACTCTCGATACCGGTATGGAGGTGAGGTTTGCGTTAGAGTTCGGCGAGGACGAGAAAGTCATTATCCCGTTGAATATATCTGTCTTGATATGATAAAAATCGCCTTCCATGGTGTTTAGTACTGTGCTATGAGGCGGCAAATTTTTTATTGCGTCCTTGTATGCGGGAACTTCGTAGTTTACGCAGCACTTGATTTTAGCACACTGTCCTGCGAGTTTTAGAGGATTGGTCGATATGTTCTGTATACGAGCGGCACTCGTAGATACGGTGATGAAATTATTATGCCAAGTAGCACAGCAAAGTTCTCTGCCACACGGTCCTATACCTCCTATTCTACCTGCTTCTTGGCGAGAGCCAATCTGTCTCATTTCTATGCGTGTCCTGAAAATATCGGCTAATACTTTTATTAGCTGACGGAAATCGACGCGTCCATCAGCGATATAGTAGAAGATAGCTTTATTGCCGTCGGCTTGGTACTCTACATCACTGATCTTCATATCCAGATGCAGCTCTTGTGTTACTTGCCGGGCACGTATCATAGCGCTATATTCCTTTGCTTTGAACTCCTCATATTTTTCTAAATCGGACTGTCTGGCTTTACGGTATATGCGTTTTACTTCATAACGCTCCATATTTATATGGTTTTTCTTTATTTGGAGTAAAACGAGCCTGCCTGTGAGGGTAACCACGCCCACATCGTGTCCGGGAGAAGCCTCTACTGCCACCCAGTCGCCCTTGGATAATATTATATCATTGCTATTTATGAAATAGCCTTTGTGCGTATTTTTAAACTGAACCTCTACCAGCTTACTCTCTTGCTGTGTTTCGGGCAAATCGGCAAGCCAATTGACGACAGGCAGTTTCTGATTGGTATTACCTTTGAAGCCTGCGACTCCCGGGTTACTTGTTCCTTGATTTAATATATATTGTTGCATTATTTACTGATTATTTATTAGGATTCTTCGGAAATACGAAGAATTGCAAAGGTACTAAATTTCTGATATTTTTTATGTTGTAATGGGTCGGTTTTACAAATTTTTATTACCTTTGTACTCTAATTGGTTTTACAAGCAATTGGGGCTGTTTGGTTTTGACAGCAAGCAGAAGAGGTATGTAAGCATGCAGTGCGTTGTTGGGTAGCACTATAAACACACACGACGAACTATAACTGGCGAAAATAATTACGCTCTCGCTGCTTAAACGGAAGTATAGTACTTTAAGCTTAATTACGGCACAGGTGCTGTAACGAGACATCTCTCAAATGCCGTTCTCTGAGGCGGTTTGGCAAAGAGGTGTGGGGAATATCGGAGATAGAGGGCGACGTGCTGCGAGGCGACCTCGAAGTTTTAGCAGATAAGGTATCGGTTGGTGGCTTCGGTCTTGCCGATACACGAAAATCTCAGGCGAAGATAAGCATGTAGAAAGCATATTGCTTCCTTGTTTGGACACGGGTTCGACTCCCGTCAGCTCCACTAAGGGGGATTGGTTTTCTTTTGATTTCGTTTTATAACCAGCCTCTTACTTATATTAATTTGTACTAAGTTGTGCCGTTTTTTTATACCAAAATGGCTATGGGCATAAAAATCGGTAGGAACGTAAACGCTTCATTAAACATACGGTATACCTCATCATAGTCGCCGCGCTCCCAAGCTTCCTCTATCGGTTTGCGGGCGTTTTCTATCACCTCGTTCGGTAGGTAGGCAGCTCCGCCTTATTATAGCATCACTTTGCTGTTCGACGAAAACAACATCTGCCTTTGTGTAAATAATGAAATATCGGCGTAAAGGCTATGAAAAAGGGGGTAACAACACCCCCTTTTTGTTTTATCTCACAATGGATGCTCTACTTTTTCACTGCTTCTTACATCTGATTCTAATTGAAGAAGTACTTCCTGTTTGATACACCTTTAACTCGCACTCTTTACCTGATAGGGAGAGTACATCATATTTCAGAAATTCTTGCCCTTCGACATAACAAGTAATAGTCTTTCCTTGTGCCTTGTAAGTACCCTTGCCTGTCCCGAAAGCTCCATGTCCCGAGTATGTGCCATCGGCGTTAAAAGTAGCGTATGTCGGTTTGAATACCTTTTCCGCTATTGGTGTCGTTACGTCAAACATTGTCCCATCTTTTTGCTCAACGTGCGTAACTCGCCAAGTTCCATAAAGGGTCTCAATAGGATAATCAAATCCATTCTTTTTTTTATCTTTTGAACACCCGCCTAATGTGATAACAAGCCCAACGAGGGCGATAAATGTAAATAGTGAATTTTTCATTGCTTTTTTTAATTAAAATTATGTTGCAAAGATACAACTTTTTTCCAAAAAATTTTGCCATATCAAGTCTCTTTTGTGCTTTTGCACTGCTAATATTTCAACGGGTAGGTATGTGCTGAGCTATGGCATGCCCAAAAACGCTGCTATCAAATAGGTTTTCGCCTAAGATAGAACGAGGTTGCAGAGCTTATTTTTAATATAAACGAATACCGCAAAGTACAAAAAAACAGATAAAATATTCAATTTGGTTTAAGATTGGTTAAGTAAAGATTATCTTTGCATAATGTAATTAAAGAACAATGATTAATAAATAATCTTTTCGAGGCAAGATTTGAGAAGAAAAATTTAGAATGATAGTACGTCTTTTTTGCCTTGGTATTGAGGCAAAAAAGAGTGCGGAATTGACAAATCTCAATTGTAGTACTGTGAACAATATTTATCGTAAATTACGAGAGCGTATAGCCGAATTATGCGAGGCGGAAAGCCCATTTACAAACGGAGAAATCGAGTTGGACGAAAGTTATTTCGGGGCACGTCGAGTACGAGGCATAAGAGGTCGCAGAGCACGAGGGAAAACATCAGTTTTAGGTATTCTTAAGAGAGGAGACAAGGTCTATACTCAAATAGTCAAAAACTGTTCTATATCAGAACTATTACCTATAATTAAAGGAAGAACCGACACTGGTGCAATTATCTATTCAGACGGATTTAAAAGCTATGATGGGCTTGTCAATTACGGCTATAAGAGGCATTACAGAGTCAAACACGGAGAGAATGAATTTGCTTTGGGACATAATCATATCAATGGAATAGAGAACTTTTGGGGGCTTTGCAAAGTACGATTGGCAAAGTTCAGAAGAGTGCACAGACATACTTTTTATCTACATATTAAGGAGTGTTAGTTTAGGTACAATTACATAAATCAAAATTTATACTTAACTTTGCTCAAAAATTTGAGAAAACACAAACTTAACTAATCTTGAACCATAAATTATATAAAATGTACCTTGTTCATCGATGCGGAATACTTATTTGGTTCTTGGTTGTGTGGGCAAGAAAAATGTAGGGACAATGTTTTTAAATACTAATTCTAAAAGATAAAATACGAGATGAAAAAAAGTTTAATATTAGTGGTTATCGCCTGCATTATTGCAGGGTGTAGCGGAGACATTAAACAACAAAAGTTTATAGGGATGTCAGGTAATCCAAAATCAGTGAAAGAGACCGTATACGAAGCAACCGAAGAATTTGGTGAAATCGTCGAAGGTGATATTGAAAAGTCTTGTTATTATGAATTTGACAAAGAAGGATTTGTTGTCAAAACAATATCGATACACTGTTACGACGGAGATACTATATTTATTGCAACAGATAAGTTAAAAAAAGGATATTTAGAGGAGTCATATTATGTCTCTAAGTCGGACAGCATTCTGACAGCATATACTTTTAAAAACAAAGACTCAAAAACCAAAATTATGGAGGCAAAATCGTCAGACGGCGGTTTTACTACATCGGTCATCGAAACCGAAGGGAAAAAAGAGGTTGTTACGGATAAAAATTCAGAGGGGAAGACAACCGGTAAATACGAAAGATATTTTGATAATAAAGGCAACATCATAGAGTATAAAGTTTTGGGTAAGGATGAAGTCGATTATTGGACTAAGCTTACATTTGATAATAAATCAAGGCTGACAAAAAAAGAAGTTATTGTTTGTTCCGAAAATATGTCAGGAAAAGTTGGTGTCTACACATATAAATACGAAGAAGCTGATAGCAAAGGGAATTGGACAAAAAGTGTCGAGTATTTCAATGATAAACCGTCGCATATAACAACACGCGAAATATTATATTAAAAGTACGATAGTCCGGTAATGGAACTTAATTATGCACATCAAGCGTAGCGTCAGTTTTTTTATAACATAAGCGTTCGGGGGGGTAACCCTCTAAATATCCCTATACGAATGAGGATAATCTATGCAGGTAAAACCGCCGATTTTCCCCCCAAGGTGATACTCTAAGAAACTCCGATATAACGACACTACTCGCCAAAGCCGATAAAATCTATACTTTAATACTCAAACAAACTCTATGAAATTATTGGTTCGACTCCCGTAGCTCCACAGAAGGTATTGTATGGGGATATATTATCTGTCTTATAAGGCTTTGTGAAATATAAGAGACTGTTCGTCAAGAATAGTCTCTTGTATTATAAGTTACGTACATAAAAACACTCCAAAAGAAAACTTACCTCTGATAATCAAGAGGCAAGCTCAATCTGTATGTACCCGGAGCGGGACTTGAACCCGCACAGCCGTGAAGCCAAAGGATTTTAAGTCCTTCGTGTCTACCATTCCACCACCCGGGCAACGGAAAAAAATTTTTTATTTATAGAGCGGAAAACGGGACTCGAACCCGCGACCCCGACCTTGGCAAGGTCGTGCTCTACCAACTGAGCTATTTCCGCATAAACAGGCTGCAAAGATAACACTTTTTTTTGAATTATCATTGACGGATCAAATATTGTTACTATTCATTGGCAATAAATATTGTAATCCGTTTGTGTCGGGTATCTGATATAATTCGTTGTGTTGTTTTTCTTGAAAAATGTTTATACCTTTGCAGCCTGTTTGGTGTCGAAAGATAGATAATTACAATGATAGAGACAAAGATAGAGATAAAAAATACACGTGTCCATAATCTGAAAGGTATCAGTGTCGATATCCCTCACAATAAGCTCGTTGTGGTGAGTGGGTTGTCGGGGAGCGGCAAGTCGTCGTTAGCTTTCGATACGGTATATGCCGAAGGGCAGCGACGTTATGTAGAGAGTTTGTCTGCGTATATAAGGCAGTTCCTTGGGCGTATGAACAAACCCGAAGTCGATTATATCAATGGACTGCCACCTGCAATAGCCATAGAGCAGAAAGTGATAAGCAACAACCCTCGCTCGACTGTCGGCACCTCTACCGAGATATACGAATATCTAAAACTGTTGTTTGCCCGTGTAGGCAAGACCGTATCGCCTGTTTCGGGGCAGATTGTACAGAAAGACAATATCAAAGATGTTATCGATTTTATAATGAGTCTGCCATTGGATACGGAGATTTATCTGCTGTCGCCCATCGTCCTATCCGAAAACCGAACTATCGAAGAGCATCTCACCGTTATGCAACAGCAAGGCTTCAGCCGTGTCTTTGTAGATAACGAGGCGGTGCGTATCGGTGATTTTTTAGAGAAGAAAACGGCTAAAAACAAAAAGGTGAAGCTACTTGTAGACCGCGTCCGAAACGATGGTCGCAAAGAGACCGAGAACCGTTTGGCAGACTCGGTGCAGGTGGCTTTTTTCGAGGGGCACGGCGTCTGCGAACTGATATATAAGATAGCAGGAGAGTCGAAAAGCCATACCTTCTCAGAGATTTTCGAGGCAGACGGTATAATATTTTCCGAGCCTTCGGTGGAGATGTTCAGCTTCAACAATCCTGTAGGAGCTTGTCCGAAATGCGAGGGTTTCGGCAAAACGATAGGTATTTCGCCTGACTTGGTCGTTCCCGACAAGAGCCTCAGCGTTTATCAAGATGCTATTGCCTGTTGGCGAGGCGATAGTGCCAAAGAGTGGAAGCAGGCTCTGATAATGAATGCCGACAAATTCGATTTCCCCATACACAGACCATATTGCGAGTTATCAGAGGAACAGATAGAGTTGTTGTGGAAAGGCAATCAATACTTCGGGGGTATCAATCAGTATTTCGATTTTGTCGAAAGCCAACAATATAAGATACAGTATCGAGTGCTTTTGGCTCGTTACCGCGATGTTACTCTATGCCCCGAATGCAAGGGGACACGCCTGCGACCGGAAGCTCGCAATGTAAAACTTTTTTTCGGACAGTGATATCTTTTGTCTTTTTTCGCGATCAGACAATCTTCTTTAGGATATCGTATGCTATGATTTTCTCTGCCTGCAACTCTTTGAGGTAGTGCTTGATATCCCACAATTGTTTCTCGTCCATAGTAGCCTGTATTACAATTTTTTTCTGATTGTATGTGGTGATTACGAGTATATTCTCGTCTATCTTGACCAATTCGGATATTAGTCGGCTTTTGTTTTTGCTATCGCAGAATATCTCCACTTTTATCTGATGTCTTGCACTTTGTACGGCGTCGAGGCGTAGTACAAGTTCGTCTACGAAGACGTGTCGTTTCTCGGGCGAAATCTTCGGGCTTACTATAAGTGCCAACGACGACTCCAACACGGTTTCGGCGGGCTGGTAACGTTTGGAATCTACGTTGTAGAGCAACTCCACGAAACAATCTGCAATGCCTACGTCTACGGCACTCTGAGGGTTGTCGTCGGCAATGATATTGATGCCACGCAAACGTTTCTCTTTGAAGTATGCTCTCACCAGATCGGGAACATTAGTCGCAATCCTTTTGTTTGAGAAAGAGAAAACGTCTTTGTATCTCATATTGCTTGGTACAAAGACACTTAGGTTTGTCTTCGTACTGTCGAAACTATATATTCTTTCGTATTCTTTTCGCTGGTCGGTGAGGAAATGTTCGTGTACGATAGCCAAATCTTGCATACCGTTCGTCAGCGAGAAAAACAGGTGATTTTTGTTTAAATACCGTATCTCGGCAGGGAAGTCGCGAGAGAAGAGCAACTGCTTCGAATTGTCGTGGAAGTCTATATCTATTCCGCTATTTACAAGTTGATTCTCGAAATCTTTAAGTATTTGTATATCCTGCGATATTGCTATTCTTAACATATTGTTTATCTGTTTTTAAGGGTTATTCTGAGGTTTTACGTTTGCTTTGAGGGCGTCCGAAATCATCTTTTTCAGTTCCATTACTTGCTTCTGAGTAGCGTTTTGTTTTTCGGGTTTGAATAGATTGCTATACTGCAAGTTCAGTAGTTTCAGCTTCGTTAGTTTCAAGCCTTTTGCTTGCGAATAAAGAAGGTCTACGCCGATTCGTACGGGTGATATTGTCTCTGCTTTGATTTTGTACGACTGCGATAAATTGTATTTCCCCTGCAATACTACCTGATAATTATCCATCGAGAGTAAAAACGGGAACAACTCCACTTCGTCGCGGAAGACGGTAAGCTCTACGGCGAGCGAGTCTACGACATTCTTTGTCTTTTTCTTGAATAATAGCATCTTAGCCATCTTTTCGAATGTCTCGTTATCTATAAGAACCAAGTTTTTGCCCTCTATTGCGGAGGCTCCTCTGAGAGTAGAATACTTTATGTCGTAGTTCGAGTTCAGATATGTTTCGGCTGCCAGATGAAACTCGCCTTTGCCTGCGAAATATCGTAACATCGGCACTATGGTATCTATCTGAGGAATCATTTTTATTAGTTTATCTATCTCTATATCGAGTAGATGGAAGTCTATACCCGTAAATAGATGGTTTTTACGCTCAGACCGATACATTGCCGTAAGTTGCATTTTTGCTGCCTCGCAGGTGAACCCCATCTGTTCTAGTACGAGTACTCCGTCTTTGATTATCAGCTTGCCTCCGAGGTTATATATATCGGTTTCGGCTACTTTGCCGTGCGAAACTTTGGTATTGAGCATCACATCTACATTCCAAGGCACCATAAACGGCTCTTTATCACCGTTCTGAGGCTTCTCGGCAACAGCGGCTTTCTGTACCGAGTCTTTTGCCCCGAAACTGCTGACCATATCCATAAGTTCCGATACATTGACCATATCCGACGTGAAATCGAGGTTGGCTTTGAGCATACCCGTATTTTTCATATAGTCGGCAATATTGGTAACAGTTCCCGCCAGGTTGAAGTCCGACTGTTTTACGACAAATCTGCCCTTGTTGATATTCAACTTGTCGGGGGTAAGTTGAAAGTCTATACGAGGAGCCTTGATGCCATCGGCTAACTCCTTTGTTTTCACGTCCATTCGGTCTACCTGTACGTCGAAATGCGGTAAGAATTGCAGAAATGCGTTCTGTTGTGTCGCATCGTAGGTAATATCTCCATTAACGGCAACGTCGGCTGTGGATATACTGACATTTTTGCCATAATTGGCATCGAAGCTCGCAGAGAGCAACTTTACCATAAAGGTGTTAAGGTTTTTATTTTTCTTCGAAGGCAACATATAGAAGTCGCCTTTTGGTTTGGATATTTGTGCTGTTATTGTATCCATAGTCAGTCCGAGTCTGTCGATATTGTACGAGCACTTTACCGCAAGGGGTGTTTTTTTGTCCATAACGTCGGATATACCTATATCGAATGCCGAATTTTGCAGCGAAGCCCGCATCGTGCCTACCTGTTTGAAGTCGGCAGTCGGGGCGTCTGAGACGGTAACCCCCACCAGCTCCTTGAATTTGGGATTACTTTTTGCCGATGGTATGGCAACGGTAATCACACCTGTCGGCATCGTCAATTTGGTGGTGTCTTTGTAGACGAAAGACAGATTACGTGTGTCTAACTTGCCTTTCAACTTTATACGTTTCAGGTTGGCTGCGGTAATATCTTTTACGGTAAAATTACCTTTGAGGTTAGTTTTCGCCGTCCCACGTAGCTGCATAGAATCCGGAACGAAGGCTTTTATGTCTTCGAAGTCGATATTGCCGTTTATTTGTAGGTCGCAGTGTTGTCTGTCGGATAAATCGGCAATGTTGCCGTCTAATACGACAGCGGATTTGCCCGTTTTTACTCTTAGTTTATTCAGCTGTATGTCAGATGTTTTGGAGTTCATATTAAATTGGATTTGCCCGTTGATGTCTCGTAAGGTCATAGGTAATCCTTTCTGCGAATATTTGGTATGCTTTATATCGATATTAGCCATTATCGATGGGATTGTATCGCCCTGCAATTTACCTTGCACTTCGCCCGACACATTTATGTCGCCCTCTATGGTCATATCGGATATAGTCTTTTTCAGATTGTCTGGCAATAGGCTGATTATCTTGCCTATATTGAGCCAATCGGTATCGAACTTTATATCCATATCGATTAGTTTTTCGAGTTTATGAATCCAGCCTTCGATAGTGATTTTATTGTTCGATATGTCGATGAAGCCGCCGTTTTTTATATCGACAAATAATTTTTTTATATCGACAGCCAGAGGTAGTTCGATTTGCAAATCTCTGTTTACCATTAATTTGTCTGTGCCTTTTGTTACATTCAGAGCCGTTATGCCGGACTTCATTGTTCCCTCAATCTTATCTTTGTTTTTGCTGCCGTCTATGTCGAGAGACAGTTTTTTCATCGATACGTCCAGGCTCGCAGTGTCTGCCATATAAAACCATACGTCGTCTGCCGCCAATCCGAAGTCGGCATTGCCGTTCTCTTGATTGAGCGTAGCTGCAAGCGATAGGTTAAGGTTTTTTATCTTAGAGTCGATACCACTCTGTTTGTCGGTGTATAATACGCTTAATCGTTCTATTTCAATACGTTTTATGTCTATGAAGTCGAATGGCATTTTGAACTTCGTAGTATCTTTCTTAGTCGTGTCCGATGGGAATACGTCGTAATTACTTGTTCCCGTACTGTCGGTGTATATATTTACAAAGCCATTTTGTAAAATAATTTCGTTTATTATCAGCTCTTTATCGAATAGAAATTTGGTCAGATTCACCTTACCTACGAGATTGTTTACTCGCAATAGCGTATCCGATGCCGAACCCTTAATGGGATTTATAAGTACGACATCGCTTAGTTTCACTCCAAAATTCGGAAACGTCGAGAAAAACGTCAGTTCCACCTCACGCAGGTCTGATTGGCATTTGATATTTTTTTGCAATGCATTACGAACTATCGGTGTGAGTCGCTCAGGTGTAAATACAAACCACACGGCTATAAGTATAGCTACAACCAGAACGGCTAATAGAGAGCCGATAGAGATAAGAGTTATTTTTAGAGGTTTTTTCATCTCTTTGTAAGATTTTATTCCGTTACTGTATAAATATCAGGTAGATTACGCCCGTATCCGTTGTAGTCGAGCCCATAGCCTACGATAAAATCGTTTGGTATCGTCATCGCCACGTAGTCGGGTTTTATATCATATCTCAGAGCATCGGGTTTTAGTAATAGCGTAGAAATCAGTATTTTGCCTGCACCGCGATTTTGCAACATTTCCAATACTTTGGACATAGTTTTGCCCGAATCCACTATATCCTCGATAATGACTACCGTCCTGCCTTTGAGGTTCTCTTTGAGCCCTATCAGCTCAAGCATCTCGTCCGAAGAGGTTGTGCCGTGATATGAGGCTATTTTTACGAAAGATATTTCGCACGGGAAGGTTATCCGTTTCATCAAGTCGGCGGCAAACATAAATGAACCGTTCAATATAGAGATGAAAAGCGGATTCTCGTTTTTCAACTCAGAGTTCATTCGATTGGCTATATCGTTGATAGCCAAAGTTATTTTGCTTTCCGGTATGGATTTTTTGAAATTCCTGTCCAATATTTTTATCTTATCCATTGTATAACAATATGTCGAAGTTTGTCAATAATTTTATAATTGTCAAAGGTACAAAAAAAAGCAATAGGCTTGTTATATATGTTATTATTTTTGATTGACGTATCGTATCTTATTTTGTGAGAAGATATAATATGTTATTGTATATTGTTGATATTCAAAGAAAACATTTGGCTGTCTTTATCTTGTGTTTTTTTTTAGTAAAAAAAAGAGGTCTCTCTTGTCCCCGAGAAACCCCTTTGCAATTATAATTAAAACTTTATCTTACTATACTGTCATACCGCCATCGACGCTGATGACCGTACCGTTGATGTATGCAGCGTCGTCCGAAGCCAGAAATGCGTATGCGGCAGCTATCTCTTCGGGTTTGCCCAGACGCTTTACGGGAACTTTGTCTTCCATCGACTTGAGCACCTCCTCGGGCATCTTACGCACCATATCGGTAAGGATAAAACCGGGAGCAACGGCATTGACGGTTACGCCTTTCTTGCCGAGTTCGCGAGCCATTGTCTTGGTCATTCCGATAAGTCCCGCCTTGGTGGCAACGTAGTTCGTCTGTCCGAAGTTGCCGTATAGAGCCACCACCGACGAGGCGTTGACTATTCGTCCCCAACCCTGCTCGGTCATAATATCGGCGGCACACTTGGCACAGTAGAACACCCCCGTCAGATTGACGTCGATGACCTGCTGCCAGAGCTCGGGCGTCATCTTTTTCAGAGTGGAGTCGCGAGTGATACCGGCGTTGTTGATGAGTATCTCGTACTTGCCGTATTGTTCGACAACTTTTTTGGAGGCAGCCTCGACTTCGGCAAAGTTTGAGGTATTTACTTTCAGAAACGAAGCCTTGCCGCCTGCGGCATTAATCTCGGCGGCGGTCTGTTTGCCTTTTTCTTCGTTCATATCCCAGATAACTACCACTGCACCCTCTTGGGCAAATCTCATTGCCGTAGCACGACCGATACCGTCGGCTCCGCCCGTGACAACGGCGATTCTATCTTTCAATCCATTCATATCTTTATGTTTTTATGGTTAGACATTCGTATGTTATTGTATTACATCATATTCTCTATGATAATGGCAGCCCCTTGTCCACCTCCGATACAGAGTGTTGCCAGACCGTTTTTGGCGTGGCGGCGGTGCATTTCGTATATCAGCGAAATAAGTATTCTTACGCCCGAAGCCCCTATCGGATGACCCAGAGCGATGGCTCCGCCGTTGACGTTCACTTTTTCGGGATCGAGCTTTAGGTCTCGTATTACGGCGATACTTTGCGATGCAAAAGCCTCGTTGGCTTCGACCAGATCCAAGTCTTCGACGGTCATTTTAGCCATCTTCAGAGCTTTCTCGGTGGCGTACACCGGTCCGTAGCCCATTATCTGCGGATCTAAGCCTGCCGTGGCGTATGCTTTCACGCGAGCCATAGGTTTTATACCGAGCTCTTTAGCTTTCTCGCCCGACATCAGTATGAGGAATCCTGCTCCGTCGTTGATACCCGAAGAGTTGCCCGCCGTGACGGTACCGTCTTTTTTGAATGCCGGACGCAGCTTTGCCAATGCCTCCAACGTAGTGCCCGGACGTGGGAACTCGTCGGTGTCGAATATCTTGGGCTCGCCTCGCTTTTGCGGTATCTCCACAGGTACTATCTCGTCTTTGAAGCGTCCTGCCTTCTGTGCCGCTTCGCAACGCTGCTGGCTGGTAACGGCGAATCGGTCTTGGTCTTCACGCGAGATATGCCAGCGTTCGGCGATGTTTTCGGCAGTGATACCCATATGTACATTGGAGAATGCTTCTGTCAGACCGTCTTTTATCATAGAGTCTACTATCTGTCCGTCGCCCATACGATGTCCGTTGCGGGCATTAGGCAGCAGGTAAGGAGCGTTTGTCATACTTTCGGTACCACCGCAGAGTATGACGTCGGCGTCGCCTGCTTTGATGATTTGTGTGGCGAGCGATACGCTACGAAGCCCCGAACCGCAGACTATATTTATTGTGAAAGCGGGCTTTTCGACAGGTATACCCGCGTGTACTGCCACCTGACGTATTACATTCTGTCCCAAACCTGCACCGAGCACATTGCCCGCTACTACTTCGTCTATCTGGTCGGGGCGGATGCCTGCACGTCTGATTGCCTCTTTGGCTGCTACCACGCCTATCTCCACTGCCGACATACCGGCAAGCGAACCGTTGAAACTGCCGATAGGCGTACGGGCGGCAGATACTATCACTACTTCTTTACTCATACTTTTATATGTTCTTTTTTTGGAAATTATTAATTTGTTTCTTACAATTACGTGCAAAGTTAATATTTTTTTTCAAGTTGCGGTTAGTTTTTTTCTGCCTGTACCTGATAATATGGATAGACAACGAAGAAAAAAGATGGCAACGTCTTTGCCGCCTTTTTTTGACTAACGTTCTGTCTGAGAAGGTTTTTGGGGTGGGTCAATTACCTACTTCCGAGAGGAATTTTATTCGCAGCAGCCGTACTTCTTCGCGAGTGTATTCGTTCTCGCCAAGGTGATCTATTGCAGCGTCTATGTCGTCTGTTTCGGCATGGTTTTTGAAGTAATCGAATGCTTCTTCTATCATCTCTTCGTCCATTACCTCGTTGAGGAAATAGTCTATATTTATCTTTGTTCCCGAAAATACGATGGCGTCTATCTCGTCCAGTAATTCGGGGAACTCTATCCCCTTAGAGATAGCGAGGTCGTCGAGAGCCACCTTGCGGTCGATAGCCTGAATGATTTCGAGTTTTAGTTTCGACTTATTGGCAACGGTTTTTATCCTCAGGTCTTCGGGGCGAATGATATCGTTCTCTTCTACATAACGTGCTATGACATCGATAAACTCCTGTCCGAAGTTTTTTGCCTTGCCCACGCCGACACCGGGAACATTTTGTAGTTCGTCCAGAGTGATGGGATATGTCGTACACATAGCCTCGAGCGATGGGTCTTGGAATATGGCAAACGGCGGTAGGTTGAGCTTTTTGGAGTATTTTTTTCTCAAATCTTTGAGGATAGAGAATAGCTCGGCATCAAGAGCTGATGACCCGCCGCCTTTTACTGAGGCTTCGCTATCGTCGTCGTCGCTAAAGTCTTCGTCGAGAGCAACCATAAATGGCTGAGGTTTCTTGAGAAAATCCTTACCTTGCTTCGTTATTTTCAGTACGCCGTAGTTCTCTATCTTCTTTGTAATGAAACCGCTTATTATAGCCTGGCGGATGACCGGCTGTAACAACTTTATTTCTTCTTCGTCCGTTACCGAACCAAATAGCTCGAGGTCTTCGAAGTGGTAGGCATCGGCTTCGACATTCTCTTTACCTGTCAGAATATCGACAAAAATCTCTGCCCTGAACTTTCCACCAAGAGCCGAAACAAGCTCCAATACTGCACACAATAAATCTTTTGCGTCTGTCATATTTTTAGGATGTAAACAATTATCACAATTACAACAATTATCGTGGGGATACTCCTCGCCAAAGTAGTGTAGGAGCATTTTTCGCCGACAGATAGAACTCTCGGCATACGAGGCTGCTTCGACAAGCAACTGTTTTCCTATCTCCTGTTCGGAGTTTGGCTTACCCTGCATAAACTTCTCGAGTTTCTGTAGGTCTTTTCGGCTGTAGAAGAGTATGCAGTTGCCCTCGCCGCCGTCTCTACCTGCTCTGCCTGTCTCTTGATAATACCCCTCGAGGCTCTTGGGGATATCGTTGTGGATAACGTAACGTACGTCGGGTTTGTCTATGCCCATACCGAAGGCAATGGTAGCTACTATGACGTCGCACTTCTCCATAAGAAAGAAGTCTTGGTTTTGGCTTCTGACGGCTGCGTCAAGCCCTGCGTGATAGGGTAAAGCCGATATACCGTTGAGGCACAGCGATTCGGCGAGCTCCTCCACTCGTTTGCGGCTGAGGCAGTAGACTATGCCCGATTTTCTGCCTTGGCTCTTTATATATTTTATAATGTCTTTTTCTATGTTTTGTGTCTTGGGTCTGACCTCGTAATATAGGTTCTCTCGATTGAACGATGACTTGAATACCGTTGCATTGGTCATATCGAGCGTTTTCTGTATGTCTTGCTGCACTTTGGGCGTAGCCGTTGCGGTAAGGGCTATTATCGGAGCCACTCCTATACGGTTTATTATCTGGCGTATTCGACGATATTCGGGACGGAAGTCGTGCCCCCACTCAGAGATACAGTGAGCCTCGTCGACGGCATAAAAAGAGATTTTTATCTTACGCAAAAATTCTACATTATCCTCTTTTGTCAGGGACTCGGGAGCCACATAGAGCAGTTTTGTTTTCCCTTCCAAAACATCTCGCTTTACTGCCTCTATCTGGTCTTTTTTCAGCGAAGAATTGAGGAAATGAGCAATAGAGGCAAATTCGGAGAACGTACGCAGAGCGTCCACCTGATTTTTCATCAGAGCAATTAGGGGCGAGACAACAATAGCTACACCGTCCAGCAACTGCGCCGGTAGCTGATAGCAAAGCGACTTGCCGCCGCCGGTAGGCATAAGTACGAATGTATCTTTACCTGCAAGCACATTGTTGATAATGGCTTCCTGATTACCCTTGAAGGTATCGAACCCAAATTTCTTTTTTAACTCGTCTGATAAAATCAATGTTGTATGAAAGTTTTTAGAATTATACAATAAAAAAAATACCTTTCGAAATTTAGTACAAATGTAATATGTTTTTTGTTTTATAATGCAAATTTATGAAATAATTTTTTTGTGGCAAATACAAAATCGGTCGAAGAGAAATTATATCGATTAATAAACAATACGTTACAATTTGTGTTAAAATATTCGCCTCCCGAATCGATAATCGATAGAGGCAAATCGGGCTGTTACCGAAATTTTTTATAAATTTGCAACCTGAAAATTGTTGAATTACAAAAAAGAACAAGATGAAAAAGTCGATTATTTTTATACTGCTCGTAGCAGTTATTGCAGGGGGATGTCGCCCCAAATATACGGCAATGAAGACATCTCGCACAGAAACTCCGGTAGCACAAAAACTGACCATAAGCGAGATAGTAAACCAATGTAACAGGGCTAACTCTGAGATTCGTACATTGAACATATCAAATGCGGAAGTGTTCTACCAAAACGACGAAAAGAGCTATACGGTGAAAATGACTATACGTATAATCAAAGGCAAAGAGATAAGCATATCGATATTCCCGGCACTTGGTATAGAGTTGTTTAGGATTAAATTTACTCCTGAGCGTTTTTATGTCTTCGATAAGTTCAACCGCCAATACTGCGACAACTCGTATGATTACTTTACCAAGATTCTGAAGACCGAAGTTACGTACGCAGCAATAGAGGCACTGCTTACAAACAAGCTTTTCTGTATCAACAAAAACGAAAGTATCGAAGCCGATTATGCCTCGATACAGAAGCCCGAAATGTTTCTGCTCGAATCTAAGAGGCAGGTAAACGGTTACGAGCATCGGTTCGAAATATCGCCCGACTATATGATTGCCTCCACTGCACTCAAAGACCGTATGACAGAGGCTGTAAGAGTAGATTACACTGTATTCAAAGTGATAGACAAAGTAGCATTCCCGACCCTGATAGAGCTTAAAACGAACCTGCCGAAAGACAACTTCAATATGCGGATAAATATAAAGAAAGCGGAGATAAATGGCTTGGTAGAGCCTTCGCCGGTCGATTTTGGTAGATATACCAAAGTGATGTGCAGCCAGATACTGTAATATCTTGATATTGTCGATTTTGAGTGAGTTATCGTGTGTAAATCTAAAATATAGTGCAATATAACTGTTTTGGGAAATAACTTTTTGTCCGACAACAAATAATTATTTATTAATAAAAACATAAGTAAAACGATGTCGAAGAGAAACTTAATAGCTCTAATCTCGATTGTTTTCATTGGCATACATAGCGTAACGGCTCAATCACTCAAAGAACTCGAGGCACAGAAACGCAAAGCTCAAGAGAGGCTCGAGGCTACGCAAAAGTTGCTCGACGACACCAAAAAGTCGCGTAAAGGTACGGAAAACGAGTTGCAACTGATAACTCGTACAATCAAAGAGACCAACAACTTGATTTTCTCCATAAACTCCGAAATAGACGGTCTTAACCGCGATATCAGTTCGTTAGCCACAGAGCGAAACACTCTCTCTCGCAAACTTACCGTAGCGAAAGAGGAGTATGCCAATATGGTATCGAAGAACTTTGTTTTCAGCCGACAATTTTCGCCCGTACTCTTCATATTTTCATCGAAGAATTTCAGCCAGGGGATGCGACGGGCAAGATATCTGCTCGAAATATCGTTGTATAGACGTAAGCAGGTGGAGCAAATCAAAGAGTTGAACAAAAGTGTCGCAGACAAAGAGGCTGTTTTACAGAGATATGTATCGCAAAAATCGCAGTCGCTGCAGCAGAAAGAACAGCAACACAAAAAGTTGAACCTCCGAAAAGATGAGAAAAATCGACTACTCAGCACTTACAATCAGAAAGAAAAAGAGTATTCGGAAACTATCCGCGAAGAGCAGCAGAGACAAAAAAAACTCAACGACCTGATACGTCAGAAAGTAGCTGAAGAGAATAAGAAAAAGGCAGAGATGGCTAAGAAGGCTGCCGAAGAAAAGAAGCGTCAAGACAAGAACAAAGCAAAGGCAAAAACTACCGAAAAGACAAAAACATCTGCCAAAGCCTCCGAAAAGCCCGTCATAACCGAGAAAGAGTATAAACAGTACAAAGAAGACCGTCAGCTGACAGGTACTTTCGCCAAGAATAAAGGAGGGCTGCCTATGCCTGTCGAGAGCGGGTTTATACACCGTCGTTTCGGACGGCAGACAAACCCGCTGACAAACACTATCGAAAACAATAGCGGTATATATATCGTCGCTCCCAACGGTGCCGATGCTCGTGCCGTTTTCGAGGGAACGGTCTTCGAGGTGATGTATGAACCGGGTTCGGGGTATATCGTCTGGGTAATGCACGGCTCGTATTCGACGGTATATGCGCAGTTGTCGATTTTCTACGTCAAAAAGGGCGAAAAGGTAAAAGCCCGTCAAAAAATCGGTAGGATAGCCCAGAAAAACAACAAGAGCGAACTTAACTTCTACATTCTCAACGAAAACGCATCGTACGAGAACCCCGAAAACTGGCTCTCGCACTAAGGCAAACATAGCCAGATGGATAGAAACAATAATTTCGACTGTGTCCGATTGATATTTGCGACGTTTGTCGTCATATCTCATTCGTATGTACTTACGGGGGCTTCGGAGGGCGATTTTCTGTATCGTGCCACAAGCGGGCAGACTATGTTCTCGCACGTCGGCGTTGCAGGTTTCTTCGTGGTGAGCGGCTATTTAGTATTTGAGAGCCTGTGCCGCAGTACTTCGGTAGTCGATTATCTTCGCAAGCGGGTGAGGCGTATTGTGCCGGCGCTGTTGGTGATGCTGCTTATCACTCTTATGGTGCTACCTGTCGTATACGACAGCAGTATCCCGTATACGAAAAACGTAGAGGTGTGGACATATCTGCCTCGTAACCTGCTGCTTGCCACTCAATATCATATTGCGGGAGTGTTCGAAAATAACCCATACCCGCGTGTCATCAACGGTTCGCTGTGGACAATACGTTACGAGGTGGCAATGTATCTGCTGCTTGCCTTACTTTTTGCCCTTCGCCGCAAACGATTGGTCGTCGTAGCTTTGTCCATTTCTGTGTGGGCGTTTTGTATTGTCGCTCTGCTGTGTTTGGGTACCGATGTTCTGCAGATAAATGCAGTATTCCGTGTCAAAAACTTGCTACAGCTTGGAGCTTGTTTCTGGGGCGGAGTGGCGTGTGCATCGCTCGGTATGTCTACTATTCGTCGTTTTCTGCCGCTTGTGCTGACTGTCGTTGCAATCATTGCCGTACTCGCTATTGTTTATGGATTTTTGGATAAAGTATTTTATATCATAATGCCCTTTGCCGTATTATCATTTTCTCTGTATCCGCTGCCTTATATACGCAGTTTGGGCAATAAAATAGGCGACCTGTCGTATGGGCTTTATATATATGCTTTTACCGTACAGCAGATGATTGTCTTTTTCTGTCGCCCGACGAGTCTGACGCTCATTTTTGCTACTCTTGCCATCACAGTTCCGTTGGCTTATGCATCGTGGCATCTTATCGAGAAGCGATTTGTACGTCGTTGATGTTATGAGAGGCGATTATATCGCTTGTGGTGTGTGTTATGCTTTGTATATCTGTTTGTTATGAACAATAACGAAAAATCTTTTTTGCTTGATTTAAACTAACCGATAATTAAAAAATCTAATCGAACGAAAAAGGATATTTTTATACTTTTGTAATATGAAATTTTTGAAAACAACATTATTGTCCGTTTTGTTGTTTGTCTTTTGTCAGCCACAATACGGGCAATCGCTTCAAGACTCCGGTAACGGCAGTATAATGATAGCACAGGCAGTGATTTTGCAGGGAGATACCTTGCCTTATTTTGCTTTGCCTGTCTTTTACTGTTATCCTGAGTTGAAGTTCAAAAACAAAAAACAGGAGGAATTCTACTGGCGTACCGTACGCGACGTAAAGAAGGTAATGCCGTATCTAAAACATATACGGGGGGTGATAGAGACTACCAACCGCACACTTATGACCCTGCCCAACAAAGCCTCTCGCGATGCGTATATGAAAAACTTCGAAAAACGTATCTACAAAGAGAACGAAGCAAAGTTTAAGGAACTCACTCTGAGTCAGGGAAAACTGATAATACGTCTTCTCGACAGAGAGACCAACACCACCTCGTTCGAACTTATCAAAGCCTATCGGGGCTCGTTCAGTGCAGGTTTTTGGCAGATGTTTGCAGTCATACTCGGAGCCGACCTCAAAAGCAAATTCGGCACGAAAGAAGAAGATGTCATCATCGAGCGAGTAATCAATCTCGTAGAGGCAGGGCAGCTATAAACGTAAGTTATTTAAAATTAGACGACCTCGCTTTTTATCCGAATTTTATGGATAAAAATAATATTTGGTATGTAATTATTTTGTAACTTCGCCTGTCGAAACAAAAGAATATCATCGTAATATGCAGATACAAATTGTCAATAAATCTCACCATAAGTTGCCTCAATACGCTACGGCTCTCTCTGCCGGGTTAGATATACGTGCCAATCTCGATTCGCCGATAACCCTCAAACCACTCGGTAGAGCACTTGTGCCGACGGGTCTTTTCATTGCCTTGCCTCAGGGATACGAGGCTCAGATACGCCCAAGGAGCGGCTTGGCTATCAAGAAGGGCATAACCGTGCTTAATTCGCCCGGCACCATCGATGCCGACTATCGTGGCGAGATATGTATAATACTCGTAAATCTCTCGTCGGACGATTTTGTTATAGAAGACGGCGAGCGAATTTGCCAGATGGTAATAGCCCGACACGAACAAGCCGTATGGGAAGAGGTCGAAGTTCTCGACCAAACCGAGCGTGGTGAAGGCGGCTTCGGGCATACGGGAGTAAAATAATACTCTCGAAAAAAACACACTCATAAATGCCCAAAAGAACGACTATCGGCAGTTGGTTAGAAGACCTTGTAGCGTTGTGTTTCCCTGACCTTTGCGTTTGCTGCAACAATAACTTGTACAGAGGCGAGACGCTTATCTGTATGAAGTGTCTGCACCGACTGCCGAAAAACGATATGCACTACGAGAAAGGCAATATTCTCGAAAAGAAATTTTGGGGCAAAGCCGACGTGGAGCGAGTAACTTCGTTTCTTCGCTACATCAAGAAGTCTGATGTGCAGAGACTAATAAACAAGCTGAAATACAAGGGAGAAAAGGAGATAGGAATATTTCTGGGCAAATACGCCGCTGCCGAATTGGTTGATAACGACGTCTTTGGATCGGTAGACGTTATTGTACCTGTACCTCTGCACAAGAGCAAATACCGTAAACGCGGTTATAATCAGAGTCGTTGTATTGCCGACGGTATGGCGGAGATTATGGGTATCCCCGTCGATGAGGGCAACCTATATCGTGCTGTAGAGAATCCGACTCAGACCCGCAAATCGACTTATGAGCGTTGGGAGAATACCAAAGGTATTTTCGAGCTTACCGACGGTTCTATTTTCGACGGCAAGCATATTCTGCTCGTCGACGATGTACTTACGACAGGCTCTACTCTGATAGCCTGTGTAGAGGCAATCAGGGAAAAAAGCAATGCCAAGATTTCGGTCTTTACGTTGGCTTCGGCTTAGTGCGGTCTGCCTCGAAGAAAGCAGTGATGAATTTACCCCTCATTTACCCGTCTGAATATTGTCGATTCCTAATTTTTTTATATCTTTGCAATCTTTTAGACAGAAATAAGTTTATAGTTAAATAAATAATTTTTATTGGATAATGGCAACATTAGGAAGGATTAGAAATCACGGGGTTTTGCTCCTTATTGTGATTGGTGTAGCGCTGTTAATTTTCATTGTAACGGATTTTGTCAATAATGGCTCTACTTTTTTTAGAGAACAAAAAGCGAATGTAGGCAGCATCGACGGAGATAAAGTTAAGTATAACGACTTTTTGGCTTCGTTGAACCAGATGCAGGATTTCTACAAAGTAGAGAGGGGGCAGAATATAGACGACCAAATGTCCGAGCAGATAAGACAAGAGGTTTGGAATCAGATTGTTATGAGGCAGGTTGTAGAAAAAGACGCTCGTAATATCGGTATGGGGGTATCAAAGCAAGAGTTATCGGACTTGATAATGAGCAAAAACCCGAGTCCGCTGATTATGATGCGTCCCGTATTTCAGAATCCCGAGACGGGTATGTTCGACCCGAATATCGTTGCCAACTTCATAAAAGAATTGGAGAGTGCCGACGGCAACAAAAATGCCAATCCCGAACAAGTTGTCCTGATGAAAAACTACTGGAAGTTTATCGAAACCAATGTAAAATTCGGCTCATTATTCGAAAAATATAACACACTGCTTACTAAATCGTTGGTAACCAATACTAAGGAAGCTCAGTTTGCCTATAACAATTCGAAGTATTCGGTAGATGTGCTGTATGCTATGAAGCCCTATTTTACTATCGCCGACAGTACTGTCAAAGTTGCCGATAGCGAAGTGGAGGCTCTGTATAAAAAGAAGAAAGAACAGTTCAAGCAAGACCCTTATGTGGATATAGATTTCGTAGTCTTTCCCATCAAGCCTTCGAAAGAGGATATTGATGCTGTCAGAAAGCAGATAGAGACGGCAAAAGTAGGTTTTGCCGCCGTCAACGACTCTCTTCTGACCGATACGGTCAATTTCAATTCCGATGTACCGTACAGAGACGTATTCCTTGCTCAGGGCGATATACCGAGCGACCTGAGAGACTTTGCTTTCTCTGCCGACAGAGGCGTAGTATTCGGACCGGTGTTTGTAGACAATACTTTCAAAATAGCAAAAGTGGTGGATACCAAGCAGATGCCGGACTCGGTAAAACTTAGTTTTATAGCCATACAAGAGGCTACCGCCGAGGCAACCAAAGCTAAGGTCGATTCCGTATTGGGTTTGGCAAAACAAACGCCGTTCGCTACGTTGGCACAACAATATTCTGCCGACAAACAGTCGGGTAGCAGAGGAGGGGACATCGGTTGGGTACGTCAGGTTACCTTATCGCCCGAACTGCTGCGTAAGGTATCGGCTGCTGCTATAAATGAGCCTTTTGTGATGAGTCAGGGCAGTGCTGCAAGTATTTTTGTGGTAACGGAGCGTACCAAACCCGTAAAAATGGTAAAACTCGCTGTGATAGAGCGTAATGTGGCCACAAGTAACGGTACTCAAGCTAAGATATTCCAAGAAGCAAAACAGTTTGCAGGCTTGTTGGGCGGAAACGGTAGCGATTTCGACAAAAAAGCAAAAGAAAAAAACTATCAGGTGATACCTGCAAATACGATAGACAGGAACTTCCCGCGTCTGCTGAATATTCCCGAAACACGTCAGGTAATACGTTGGGCGTTCGATAGTAAGGTGGGAGCTACCTCCGACGTGTTTGAGTGTGGCGATAACCTCGTTGTTGCCACCGTAAAGCGAATGAACAAAGAGGGTTACAAAACTCTTGACGAAGTGAAGCCCCAACTGCTGTCTGAGCTACGCAAAGATAAGAAGTTCGATATGATGAAGGGCTTATTCGCAGGTAAGACAATAGATAGACTCAGAGACGAAGGATTGTCGGTAGATACGGTCAAAGGACTTACATTTGCTTCCAATTCGGCAGGTTCGCTTGGTTTCGATGCGGCTATGATAGCCAACGCTCCTTTTGCCGAAGTCAATAAGCTCTCGGCTCCGATGAAGGGTAATATAGGGGCATTCGTATTCCAAGTACTTTCGAAGACCGAAAACCCTGAACCGTTTGACCTAAAACAGATGAAATATGTCATAGGTCAACAAAACAGCGGATTGTTTTACTACGTACTGGAGGCACTCAAAAAGGCATACAAGGTCAAAGACGAAAGGTACAACTTATTCTAAATTCGAGAGAGACATAGTTGTTTTAATGTATAAAGAGAGGGGTAGCAAGTTACCCTTCTTTTTTTGTCTGTTATCGGAGGTAGATACGTGCTTCGTGTGCAGTATTGAAAAGCAGGTCGAGGATACTCAGATTGGGTTTGAAGCCGTATTTGTACGAAAATACCTGATAGTACGGCTTATTCACTATGTCGGGCAGTAGCTTGAAGTGGCTTTTTGCTGAAAATTCCTGAAGTAGGTCGATATCGCCCTCTCCGACGTCTTTTGTATAGTGTGTCGATAATGAGATGTTAATGTCTTGATAGTTGAGACATTGTAGTATCTTTTGCTGCAGGTCGAGATTGAAGTCTACCAGAAACTTATATCGGGCGGAATATAAGGGCAAAAATTCGTCTGCAAAATATTCGAAGAAAGCCGATGAGCTGTAGGCACTCTCGATAGCTCGGTAGTGCATTGTCTGCCAATCGGTATGCGACGCTATCCTGATGTCTTTTACAAGTGTTTTGCCTTCTCCTTTTTCGACAGGTATGGTAAGAGTCTCTATACCGTTGGCAGTGGCTATATAACACCTGTTGGCGTATGTCTGCTTTCGGTATGAGCCATACACTTCTATTTGGCAATCGTGGTGTATAAGGTAGTGATAATAGGCTATCGGGGCGGCATAGCAGAGTGGCAGCAGTATCATTTTCGGTCTGTCTGTGTGGCGGTTTTGGCTCTCTCTGCCTTGGTGCGTAATGTGTATCCCAGTGTGTAGTTGAAAGCAAACTGTGCTCCCTGTGTGAATCCATATCCTGGTGTCCACCAGAGCTGTGTCTTGTTCTTTGCGTGAAAAGCCGTCTTTAACCGTACGCTCCAACCCATAGTAAGACCTCTGTATATATCTACACGTATCCCGCCGACTATCTCTATCCAGCCCGCATAGGTGGATTTGGCTGCGAAGTCGTGTGTCTTGCTTCCCTGCCAATAGTCGGAGTTGTACTTTACGTTAGTCATAGCATAGTCTACAACCCCTATGCCGTAACGTACACCCAGAAACGGATATGAACGTATCAGACGAGGAGTCCCTTCTTTTGTGGCATTGTTTAGTAGATTATAGTTCATGCCCAGCCGTACGAATGGAGCCGATGCCCTGTAGCCCTGTCCACCGGCAAGGTTTACCGATATGTTGCCCATACCTGCTTCTACTATGGGGAATAGCTTGTCGTACAGATTGATATCTGCCTGAAACTCGAAAGTGTTTATGTTCTTGTTTGCTATACGTCCCATAAATGGCGAAAATATATCGGCATGCACCGATACTGCTCTGTATGCCTTGCCTTTGTAGATGTTTCGGATATCTTTTTCGACTGCGGTAGAATCTCCCTGTGCCCAAGCAGTAGCCTGAACAAGAGCTAAGTATAGAAAAACGACAGACACTTTTATAAATCTTTTCATCACTCTACTTTGAAATATATTTTTACCTGATTGGCTGTTTTGTTGTCGGCAATCCTACTTATGGCTATTTTGACGGAATCTATACGGTTTTGGGTGAATCGTATGTCTTTGATGTCGTGTATTACCTTTACTCCGCATTCGAGTGAAAGCAGCTGCTCGGTATTGTCGTGTATGAACGTGATAGTATCAGCCTTCAAATTATCTTTTTGTATCACAAATGAAGTATTTTTTTCGAATGATTTCAGTGGCAGCCTCGCAGCAGAGATGGAGAGTGTGTCGTTGATGAACGAGTCGCTGCCGACACCTTTTATCCTGATGGTGTCTGTAAGTGTCTGAGCAGTATATTGTTGGTTTGCTCCCAATACGGGTTGAAAAAATGCTGTTCCTACGCTCGTACGTGTATCTTGCGTACAGTCGCCTTCTGCTTGGCAGGCGGCAAACAGAAAAGTAATGCAGATAGCGGCGGCAATGAGTGGGCTGTACAGTTTTTTTTGTGATATTATGTTCATTTTTAGAGTATTATTCGTCCTATTTCGTTTTTGAGTAGTTGTATGGCGCTTTTGGTTGGGGTTTGTGGAACCTCATTGTATGTTTTGATGATGGTCTGAGCCAGATTGATTGCTTTGTCGGTGGCATTCACCTGTGTAGCACAGATATTAATCAGTTGCATAACGTTGTTTTTGGCGTCTACTACGGCTTGCCAAGCTTGTGGGCTGACGTATACCTGCTGCGATACATTGTGTTCGAATTCTTCGCGTATGACGCGTAATAGTTTGATTTGTAGCTCGAAGCTCGACATATCCGACTCCATCTCGCGATTGAAAATCTCGTCGGGCGAGGTACGTTCCAGAAAAAGCACAAGACGTTCGTATGCACTGAGCCTTATCGGTGCAATCACTTTATAATTAGACATATCTGCCTCCGCTTCGAGTTTGAGTTTCTCCAATTTGATAGGGCGATTTATGAGCCAATAGGCTATAAGTAAGACCGTTACGCACGGAAGAAGGAATTTTGCTATCTCTACTGCTGCCATTATTTTTTCGGATAATTTTTTGTAAATAAAATAAAGATACAAAAATAAAAAAAAAATACCAATTTTCTGATTTTATTGTCAACATATTGGGGAAAAATATCTAATTTTGGAAAAAATTAAAATCGTGTCGAATATTGTATAAAAAACTCTTTATATGAGAAAGCATATTCCTAATATATTGACTTTGTGTAATTTGTGCTCCGGATGTCTGGCTGTACTGTCGGCTTTTTACGATGATTATTCGTATGCTCTTATATTTGTGCTCGTTTCGGCGGTCTTCGACTTTATGGACGGTTTCGCGGCTCGTCTGCTGAAAGTGTATTCGCCTCTGGGCAAAGAGCTTGATTCGCTTGCCGATGTCATAAGTTTCGGCTTCGCTCCGGCTATGGTGGCTGTTAATTTACTCGAAGGTTTGGGAGGATATTGGAGGTTTTTGGGCTTGCTGATAGCGGCTTTTTCGGCTCTGCGGCTTGCCAAATTCAATATAGACGACAGGCAGACAAGCTCTTTCATAGGGTTTCCTACACCGGCAAATGCCATATTCTGGTTAGGTCTCGGTTTTGCTTACTATCGTTTTTTTTACTATAATTATTGGTATACGCTGATACTCGTGGCGACGACTTGTTACTTGCTTGTAGCCGAATTGCCGATGTTTTCGTTGAAGTTCAAGACCTATTCTTTGGGCGAAAATATTTGGCGATATCTTCTGATAGCTATTTTGGTTATTCTGCTGGCGTTGTTCCGTTTGGAGGCGATGTCGTGGATAATAGTTGCCTATATCGTGCTTTCGTTATTGAAGTTACTTGTAGAGCGTAAGCGGCAGTAGGTCAGATGATTATCGTTGTGTTGCGGTAATTTGGCAAAAAATATCGAAAAAAATGCAAAAAATATTTTGTTGCTACAATTTATTTGTATATTTTTGCATTCGATAGATAAAATATTTTTTTAACCATTAAAAGATAGAGTATTATGAGAGTATTGGTGCTTTCTGTGTTTTTTCAGCTATGCTGCGTATGTTTATTCGGTCAACAGGAGTTCCTACTTTATATGCATTCCACTCGCATTTATTGAATCTTCAACTGCTTATTCGGCAATTAGGCATTTATTCAAGTCCATATCTTTATCAGATTCCTAAAAAGTCCAAACAATGAAGAAATTATTAGTAATAGTATGTTTAGAAATATTGGTATTTAGTTTTTGTTCCATTCACAAATCTAATTCTAATGACAATAGTGTGAGAGTAGACAATTTTGGACATGGACAAATACACAATGTGCAAGTGCGTGATTTTTCGGAAATACCCAAAGGCTTATTGTATAATATCGATGAAATGGGGAAGGACAATTCCTCTATACTAAATGAATGCGAGGGAAAATATTTAAATTATATTTTCAACATAGACCCGCAAGATTTTAATCTTGTTGGCAAACAAGTAGGCTTTATTACAAGAGGTAAAACATATTATTTCAAAGAGACACGAGAACGTTTTTATAGTAATTCCACGATTGTTGGTGGTAGCAGTTTGTATATTTTCAATGCCGAACAAAAAGCCGAGAGCGGCGGTTATGACGCGGCAATTGTGTATTGGAGTAAATTTTCACTTCCAATAGAAGATGTCGTCAAAAGGCTAAAAAAACATTAATCAGTATTAGATATGTATCCTCCATACCAGAAACAGGGAAAATAATTATTAAAAAAATAAATAAGAATATTTATGGTAGTACACTTAACAATAGAAGAATATGATTTTCTGATAAACAATCTTTTAAAAGAATACCAATAATTTCTTTTGAAAATAAAAGTTGTGAAAAGAGGACAACATTTTATTGATATTTTTTTAGATGAAATAGTTGCCGATGAAATACGAGAATTATCCGGTGACGAAGTGGGCTCTCATTTTGATGAAAATTATATGCCTACAAAAGAAGGATGTATTTTAGAAAACTTTATAGATAAGTTTTATACAGGTTAATCGCATGAAATTTTGTTGTGGAGGCTTTGAAGGAGCATATTGTATAGGAAATCATTTTGGTATTAATATCAGAATGGTGAAATTTACTTCCCCTATTTTTCTTAATGGAGATTATAGGTTGTTTAATATCAGTCGTTTAGCTCGGAAGACTAAAAATAAAAGGGACGATATTCGATTTTGTATGACTATGGGATATGAAACATTTCGATTTGAGTTGTCTACAATCATTATTTTTTGTCCTTTTTGTGGGGCAAATCTGTTCGATTTTTATACTGATGATAGTTACATCAATGAGATAGAAGGAGAAACTTTCACTATTTTCAAAAAACAGGTTTAATTCATTTATGTACGAAAAAAGCGATAAGAGGCGGCTGTACAAGCTGATGGAATGCTATTTAGATGGTAAAATGAAAAATAAACATATAAATATAATAGATAAGAGCTCTATCGAGAATTTAAGTTTATGGAGTTGTGAAAATAGCATTATAGAGCTTATTGATTTTAAATACAATGAGATACTGATTCCAATAAAAATAAGTAATTGTATAATAAAAAAATTAGATATTTACGGATGTTGGTTCAAAAAAGGTTTTATTTTAGAAAAGTGTATAATAATTGATACGATTATATATGAAATGGGAGGTCATAATAATATGGAAATACAACTTACAAACAATATATTTTGTAAGTTTATTGATTTCTTTGATTGCCATTTTATTGAAAAAGTAATAATTGAGAATAATATTTTTATGGAGGGTACAAATATTATCGGCAATCAAAATAAAGGATATAAAAATACCTTTGAAAAAGATCTGGTTTTGTTGAATAACATTGGCAATGTAGAAATAAATAATTAAAGTTTTATACAGGTTAATCGCATGAAATTTTGTTGTAACAGATTTGAAGGAGCATATTGTATAGGAAATCATTTTGGTATTAATATCAGAATGGTGAAATTTACCTCCCCTATTTTTCTTGATGGAGGCTATGAGTTGTTTAATATCAGTCGTTTGGCTCAAAAGACTAAAAATAAAAAAAAAGATATCATATTTTGTATGACTATGGGGTATGAGACATTTCGATTTGAATTATCGACAATCATTATTTTTTGTCCTTTTTGTGGGGTAAATCTGTTCGATTTTTATACTGATGATAGTTACATCAATGAGATAGAAGGAGAAACTTTCACTATTTTCAAAAAACAGGTTTAATTCATTTATGTACAAAAAAAGGGATAAGAGACGAATGGTATTATTCTCCTGATCAGTTGTAAAATTTTTATTCGATTTAAACCCTAAAAATATGGCTTCTTTATCTCTTTGGTTAAATGGAATACCGAATATCGGTTTGCACCCTTATCTCTTATATGCCACAACTTGGGCGTATTCAGCAGGAATAAGACCTGATTTATTCTCGTATTATTTAATAAATCCATACAGAAAGTAATGAAAACACTAATTTTTATTTTGTTATTTATGCTTACTTCTTATAATAAAGCAGACGGTCAATTATCTCAAACACCGATTATTGACGGCGATATATATATTTATGAGTTTGCAATAAAAAGACCTGGGCGGGCAAATCTTGGTTTTATAATTGTGGATAGAGATTCGTATCAAGATATATCTTTTGATGTATATTTCTCAAAAGGTAAGATAAGTAAAGTAAATAGAACGATTAGTCCTGTTTATTCAGATAACAACGTTGCTGATAAGTTAGGCAACTTTTATTATAGCAGTGATGATTTTATAAAAAAACGCAGATTAATACCTGACAATATTTATAAAATGATTTACTCTTCTTTTTTGGAAATGACAAATAAAGAACGGTTGAAAATATTAAATAAACTTTCAAAGTAAAATAGGCAGGCGTGAATTCTGAAATGCGATCTAAAATCTACTGTCTAACATTTAGAAATACCACTTATACCGTAGGTATCTGTATGCTTGTGGAATGCTGGAATTACACCTGCGTTAATAAATAATTTGTATATTTGCAAAATTGGTGATGATGGAATACGTAAAATATATTATAATATTTATAACGACTACTATTATGTTATTGTCTTCGTCTTGTTTTTCCACGAAGAGATGTGAAAGATGTAAAATAGAAAAAGTATCAACAATAGTAGTTAAAAGTGATAATTCGTATTCTATGCAAGTTAGATTTAATCGTTGCAACTCAAAGTATATGAGAGAAACCCTTGTAAGGAACGAGTTGATAAATAGATATCCATCAATCGAAAATAAGACAATATGTATTGATGAATATTTAGGAAAAAGATATAACGAATATCGATATGAAATAAGTATAAAAGTAGAATGAAAAAATGTATTAATGGTTTGCTTAGGGCTAAATATTTGTTTATCAATTATTTTTAATCGTTAGTTATGTACTCAATGAAAAAATATATCATATCTCCATGCTTTTTCTTGTTGATAATTATTCCCAATATGTCGACACAGGTTTATTATATGCGTAATGAGTTTAAAAATATTCCATGTGAGATATTAAATAATATCAATAAAATGGGGATAGATGATAATTTATTACTGACAGAATTAGAGGGAAAATACTTCAATGCTCTTTATCAAATAGATAAACAAGAATATAGTTTGTGTTGTAAAAAAGTGGCTTTTTTTACAGGCAGTCTTGGTAAAACAAAAAGTGATAAGAAAATGTATTTTGCAGGGGAAAAGAGCAATTTTAGATTAAATAATTCCCCAAATGTTGGCACATTATACATTTTTAACGCCGAGCAAAAAGAGCAATCCGGCGGCTACGATGCAGCGATTATATATTGGAGTAAAAGATTAGTACCAATAAATGAAGTCGTCAAAAGGCTAAAAAAACATTAAGTAGTATTAGATATGTATCCGCCATACCAATCGCAATGATTTATGATAGAAGATAATATGAATGAAAAACTAACCAAATAAATACAAAATATGAGAAATTACATTTTTATTAGCTTGTTGTTGGTTATGTGTATTGTCAATTCTTGTATTACGGCAAGATGTCCCGGTTATGATTTGAATGATTACCGATATATCTCTTTTAGGCTCGGAGACACATTGACTTATGTATCCAATAAATCAGATACGATTCATCTGGTAGTTATCGATTTTTTCAGTAGAGGTTACTATGAGTTTAAAGCAGTTCCCGATTATGAGTGTAATTTAGACACATATTATCAAACGGATACCCAACAAGGTATTTCCATTAAAGAACATATAATGTACATAACAGGTGCTCGATTCTGTAACGATAAGGCATATTTGAGAGATGATGAACCTAAAGATGACTGCGAGAAAGAAGAAGCTGATACTGTGATTAATGGTTTGTCGTACAGAAAGTATGTAGTGAGAGATATATCGGGAGAAAGAAGAATAGACCGATACATAAAACTCGATTATCGGGGTATTATTGAATTTCACGATAAATCTACAGGATTAACTTGGAAACAGATATGGTAGATATGAAAAAATTATTGTTGGTAATTGTATGTGTGGTACTGATTTCGTGTAAATTCGAATGGTTCGGTGAAAGAAGATATACCATTATTGTATCTAATAATTCGAATCATTCTATAGTATTCCATTTTGCATTCGGAGGTTTGTATGATGGAGGATTATATCCTGATACCTTGCTACCTCAATCAGATGAATATGTGTGTAAAGATATTAAAGCCTCAGGTAAATATTATTATGATAGTAGTGCTAAATGGGAAGATATATATTCTAATTTACCTTGCGATACTATGTCTGTATTTATTTTTCATACCGACACATTGAATAAATACAGTTGGCAAGAGGTCAGAGACGGTTATAAGATACTGAGACGTTACGATTTAAGTCTGGAAGATATAAAAAAGATGAAATGGACTATCCCATATCCCCCCGACGAGAGTATGGCAGAGATGAAGATGTATCCTCCATACCAGAAACAATGATTTATGATAGAAGATAATATGAATGAAAAACTAACCAAATAAATACAAAATATGAGAAATTACATTTTTATTGGCTTGTTGTTGGTTATGTGTATTGTTAATTCTTGTATTACGGCAAGATGTCACGGTTATGATTTGAATGATTACCGATATATCTCTTTTAGGCTCGGAGACACATTGACTTATGTATCCAATAAATCAGATACGATTCATCTGGTAGTTATCGATTTTTTCAGTAAAGGCTACTATGAGTTTAAAGCAGTTCCCGATTATAAGTGTAATTTAGATACATATTATCAAACGGATACCAAACAAGGAATTTCCATTAAAGAACATATAATGTATATAACAGGTGCTCAATTCTGTAACGATAAGGCATATTTGAAATATTATGAATCCAAAGATGATTGCGAGAAAGAAGAATCGGATACTGTGGTTAATGGTTTGTCGTACAGAAAGTATGTAGTGAGAGATATATCGGGAGAAAGAAGAATAGACCGATACATAAAACTCGATTATCGGGGTATTATTGAATTTCACGATAAATCTACAGGATTAACTTGGAAACAGATATGGTAGGTATGAAAAAATTATTAGTAATAGTATGTTTAGAAATGTTAGCATTTAGTTGTTCCTCTATTCACAAAAGTAATTTTAATTATGATAGTGTAACACAGAAAGAAAGAAGTGATAATTTACTATTGAGTGAAACTGAAAGCGCATATCTCAATAGAATTTTTGAAACCACTCGGAAAGATTTTGATTTCACTAATAAAAAAGTGGGATTTATTAAAATTAGTGGAGAAAGAGGTAAAACTTATTACTTTAATATGCAAGAGAAACATTCTACTGATGCAAGCTATCCCTGCGATAACGGCACTTTATACATTTTTAATGCTACTCAAAAAGCCGAGAGCGGCGGTTATGATGCTGCGATTGTGTATTGGAGTAAATTTTCACTCCCAATAGAAGATGTCGTCAAAAGGCTAAAAAACATTAAGCTGTATTAGATATGTATCCTCCATACCAGAAACAATGATTTATGATTAAGAATAAGGGAAATATTATACAGACTACAAGTATTCACTAAATGGTTAACAAACAAATATATCTTTGTATGAAAAAGTCGTTGATAATGATTGTTCTAATTTTCGCAGTTTCTATTGCGACATTTTCTCAAAGAGTGGTTTTGGATATGGAAGTGCCCAAATTGGAAAAAGGAGCTATCAAGAGAGTACGAAAAGTATTCAAGATACCCAAGAAGACCGAGCTATATGCAGCTATTGTTATTTTTCCGAACGATACTGTTCGCTTCAACCACTATGAATTACCTTTTGATTTTAACAGAACTCTATATGATTATCTTCAAAAATTGAAATTTCATAATACTGCCTATGAAGTATTTGTTTTTGACAAGCAATTAACAAATGTCTATGTCGTTAATCGAATATTTTTGGGACGAGGCAAACTCGAACGGGAACATTACTTGGGTAATGATGAAGACCGCTCTCTCTCCTCTCTGTTATCAACGAAAAAATATGATTACGTGTTTAATATACACTATAATGATTTGGGTTTTTATAAAGCAATCTTAGGTTTTAAGGATGGTCTTGTAGAGATGTCATATTATAAAGATGGGCAGTGGCATTCGGAGTTTGTCTGCGGCAGCGATGATTTTTCATTTTTAAAACCATTGTTAGATGATAAAATAATTAAGTGAATATGAAAAAAGTACTGATATTTTTAGTTATACTTTTAGGTGCGACAATCGATGTCTTTTCTCAAAGAGCTATTTTGGAGGCAGATGTACCCAAGTTAGAAAAAGAAGCTATTGCCAAGATTCGTAGGACATTCCATATCCGTAGGAGTACCGAGCTTTTTGCGACTGTTATCTTCTTGCCATATAATACAGGAAGAGACACAATTATGGGGATACCTTACTTTGACACCGGTCAGAGGGTGGAAACATATCTCAGCGGATTGAAATTTTATAGTAAGGCGTATGAAATTTTTGTATACGATAAAAATTTAAAGTATGTTTATGTTATTAATAGGATTCTTCAGGGTAGAGGAAAGTATAAAAAAGAATATTATTTAGGGAAAAAAGAAGACTACATCGTATGCCAATTGTTATTGGAAAAACGCTGTGATTTTGTCTATAATATGAATGAAGTACAATTTAGTGACAATCGGGTTATGCTCTGCTTAAAAAACGGACTTATAGATTTGGTCTATTTTGATGATGACGTATGGCATTCTAAACAGGTTTGCATAAAAGAAGATTTTTCGTTTCTAAAACCATTAATAGACGAAGACGGAACAGAATGAAAAAAGATAATTTTGGGTTATGAAAAAAGTTGTGGTAATTTTTCTCCTATTTATCGGTATAGTTACAAATACTTTTTCGCAGCGTATTGTAATGGATATGAATATCCCCAAATTGGAGAAAGACGTGATATCCGATATAAGGATTTATGAGAGTTATGGGCAAATATCGGATAATACCAAATTATTGGCAACAACAATTTTGGAGTGGGGCGATACGGCAAAACAAAACGGTAAGAATGCCCTTTTCGATATAAATCAAACCATAGGCAACTATTTGGATAAAATACAAACTTTGGGCTGTGAATATGAAATATTTGTATATGACAGCTCTCTGAAACTCATTTACATAAATAATAGAGTTACTTGGGCGGTTGGCAGCAATAAAAAAGAACCCGATAAAATAGACCGTGAGAATTATCTTATCGCACAGTTTTTATTGAAAGGGAATTATGATTTTGTTTATGCTATTTCTGAGAAAATTTTTAACTATGGTATTGTTTTCTTGTGTTTTAAGAATGGTCTTATGGATTTGGCATATTTAAAATATGATCTTTGGTATTCTACTCCCGTATGCAGTAGCGATGATTTTTCTTTTTTGAAACCGTTGTTAGATGATAAATAATTAAGTGAATATGAAACAAGTACTGATATTTTTGATTATACTTTTAGGGGCGACAATCGATGTTTTCTCTCAAAGAGTAGTTTTGGAGACAGATGTACCTACGTTAGAGAAAGAAACGATTGCCAATGTTAGAAAACAATGTGGAATCACAGATAAAACCAACTTATATGCTACAATTGTTTTCGAAGTGGTTGATACATCTAAAAGATATAACGGAGATGCTTTCTTTGATACAGAGGAAACAATAAAAAATTACTTGAACAGGGTAAAAATTTATCATTATAGGTATGAATCATTCGTATATGATGATAGAGTAGAGCATGTTTACGTGCGAAATAGGTTTCTGGCATGGAATATAGGGCGGTATAAACAGAAAAGCGACATAGTTGAGCGAGAGAATATATCTATTGCCCAGTTTTTATTGAAAGGGAATTATGATTTTGTCTATTCTATTTCAGAAAAAAAGTTCAATTATGCTATTATTTTGTTGTGTTTTAAGAATGGACTTAGAGATTTAGCATACCTCAAAGATGGACAATGGTATTCTACTCCCGTATGCGGTAGTGATGATTTTTCGTTTTTAAAACCGTTGTTAGAGGAGAGATTAAAAGAACGTGAAATTATCAGAGAGAGACTGAAAAAATAAGAAGGAGCGAGATAGCAAGCGATAAGAGGCGAATGGTATTATTCTCCTGATAATTGTAAAATTTTTATTCTATTTTAAATCCTAAAAATATGGTTAAAGACATTTTTTTATCTATTAAATCAATAAAAGGAATGAAACAATTAGCTTTAATATTCTGTATGCTTTTTATTTTCAATAGTTACCTGATAGGGCAAGAACAATTAACAGAAAGTATGCCTAAAGATATTTCGGATTGTCTTACAAAAGTGGGAAAAGACACTCTATCAACCTTGAATTTATGTGAAAGTAAATATTTGAACTGTCGTTTTCAAAAAAACAAAGGTACATTTGATTTTTGCGATAAAAAAGTAGCATTTTTTAAGGGTAATACAGGAATGATACAGAGTACGAAAAAAGATTTTTTTGATAAAGAAAAAGATTTTATAAATATAAAAGGTTTTCTTCCTTTGGATTCAGGTCAATTGATAGTTTTTAATGAAAATGAAGCAAGGCAAGTTGGATATAATGCTGTTATTGTTGTTGCCAGTAAGAAATATTTGACAAAAAAAGAGATTTTATGTCGATTAAAAAAGAAAATTAAATAGGTAAAGATTTAATACGATTAATAAATCTGTTTTTTATGATGGATTATTCTATAAATCATTTTTTAGGGTTATACAATACTGTAAGTATTCACTAAATGGTTAACAAACCAAATATATTTTGTATGAAAAAGTCAATACTATTATTTTATACATTTATCCACTTGACTGGGTTAAACGCACAGAATACGGAGATATATAGACAAATTAGCGACAAAAACAGATTTGTATCACAAATTTCCATTTTCGTTTGATGAAATTATTGTAAAAGGAGGAGATTTTTTTGTTACTAGTAAAGGAAATTTTTGGTATATTGCCCCAGGCTCAATAAATTCAAATAGTGGGTGGTATTCTATTGGAATGTTTCCTAATGGAACTGTTTTTCATCGCTGTTTTACTAGTTATTATCCGATTGTTCATTAAAAAAATACATAATATATGATAACATTTTATGATAGAGAAAGAAAACCCATTATGGTGTTATCAGATTTTTCTTTCAATAACGAAACGATACCATCTATACATTTTTCCGTGAATATTTCTTACTTTTTTTATAAAGTTTCACGAGAGATAGAGAATTATAAAGTTTATTTTGATGATTTTTTGAATGAATTAAATTTACTGTATGAAGGAAAAATAGAGTTAGCCAAGTTTGTCCCAATAGAAAGAGAACTTGAAATATATTTTAGACAACTTGATTTTGGTCATATCTTAGGGACAATAAAGGTGAATCGTTTTGATATAGACGATATTATATTGGAATCTACATTGAGTATTCAATATAAAATAGACCAGTCATTTTTACCCGAGTTGATTCAGAAATTCTCGGCTGTTCTTGACAATTACAATTTAGAATAAAAATTAATAAGATATGCAGATTTAATCCGGGAATTTTTAATCAATAAATCTATTTTTTGTGATGGATTATTATATAAATCATTTTTTAGGGCTATACAATACTACAAGTATTCACTAAATGGTTAACAAACCAAATATATTTTGTATGAAAAAGTCAATACTATTATTATTTTTTGCATTTATCCAATTGGTGGTGTTAAACGCACAGAATACAGGGATAGAGAATATCAAATATGTTTATAATTCTATTGATAAGAATTATATTGTCGAAAATGCATATAGACGTGAACTTTATACAAGTCTTGGAATAGATACTATTATAGATTTTTATAGAGATTCCTCTACGATAATACTCGTTCCGACTTTCGACAAAAAAAACATACTCAACTACTCTTTTGACAAGGATGTCTGCGATTTTATGTTCGTAAAACCTTCTAATGTAGAGCTTGTTTATTGTAATACTCTGAAAAATATAGTAGTAGCGTTATCTGAAAATATGAGTTTTTATGGACTTGCATATAGGATATACTATTATCCTACCACACCTGCGGATAGTATATTGAGTAAACGCTACAATGCTTTTAGCGAGAAAATAATCAGGGACTTGTCTGAAATTAAAAAGTTTGAACCGGATGTTATATTATTAGCGTCTCCATATTTTCAAGACTATAAGAATAGAGAAAACACCAATTATCTATTACTATTCTCCGATAGAATATACATTTATCGTACATATTATAAAGATTTGATAGAGATAAATGAATATGTAAGAAGACACTACAAGAAACCTAAAAAGTTTGTAGATTGGGTAATGAATGTTCTTTATGCATTCAAATGAATACTTTTTTGATAGAGATAGTTTTGTGAAAAAAATAATTGGTTCAAGATAACTTTACGAAAGAATTATCTTTGTAAAGAGATTATGAGAAAATACATTTTTATTAGCTTGTTATTGGTTATATGTGTCATTAATTAATATTTAAATAGTTAACAAACCAAATATATTTTGTATGAAAAAGTCAATACTATTATTTTTCGCATTTATCCAATTGACAGTGTTAAACGCACAGAATACGGGGATAGCAAATATAAAAGAGTACTATCATTCGATTAATAAGAGCGAGATAATTGAAAATTCTTGGGGAGTAGAGCGATTGAAAAACGATGGTATAGATACGGTTATAGATTTATATCGAGATTCTTCATTGATAATACTTACTCCAAAGTTTGATAAAAAAACTATAACTAACTATTCGTTTGACAAGGATATATGTGATTTTTTATCGATAGATACCTTAGCCACAGAACTCGTTTATTGTAATGCTCAAAAAAATGTAATAGCGACTTTGGGTAAAGAAGTGGGAACAACAAGATATTTATCCACCTCTCTCGGTTTTGTCTCTAATGGGATAAAAAGAACAATTCAATTTTTATCGGAAATACAGCAACTTAAACCCGATATTATCTTTTATCCAACCAAATATTTCGCAGATTATAAAATGAAACACGGTAATAAAAATTACCTTTTGCTATTTGGCGATAAGATTTATGTTTATCGTACTTACTATAAGGATTTAATAGAACTAAATGAATTCACAAAGAAGCATTATAAAAAGGCTCAAAAACTAATAAAAAAGGTAGAGCTTTCGGGGTATTTTAGATAGTATGTAACAAAAAGGAGAATAACGTGTAATTTGCCTCTGAATGAAACCGAAGGTATACCGTTCAATAGAATTTTTGATAGAGATAGTTTTGCAAAAAAATAATATGTTCAAGATAAATTTACGAAAGAATTAGCTTTGTAAAGAGATTATGAGAAAATACATTTTTATTAGCTTGTTATTGGTTATATGTGTCATTAATTAATATTTAAATAGTTAACAACCAAATATATTTTATATGAAAAAGTCAATACTATTATTTTTTGCATTTATCCAATTGGTGGTATTAAACGCACAGAATACGGGGATAGCAAATATAAAAGAATACTATCATTCGATTAATAAGAGCGAGATAATTGGAAATTCTTGGGGAGTAGAGCGATTGAAAAACGATGGTATAGATACGGTTATAGATTTATATCGAGATTCTTCATTGATAATACTTACTCCAAAGTTTGATAAAAAAACTATAACCAACTATTCGTTTGACAAGGATATATGCGATTTTTTATCGGTAGATACCTTAGCCACAGAACTTGTTTATTCTAATGCTCAAAAAAATATAATAGCGACCTTAGGTAAAGGAGTGGGAACAACAAGGTATTTATATCCTTTTTCAAGTCTTGCTCTTAACATGATAGAAGAAACAATTCAATTTTTATCGGAAATACAGCAACTAAAACCCGATATTATCTTTTATCCAACCAAATATTTTGCAGATTATAAAATGAAACACGGTAATAAAAATTACCTTTTGCTATTTGGCGATAAGATGTATGTTTATCGTACTTACTATAAGGATTTAACAGAACTAAATGAATTCACAAAGAAGCATTATAAAAAGGCTCAAAAACTAATAAAAAAGGTAGAGCTTTCGGGGTATTTTAGATAGTAGTAACAAAAAGGAGAATAACGTGTAATTTGCCTCTTAATGAAACCGAAAGTACACCGTTCAATAGAATTTTTGATAGAGATAGTTTTGCGAGGGAATATATCTTTTTGAGAATATTAGTTAACACTTGTATAAATAAAATTTTATATCTAACTTTGTGCCCGAAATTTAATAAATTTAACCTAATATCTGAGGGTAAGAATTTGTAATCAGTAACACTATAAAATCAATAATTGTATGAAAAAAGTTAATGTCTCGATTGTTGTAATTGTGCTTGTTTGCCTGTGTTGTGCCTCCTGCTCGCCTAAGGTAATGACGACTGTTCTGAAGACTTATCCTGCTTTGCCCGATACGGCATACGTAGCCGTATACGAGGATAGCAACAATGTCCCTGCCTCTGCCGAACCTCTGGGTAAAGTGTCTGTCGTGGACAATATGTTCTCTACACGCGGTAGCTACCAACAGGTTGTAAATATGGCTACTGCCAAGACACGGGCAGTTGGCGGCAACGGATTCCTGATAACGCAACACATTTCCCCTTCGGCTTTCGGTAGCAGCATTCACCAAATATCGGGTACTATGCTGAGGATAGACACGTTGGATATCGCTGTGGTTTCTGACGGCGATACAGCACGCAGGGCACAGTATGCGGCAGATATAGACCGTATGGCAGATACCCCGCGAAAGCCCAATTATGTAACTTACAGCGACACCTCGTCATACAACCGTCCTGCTTTGGGTAATACCGTTGCGGTAAACATCGGTTACGGCACTATAATTGGAAGTACTGCAGGTTTGCAAGGAGCAGAGCGAGAGGTAGCAAGAAAATTATTTAACGGAACCAATTGGGATGTGCGTTTTATTTTGCAGTCGAAACGAAGAATGGGCGGCGTAGGATTTATTTACTCCCAATATTGTTCGGGGCTGCCGGGTGATAAGGTAATAAATAGAAACACTTACAATAGCGTTATCATACGGAGTTTTATGGTAGATTGGGTATTCAGAGGGCACTTCGCTCCCAAATGGATTTTTGCCTCATACCTCGGAGCAGGCTATATGGGTTTTAGGCAGAATCTCGAGAGTATATACGATACCAATTCACGAGGTTCTGTCTGGGGAGCTACAGTGGGGTTTCACTTTGGCGTGGGAGTCGACTATCGTTTCTCGAAACACTTCGGTATAGGAGCAGACCTTTCGGTACTTAACGGAAAGATAATGAAATTGAATTACGACAATGCTGTGCCCAATAACCCCGAAATGTTGAAAAATAACGGTAATCTAAATATCAATATCTCACGAATAAATATTGTCACCGGCGTACGGTATTATTTCTAATGGATAAAATATATTTTTGTTATCATGTCTAAGAAAGTTGCAATAATATGAAAAGGTTAGGTTTGATTGTGTCTTTGTTGGTGGTCGTCAATGTTTTTCTTAGGGGACAAAACTTTGACAGCCTTATGGTTAAGAAACATCTGGATTGCGAAGATATATCGTATAACAGTGCTTTGATATTCGAACGCTACTATAACGAGAATAAGTTGGATTCCGCTCATAGTATATTGAAATATTGGCAGGACAAATGCGGGCTTAGTGAGCCTGTACAACGAGCAAAGATATTATTGGCTATTAGAGAGAATAATTTTAACGATTCGTTGTTGGCTCAGAAAGCTATGAATATGATATTTAATTATCAGAATCGTATGAATGTATATAAATCAGGGAATAATAATCTTTATGATAATGCCGAAAAGTATTACTACGGCTATGTCCCTATCGGGAAAGAATACGATACGTTTACAGGTAAAGCTTTCTCCGAATTGCGTGCGAATTATTCGGAAGACAGGGTAGAAAATCTACTATGCCAATTCTATACCGATGCCTCCGATACTATCTATACAAAGCTGCAGACACAGGTATTCAAAAACACTCGGTTATCAAAAGAATATTACGACATTGTCAACTATTACTCTAATAGTCTTACAAGTTATATTAATTTTGTTTCCGGGATATGGATACCTACCGGTAAACTTAGTATTATCGGAGTTCATCCTGAAATCGGTATCATTTTTGGGGGTAAATACAAAAAATTCGCGTATGATATTGACTTGGGTGTTAGGATATTAAATAGCCCTAATCGCTATTTGGCAAAAAGACCCGAAACAGGAGTGTATGAGTATACAAACAAATTTTTTGGAGCATATATTGGTTTTGTCCTTCTTAGAGATATTTTTGTGGATAGGTATAATGAAATTAAGTTGCTTGCCGGAGTAGCATTTGATGGTTTTGATGCCTTAGATAAGGATAATGACTTGAAACTGGAGTCGGTCTCGGCTGTCAGCTATAATTTTAATTTTGGACTTTCTTATAAACGTTTTATCACAGATGGTTTTTTTCTTGAGTTTCGGGCAAAATATAATATTGTAGATTATACATTGAACAAAAAGATTGACCTTACGGGAAATGCCATATCTCTCCAGATTATAACGGGGATAATTGATCCCACAAATCGTAGAATACTGAAACGTTTGAAGTACAAATACGGTAAATAACTCCAATATTGTGCCGTATGTATTGTATGGCAGACCGAAATTATTTTTGTATCTTTGCCCTCGCTCTAAAAGTAGTTGTAATATGGATTTAAGAGAAAAATTGATAAGTAACCTGCAACGTAACAATGTGTTGAGCCAAAAGGGATTAATAGAGATGTTCGACTCTACCATCGGTCGTTCGACAGTATTGATGCCTTTCGGCGGCAAGACGCAGCGTTCCGAAACGCAGGTGTCGGTACAGAAACTGCCTGTGGGTAACCACTTTACCAATACCGCTTCGATAATGGCTTATGGCTATAACCCCGATATTTCGTCTTGGAGTCCGTATCACGGAGCACAGTATGCTGTTGTCGAGGCTATTACTAAGATAGTCGCTGCCGGTGGCAGATACAACAAAATCCGTTTTTCGTTTCAGGAATATTTCGAAAAAATGACCGAAAACCCTTTCTCGTGGGGTAAACCTACTGCCGCTCTGCTCGGTGCTCTGCAGATGCAGCACGACTTCTGCCTGCCCGCAATCGGCGGCAAAGACTCTATGAGCGGTACGTTCGGAGATATCAACGTCCCTCCGATGCTTATGGCATTCGGTATCACCACTGTAGATGCGGGTAATGTCATCTCTACCGACTTCAAACGATTGGGGAACTATGTGTATCTAATAAAACATACTCATAATCACGATTATACGCCAAACGTAGAGCAACTCAAACAAAATTACGATTTTATTGCGGACAGTATCGAAAATAAGAGCATCATCTCTGCTTTTGCCGTCGGTTTCGGCGGTGTGGCTGAGGCTATCTGCAAAATGTCTTTTGGCAACGAACTTGGTGTAGAGCTGATGTTCTCGGAAAGAGACGATTATCCGTTGGAGAAGTTCGAAGAGGAGTTGTTTTATCTGTCGTATGGCTCTGTCGTGGTCGAAAGCACCGCGATGCTGAATTTCCCCAATGCCGTATATCTTGGTCATATAGTCGACGATAAGTCTATTATGGTTGTCTCCAAGCAGCCGGACAATGCCACGCATCTGATAGCAAGTTGTTCGTTAGATGAGTTGTACGAAGCCAATACCGAAAAATTTGCACAAATATATCCAACGAAAAAATAGGCATTATGCAACCGAAAATTTCTGTTTTGGTGCCGTTCTATAATTGTGAAAAATATATTGCCGAATGTATAGATAGTATTGCGAAACAGAGTTTTACCGATTACGAAATTATATTTCTCGACGACGGCTCTACCGACAAGAGTGCGGAGATAGTCGCACAAACCGTTGCCAGATATAGCGGTCTGTTGTTCAGCACGCTACGTAACTCTCGAAATCAGGGTATCGCCTATTGCCGCAATCGCCTTCTCGACAGTGCCACAGGGCAATACATATTGTTTGTGGACGCAGACGACCGCATAGAACCCGATATGCTCGACACTCTTTATCAAACGGCAATAAGCGAGGGGGCAGATATTACGGTCTCCGACCTGTTTTATGAGTTGCCTACGCAGACTATTGTTGCTGTCGACTCTGTGGCAGCGACACAAGCCGACAACCTCAGGCAGGCGATAGAGCAAAAGATTGTTTATACCGGATTATGGAACAAGCTGATATTGAGCAAACTTATAAAGCAGCCCGAGTGTCGCTTCGCCGAAGGACTCAATATGTCGGAAGACCGTCTGGTGGTAATAAAACTCTACTATTTTGCCTCGAAGATAGCAAAGGTAGATAAGCCTCTGTATCACTACAATCGTACGAATATGCAATCCATTACTTATCGCAAGACAGAGTATCATTACTGTCAGTCTATTCTTTTCTGGCAGCTGTTGGACGAATTTCTGATAAAATACAATCTGTATGATACTTATCGTCAGTCTGTCGAATACTCGAAGGTGGAGAATAAAGTATTGCTTATGCAACAGGCGGTCTCGCTTAGGCTGTACCGCAAATATTCGTCGATGTTCGCCGATATCCAGAGCCGATTTATAGGCGTTTTCCCATATAGAAGTCAGAATCTTACACTATATCTTGCTTGCCGCCGCTTACTGTTTGGAGCTTATGTTATAAATCTTCTCTTAAGGTTTAAAATATTTATAAACAATATATTATGTCGAAAATAACTGCCATTGCCTTCAAAACAATATGTATACAGATATTATTTGCAATATTTGTGCAAAATGCTGTTGCTCAGACATATATTCCTGTGTCGAAGGATAGTGTGGAGGCTTCTTGCAATGTCGCCTCGGCAAATCGTCCGTATACAGTCAGTTCGTGGGTTGTCTCTTATGGTGATATGTATCTGAGAGATACCTATTTGTCGAATCTTCGTTATTTGGGTTGGAATGTCGGATTGGATGTTCTTCATACAGGTTTTTTCAGAGATAGGCAGGGGACGACGCCCATATATTGGAAAAACATAAACACCATAACATACGGTAATACTATCAATGTACCTGCTACGGCAGCGATTACATACTACTCGGGTGAGTTTGGATTTGGAGTGGGGTACAGCCGTCTATTACGACAGTTCGATATAAGAGCGGGTGGATACGCCTCACTACTGCTTGGAATGAAAACCAACAGTCGGAATATCAACAATATAGTATCTGCCGATGCTGCACTTAATCTTCGGCTTGACGTGGAGATTACATATCGGTTGAGATTCCGAAAAACAGCTCTGTATCTTTCGGATAATCTACAACTCCCGCTCATCGGAGTAATGTTTGTGCCCGAGTACGGAGCTCTGTATTATAAAACTTCTTTGAACAGTATGGTTGATAATCTGCATTTTAGCTCTCTGCATAACAGAAAAGGTATCCACAACAGATTCGAGGTAAGTTTGGCTTTTAGCAATGTCATACTGAAACTGCAACACTATATCAACTATCAGTACTGGACTGCCAATGATTTGTATTTTAGTTGTTTACAGCACAATGTGGGTTTTGGCTTAGTTATGTATCTTCGTAATGTTACCCGAGATTTTCGGTAGTTATTACAGTTGATTTTTCTTAGCAATAAAAATTAGGCTCAAGATAGGTTAAGTAAAAAAATTACTCATTGTTTAATTCCTTGTTAAACAATGAGTAATTTCTTCGTTCTAAAATGTGCGTTACTTTTATGTAGCTTTTTCTCTTTTATTCAAAATGGCTTACGAAGAACCCCCTTCGTAAAAGTTATCTTGAACCTAATCTATTTCTTCGGCAATACTATACGAAAACCACAGTCGTAATCTTTACGCACAGGTTTTTCGCTGCTTCTGTTAGCTGAGCGAAGAAGTTGCGGGGTAGTCTTCCAGCTTCCTCCCCGAATGACGCGTTCCGTTCCATCATCTGGTCCCTTAGGGTCGGTTGCTTCGGCACTTATGTCGTAGTAACTTCTGTCGTACCAATCGCTACACCATTCCCATACATTGCCGTGCATATCGTACAGACCCCAAGCATTGGGAGCAAATGTTCCCACTTCGGTTGTCTTCTCACGGTATATGCCTGTTTTGTTTTTATAGGCATAGTTCCCGTTGTAATTAGCTTGGTTGGTAGTAATATCTTCTCCCATAGAAAAGGGTGTAGTTGTACCTGCACGGCAGGCATACTCCCACTCGGCTTCGGTAGGCAGGCGGTATTCTTTTTGGGTTATCTTGTTGAGTTTGGTTATGAATTCCAAGACGTCGAGGTAGCTGACCTTTTCCACAGGCAGGTTGTCGCCTTGGAAGTGACTCGGATTATTATCTGCTCCCATTACAGCTTTCCATTGTGCCTGAGTAACTTCGTATTTACTCATATAGAAGCTGCTGAGAGTTATATCGTGTTGATTTTCGTCATCCTCTCTGAGGGGTTCTTCGTAGGGGCTGCCCATCTTGAAACTACCTGCGGGGATACTTACAAACTCGAACTTCACGCCGTTTACTTCGGTGTCCGCACCTGATACTGTTACCTTACATTCAGCCGTTTTGTTGCCGTCTTCGGAGGTTACGGTAATGGTTGCAGTGCCTACGGCGATGGCTTTCACCTCTCCGTTGGTGCCGACTTCGGCTACCTTGCTGTCGCTGCTTTTCCAAACGATTTTTTTGTTAGAGGCGTTAGAGGGTAATACCTCCGCTGTCAGTAACGAAATATCTCCCGTTGCCAGAGAAAGTTCCGATACGTTGAGTTTGATGTCAGTTACGTGTACTACACTGTTTGCCGGCTTACAGCAAACCAAAACTACTGCTATTGCAGCTAATAATAATGCTTTTTTCATATAATTTTTTTTATTTTATTTGTCGATTAATGGTGTTGAGTCGATATCCTATTTTTTATTTTTAGGGAGTACCAGACGAAATCCGAGAAAATTGTCACACATAAAAGAGGGTGTACTTACTCTAAATGCCGAACGACAATTGGAGCCTCCATTATCCCAGCTACCTCCGCGTACAACGAGGGTATTGCCGTCGGGATTTCCCGTAGGGTTAGTCTGCGGCTCGTCTGTGTATGCTCCATACATATCACCGCACCATTCCCAGACATTGCCGTGCATATCGTACAGACCCCAGGCATTGGGAGCAAATGTCCCTACTTCGGTTGTTTTTCCTCTATATTTCCCTTTATTGTTGCCATTGTACGGCATAGTTCCCTTATAGTTAGCCTGTTCGGTGGTGATATTGTAGCCCGTATAGAAAGGAGTTGCTGTGCCCGCACGGCAGGCATACTCCCATTCGGCTTCGGTAGGCAGACGGTATTCTTTTTGGGTGGCTTCATTAAGTTTATTTATGAATTCCAATACTTTGGCGTAAGTAACCGTTTCTACCGGCAGGTTGTCACCCACGAAATCGCTCGGATTGTTGTCGGCTCCCATAACTGCCTTCCATTGTGCCTGTGTAACCTCGTATTTACTCATATAAAAACTACTAAGCGTTACTTCGTGTTGAGGAGATTCGTTGGCATTACGTTCGGGTTCGCTTTGAGGGCTTCCCATAATAAATTTACCTGCGGGGATACTTACAAACTCAAATTTCACTCCGTTTACTTCCGCATTGGCACTGAATACCGTTACCTTACATTCTGCCGACTTATTGCCGTCTTCTGCGGTTGCGGTGATAATGGCTGAACCTTCTGTGACGGCTTTCACTTCGCCGTTGATGCCGACTTCGGCGACTTTGCTGTCGCTGCTTTTCCAAACGATTTTTTTGTTAGACGCATCGGTGGGTAAAATGTCTGCCGTCAGTAATTTGTTTTCGCCCGGAGCGAGCATGAGTTCGGAGAGAGATAATTTTATATCTGTTACATGTACTACGCTGTTTGCAGGCTTACAGCAAACCAAAACTACCGGTATAGCGACTAATAATAATGCTTTTTTCATATAAAGGTCGAAAATAATCTTATTTAAACAAACATAAAAAAATACATATCAAAAAAAATATTTCGAAACAAAACGACGAAATACAATGTAATAGTGTTGTCCATAAATTCCCGAAATCCGATGCAGTCGGTTGCTTTTACACAATCGGGTTAATCTTATGGAATTAGGCGTACAAAATATCTTTTTATAACCTCCTGCAAAGTTATAAAAAAAACATCAAACATTGAATTCAATATAAAAATATCTGTGCGGAACGATTCCTTTGTGTGTGCAATATTTTGATAATTAGGATACTGCTTGTTTTTTGTTGCGTATCGTACGGAATAGTTCGGAAGCGAATACGAAGTCGTTCAGAGCCTCGTTGCTGTCGGTGAAGATACTGTCTTTCGAGCCTTGCCACGCCATTTTACCTTTGCTTATGAGTATTATGTTCGCTCCTATCTCCATTATAGAGTTCATATCGTGAGTGTTGATGATGGTGATAATGTTGTACTCTTCGGTTATCTCTTCTATGAGCTTGTCTATCAGAAGCGACGTAACGGGGTCTAAGCCGGAGTTAGGCTCGTCGCAGAAGAGATATTTGGGCTGCAGAGCAATGGCACGTGCGATGGCGACACGTTTCTGCATACCGCCGCTTATCTCCGATGGATACAGGTCGAACGACTGTGGTTTGAGGTCTACTCTGGTCAGACAAAACTCTGCCTGTTCGCGTATCTCCGCCTTGCTTTTGGGTGAAAACATCGTCAGTGGGAACATCACGTTTTCTATGACCGTCTGCGAGTCGAACAGAGCCGAGCCTTGGAACAACATCCCTATCTCTTTACGTAGCTCTTTTATCTCCTTACAGCTCATCAGACCTATGTTGCGTCCGTCGTAGAGTACCTCGCCGCTATCTATGGGATACAGACCTATTATGCTCTTCATCAGTACGGTTTTGCCGCCTCCGCTTTGTCCTATTATTTGGTTGATTTTACCTTTGTAAAATTTGGCATTTATATCGCTTAATACCTGTTTGCCGTCGAACGACTTATATAGGTTTTTTACCTCTATCATATTTTAGTTTTTATCGAAAAGTGATTTTACAAATTCTTCTTTGTCAAACACTTGTATGTCGTCTATGCCTTCTCCCAAGCCTATATACTTCACAGGTATCTGCATCTGGTCGGAGATGCCGATGACTACACCTCCTCGGGCTGTACCGTCCAATTTGGTGATAGCCAGAGCAGTAACGTTGGTCGCTTGCGAAAATTGGCGAGCCTGCTCATAGGCATTCTGCCCCGTAGAGCCGTCCAGAACCAGCAATACCTCAGGTTTGATGTCGGGAAATATTTTGGAGACGACATTGCGTATTTTTGTAAGCTCGTTCATAAGGTTTACCTTATTGTGTAGTCTGCCCGCAGTGTCTATTATTACCACTTCGGCGTTGTTGGCTTTGGCAGACGATAGCGTGTCGAAGACGACGGAAGCCGGGTCTGCTCCCATTTTATGCTTTATTACAGGTACGTCTACGCGTTGTCCCCATATCATAAGTTGGTCGATGGCTGCCGCTCGGAATGTATCGGCTGCACCGAGAAATACTTTTTTGCCTGCTTGTTTGAATCTGTTTGCCAATTTGCCGATAGTCGTCGTCTTACCAACGCCATTGACACCCACTACGAGTATGATGTATGGGTTCGACGGAAGATTTTCGAACGATGTGCCGGACTGTGGCTGCTCTGATAGCAGGGCGACAATTTCTTGATTGATAATGTTATGTAGCTCGTCCGAAGATACATATTTGTCGCGAGCTATACGTTTTTCGAGCCTTTCGATGATTTTTATCGTAGTATTTACTCCTACGTCGGCACTGATGAGGGCTTCTTCGATATTGTCGAGTATTTCGTCGTCTATTTTCGATTTGCCGCTTATGGCTCTTGATATTTTATCGAATATAGAGGTTTTAGTCTTGTCTAAGCCGTTGTCTAATACTTCTTTGTCTTTTTTGGACAGAAAACTGAAAAGTGCCATACCGTCAATACTGTTTTGGGATTAGTGGTGCAAAATTAATGATAATATTTCAATTATTTGTTTTTTTAAATTAATTTTGCAGTCCGAGAAATTTTCGGTAATATTTTGTCAATAATGCAGATAGATAATTAGATTTATGTTGGAGTTTTTGAGCCTCCCTGAGATACAGGGTATTACGATAGGGTTTCTTACGTTTGTCATCATCGGTACATTTCATCCGATTGTAATAAAAGCAGAGTACTATTTTAGTCATAAAATATGGTGGGTATTTTTGTTGGCAGGTATAGTGTCGCTCGTATTCGCATATTTGGCTAAGACAACGTTGCTATCGGCAATATTGGCAATCGTAGGGTTTAGTTGCTTCTGGAGCATTATCGAGATACGGCAGCAAGCCGAGAGGGTGCGTAAGGGCTGGTTTCCCCGCAATCCGAAGCGGAAATACGATTTCGACGAAGATAAGTAAATAAATATAATAATAAACGTAAATGACTACACAAGAGCAGATTAAGGCGCTGTCCGATAGGAGAGAGGCGTTGAGGAGGTATCTTTGAGGTCGACTCGAAGAAGATAGAACTCGAAGAGGAAGAACTTCGTACACAGGCACCCGACTTCTGGGAAAATCAGAAACAGGCAGAGGAGCAGATGCGGAAAGTACGCTCCATAAAACAATGGATAGACCTATATGAAGAGGTGGCGACAGCTGTCGAAGAGTTGACGATAAGCTACGACTTCTACAAAGAAGAGATGATATCGGAGCAGGAGCTCGACGAGCAGTATGCACGCACACTCGATATTATCGAAAGAGTGGAGCTCAAAAATATGCTTCGCAACGAGGGCGACAAGCTCGGAGCGGTGCTCAAGATTGTGGCGGGTGCAGGCGGCACCGAGGCACAAGACTGGGCGTCGATGTTGATGCGCATGTATCTTCGTTATTGCGAAGCAAACGGCTACAAAGCCGAGATAGTGAATCTACTCGAAGGCGACGAGGCGGGCATCAAGAACGTTACCATACAGATAGAGGGCGATTATGCCTACGGATATCTGAAGAGCGAAAACGGGGTACATCGTCTTGTGCGTGTATCGCCCTACAATGCTCAGGGTAAGCGTATGACATCGTTCTCGTCGGTATTCGTGGCTCCTCTTGTCGACGACAGTATCGAGATAGATATAAATCCCGCCAACTTATCGTGGGACACATTCCGCTCAAGCGGTGCCGGTGGGCAGAATGTAAACAAGGTAGAGACGGGCGTCCGCCTGCATTATAAGTTCGTAAACCCCGTTACCGAACAACCCGATGAGATAGTGATAGAGAACACCGAAAGCCGTTCGCAATTCGGCAATAAAGACAACGCTATGCGTCTGCTGCGTTCGCAACTATACGAACTCGAGCTCGAGAAGCGCAATGCCGAGACTGCCAAGATAGAGGCAGGCAAAAAGAAGATAGAGTGGGGTAGCCAGATACGCTCATACGTCTTCGACGACCGTCGCGTCAAAGACCACCGCACCAATTACCAGACATCGAACGTGAATGCTGTAATGGACGGCGACTTGGAGGCGTTCATCAAAGCCTATCTTATGGAGTTCGGCGGGCGGTAGAGGCTAAAAAAATCCCGTCTTCTCCACTAACTGCATTAATGATAATTAGTTAATGCAATGTGAGAAAGGAAAGGATAGAGTATAGCATAGAATCGTAGAGTCTTTTAAGAAAGTTCTACGGTTTTTATGTATCTGTCGAGCAGGTTTCGGAGGGTGGCGTTGCCGTCGGTAGATATTTTTAGTGTTGCCTGTTCGATGTCTATGCCTGTACTCTCCACTATCGACAATATACGATAGACGATATCTTCGTTTGTCTGCACCTTCTCGGTATTGGCGAGCAGTAGGCGGTTATCTCCGACTGCCACAGCATACAGTCTGCCGTTTGTTATTTTCGCTGTTATCGTCTCTCCGCTGTTTGGAATAGAGTGTTCCAATAGGTCGAAAAGCTCGTGTCGAGCCTCTACGGTTCGGCTATCGCCACCGACGATACCCACGACGCCATAGTATTCGAACTGCTTCGAGGCAGTGGCAATTCTATGTCGTTTTGCTTTTCTGATAGGTAGATACATTGCGGCTTTGGTATGGTCGAATACCTCTGTCGGCACGAAAGCAAAACTTTCCATTGTACGTTTATATGTTGTTGTCTATACAGTTCCTGACGGGGTTGGCGTAGATACCGAGAAAAATATTGCGGAGTTCGCCTCGGTTGCCCTCGAGCGATGACGTACGCTCCTCGGTGTATGCGATGAACTCTTTCAGGTCTTCGTCGCTGTATTGTTGGGCAAATCTGTGTGTGCCTTCCAGGAGGTCGTATGCCATATAGTTGGTTTTAAACAGGTGGTAACCGCTATATATCCTTCGGTCGATGATTTCGGCAAGGAGTCGGAAACGCTCTTTATGTGGAGCTTCTTGACAAGAAGCAAGCTCAGTCTCGGTTATCGGCAGGCAAAAGGTGTAGCTTATCCTGCCTTTGAACTGCCGGATACCCGTTACTATACTGTTGAGGTCTTCGTTTGCGGTCTTAGTGTATGTACCGTTTTTTCGCAGAAGGTATACTTCTTGAGTTTTCAGTGTGTCGCACGGTTCGTATTCGTACGAGACGGCAATCGGGGCGATGTTCATCTCCGCCAAATTCTCCGCAAATGGGCGGCTGCTGCTCATAGCGAGCATCTTGAGCACGGCTACTTGTGTCTTGTCGTCGCCGTCCTTGGTGCGTCCATTGCGTTGAGCTATCCAAGTAGACTCGTTCTTGTGTGTGATAGCATACCTCATATAGTCCGATACATTTTGCGAATTGGCGAAAATCTCCTTCGCCGTACCTCCGCGTATTATTTTGAACATCTTGTTTATCTTGCCTATATCGACCACTATCTGCGGACGCATAAGGTTGCTTCCGAATGTTATCTCGGAGGTCTTGATATTGTTGGCATAAAATATAGTCTGCAATATGGCTGAGTCGAGCACTATATCGCGGTGGTTGGATATGTATGTATAACTCTTCTTCGGGTCGATATGGTCGATACCGCTGTACGATAGGTCTGTGGCGGTGGCTCTGACGATGTTGCAGATAGCTTTATCCATTATTTTTGTTTGGAAATCGTAGACAGACCCGAGTCGACGAAAGTTTTCCACAAAAGCGGCGTAATCTTCGTTTGGGAAAACGTATCGTACTATCTGCTCAAATAAAGAGTCTGAGGCAATTCTTGCGACTGCCTCAGGCACTTCATTATCGTAATACGGACGGTACTCGTCCAAGACGCTCTGCTGTATCAAATCTATTATTTTATTATTTTTTGAAATTGATCTTGAAGGTCAATTTGTTTTTAGGTTCGTCTTTGGGATACAATGTTAATGAAACAATATTGTTTCCTGCGTTTTTAGGAGTACAGTGCCATTGAAGGAGCATTCCGTCATCTTTTGTAACAGACATCTCAGGAGTTATTGTCTCTGTTTTTTGTCCGTTGCCATCCTTACATACATCGGTGCAATGAGAGTCGGAAGTACCTTCTTGGTAGTCTCTTACTGCATCTATTACTACCATGAATTCTGTATCGGTGAATATTTTACCATCGAAAACATACTCATCGGGTTTACTGGGGTTATCGGAATTAGGTTTTTCGATAGTTATTACAGTTCCTTCTTTTACATCTACCCAATTGCTTTCGTGATTAGGCTTATATTTTACCTCAAATTTTACCTTGAAGTTTTCCTGTTGTTCGACAGGTTTTTTACAAGCTACCAATAGCAGCGAACATACCGCTAATACTACTAAACTAATCTTTTTCATCTTATTTTCCTTTGTTTTTTATTTTGTAATTAAATTAATTATCTCTTTTTTACCGTGCTGTTACTGCACTTTTGCTGTGCCGGCTGTTATTATCTCTTTGGTATTGGTATTGATTACGACACCCACTACCGAGCAGTTTTCGAGACTCCACTTATCGTTTTTTTTCACCTCGTAGCTCAGAGTCTTCTCTACTGTGCCTGCCGTGGAGAGCGATATGCTCTCGCCCCACAGACCGTTGATAGCAGTACGCAGTACGTGGTTGTGTACGTAGTCGTTGCGAGGAGTACCGCCGTCGTTTTGGTAGCCTACTATACCATCTTCGACGAGCCACAGTATCAGCGCCGTACTGCCCGATACCACCGATTGTGCGGTTACCTTAGAGGCAATATTCAGATTTGTGGTGTCGCCTTTGGTTTCCTTTGTGACGGTAAGCGATACTTCTATGGGCGTATCTTGTGTGATACGTTCCAAAACGGCACTGTTCCACAGCGTGTAGTCGAAGATGTATTGTGTCTTGTATTGTACGAAATCTACCATACCCGAAGGCAGTACTATCTTCGATAAGTCGCCGAAAGCCTTGTAATACTCCGTAGCTTCGGGGCATTTGAGGTCGAATGTGGCGTGGTGGTTGAAGCTACAATCGGGATACATTGCTATGCCTATTATCTTTTCGCCCACCTGCTCGTGCATCGAGCTTAATACTTTGGCGGCTTTGGGGCAGTTGGTGCAGTCTACTCCCGTGAAGTCTACCACTACGACAGGTTTCTTGAATGAAGAGGCGTCGAGAGGGGTAGTCCTGTCGCTTACCGGTATATTGTCACAGGCTGTCAGTAGTGCAGCAGCCAGCAGTGTCATAAATATACTGTTTCTTATGCTCATAAGTTGTTTGCTTTTATCTGTTTTTTTGAAAAATCGTTTTAAAAAGTCATATTATACGATACCTGCAATCCCTTGAATGCCGGCACATATCGACACACGCCCCCCGAACAGTTGTAGCCCGCACGAGTACGTCCGTATGCTACCTGTATTCTGTGAGCTCCGAGATTGTAAGTAACTCCCACGTTGTAGTAATTCAGCTTGGTGGAGCCTATGTTGAACATATTCTGCCCAAACACCATAAGGTTGCCGAACAGAGAGGCTTCTACCAGCCCGAATATCCAGTCGCCTTGGTTTGTACGTTCTATCGGTTTTCTGTATGTCGGCGAAGCGGGGTCGTCGGTTCCGCTGTATGGACTTGCTATGAGGTATTGCAGCTCGTAACGGAGCGAGAAGCCGTCTGTTATATGGTTTTTACCTTCGAATATAAATATATTCGACGTTACTATATCTTCGGGTTCGCTTACTATCACTCTCGGGTTGTATTGTTGAAACAGATAAGTGGCGTTGAACGAGAACGATTTGGATATTTTCTTTGTTAATTCGACGTTGATATCGGTGTAGTACGTTTCACCGAAACCGAAGAACGGCGCAGTGTAGCCGTCGCTGCCCTTGATATTGTATTTGGGGTTTGGTTTGCTGCTTACGATGCGATTGTTACCGTCGAGGTCTTTGAGGTACTCTTTCTGCAAGCCGCATACGTACGAAGCGTTGAGTTTTACGGTAGTGCCGTATTTGCCTCCCAGCGGAGTCTCTTTCTTGAAAGTATACCCGAAGCTACCCTGTATAGCCCATTCGCCTGCGGGCTGTGTAGCATACGGACGCAGAGCCGCCAGAGCATAAGTGTGTGTCTGGGTGAAAGCGGGTAGGTGGTTGATAAATGCTGCACTGCCGCGTTGTGTACGGATACTGCGGTATGCCATATTGTCGCTGCGTTTTACTTGCAACATAGCACTCAGTCCCTTGCGTGAGTATGTACCCGAGAGCAACAGCGCCGAACCGTCTTTGTAGATATATTCGTTGTCGGCACTTGGGTCGTTGGCTTTGAGGGCATACTCCGCAAGTAGACCGAAATTGCCTTTCTGCAATTGTAGACGTATGTCGCCTGCGGCAACATTTTCGGGGAGATTCAGTTTTTGTGTAAGAGTCCTGTAAATATTCTCCTTCGGTTGATATTTGCTCACAAACGATGCCCCAAGCATTACGTTCCAATCGTTATCTTGCAGATACTTAACCCATTCGTTTATATTGAGTTCTAAGTCGCTACCCCATACTGCTCCCTGCGTGAAGTCGAATCCCCAAGCGTTTGACTCGTCGTAGTTGAAATACACACGTTGCACGCCGCCAAGTAGCTTGAAACGTATGCCACTATACGGTTGTAAGAATAGCCTTGCACCGCGTAGAGAGTTATCGATACCGAGCGAGCGTTCTTCGTATGTACGGAATATTAGCCCGCTACCGAATTGGTCGTAGAAGTTGCCCACTGTCAGGGTGTTGTTTTTGAATTTTCCCGTAACGTAGAAGTTGGGTATACCTGCCCCGGCAAATTCTTTCTCGAAGCCGGGTAGAGGCTTGTTGAGCAGTTCCAATCGTGCTCCGGCATCGACATATTGACTGCCGAAATTAAGATTCAAATAAGTGTTGGACAGGAATTTATCCGTTACAGCACCTGTACCGATGACGCTATCTGCCTGCGGGAAAAGCATATCGCTCTGAATGCTCCCCGACAAGTAGGTGGTGCTATTCTCCTGAGCCAATGTGTCTACACAAGCGGCGGCAGACGAAAACACCGCCAAAACAAAAGCAATAACTCTGACGTTCAATCTCATTGTTGCCTGAGGTTTATTTATTACCTATCAATTCTCTGACTTTCTCTATAAGATGGTTCTCCGAGCCGTCGGTATAGCCGTTGCGCGAATCCACTATTTTACCGCTGCCATCTACGATGAACACGGCAGGAATCATCGTAACACCCAGTGCACGTTTGAAGTCGCTGTTGGGGTCGAGCAATACTTCGTATTCCCATTCGTTCTGGTCTACCAGAGGTTTCACTTTGTGTATGTTCTGAGCCTCGTCGATAGAGACGGCATATAGCTTTACTCCTGTCTCTTTCTGCCATTCGTCGTACACCTCGGCAATAGCTTTCAGTTCTCTTTGACAGGGTTTGCACCACAGAGCGAAAAAGCTTATTATAAAGGGTTTTCCGTCGTTGCTGAGGGTCTCTGTCGAGATGGTTTTACCGTCGAGGGTTTTGAGTGTTACTTTTGGTAACTGGGCAAATGTTGTTGCCGACAATAAGGCTACGATAGCCACTAATAATGTTTTTCTCATATTATTTAAAAAAAATTTAGGGTGCAAATATAGTTATTTTTTTGTAATTGCTGAAATATTGACTCTCTTTATTGCAAAAAGTTGCAATGCTACTCCTTATTTTTTTTATCTTCCGGTATAGCTTCTTTATTTGAATTGTTTTTTACTTTTTTCTTCTTTCTTTTCTGCTTTTTGTGCTTAGAAATCAGCGTTTTGATAGAATTGAAGCTTTCTTGGTAGACCAGTCCTATACCCTGAGTATACGGTGCATCTTTGAAGTCTTGAATATTGTTCGTACGGTTGTAAACCTTAGCGGCGAGCCTTCCGGATTGGTTCAATTTGTATTCGAGCTCGAAGTCGAGAATAGCATTGTTCCATACATTACCGGCTGCCTGTTGTGTGGCTCTGTTTCTGTCTTCGTCTCTGTATCCTAAATTGCTGTTGATGATTATTTTGTCGTTGGGTGAATAATTAATATTTACTCCATATTCGTTGCTTCTGGTACCTGCGGCTTGGTCTTGGTCGAATTTGACATTCAATCCTATTGTGAATTTGTCGGATATCTGAGCTAACATACTGTTTAGCTGACTGCCGAGAGTTGCTGCCACTAACGATAGCACGTCGCTCGAGGTGGAGTTCGACTGATTGGCTACTCCGTCTATTGTTTGCTGGTTCGGGTTGTAGAATCTGCCGAATGCTAATAGATATATCATCTGACGGTTCATAATTTCGTCGGTAGCTATCATATTTTTCAGAGCCCGCCTTATATCGTCGTTTGAGTTTGGCAGCTCTATATCGAACGAAATATTAGGTTGTTTGAGGCTGCCTGTAAGATATAGAATGCAATTTACCGATATACTGCCGCTTCCGCGAGTCGCTATCGATTGGTCGAATAGTCCTTTGATGGAGGCTTTGGTCTGATAGATTGCTTTCAGATTTATGGTCGGGTTTTGCGGGTCGCCGTTCCAGAGTATTGTAGACCCCTCGGATATACGGAATTCTCTTTCGATAACTTGCTGAAATGTAAATAGATACTTGCCTTCTGTAAGAGTGTATGTACCGAATAGCCGCAAATCTTCGGTCTTGCTGTTGTAAGATATGGTTACTATGCCGTCGCCCGAGGCTTTTATCATATCGCCTGCTCGCTCGTCGATAAGAAGCTGTATCTGAGCGTTCGGGTTGATGGATAAATTTAGATTTATATTTGTATTGACGTCGCTGTCTGTTCCTTTTTTGGTTCGTTTTTCTTTTTTTACGACAGGGTTTTGTGTGCTGTCGGGCGAGGCAAAGGTTATAAAATTGCTCGACGACGATGTCATATTATTGTTCAACGGTATTATTATCCGTGTATTCGGTTCTGTCGCGGCATTGTACGTAACGTTTGTGAATCTGTCCGTACCGCTTATAGAGCCGAATCCTGAGGCAAAGGCTTCGCCGTACATCGGTATGTCGTTGTTGCGGCGACGTGCAAAAACCAGTGTATTTGTGCCGCTTATGTCTATTTTATATTTAATATTTTTGATAAAATATTTGTGGGCTACATACCCGTTTACTTTTGCCGGATTGCCGTATCTGTCTCGTACATTTATGTTAGTCAATAATATAGAGTCTTTTTTGAGGATTAGCGTGTCAGAAAATGAGAAATCGGCACCGAGCAAGTCTACTCTGAGGCGACCGTCTTTGACAGCGGCTTTTGTCTCTACTGTGATTTGTTCTTTTTTCAGGTTGCCGCATACTCTTACGTGCCCTGTTCCATAGCCGTCTACTTCCGAGAATAGCTGTTTTATGAAATTCTTTACGAACTGCAGGCGTAGGTTTTGGACATCGCCTTCGAGGAATAGCGAATCTTTGCCGAGGAAATATTGACCGTTTATCTGAGAAATGGAGTTGGTGCTGTCTGTCGATACTATACCGTTGAAGTCGATGCTCTTGGTATTGTGGTTGAAGTGCGACTGTGCTTCGAGCCTGCCGACAGGGTAGTCGTTGAATATCAGATTATCCGACCTTACCGTTGCTTTCATCGTCGGTTTTTCGAGCGTACCCGATATATCGGCTCTGCCGCTTACTATGCCTCCAAACGAAATCGATGACTCGGCAGGCAGGAACGACGATACAAAACTCATATCCACTTTGTCCAGCATAACCTCTATCTTGTCTGTCTCTGCATTCGATATGGAGCCGTTTATCCGTATGTTCTGATTCTCGCCGGTGATGGCAAAATTGTTGATTGTCAGCGAACGAAAGTCTGTAAATACGTCTGATTTTTGTACATCGAGTATTCTGTTTTTTGCTACTATTTGTGTCGGTAAAAAGCTTAAATTGAGATTAAGCCTGTTGTCTGCGTCTTTCGATAATAGCGTCTGTGTTAATATCTCTCCTGCCACAACTGTCTCTTTATCGAAGTTTTTCCACGCTATGAGCATATTAGCCGTATTGTTTTCGAAGTCGGAGTTTAGAGCCAACAACATAGAGTCTTTGGGTAGCTTTATGGTAGATAGTGCTATGACTTTCAGTTTTTTCCCTTCATTGTAGCAATTTATTTTGGTCGAATTTATCTCCATATTGCCATTGGTTATCTGAGGCATTTCCATATCTACGTTGAATAACCTTACATCGCCATTATAAAATCCTGATACAGTGCTCTTTTTAGTAGTGCTCCAATCTATTTCGAGTACATCGCAGAGTTTTCTCAGTGGCTCTATTTCGAGATAAAATCCCAAATTGTTACGTTCGGGGACAGCCTGTTTGTCGTCGTTTTTTTTGAGAATAGGTATGTAATCTTCGACCATATCCAATATGTCGTCCGATATTTTGGCAAAGGCGTATTTACCTGATATATAGCCATTAATAATGTCGGATTCGATTAGCGTTAGCAACGAGTCATTGTGTGTCTTCGACGATATATAAAATTTATTCAGCTTGTAATTACCGTTGTTTTGTATCAATATGGAGTCTAATAGTATGGTGCCGTTGATGTTATCTATCTTTTCGCCTGTGAAGTCGGCTCTGACTCTCATATTTAGAGCAAGATTCGGATATTCTTTTATAAGGCTGAGTTTATGTGGTTTAAAGTCTCTTACTGTGGCATCGAAAACGAACTGTTTCGATTTCTCGTTGCTCATATCCACCAATCCGTGAAACCACAGTTTCCCATTACGGTCGTCGATAGTGGCGTGTCCCTCGAATCTGCTTTTTGCCAATTGTCCGTTGAGTTCTATATTGTTGTATGTGTAGCCTTTATACACCAATGTCTGTATCTTTGCGTCGACGTCGCTCTCGAATGGCACGTCTTTACCTACTCTGATGGTTGTATACGCATCTAATACGATATTGTCCAATCCGTTATCTTTTGCTAATATTTGTCCCACTTTGAGACCGTCGGTGCGTATTCTACCTTCCAGAAGCGTGTGTTCGAAGTTGTTTTCGGATTGTATATTGATGTCTGTGTCTATATTTCCTATTTTGGTCGATAATTGCCCGAATATTTTGATGTCATTCAGATAACCGCCTATTTTACCCTTGTACGAAAACTCGTTGAGTCTTATCAATTCTTGTGGCAATACGGCAGGTTTTTTTGTGGTATTCGCTATAAGGTCTTGTATTGCAGGTATCGAGCCATAGAGGTTGATGATATTAGCCGAAATATAGGTCTTATCAATCTGCGGGAGTCCTGCCAGACGGGCATTGCCGATGAAGCCTATTTGCGAACCGTAGGTGATATTCAAGTACCGTAGATTGATGTCGTCTATATATCCCTCTGCCGACAACTGAGCCGACATTATTCCGTTGAGCCCCGATATATACGGGCTTAGTTGCCACAAGTCTTTCAGGTCGACCTTCGCTTCGAGGTCTTTGATTGCTATACGGCTTTCGCCAATATTCGGTTTGGGTTTGTTTAACTTGCTGAAATTGAAGTATATGGAGTCTGATGATATTTTTGAATTCGGTAAAAATATTTTCGTATCTTTTACCAAACAAGTAGAGTCTGTAATCAGAAAGGCTGTCTGTAAGTCTTTTAACCTGAACCCCGACTGTTCCTCGAAACTGAATTTTTTTATTTTCCCCTTATAATAGTTTTTATCTATCTTATAGACTACAAATTGTCCGTTGATATTGGATATCCGTATATTTTCGCTAGCGAAAAAGTGGTTGTCGGCTTCCTCTGTTTGCCGTCGTAGGTCTCTGAAAGAGAAGTGGCTGTTTCTCAGTTTAATATCATTGATTTGAAAAACGAAAAGCCACTCTTTGTCTTTGTTGTCGTCTTGCGATGAGAATAACTTTTTGAATATGTCCAGATTGCTTACGCCGTTTTTATCCACCGCTATATTTAACTCCAATTTGTCGATGTCTACCTTTTTGAAAAGTATTTTTTTACTTAACAATTTTATGGGAGAAAATACGGCTGCTACTTCACCGGCATAGACCAACGTGTCTCTGTTATTGTCTTCTACATATAGTCCGTTTATAGATAGCGAGTTGAATAGTTTTAGGCTGACTTTCTCGATGGATACTTTTGTTCCCGTTTTTTTTGATAGTTCGGCTGTAAGTTTCTGTATTATAGCGTCTTGTATCGGTTGTAAACTTATCAGGATTGGAGGTGACAGCAATACCACCACAACCAATATCAATATAATAAGTCTACTACGTTTACCTCGCTTTGCCATAAAACTCTGTTATAAGACGCAAAGTTACAAGTTTTTTTTATACCGACATCAATAAAATACGGCATATAACAAAAAAGTTGCAAGACGTCTATTGCCCTGCAACCTTTTTCTATGAAATAAGTTGTAATTTTATTTCTCTTTTTGCATCGAAACTTCGAATATATTTTCCGAAACCACGAGCTTGTCGAGAGTATCTCTTATGCTTTCCAATGTTATGAAATCTATCCAGTTACGATAGTCGTTGATATAGTCTTTACCATATAGATAATATCTTACCAGCGACGAAGCCCAATATCTATTATCCTGAATGTCTGCATCGTATTTGTCCAACATAGTCTCTTTGGCTTTTATAAAGTCTTCGCTCGAGGCTCCTTCTTTGATAAGTCTCTTGACTTCTTCTTTTATTAGCCTTACAATAGCTTCGCGTGCTTTAGGATTGCAGTTGAACTGTATGCTGAGTACGCCGGTTTCGGTAGGATATTTGTCTATGAAACTTTTGACATCGAGCGGAGTAGCTCCTTTTGCTTTTTCCATACAACGATATTTGGCAATGTACTCTATTATGTGCATATTGACCAGATTAGCCCAGCTATATTCCATTGGAGCGTAATATCTTAGAGTATTCACTGCAACGTCTGCTCCGACCTTAGTGCCAAAGCGTGAAGTATATGCTCCTTTCGGGTGATTAAATGCCTGAGTAGACGCATCTTCCGTTCTTCCTTTCGGTAAAGAACCCAACCACGTACAGATTAATTTTTCGATGTTTGCATCTTCGGGGTCGATATTGCCTATGAAGACAAAAGTGAAATCGTTGGCTGCCGAAAATCTTTTATTGAAGATGTCCAAAACCTTGTGATAGCTCACGTCTTTGAGCATAGCTTCGTCGAAGATGATACAACGTTTGTCGTACATATTCCATTTCATCATAACTGAGTCCGCAAAAATTTCTTGTGTGTTATTGGCTCTGTTGGCTGCATAGGTACGAGCTTTGTCTATTGTAGATGAGAAGTTTGCTTCGTCTTTACTATATGGTTTCTGGAAGTTTAGGTATATCAGTTGGAGTAGTGTCTCGAAGTCTTGTGCAGACGAACGTCCCTTCAGGTTCTCTGTAAGTTCGGACATACTTGCCTCCAAATTTACGCTCTTGCCGGAGAGTTGTTTTTGAATATCGGCATACGATACGTTGTCGAAGCCGTTTCTTTTCATTACATCGTTGATAAGGTATGCAGAGGGGAGCTCCGATGTGGATACTTTGCTGTATCCGCCCCAAGAAGAAGCCTCGAAAGCAATTTCGTTCTCCTTAAATTCGGTTGGTCTGAATACAACCACTACGTCGTTGCTCAAAGTCCATTCGGTAGTACCGAAAGATATGGATTTCAGACGTTTTTTAACACTACCTGCCTGAGGTCTTTTGTCGACGAGTTTTGTCGGAGCAGAACTCCCCGATGGAGCCTCTATTTTACTGTCTTCTGTTGCCTGTACGGTCAGGATATCTTTTTGACGATATACTTCATCTGTCGATTTTATTTCGTTACGAGCAAACAAACCGACAGTAAGTGTCAAAAATAATACTACAAATAAGTGCTTCATATACTTTTTTTATTTGTTGAATAAATTCGCTTTTAATATAAATTCCTATAAAATTACAGGCTACAAAATTAGATAAAAAAATTTAATTTCAAGACATTTTTTTTATTTTTTTTGAAATAGCCATTCACAATATATATAACCTAAGAGCTATCATCCTGTAATATTGCGATATAAATAGCCGCCCATTAGCGACGACGGCTATTTATACTGCTTTTACATTTAGATATCGTTGCTTACCTCCTCGAAATCGGTTACCACGAGACTCGTTTCGTGAACTTTGTCGTACTCTTCTTTGGTCATAACCAATATTTTGTCGTACTCTCTAAGACCTGTTCCGGCAGGTATACGGTTGCCGACGATAACGTTTTCTTTCATACCTTCGAGTTTGTCTACTCGTCCGCTGATAGCAGCTTCATTGAGTACCTTAGTAGTTTCTTGGAACGAGGCAGCCGACATAAAGCTGCGAGTCTGCAATGCGGCACGCGTAATACCCTGTAATACTGGCGATGACGTTGCAGGCACGGCATCGCGTGTCTCTACGAGCTTGAGGTCTTTGCGTTTGAGTGACGAGTTCTCTTCTCTCAGGCGACGTGCCGTAACCATCTGTCCCGGCTGGAAGTTGGTGGAGTCTCCTGCGTCGAGCACTACTTTGGTACCCCATATCTTATCGTTTTCTTCCATAAAGATATGTTTGTCTACAAGCTGTCCTTCGAGGAAATGGGTGTCGCCAGGTTCGTTGATTTGTACCTTGCTCATCATCTGACGAACGATGATTTCGAAGTGTTTGTCGTTGATTTTCACACCTTGCAGGCGGTAAACGTCCTGAATTTCGTTGACGATATACTCCTGAACGGCGGTCGGTCCCTTGATAGCCAATATATCGGCAGGTGTAATGACTCCGTCGGAGAGAGGAATGCCCGCACGCACAAAGTCGCCTTCTTGGACGAGTATCTGTTTCGAAAGAGGAACAAGATACTTCTTCTCTTCTCCCGTCTTGGAAGTTACCGATATTTCGCGGTTACCGCGTTTGATTTTACCGAACGATACTTCTCCGTCTATTTCGGCAACGATGGCAGGGTTGCTCGGGTTGCGTGCCTCGAAAAGTTCGGTTACACGAGGCAGACCGCCTGTGATATCGCCTGCTTTACCCTGTGCTCTCGGTATTTTTACCAATATATCGCCCGCTTTTATCTCCTGACCGCTATCTACGACAAGGTGTGCCGAAACAGGCAGGTTGTACGATCTGACGATATTTTTCCCTTTGTCGAGAATCTGTACCGAAGGTGTCTTGGTTTTATCTTTGCTTTCGATGATTATTTTTTCTCTGAGACCGGTTGCTTCGTCCGATTCGGTTTTGTATGTAACGTTTTCTATTACCGAGTCGAAATCTATTTTACCCGCTACTTCGGAGATAATAACCGCATTGAACGGATCCCAGTCGCAGATAAGGTCGCCTTTCTTTACCTCCGAGCCCGATTTGAAATACAATTTGGCACCATAAGGTATCGATTGTATTGTCATTGCTATCTTTGTGTTGGGGTCTACTATTCTCATCTCTGTCTGCCGCGATACTACCACCTGATAATCTTTGCCTGTCGCATCTACGGTATCTACCGTACGTATCTCGTCTATTTCGAGTATACCGTCGTAGCGAGAAACTATCTTCGACTCGGCAGCGATGTTAGATGCGATACCGCCGACGTGGAATGTGCGGAGTGTCAGCTGTGTACCCGGTTCGCCAATAGACTGAGCGGCTATTACACCTACGGCTTCGCCCTTGTTTACCAGCAGACCGTTCGACAGGTTGCGTCCGTAACATTTGGCACAAACGCCCAGACGTTGTTCGCAGGTAAGTACCGAGCGTACTTCGACACGCTCTATCGAGGCGCGTTCTATCTCGGCAGCTATTTTTTCGTCGATAATCTCTCCTGCGGGTACTATTATTTCGTTTGTCTTGGGGTTGCGTACGTCGTGTACGGTAACACGTCCCAGAATCCTTTCGCCGAGGGTAGAGATGACTTCTTCTTTGTTTTTCAGCTCGGTAACAGTCAGTCCACGCAGAGTACCGCAGTCTTCGGCAGTAATTATAACGTCGTGCGATACGTCTACCAGACGACGAGTCAGATAACCTGCGTCGGCGGTCTTCAGAGCGGTATCGGCAAGACCCTTACGAGCACCGTGAGTGGAGATGAAGTACTCCAATACGCTAAGCCCTTCTTTGAAGTTGGCAAGAATCGGGTTTTCGATAATCTGTCCGCCTTCGGCACCGGCTTTCTGCGGTTTAGCCATAAGACCACGCATACCCGACAGCTGACGAATCTGCTCCTTGCTACCGCGAGCACCCGAGTCGAGCATCATATACACGGAGTTGAAGCCTTGCTTGTCGGAGACGAATTTCTTCATCAATACGTCGGTAAGTTGTTTGTTTACGCGCGTCCATACGTCGATAATCTGATTATAACGTTCGTTGTTGGTGATGAAACCCATATTGTAGTCGCCCACAATCTTATCGACCTCTTCGTAGCCGGCTTTCACCAAATCGCTCTTCTCGTCGGGGATAATGACGTCGAACAGGTTGAACGACAGGCCGCCCTTGAACGCCATCTGATAACCGAGATTTTTGATATCGTCGAGGAACTGAGCCGTTTTTGCCACTCCCGCGTTCTCTATGACATTGCCGATAATATCTCTGAGCGATTTTTTAGTAAACAGTTCGTTGATATACGACACTTCTTTCGGACGATATTTATTGACTATAACTCGTCCAACGGTAGTATCTTTTATCATATTGAATACGCTATTCCCTTCGCTGTCTGTCTCTCTGAGGCGGACATTGATTCGGGCGTGAATATCGACTTTACCTTCGTTCAGAGCGATTTCTGCCTCTTCGGGCGAAGCAAAAGTCATTCCCTCGCCTTTGGCACCCGGCAGTTCTTTGGTGATATAGTACAATCCGAGTACCATATCCTGCGATGGTATGGTGATAGGAGCTCCGTTGGCGGGATTCAATATGTTGTGCGAGCCGAGCATCAGGAGTTGTGCCTCCAGTATTGCTTCGTTGCTCAGAGGGAGGTGTACTGCCATCTGGTCGCCGTCGAAGTCGGCGTTGAATGCCGTACAGGCAAGCGGATGCAACTGTATTGCACGTCCTTCTATCATCTTGGGTTGGAATGCCTGAATACCCAGTCGGTGCAGTGTCGGTGCACGGTTGAGCAATACGGGGTGTCCCTTCATTACATTTTCCAATATATCGTAAACGACAGGGTCTTTGCGGTCGATAAATTTCTTTGCCGACTTCACCGTCTTCACTATTCCGCGTTCTATCAATTTTCTTATAATGAACGGCTTGTAAAGCTCTGCTGCCATCTCTTTGGGCAATCCGCATTCGCCCATCTTCAGCTCCGGACCGACGACGATAACCGAACGAGCCGAGTAATCGACACGTTTACCGAGAAGGTTCTGACGGAAGCGTCCCTGCTTACCTTTCAGGCTTTCGGAGAGCGATTTGAGCGGACGTGTGGAGTCGGCTTTGGCTGCCGCAGCACGGCGTGAGTTGTCGATAAGACTGTCGACAGCCTCCTGCAACATACGTTTTTCGTTGCGGAGTATCACCTCAGGAGCTTTTATCTCTATCAATCGTTTCAGACGGTTGTTTCTGATGATGACACGGCGATAGAGGTCGTTGAGGTCCGATGTGGCGAATCTGCCTCCGTCGAGCGGAACAAGTGGACGCAATTCGGGTGGAATTACGGGTAAGACGGTAAGAATCATCCATTCGGGCTTATTGGGCACTTTCGATGCACGGAACGATTCTATTACGTGCAGACGTTTGAGAGCCTCTGCCTTACGCTGTTGTGACGTGTCGGTATCGGCTTTGTTACGCAGCTCATAAGATAGTTTGTCCAAGTCGAGCCGCATAAGCATTTCGCGAATAGCTTCCGCTCCCATCTTGGCGATGAACTTGTTTGGGTCGCTATCGTCGAGGAGATGATTGTCTTTCGGCACTCTGTCCATTACGGCGAGGTATTGGTCTTCGTCGAGAAGGTCGCCTACGGCGAGAGTCTCTTCTTCGCCTGCAAGTGCTCCAAGCTGAATGACAACATATTTTTCGTAATAAACTATGGAATCGAGTTTTTTGGTAGACATTCCGAGCAGGTAACCAATCTTATTCGGCAGCGAATGGAAATACCATATATGAGCCACCGGAACGGCAAGTTGGATATGCCCCGAACGTTCGCGGCGAACCTTCTTTTCGGTAACTTCGACGCCGCAACGGTCGCATACGATGCCTTTGTAGCGGATACGCTTGTATTTACCGCAATGACACTCGTAGTCGCGTACCGGTCCGAAGATACGTTCGCAAAACAGACCGTCTCTTTCGGGGCGGTAGGTACGGTAGTTTACCGTTTCGGGTTTGGTTACTTCGCCATTGGAGTTTTCCAATATCTCTTCGGGCGAGGCAAGACTGATAGTAATTTTCTTCAAATTACCTTTTATCTTATTATCTCTTTTTAATGCCATAAATTGTTTGTTGTATGTATTTTTATATAGGAACTGTTTTTATCGTTTAAGAGTATACATTTTACCAATGTAATATACAGAGATTATAGCTATAAGAGCTATAATAGAATAAAATATCCAAGTAGTCGCACTGTTGGCTTTTTCCGAAATCGGAGCGGATTTTATATTCGCAGATAAGAATAAAACCATAATCAATAATTTGATCCTTATCAACATTTTCGCCCCCAAAATATAAAGTTGTTCTCTGTTGTCGTCTTTCACAGCGACGGGGAAGTTATACATTTGGGGTTTTCTTTGCAACACAGATATTGCTATATATGTAATAATAGCCAATGTCGTGATGATGAAAATAGTCGATTTGTCTCCGTAACCGTCTGCCTCTCCGTATATGTCGTAGTGTATGGGAATTTCTGCCGATAGACTACTATACGATACAATAGGAACAACTATAATCAACAGAAGGGCTATTGCCGAAAGTATTTCTATGATTATATCTGCGACTGATTGTTTTTTAAGGACATACATAGCGGATTAATTCACTTTTTTATTGATTATCGCTCTTCTTCTTTTAATCAAGTTTTATACTTAATCCCAAGCCTCTAAGTTCGTGCAGCAATACGTTGAATGATTCGGGCAGCCCCGGTGTGGGCATCGGGTCACCTTTGACGATAGCCTCGTACGTCTTGGCTCTGCCCACTACGTCGTCCGACTTCACTGTAAGTATCTCTTGCAGTATATTCGATGCTCCGAATGCTTCGAGAGCCCATACTTCCATCTCTCCAAAACGCTGTCCGCCGAACTGAGCTTTACCTCCGAGAGGTTGCTGAGTGATAAGCGAATATGGACCGATGGAGCGTGCGTGCATCTTGTCGTCGACCATGTGTCCGAGCTTGAGCATATATATAACTCCTACCGTAGCCGGTTGGTCGAAACGCTCGCCTGTGCCTCCGTCGTACAGGTATGTTTTACCGTATTCGGGTACACCTGCTTTTTCTGTCCACTCGCTAAGGTCTTCCAAGCGTGCACCGTCGAAGATGGGAGTAGCAAACTTGACTCCGAGTTCCTTACCTGCCCAGCCGAGAACCGTCTCGAATATCTGTCCGAGGTTCATACGCGACGGCACACCGAGCGGGTTGAGTACTATATCTACCGGAGTACCGTCTGCAAGATACGGCATATCTTCCTGACGTACTATTTTCGATACGATACCCTTATTACCGTGGCGACCTGCCATCTTGTCGCCTACGCGTATTTTACGTTTCTTGGCAACGTATACTTTTGCAAGCTGTATGATACCCGAAGGCAGTTCGTCTCCTATGGTAAGGTTGAATTGTTTACGTTTTAGCTCGGCGTCGTACTCTTTGTACTGGCGCAGGTAGTTGGTAACTATCTGACGAATCTGAGTGTTTCGTTTTTCGTCGGTAGTCCATCTATTGAGCTGAGCCACTGTATAATCTATATCGGCAAGCTGCTTCTGGGTAAATTTGCTTCCTTTCGGGATAAGTTCCGTACCGAGAATATCCTTTATGCCCTGTGAGGTCTTACCTGCCGTTACTTCCAATAGTTTGTCTACGAGTATCTTTTTCAGAGCCGTAGCTTTGTTGTTAAACTCTTCTTTGAGAGCCTCCATCTCTGCCTTTTCTTCGGCTTTTGTTTTTTTGTTTTTTATGGCTCTCGAATAGAGGTCTCTGCCTATTACCACACCGCTAAGCGATGGAGATGCTTTCAGCGAAGCGTCTTTTACGTCGCCCGCTTTGTCGCCGAAGATAGCACGTAGCAGTTTCTCCTCAGGCGTTGGGTCTGTCTCTCCCTTTGGTGTTATCTTACCTATTATAATGTCGCCCGGCATAATATGTGCTCCAAGGCGGATTATACCGTTTTCGTCGAGGTTTTTGGTTGCATCTTCCGATATATTGGGTATATCGGAGGTAAGCTCTTCCATACCGCGTTTGGTTTCACGTACTTCGAGCGAATATTCCGATACGTGCACCGAAGTGAATATATCTTCTCGCACCACCTTTTCGTTTATAACGATGGCATCTTCGTAGTTATATCCTTTCCAAGGCATAAATGCTACTTTCAGGTTGCGTCCGAGAGCAAGTTCGCCGTTTTCGGTCGAAAAACCTTCGGTAAGAATTTGGTCTTTGGTAACGCGGTCGCCCTTGCGAACCAGCGGATGAAGGTCGATGACCGTATCTTGGTTGGTACGCTGGAACTTCGGTAAATTATATGTCTTGGTCGAACCCACAAAATTAACAAACTCTTCTGCTTCGGTTCTGTCGTATTTTATTACGATTGTTTTGGCATCTACAAACTCTATAGTACCGTTACCTTCTGCCATTATCTGGGTACGAGAGTCGTGTATCATCTGTTTTTCGATACCTGTACCCACGATAGGAGCTTCGGGACGAAGCAGAGGCACAGCCTGACGCATCATATTGGAGCCCATCAGAGCACGGTTGGCGTCGTCGTGTTCGAGGAACGGTATCAGTGCTGCCGCAAGCGATGCTATCTGTTGCGGAGCAACGTCCATCAGCTCTACCTGTTCGGGTGAGATTACAGGGTAGTCGGCATCCTGACGAGCTTTCACTCTGTCGAGGATAAAGTGTCCTTGGTCGTCGAGCGGAGCATTGCCTTGTGCAATGAATTTGCCTTCTTCGTCTTCGGCTGTAAGGTATATTACTTTTTTCGGGTCGTTGTCTACTACGCTGTCGCTGACTTTACGATACGGCGTCTCTATAAAGCCCAATCCGTCTATCTTGGCAAAGATACAAAGCGACGATATAAGCCCGATATTAGGACCTTCGGGGTCTCGATAGGACACAGACGACCGTAGTGTGTGTAGTGTACGTCGCGAACCTCGAATCCTGCTCTGTCGCGACTCAGACCACCGGGACCGAGAGCCGACAGACGGCGTTTGTGTGTGATTTCGGCCAATGGATTCTGCTGGTCCATAAACTGAGAGAGGGCATTGGTGCCGAAATATGTATTGATGACGGAAGATATTGTCTTGGCATTTATCAGATCTATCGGGGTAAATACCTCGTTATCACGAACATTCATACGCTCGCGGATAGTCCTTGCCATACGAGCCAGACCTACTCCAAACTGAGCATAGAGCTGTTCGCCGACAGTACGTACGCGGCGGTTGCTCAAATGGTCTATGTCGTCTACTATTACCTTGCCGTTTATTAACTCTATTAAGTATTTGATTATCTCTATAATATCTTTTTTCGTGAGGACTCTTACCTTTGGGTCGGTCTTAAGTCCGAGTTTACGATTGATACGGAATCTGCCCACTTCGCCCAAGTCGTAACGTTTTTCGGAGAAGAAAAGTCCGTTTACCAAATCGCGTGCCGAAGCGTCGTCGGCAGGTTCTGCATTACGCAACTGCCTGTATATGTGGAGTATGGCTTCTCGTTCCGTATTCGACGGGTCTTTTTGTAACGAGTTGTATATGATTGAGTAGTCTGTCTTGGTGGCATCTTCTTTGTGTATCAATATAGACTGACATCCTGAGTCTACAATGAGTTGAATATGACGGTTTTCGAGTACTGTCTCACGTTCGATAAGTACTTCGGTACGCTCCACTGTAACCACTTCGCCCGTAGCGTCGTCTACGAAGTCTTCTACCCAAGGTTTTACCACACGGGCAGCGAGGGTGCGACCAACATATTTTTTGAGGTTTGTCTTATTTGCCTTTACCTCTTCGGCAAGCCCGAAACTTTCGAGTATATCTTTGTCCGTTTCGAAGCCGATGGCACGCAGCAGCATCGTTACGGGCAGTTTCTTTTTTCTGTCGATATAAGCGTACATGACATTGTTTATATCGGTGGCAAACTCTATCCACGAGCCACGGAACGGGATAATCCTTGCCGAATAGAGCACGGTATTGTTTGTGTGTACCGACGAGCCGAAGAATACACCCGGCGAGCGGTGAAGCTGCGAAACAATCACGCGTTCTGCTCCGTTTATCACAAAAGTTCCTTTGTCGGTCATATACGGAATGGTACCCAAATAGACATCTTGCACTACGGTAGCAAAATCTTCGTGGTCGGGGTCGTTGCACTCCAAACGAAGTTTAGCTTTCAGCGGTACGCTGTATGTCAATCCGCGAGCGATACACTCTTCGACGGTATATCTCGGCGGGTCGACGAAATAGTCTATAAAGTAGAGTGTAAAGTTGTTTCTTGTATCGGATATTGGGAAGTTCTCGGAGAAAACCTTGTACATCCCTTCGTTTTTTCTCTTTTCTGTTTGGGTATCGAGTTGGAAGAAGTCTCTAAATGATTGCAGCTGTACCTCCAAAAAATCGGGATAAGGAAACTGATTTTTTGTGGTAGCAAAACTAATTCTTTGGGTTTCAGTGTTTTGCGACATATTTGTTTTTTTATTATTGAACTTGTTGTTTTTAACGGAAAAAAGGTTTAGGGGAAAAAGCCCCTAAACCGTAAGCCTGCACAGACAGGATAGGCTTATTTGAGTTCAACCTCGGCGCCTGCTCCTGTGAGTTGCTTTTGAAGTTCTTCGGCTTCCTCTTTCGATACGCCTTCTTTAACTTTCGAAGGAGCAGCATCTACTATGTCTTTTGCTTCTTTCAAGCCAAGACCTGTAAGCTCTTTAACTAATTTTACAACTGCAAGTTTATTGGCACCTGCCGATTTCAACATAACATCGAACGATGTCTTTTCTTCGGCAGCCGGAGCACCGGCAGCTGCGGCAGGACCGGCAGCAACAGCAACAGCTGCGGCAGCAGGTTCGATACCATATTCATTTTTTAAAATTTCGGCTAATTCATTTACTTCTTTTACTGTAAGATTAACCAATTGTTCTGCAAAAGCTTTTAAATCTGCCATATTATTGATTTTGTTTTTTTTAAAATTATTAATTAAAAATTGGTTTTGTATGTCGGCTTTCGTCAAGAAAATTATATTTGTTCGTCAAGCACAAAAGCCATTTTTTTATAAAAAAATTATTCTCTCTCGGATAGAGTCTTGACAATACCCGAAAGTTTATTACCTCCGCTTTGGAGGGCAGAAACGACGTTCTTAGCCGGCGATTGCAACAATCCGACGATTTCGCCGATAAGTTCGTTTTTACTCTTGATTGTAGCAAGTACATCAAGTTGTTCGGCTCCTACATAGAAACACTCTTCGACATAAGCTGCCTTCAATACAGGTTTTTGAGTCACTTTTCCGTTGCCGACAAAATCCTTTATCAATTTTGCGGGAGCGTTGCCCGTATTAGACAAGAATAGAGCGGTGTTCAGTTTGAGCGAATTGCCGAATTGCGAAACGTCTATTCCAAGATTTTCGAATGCTTTTTTCAGAAGAGTATTCTTTACCACGAGCATCTTGATATCCTGTTTCGAGCATTTGCGACGCAAATCGCTAACCTGCTCTGCATTCAATCCTTGTGCGTCCGTAAGGTAATATGCAGAATACAACTTCAGAGTATCCTCTATCTTGGTTATCAATAAGCTTTTATCTTCTTTTCTCATTTAAATTTCCTCCTAATTTTCAAAAAAGTTTATTCGTCTATACTACGAGTGTCTATTTTGATACCGGGACTCATTGTCGATGAAAGATAAACGCTCTTCACATAAGTTCCTTTTGCCGAAGTAGGTTTTAGTTTCATTATCGTTGCCATAAATTCGCGGGCATTATCCGCTATTTTGTCTTCGCTGAACGAAACCTTACCGATAGAAGTATGAACTATACCGTATTTGTCGACCTTGAAGTCGATTTTGCCCTGCTTTACTTCGGCAACGGCTTTACCGACCTCCATAGTAACGGTACCCGATTTGGGGTTCGGCATCAATCCGCGGGGACCGAGCACACGACCCAAAGCACCTATTTTACCCATAATGGCAGGCATAGTGATGATGACATCAATATCCGTCCAGCCACCTTTGATCTTTTCGATATATTCATCTAAACCGACGTAATCGGCTCCGGCTTCTTTGGCCTCAGCCTCTTTGTCGGGTGTACATAATGCAAGAACTCTTATCTGTTTGCCTGTTCCGTGAGGCAACGACACCACGCCGCGAACCATCTGGTTTGCTTTACGAGGGTCGACCCCAAGACGTACGTCGATATCCACAGAAGAATCGAACTTGGTAAAAGTAATCTCTTTTACAAGTTTAGCTGCCTCTTTGAGAGAGTACGATTTCCCTGCTTCAATCTTTTCGAACGCCAACTTCTGATTTTTTGTGAGTTTACTCATTTCTTTTTTCGGTTGAAGATTTAAAAATTAAACATTTTCGGGAAATTCTCCTTTTACGGTTATACCCATACTTCTCGCAGTGCCCGCTACCATACGCATAGCGGATTCTACTGTGAAACAATTCAAGTCAGACATTTTTTCCGCAGCAATAGTCTTCACCTGTTCCCAAGTGATTTCGGCTATTTTTTTTCGGTTGGGCTGAGCCGAGCCGCTCTTTGCTTTGGTAAGCTCAAGCAACTGAACTGCCACCGGCGGATTTTTCACTATGAAAGTGAAGCTTTTGTCTGAATAGTACGTAATAACAACAGGCAAGACCTTACCGGCCCTTTCTTGAGTTCTGGCATTAAATTGCTTACAGAAATCCATAATATTCAATCCCTTCGAGCCCAATGCAGGACCTACGGGAGGTGAAGGATTTGCCGCTCCACCTTTGATCTGTAATTTAATAAAACCAGCAACTTCTTTTGCCATAATTTACTTTTGTTATTAATAATATACAATTTGTCTCTAATGAATGTCTTAGAGCGTAACCTCGAAAAAACACTCACCCGTATCTGCACCTCCCAATATGTACAAAAGTGGAAGCAATATACACACTTAGAGTCTATTATGTCACCCGAGGGTGATATAACTTACTGCAAATACCCTCTTTTCCAAAGAAGTCTGCAAAGGTAATATATTTTTTTTTATCTACCAAATGTTTTTTTACGATATGAAAAGAGAATAACATTTATAATACAGGCTGCAATTAATTTTGTGATAATCACGGTAGGGTAGTATATGGAAAAAACACACGCCTGTATATTCATCTGTACAGGCGTGTGTTTTTTTGAGATTGTTATAGAACAGAGATTATTTGACTATAACTTTTACATTTTTTGTGTTTTTGCCGGCTTTCATAGAGACGATATACACTCCATTTGCCGCATCTACCGGTATTTGGCTGAAGCCTTGAGGTACGCTGCGTTGCATTATTGCACGTCCGGTAATGTCAGACATTGTCATAGTGGCATTGGTTTGTGTCATATTGTTTATTACCAACAGTTTTTTGTCTGCCAACAAATATACATCAAGCAGGTCTCCATTGTCGTAACCATCGGTTATATTGGTCGGAGTAGCTTTGTTTACAAGTACGAAACGTTTCTCTATGTTACCGTTGCTACCTTCCGAACTGAACGAGTATACGGTAGTATCGTTTGATAGCGGAGTGTATGTTTCGGTCTTCATATCGAGCAGCTGCAAGTCGTGATAGTGATTAAGGTCGTTTTTGACCAATATCAGTTCGTACTTACCGTCGTTTTGAGTGCGGAAGTAGAACGGCTTATCTATTATCGACGGCTGGCTGCTTACTTGCAGTTGTTTGCCTTCGGGTGTCTGAGCGAAGATACTTGCCGATGTCTGTAAGGATATATTTTCGCCGTCGAAACCATTGTCATAGCCGTCGGTGGTATTGGCTGCTTCTATGAGCCACATTATATCCTGAGCATTTTCGCCTATCAAACCGATTTTTACGTATCCGGCTATGGCAGGTTGTTCGGTAGTATTGGCTCTATCTCTGTTGTTGAGTGCCGGGGCTCGCTGTGGGAATACATTTTTTATTACACCTCCGTAGTATTTTATCTTAACTGTAACATCCGGACGATTGTATACTGTCTCCTCGTCTTTGAACTTGAGCATAAAGCCTTGCATAGAAGGTATCCTATTTGCCCATATAAGAGAAGCAACACCCTGAGGGATAGCCATATATCTGCCAGGAGCAGGAGAGTCGCCTAATGTGCCTTTTTGCTTAGCCCACTCTGAGAAAGTACCTGTATTGTATATGTATATAGTCTTATCTACTTCGTCGGGCAACTCCATTTTGTCTATTATGATAGAGGCTGTGTACGAATTACCGAATATATTGTGTCCCAATCCGTAGTGTTTAAGTTTATGGTCTGTACCCTCGTAAGTTGTTATAGCGGCGGCACGTCTGGTCATTGTCAACTGTTTGTCGCCTATATATATTTGACCTTTCATCTCGTAGACAACAGGTTGTTCTCTTGTTATTTCGTATCCCACAAATGGTTCGAGCTGGTCATAATTTTTTACTTTATGCCATTTCTGGAAAAAACGTTTGTTGTCGCCGTTGTAGGTCTCGTCGTAACGACGCATATATGCTTTATAGAACGTATTGTCGGCTTGCTGAGATACCATAGGAATTCCTATATACTGCCATTGATACGAAGAGGAGAATGTTTGACCTTTAGTAGGACTGCCTTCTATATTGTCTATCCATGTTGTGGGTGAGGGCAATTTCTTTGCTTTCGAATACATCTGTACAGTGGCAAATATAGGTTTGCTTGCAGGTTGTTCTTTGACTATCAATGCCCCGTTTCCTACCTGAGTGGACTTGAGTTGTATCTTGCCGGCTTTTTCGGCTGTTTCGCTACCTAATATTCTATTGGCAATCATAGAGTTTAGCGGATTAATTACGACTCCGCAGGTAGGATTGTCGTTTATGAGTTTACCCACTATTACTTCGCCATTTATATGCAAGTCTCGTTGTGCAGGAACTCCTCCGTGATTTGCTGCTGTTGCGAACACTATATCTTGTTCCGAATTCTTTTCCGGTATATGTCCGCTATCCCAGTTGCCACTGGTGTCCCAATCGTTAGATATTGAACCTACCCATATATTAACTATTGAACCACTGCAATTTGGATCTGGATTGTCTCCTTGTATTGTCCAATGTAGATTATTCTGAAGATAGTTGCGTGCTGTATTACCTTGGGTGTTGTAAAACATATTATCTGCCCCTAAGGTTATGTTCGAGGGTGTATCAGAATTATCTGCCCATGCTATAATTGTAAGTGAATAGTATATACAGTCCATTCCACAGGAAGAGAGCATTTGTTCTGCATTACGCAACGATTTTATATTCCAATCGTCGAGAGGTTGGTTGAATTTTATTGCAGAATTGAACATTCTTTTCATATTGACTACGTTCGATACGTTCCAGTCGTTAATGCTCTTATTGAAATTTTCTGTCAATGCAAACATAGCTTCCATATTCGTTACACTTTTCGTATCCCACGATGCAATAGGGCTATTGAAAGATTTTGCCTCAAAAAACATATAAGACATATCTGTTACGTTACCCACATTCCAATTGTTTAGTTGAGCGTCGAATTTTTCGGCATTGTTAAACATATAGGACATGTTCGTTATGGTTTCTACGTTCCAGCTGTTGATGCTGTTGTTTATATTACGTAATGATTTACAGCCGTCGAACATATTTTTGAGAGTCGTTACCTTGCTCAGGTTAGGGGCATCGAGTGCGGTAACATCCATATTTTCCGCAGAATAGAAAGCTCTGTCGAGAGTAGTCCATTCGTTGTTACCCCAGCGACGTACTTCGAGCAACTTCTTGGGGTCATATACGCCTTGAGCAGCAGGAGAACCATCTCCCATATTGAAGCCTGTAAGAGAGCCTAACCCTTTGAATGCCCTTACAATGTAACTGCCCGAAGTATTTAATCTTATTTTGTAAGGAGTGTTTATACCGCTGTTCGACACTATCGCCATACCCACCACAGTGCTCGGGTCGGCGGTTGTGGTCCACTCTATTATGTAGTTTGTACCGATGGCGGGGAAGGCTATTTCGGTGTTTGTTGTCGCACCCTGGTTATCTGTTTTCCATACGGTAACGAAATCGTTATCGGCGTTACCGCCGTCGCAGTAGGGAGCGTATGTACCGGGGGAGGATATTTGCCAACCTTTTTTTCTTAGTTCTTCGAGTCCTGCATATCCCATACGGCTATACGGACGACCTGTTGCCCCAAAATTTATGGGTCTGTGTGGGGTGTTTGTACTTGCTCCCCATGAAGCAAGTGTAACAGAGTAATTTTTACAGTCCATATTGGATTTACTCAACATATCACCGGCATCGGTAAGAGCAGATAGATTCCATTTGCTTAGGTCTTGGTTGAATGCTAAGGCATTGAAAAACATTTCTTTCATATTGGATACCAAAGATACGTTCCAATTGCTTATGTCGGAGTTGAACTGACCGGCTTTGCGAAACATAAGTCCCATATCGGTTACGTTACTTACATCCCAATTGCTTAGGTCGCTATTGAAGAATGTACAGTCGTTGAACATTTCGCCCATATTGGTTACGTTGCCTACTCTCCAGTTGCTCAAATTGCTATTGAATCTGGTGCAGGCAGCAAACATTCCGTACATATCTGTTACTCTCTCTACATTCCATTGGCTCAGGTCTGATTGGAATCTCGAACAACCGCGGAACATATTTCTCATATTTGTACAGTTGTGCAATTTCCATTGGCTTAGGTCGGACTGGAAATCTGTCGCTCCTTGAAAAGTACCTGCCATAAGAACAACATTCGATACATCCCAACGGCTTAGGTCGGATTTGAATTGATGGGCATTAAAAAACATAGCCGTCATATTGGTTACGTTGCCTACATTCCAGTCTTTTAACTCTGAGTTGAAAGCAATAGCATTATTGAACATATCCTGCATCATCTGTACGTTCGATACATTCCAACGGCTTAGGTCTTGGTTGAAATGGGTCGCCTTAAAAAACATAGATTGCATATATTTCACGCTCGATACATTCCAATTGCCGAGTGGTTGATTGAATGATGTTGCTTCGGCAAACATAGACGCCATAGTGTTTACTTTACTTACATTCCAATTGTTGATATTTTTGTTGAAATTTGATGCTTTATAAAACATCCAAGCCATATTGGTGATATTTGATACATCCCAATCTCCTATATTGTTGTTGGGGTATGTCATTTTGGTACATCCGTAGAACATACCTTGAAGATTGTTTGTTCCTGAGAGATCTGGCTTATCTATCGACGCACTTACCTCCATATTTACTGCTCCCCAGAAAGCATTGTCTAAGGATTCCCATTTGATATCTCCATACTGTATTACTTCTATAAGCCTTTGATTGTCATAACGAAACTTCCTTGGAGGTATAACACCGGGATCATCATCTCCTGCCCACATATTTAACCTTTTAAGCTTACCATTGCCGTTGTAAGCCTCTATTCTATACTCTCCTTCACTTGGTACTTCGAGAATATATGGATCCAAAAGAGTACTGGTAATATTATTTATTGTCCCATTTACAGTAGGGTCTCCTACCTTTTCATAGTAAATAGAATAATTGTCACCCACAGTGTTTAGAGCTATATTTTTATCACTCTTAGGCTTACTACCATAGGTACGGTCAGATGGTTTACGTGAGTCCCATATAGATATATATCGGTTAGTCTGAGACATAACGGTACTCACTGCCGTCATCATCAGCAGCAAGACAAACGCAAAGCGTAAAAATTTTATTTTCATTTGATTACAAATTAGTTGAATGTATATACTGATTATGTTATAAGTTATTTTATTCTGCACTGCAAAATTAATAATTTTTTGTAACATAATAGTATAAATATTCGAATAAAAATTTTTGTAATGTTTTATTATCGTCTAATATGCTACTCTACAAAGGCTACAAAGCAGAAATAAAAAATTGCTTTAAGAGAGTACGGTTTTAAAAAAACAGGTAGGAAACAGATAAGGAAATGAAAATTCGAGATAATCAATTGCGTGTATGGTCGATGAGAAAAATCGCAAGTCATCGACCTGCGTTCTTAATTCTGACTTCGAGGAGCGGTAAAGATATATTTTTTTCGGTTTTTCGGTTAAAATTATTACCTTTGCACCCAAAAATTTGGTTAATATAAAAGAATACACTGGATATGAGGAGAATTATTTTTTCAGGTTTTTTGATGTTGTTGGCTTGCGGTCTCTTTGCACAGAGGCAGTTTCAGAGCTATTTGGACTATATCGAGAAGTATAAATCGCTCGCCATAAAAGAGCAATATCGCCACGGAATACCTGCGTCCATCACTATGGCACAGGCAATTATCGAGTCTAACGCAGGCGAGAGTATGATAGCGGTAAAAGGGAAAAACCATTTCGGGATGAAGTGCGGTAGCAACTGGAGTGGTAAAACTATCTACAAAGACGACGACAAACGACACGACTGTTTCCGTTCGTATTCCGATGTGCTCGACTCATACGAAGACCATTCGCAGTTCCTCAAACGCGACCGCTACGCTTCGTTATTCAAAATACCGGTAAGAGACTACAAGGCTTGGGCAAGAGAGTTGAAACGCCTCGGATATGCCACAGACCCCAACTATGCCAATAAGTTGATAAAGATAATAGAAGACTACGGGCTCGACAAACTTGTATACTCCAACGACAGCTCTGACGACGACAGCGACGGGGCAAATCTACTGTCGTCGGGCAGCTCGTACTCCGACGACGATACTTCGTATCCCGATAAGTATACGGCACAACGCAATAGTTATAACGATGATAATGAGCTGTATGCAGAGACAACCAACAACGGCAGAAAGTGCTACCGCCTCAAACGAGATGCCAATCTGCATCAGGTAGCACGTGCCCTGCACAAGACGAATATGAAGATGTTGCTCTACTACAACGATATGTACAAAGACAACACGTTGAGATCAGGTACTTTCGTATATGTTTCGAAAAAACGAGGCAAAGCCGACGAACGCTACCGTAGCTATATGGTAAAAGAGGGCGACTCGATGCACTCTGTGGCACAGCAGTTTGGCATTACTCTCAAAGCTCTGTACAAGCTGAATAATCTACCTTACGGCACACCTGCCGAAGACGGAATGACTCTGTTTCTACAATAAGAATAAATTGATTGATTTTCTTCGATAAAGAATGAGAAAAATATTGTTACTTCTGCTCATTGTATGCTCGTCTGTTGCTGCTATCGACGCACAACAGCTATCGGACTCGGCTACGATAAGCCTGCTCACTTGTGAGCCTGCCGAGGCTATATATGCACGTTTTTGGCACAGTGCAATACGTGTCTGCGACCCGCAGAATAATATCGACAACGCATACAACTACGGTATCTTCGATTTTTCGTCGCCGTGCTTTGTTCCCAAGTTTCTCAAAGGTGATACGGACTACATACTTGCTGCGTATTCTACCGAAGCATTCCTTGAGTCGTATATGGACAGGAAATCTACTGTCTATCAGCAAGTATTGAACCTATCGAATGAAGAGAAGCAGATGCTCTACGACGCTCTGGAAAAAAACAGCCTGCCCGAAAACAGGACATATCGCTACAATTTCGTTTACGACAATTGTGCTACAAGGGCATATTATATCATCAAGAAAATATTGGATAAGCAGGGCTATACTATGGAGATAGACTATTGGCTGCGTCCTAAGACCTATCGTGGTGTGTTCGAGGAGTTCCTTGGGAGAGATAATTGGCAACGCTTCTGCATCGATGTAGTGATAGGCAGTAATGCCGACAAGCGAATAGGCGTCGAAAACCTTATCGCATTTCCTCGCTATACTATGGAATTTGTCGAGGCTACGACATTACGCAACGATAGTGTTACCAAAAAGTTTGTAGAGCGCAGAGGCGTACTGTGTCAGTATCCGTTGCAAAAGCCTTCGGAGCACTCGTTTTTTCGACCTACGATTGTCTGCTCGCTGCTGATGGTAATTGTGGTACTTGTGTCTTTCTGGGGTTGGAAACGCGGGCGTTACTTCGCTTGGCTCGATTTCGTGCTCTTCCTCATCTGTGGACTTATGGGGCTGGTGGTCTTTTATCTTATGTTTTTTTCGACACATCCGCTTGTGGATGCCAACTATAATCTGCTGTGGTTGAATCCGTTGATGGTGCTTTTTGCTTTTTTGCTTCTAAACAAAAAATGGCGAGGCTGGCTGTCGTACTTTGCCATACTAAATGCCTTTGCCACCATTGCGGCTATCATCATCTTACTTACACGGATACAGATAATGCACGCTTCGTTCCTTTCGCTTATGGCGATGATGTTGGTTCGCTCGCTGATGTTTTTTCAGCAAAATTTCCGTAGAAAAACATAAATGTTATTTATGAAGAAAATACTTGTTCTATTCGTAATATTAATAAGTTGTATATCTTTATTTGCTCAGACACAGAGCGTCAATAAACCCAAGTTGGTAGTGTTGATTACAATCGACGGGCTGAAAAGCGAACATCTGTCGATAATGTACGACAGGTTGTGCAGCGGTGGATTTAAACACATTCTCAATCACGGGACATACGTGCAAAATGTTGAATTCAATTACGTAGCTAAGAGCAGTGTCTCCGATGTTGCCTCTATCTGCACGGCTACCACACCTGCCAACAATGGTATTGTGGGCAACAAGATTTTCTCCGACCTCAGCAATAACTTTGTCTCCATTGTCGACGACAAAGAGTATCACGGTATATACTCTTCCGTTGGTAGGTCTCCCAAAAACCTCGTTGCCACCACCTTTGCCGACAACCTTAAGATAACAAGTCCCCAGTCGAAGGTTTTTTCCATAGCCCTCACTGCCGAGAAGGCAATAGTGATGGGCGGACACAATGCTAACGGGGTAGTATGGATAGACAAAGAGGCAAATATCTCTTCGACAGACTATTACAGGTGGATGCCATCGTGGGCAACGGCTTTCAACGAGGCGGGGATTGTCAAAAATTCGCTGAGAAGTCCTTGGCAGCCTATGTATTCGCTATATACCTATACGAATAAACCTTTCTACGAGCTGAACGGTAACTTTTACGTGCCTGCGGTCGTTCAGAAAGGGGGGCAGGATATGGTGAAAAACTTTATCTATACTGCCTCTGCCAATACCATCATCTGCGAATTGGCACAGAAGGCGATAGTACAGGAAAAACTCGGACAAGACAATGCTACCGATGTACTCTGCCTCAACTTCAATGTGAATACGTCGTTCAACAACACAGCCGAGCTGAACACAGCCGAGAAAGAAGACTTGTATCTCAGTCTCGACGATGATATTAAAGACCTTCTACAATTAATAAACGAAAAAATTAAGATTAGCAATACCTTGGTAGTGATTGCAGGAACACAGACAGAGCCTTTTTCGCAAAAAACACTGAGAGATAATAGATTACCTGTCGGTAAATTCGACGGTAAACGTGCAGTCGCCCTCCTCAACAGCTATCTGATGGCAAAATACGGTCAGGCACGTTGGGTACTCAATTATGCAGACGGTAACCTTTTCTTGAACAATGCCGAGATAGAGAAGAAAAATATCGACAGAGAAAAGATGGGGCGGGAGATTGTCAATTTTATATCCAATATAAAAGGGGTAACTTTCTCTGCTACTTACGACGATATACGACGTGCCAACGGCGATATTAAAGACCCTGAGGTAAGGCTGAAAAACAGTCTGTTCAGAGGTCGTAGCGGCGATATAATAGTGGTTCTCAATGCAGGTTGGACAGATACCGATACCAACGGCAACGAAAGTTATATAGCATCGACTTCGTTGCAGTATACACCCCTGTTTTTCTACGGTGTCAATATCGAAAACGACAATATAGACCTACGCTATGCAATTACCGATATTGCTCCTACCATATGCAAGATATTGCAAATCCCCTATCCCAATGCATCGATGGGAAATGCTATTAAGCTGAAAACCAAAAAGTAATATAAACGAGAAATTATCATAAAAAACAAACGATAACCCAAATGGCTTCACAGGAAGAAATCTTCAAGAAACTTATTGCTCATTGCAAAGAATACGGTTTTGTCTTCGCTTCGAGCGAGATATACGACGGGCTGGCTGCCGTCTACGACTACGGACAGAACGGCGTAGAGCTGAAAAACAATATAAAAGCCTATTGGTGGGAGGCTATGACCCGCCTCAACGACAATGTGGTAGGCATAGACGCTGCCATATTTATGCATCCGACCACGTGGAAGGCTTCGGGGCACGTCGACGCATTCAACGACCCGCTTATCGACAACCGCGACAGCAAAAAGCGTTACAGAGCCGATGTGCTGATAGAAGATGTGTTGGCTAAATTCGACGAGAAGATAGCAAAAGAGGTAGATAAAGCTGCCAAACGTTTCGGTGAGTCGTTCGACAGGGAGCTTTATTGCCGCACCAATCCGCGTGTAGTGGAGTATGCCCAAAAACGCGATGCCCTGCACGAGCGTTTTGCCACGGCTATGAACGACAATAACCTCGATGAGCTCAAACAAATCATTGTCGATTACGATGTGGTTTGTCCTGTATCGGGTACCAAGAATTGGACTGATGTACGTCAATTTAACCTTATGTTTTCGACCGAGATAGGTTCTGTTGCCGACGGAGCCACCAAGGTTTATCTCCGTCCCGAGACGGCACAGGGTATTTTTGTCAATTTCCTCAACGTGCAGAAGACGGGCAGAATGAAGATACCGTTCGGTATAGCACAGATAGGCAAGGCATTCCGTAACGAGATAGTGGCACGGCAGTTTATCTTCCGTATGCGTGAGTTCGAGCAGATGGAGATGCAGTTTTTTGTCCGCCCGGGCGAGGAGATGAAGTGGTTCGACTACTGGAAACATTTCCGTATGCGTTGGCACCGGTCGCTCGGACTTGGCGACGGCAAATATCGCTTCCACGACCACGAAAAGCTGGCACACTACGCCAATGCCGCTACCGATATAGAGTTCGAGATGCCCTTTGGATTCAAAGAGGTGGAGGGGATACACAGTCGCACGGACTTCGACCTGTCGCAGCACGAGAAATATTCGGGTAAAAACATCAAATACTTCGACCCCGAACTTAACGAGAGCTACGTGCCGTATGTGATAGAGACCTCTATCGGTGTCGATAGAATGTTTCTGTCGATAATGGCTGCTTCGTACGAAGAGCAACAGCTCGAAGGCGGCGACTCTCGCGTGGTACTGCATCTGCCGCCTGTGTTGGCTCCCAACAAGGTGGCTGTATTGCCGCTTGTCAAAAAAGACGGTCTGCCCCAGAAAGCTGCAGAGGTGATGAATATGTTGAAGTTCGACTTCAAGACCGTATACGACGAAAAAGACAGTATCGGCAAACGCTATCGTCGCCAAGATGCCGTAGGTACACCGTTTTGTGTTACCATCGACCACCAAACGCTCGAAGACGATACCGTTACCATTCGCCACCGCGATTCGATGGAGCAGAGCCGCGTACCTGTCGGTTCTCTGCACGGTATTGTTAACGATAATGTCAGTCTGCGTAGTGTTTTTAGTAAAATTATTGAGAATTAGACATCTATTCCAAAGTGATATAATTACGTATGCCTTAATATTGTCTCGGAAATAGAGAAATATTACTGTCGGATACGTAGCGCCAATATGTCGTTGATAGTTTTGTAAATGTGCTGATAGTTTGTTGATTATAGAGAAAAAACTCAAAAAATGTGGTTAGAAAAAAAGATTTTTTCACTCTTGGGGTGGAATACTGATATTACTATCGATTTGCCCGATAAATGCGTAGCATGCATAGCTCCCCACACATCTAATTGGGATTTTGTCTACTGTGTACTCTTCAAGCAGGCTTATGGCATAACGGTAAATTTTTTCATTAAAGACGAATGGACGAGACTGCCCGTGATAGGGGCTTTTATCCGAAGACTTGGAGGCATAGGCGTGAAGAGAGACAAGTCGCAATCTATGACAGATGTTTTTGCCAAAGAGTTTGACCGATACGATACGTTGCGGATAGCTATCACACCTGAGGGGACGCGTTCGCCAAACAGCAAGTGGAAACTCGGCTTTTACTACATCGCACTAAAAGCCGGAGTGCCGATAGTTTTAGTAAGCCTCGACTATCGGCGTAAGCTTGTGATAATCGACCGACAGATAATCCCCGATGGCAATGCAGAGAAGCAATTGGCGGAGATAAAGGCTCATTATAAAGATGTTGTGGCAAAATATCCTAAAAAGTTCAAAATCTGAACCTCAACCCAATACAATCAGGCTTTTGTGCCAAATGACCATTGATATTATGGTAATAGCCAATACAATAACTATCGTAACTGCCTCTCTTTGAGGAACAGATGTTTGAGTACAGTTCGGTCGGAGTTTTTTTAGTAAAAAATATACCAAGAAGCCGACACCGATACCCAATATAGTGCCGCAGACTACGTCGAACGGATAATGGACACCCAGATACATACGCGAGAAGCCCGTTAATATCGACCAAGAGGCAATCACCCACCCGTAGAGCCTATTTTTGAACAACAGAATAGAAAATGTAGCGAAAGCCAGTGAATTGGCGGCGTGCGACGACACAAAGCTGTATCCGCCTTCACGGCAGTCGTGTACTATGCATAGCAGCCCTTCGAGTGACGGCTCGTGTGTGGGACGAAGCCTCTCTACAAGCGGTTTTATCAGTCCCGACGAAAGTTGGTCGGAGAGCGTTATCAATACCGCTATTGCCAGGAACACTACCCACGACTCTTTACGGTAACTGCGGATAATGGCGTAAACAATTGCCAATGCGGTGATTAACCATACCTTCTGCCCAGAGAAGATATAGAAAAAATCGTCCCAAAAAGGAGTGTGCCATCTGTGTATTTCGAGTAAAATAGCTTTGTCTATTGATATAAAGTATTCAAGCACAATGTATAAGTGTATGTGTGTAAATGTGTCGGCAAAGGTAGTGAGAATTTTTTACAAATAAAAGCATTGTATCAATTGTTTAAATGAAGTAATGTCTGTGAGATAGGTGAAATTGTGTGTGTCGACAAAATAAAATATTAATTTTGCACTGCGAAAAAAACGTATTTGTTGGTACGATGAATATAAGAAGAAAACCCGAGTGGTTGAAGATAGATTTTAGGAGCGACAATAGCTATTCGCTTGTTAGCCGGTCGCTGAAAAAGAACTGCCTGCATACGATTTGTATCAGCGGGCGATGTCCGAATCTGGCAGAATGTTGGAGTCGAGGCACTGCCACTTTTATGATTCTCGGCGATATATGTACTCGTAGCTGCGGCTTCTGCAATACCAAAACGGGCAGACCGCTGCCGACAAACCCCGAAGAGCCTAAGAGGCTTGCCGCTTCGGTCAGAGAGCTCGGTATCAAACACGTCGTACTTACCTCTGTCGATAGAGACGACTTGGCAGACGGCGGAGCCAACCATTGGGCAGAATGTATCGGAGCCGTCAGAGCAGACAATCCGCAATCGAGGATAGAGGTGCTTATACCCGATTTCAAAGGCGATACGTCGCTGGTAGACATTGTACTTGAGGCTCGCCCCGATGTGGTGGCTCACAACATAGAGACGGTACGTTCGTTAACGCCTAAGGTGCGTAGTGCAGCCAAATACGAGGTCAGTCTTGCCGTCTTGCGACACATTGCCGATAAGGGTTTTAGAGCCAAGAGCGGAATGATGCTTGGGTTGGGTGAGAGCGAAGACGAGATATTCGCTACTTTCGACGACCTTTTGGCTAACGGTTGCACGGTACTCACCATAGGGCAATATCTGCAGCCGACAAAGCGCCATATACCTGTGATAGACTACATTACTCCGCAGAAGTTCGACGAATACAAGGCAGAGGCTCTCCGACGCGGATTTGCCTTTGTCGAGAGCGGTCCTCTCGTACGTTCGTCGTATCATGCCGAACGCCACCTTGACGACCAACGCTTACCTCAATAGTCGGGCAAGTTCGGCTCGCCGCATAATGTCGGCAAGGCAATCGGCAGCAGTGCCGTTATTGGCTACGATAAGGTCTGCCTTACAGTAATATCTGCTACGAAGTGCGAGTGTGGTGCGGATATATTCCGAGAGTTCATCGGCATTTTTATTACAGATAAGGAAACGGTGTTGTTTGTCGCCGAGCAGGCGGTCGAATAGTGCCTCCTCCGACGATTGCAAGTATATTACTGTGCCGTGCGTGAGCATCTTAGCCATATTATCGCCGAAACAAGGCATACCGCCCCCACAGGCAACTACGATATTGACGCTGTCGGAGGCGATTATTTCGTCGAGAAGAGCACTCTCCAAGCTACGAAAGAACTCTTCGCCCCGTGTTGCAACTACTTCTGCCAAAGGTTTGCCCATACGCTCTTCTATTACGATGTCGGTATCGACCAAATCGAACCCCAGCCTGTCGGCTAAGGCTCTGCCTACGGTCGATTTGCCCGCAGCCATAAATCCTATCAGAAAAATCTTCACTGTTTTGCAATCGCTATAAGTGTCGGCAAAATTAACAAAAATAGCACGAAATGCTATTGTCATTCAAAAAAAAGTATTACCTTTGCACCGTCTTTTTCGGAAGATTATGCCCAGATGGCGGAATTGGTAGACGCGCTGGTCTCAAACACCAGTGGATTCACTTCCATGCCGGTTCGATCCCGGCTCTGGGTACTTGGAGGGGTTAATTTGCTAATTTATAGGCGATTAACTCTTTTTTATAACATCTTCGAAACTTATGTAAAGTGCTGTGTTATACTTATATACTGAAAAAAATAGAAATTAATTGAAAAAGAGAGCAAAGAAAATCCTTTTGTGGGATTTATCCGCCTTTATTTTACTATGTTTAGGTTCAAGCAGTTTAGTGTAAAGCAAGAGCGGTCGGCTATGAAGGTCGGCACCGACGGGGTTTTGCTCGGAGCGTGGTGCAATGTCGACGATGCCCGCCGTGTGCTCGACATAGGTACGGGCACAGGTCTTCTGTCGCTTATGGTATCCCAGCGCAACCCCGATGTTACTGTCGATGCTGTTGAAATTGACCCCGAGGCGGCAGACGAAGCTCGCGAAAATGTTTGTGCCTCGAAGTTCAGAGATGCGATTAAAGTATTCAATATGTCGATACAGGATTTTACCCGAGACAAAATAAACCCACAACAAACGAAATATTAATCAAATACACCACAACAATATGAAAGACGTAATAATAGCCCTCGACTTCCCCGATAGGGCGAAGACACTCGGATTTTTAGACCGTTTCACCGACCGTAAACCCTTCGTAAAGGTCGGTATGGAGCTTTTCTATGCCGAAGGACACAGCCTCGTGGAGGAGATAAAGAGGCGTGGACACAACATTTTTCTCGACCTCAAGCTGCACGATATACCCAATACCGTCGGTAGTGCTATGAAGGTTATCGGGGAGCTTGATGTGGATATGGTCAATGTCCACGCCGCAGGAGGAAGGGCTATGATGAAAGCCGCCGCCGAAGGTTTGGCTCTGAGCGGACATAAAACGATATTGATAGCCGTTACTCAGCTTACATCGACCTCGCAGGAGATGCTCGAGAACGAACTTCTTATATCGAAGCCCATCGAAGAGGTCATCGCTCATTATGCCCGTAATGCGAAAGCCGCCGGGCTGAGTGGCGTAGTCTGCTCGCCGCTCGAAGCCGCTATCGTCAAAGAGGCGTGTGGGAGTGATTTCATCGCCGTTACGCCCGGTATACGATTCGCCGACGGCGACAGCAACGACCAAGTACGTATCACCACACCCGCCGACGCTCGCCGACGCGGAGCAGACTTTATCGTAGTGGGACGCCCCATTACCAAAGCCGAAGACCCTGTGGTAGCCTACCAGAGATGTATCGCCGACTTTTTAGGATAAAAAACGTACTGCCTGCGTACAGCGATAGAATTATTTTTACTAACTTTGCATCCGTTATTTAAAAAAAATAGTTTACAGGTAATGAGGTACAAAGTTATTACAGCAGACCAAGCGGCTGCATTAATTCACAATGGAGATATTGTAGGTTTCAGCGGATTTACGCCTGCAGGGGCACCCAGTGTGGTACCTGATGCTATTGCACGGCGTGCCGAAGAGCTACACGCTAAGGGCGAAGAGTTTAAGATTGGTGTCTATACGGGTGCTTCTACAGGAGCTATGTTAGACGGGTCGTTGGCGAAGAGTAAAGCGGTGATATTCCGCACGCCTTATCAGTCGAATAGCGATATGCGTGAGGCTATCAACAAGGGTGAGGTATCGTATTTCGATATGCACCTGTCGCATCTGGCTCAAGAGATTCGTTACGGTTTTCTCCCACGACCGAAATACGCCATTGTGGAAGCCTGTCGCCTCTCTGACGACGGCAGCATGGTGCTTACCGCAGGTGTCGGTATTACTCCCACTATCTGCCAAATGGCAGAACACATCATTGTGGAGCTCAATGAGGCAATGCCCGCCTCGCTCGAAGGTATTCACGACATATATCAACCGCTCGACCCGCCGTCGAGAGAAGCTATCCCCGTGTGCCACGTGAGCGATAGAGCAGGCGATACGGTAATCAAGGTCGACCCGGCGAAAATCGTCGGTGTGGTTAAAACAAACGTACCCAACACTATAAAACCCTTTGCCGACGTCGACGAAGTAACCTCGACTATCGGCAGCAACGTGGCGCTTTTCCTCGAACACGAGCTGAAAGCGGGTCGTATTCCGAAGACGTTCCTGCCCATACAGTCGGGCGTGGGCAATATCGCCAATGCGGTGCTCGGTTCGCTCGGCTCGAACGACCACATTCCGCCGTTCGATATGTATACCGAGGTGATACAAGACGCCGTTATTGGGCTTATCAAGAAAGGTAAAGTGAAGTTCGTCAGCGGCTGCTCGCTTACCGTCTCTGCCGACATAATGAAGCAGATAACCGACGAGATAGATATGTTCAAACGCCATATCATACTCCGTCCGCAGGAGATTTCGAACAATCCCGAGATAGTTCGCCGTCTCGGACTGATTACGATAAACACCGCTCTGGAAGCCGATATACTCGGCAACATCAATTCCACTCACGTCTTGGGCACCAAGATGATGAACGGGCTTGGCGGTTCGGGCGATTTCACAAGGAATGCATACATATCGATATATACCTGTCCCTCTGTGGCGAAAGGAGGCAAAATCAGTGCTATCGTGCCGATGGTATCGCACGTCGACCACAGCGAACACTCTGTGAAGGTGCTTATCACCGAGCAAGGTATAGCCGACCTTCGCGGAAAGTCGCCTCGTGAGCGTGCCAAAGCCATCATCGACAATTGCGTGCACCCCGACTACAAAGACTCTCTCAGAGAATATCTGGCAAAAACTCCCGCAGGACAGACTCCTATCGACCTCTATCGTTGTTTCGATATGCACAAAGCATTTATGGAAACGGGCGATATGCGTAATGCGAAGTTTTGAATAATATGTGATATTAGATTGTTAATGAGCTGTCGCTAAAATACTGTTTTGGCGACAGTTTTTTTGTAATTGTTCATATAGCTTTTTCAAATTGTCTGAACTATTGAGACGAAAAAACGTATCGTTATTGTTCGTATAGTTTTTGTCAAATAAATCAAAATTATAGACTTATAAGCAGTATACAAATACCATTTTTTATTTGTACAATTAAGATTTATTTAGTACTTTTGCCGACGTTTTGTAAAAATTAAAAAAAATAAAAAAATGGATTCACAGAAAGTAGACATGTTTATTATGTCAAATGCAAAATTCTTCGAAAGTACTCATCTCAGCTCTATCAGAGACCAATTGTTGCAAGTGAGCGAAGAAAAATGGAATATGATTTCCACGACCCAGTTCAAAGATCCTTCTACTATGTTGATTGTCTCTGTAATAGCAGGCTCTTTGGGAATAGACAGATTTATGATTGGCGATACAGGGCTCGGTATAGGTAAGTTGCTTACCTGCGGTGGTCTTGGAGTTTGGACTATCATAGACTGGTTTATGATTCAGGGAGCAACCAGAGAGAAAAATATGCAAAAACTGAAAATGTTGCTCTCTTAAATGCTTCTGCATCGAAACAAACTGTATTCTATAATACTCGTATACTGTACGGCAGGTTACGTGTGGTTGTGGTTCGATATGTACGGTAGGCTTTCTTTACATTCCGATGTAGTGAGAGCCTGCCTTATCAAACGCCTTACGGGGCTGCCTTGCCCGTCGTGTGGCTCTACACGCTCGGTAGAGGCTATATTGGACGGCAAATATATTGAGGCAATGCTGATCAATCCTATCGGTTACGTATTGGTGGCGATTATGCTTGCTGCTCCGTTGTGGATACTGTTCGACCTTTTGACTAAACGACAGACGTTATTTGATTTTTATGGACGAATAGAGAGATGTTTCAAAAAATCGGCAGTCGTAGTCGTATTTACTTTATTAATAATATTAAATTGGATTTGGAATATAGACAAAGCCCTATGACCGATAGAGAGAAGACACAAGAGATATTCGGCTCCATTGGAGAGTCCGATATGGAAGCAGCCTCCAACAGCTACCTGATGTCCGTTGTTACTGTAATAGTAGGTATGCCATTGCCGATAATCAACCTGATAACTACGCTTGTTTTCTTGTTCGCAAATAAAAGTAGAGGTTATTTTGTACGATGGCACTGTATGCAGGCATTGATGTCGCAGGTATTACTGTTTTTTATGAATATGGCAGGGGTGATATGGACTTTGATACTGATTTTCTCTGAAAACAGCCAATTCTCTAATACGTATGCGGCATATATTGTGGTAGTTGTCTTATCCAATATAGTCGAATTTATCGCTACTGTTTATGCTGCGGTAAGGGTACGCAAAGGGATACACGTAGAGTGGTGGTTTTTTGGTAATCTGACTTCGATGATAGTAAAAAAATAGACCTGTTATGAGAAAAATGATTTTGCAGGGAATGGTTATGGTTCTGGCATTCTTGGGACTATGGTTCGCCCTGGAACGAATCGACTTGGAAGGACTGCTCAAAGTAAACCAGCTTACCGAACAAACCGAAGAAAAGCTCGGCGAGTTACTGAACGATGTTTTTATCAAAGAATCTCCCGAGATATATTCGCGTGATGTAGTAGAGCCGATAGACAGCATTGTGAGCAAGGTATGCAGAGCCAACTCTATCGACCGAAGCAAGATAAAAGTACACGTTCTCGAAAACTCGGAGGTAAACGCATTTGCCTTACCTGCTGGGCATTTGGTAATATATAGCGGGCTGATAGACGATGCCGGTAGTGCCGAAGAGTTGAGCGGAGTCATCTGCCACGAGATTGCTCATATAATGGAGAAACACGTTATGAAGTCTTTGGTCAAAGAGTTGGGACTTTCGGTGTTGATTTCGGCAACAACGGGAGGAGGCTCAGACGTGGCAGGCAGAATAGCTAACGTGCTCTCTTCGACGGCATTCGACCGCAAGTTAGAGAAGGCTGCCGATATAAAAGCTGTCGGTTATCTGATGGCAGCCAATATAAATCCTGAACCATTTGCCGATTTTATGTACAGGCTTTCGGACGGAGAGGGTAGTGTACCCGAATATCTGTCGTGGGTAAGCACTCACCCCGACTCACGTGAGAGGGCAGAATACATCATAGATTACATTAAAGGCAAAGAAAAAAAGGACTATAAGCCTGTATTGCCTGCTGCCGCGTGGACAAAGATGAAAAACTATGTAAAAAGAAAGATATAAATAAATGTAATCAAAACAGTGTGTTTGATATAAAATATTTATGAAATAAATTCGTGATTTGAACGTTTAACTAATAATCTTACAAAAAGGCAATAAACTTAATAAACATAAAACAGATTTTGATGTAATTTTTTATAGTGATTATCGGAGCTGGGTCTTTGGCAATAATGTGAATACCAATGCACAAAAAAACATTATGCTTTCTAAATCGAGGTTTCCCTTGAATACCAATTTAAATTAATACCTCGACGAAGACCCGGCTCCGGTTTTTTATATCCGCTTGTGTGCACGACTTTTTAGTAAAAAAACAGGGGATTTTTATCCTGAATTTACGTATGTTTTTTCGGAAAAATGTAGAATGCTTTTTTACAACATCTAATCCGATTTGTTGCTCAATTGATTTATGTACACAAAAAAATGACCCCCCGGACAGAAAAGACGATTACGTGTTCGGGTGATATTTTATTAGGTGGATTGTGCTGCCTCTTGGTATACAGTGGTTTAGAAGTCGATGCCTAAATTGATGTTTACCGCTCCAAATCCCGAAAAACTGCTGTTTACATATAGCGGAACGCCGACACCGAGGTTTATACCGAAGTTTCTGCACAGACCAAGACGAACGCCAACAGAGGGATTTATCTTTAATGTATTGAACGGTATGATATATCCTACTTTTAGGTCTACGACAGGTGTTATCTGTTTTGTCACAGGCGTCAGTCGGAAGTTGGCGAAAGGATAAAGAAAAGGGAATGTCATAATATCCGCAGACCACGATGAATTTTGCGGAGCATCGACTGTTACGGGCATAAAAGCAAGACCTATCCCCAAGAACGTTTTGGGCGAAAACTGATAACCGTGCGAGGTGGATAGACCGCAGAAAAACATCGGTTGTATTACGTCCATATCTGCAAAAAGCTCTACATTACCCTTGTAACCCTTTTGCGGAGTCTTCCTTATCGTAGGTGTTTGCTCCGAAGATACGTTCTGATAGTCTTGTTGAGTTTGGTTTTCGATGCTTTGGGGCATCTCATTTTGGTTGTCTTGTTGTGCTACGATTGTTGCCGAAAAAGTCAGTAGCAACGATAATAATAATGCGTGTTTCATTGTCTTTTTATTAGTTTTTGTTCGAAAAATTTGTTTCAAAATTATAAAAAATTTTTCAAATTGACAAACTTCAAATATTTTTCGATAGTTCTTTTAGAGCTTCGTGGGCTACGCTGCTCTCGAATCCTCGTGAGGCGGCAAAGTTGTACAGCTTGGCTTGTAGTTGTCGGCGGTCGTCTGTTTTTATAGACCTCTTTTTGGCGGCAAGCAATTCTGTGAGTACCGATAAATATTCGTCGTAGTCGATACAGTCGTCGATTGCTTGATTTACGACGTCGGCAGATATACCTTTCTGTCTCAGCATAAAGGCTATTTTGGTCTTTCCCCACCGATTAAATCGGAATTTATCTTTTACAAAAGCATTGCAGTAGCGTTCTTCGTCGATAAAGCCCTCTGTAATAAGATGTTCTATTATCTTATCCGTGTCCGAAGAGCCGGTGCCCCATTTTTGCAGTTTGTCGCGTACTTCTTGCTCGCACTTTTCGCTTGAGGCACAGAATGTTGCGGCTTTGTTCAGAGCAATGTCGTAATTCATTGTTATGTAGTCAGTTGTGTTTTACATTTTATAAATCTGTCGTTGCCTGAGATGTCTTTTTTCGGTACAATATCCACAAATCCCATCGATGCGAGCAAATCGACCGTTTCTTTACCGAATTTTCTGTTTATCTCGAAGAAAAGCATACCGCCGTCTACAAGGTTTTTTCGTGCGAAACGAGCTATCGTACGGTAAAAAATCAGCGGGTCTTCATCGTCGACAAATAGGGCGAGTGAGGGTTCGTAGTCGAGTACGTTGGGCATCATATCGATTTTCTCGTTCAGAGTAACGTACGGAGGGTTGGCTACGATGAGGTCGAATTTCTGCCACAGAGAGTCGGTTGCCATTATGTCTTTTTGGTAAAATACTATGTCGAGTCGTTGATTTAGAGCATTTTCTCTTGCAAGACCAATAGCTTCTGAGGATATGTCCAACGCAGATACTTTCGCCTCTTTCAGATATTTAGCCAGACATACGGCGATACAGCCACTTCCGGTGCAGATGTCGATTACGTTTTTGGCGGTGCTACACTCTTGCAATATCCAATCTACCAGCTCTTCCGTCTCGGGACGCGGTATGAGAGCACGTCGGTCGGTTCGGAGAGTGAGTCCGTAAAAGTCGGTGTAGCCGATGATATATTGTATCGGTTCGTAGCGTTTTAGGCGTTCCAGAGCGTCGTCGATACGTCCGTTTTGCTCGTCGGAGAGGTATATTTTGTCAGAGATAAGCCGCTTTGTGGTGTTCAGTCCACATATTTTATCCAATAGCAGAGAAACAAAACTTTCCACCTCGTTTTTGTCGTACAAGGCAGAAAGTTCTGATTTTATTCTGTTTATAATACCTGTCTCGGACACTTTTGTCGTAATCGAAAAATACTTTTGCGATTTAGTTCAAAAACATCGGCATAAGCAACATCAGCAAATCTTGGTCGGGGTCGTTCTCGAAAGGAACGATGATACCTGCTTTCGAAGCATCGGCGAGTTCTATGACTATCTGGTTGTCCTGCATATTGGATAAAATCTCTTCGAGCAGAGCCGCCTTGAAGCCAATCTCCATCGGCTGGTCGGAGTATTGGCATACGATTATCTCTTTTGCCGAAGTAGAGAAGTCTATGTCTTGCGTCGATACCTCTATTTTGTTTTCGCTTATGTTGAATATTATCAATCCCGTACCTTGGCTCGAGAATACTTTCACGCGTTTGATGGCGCTCAGCAACGACTGACGGTCTACTATTGCCTTGAAAGGATTTTTCTGAATTACTGCGTTGTAGTTCGGGTATTTTCCCTCTATTCGTCGGCAAATCATCTCATATTCGGGCATACGGAACGATATGTTCTTGTCGTCGAAACTTATTTCGATAAGCTCATCGGTGCGTACTAAAATATTTTTCAGTGTCAGAGCCGGCTTCTTGGGCAATATAAAAGAGTTTTCGAACCCGATGTTGATGTTAGACATATTGTACTTTACCAATTTGTGGGCATCGGTAGCCACAAACGTTATGTTGTTGTCGAACATATCGAACAGTACACCCGTCATTGTCGGGCGAGAGTCTTCTTCGGCAGTAGCAAACACTGTGCGGCTGATACCGTTCAGAAGTAGTTCGCTTGTGATTTTCAGTGATTTATATTCCGTATCGAGCTCTTTGGGACGTGGGAAGTCCTCGCCGTTTTGCCCTACGCCTATGCCGAGGAAGTCGCTTTTGTAACTGCCGCTTTCGTTTTGCAGGTCTATTTTGAAAGTTTCTTCGTCTATGCTGATACTCAATATCTGTTCGGGCAACTCTTTGAGTATCTCCATTATTTTCGGAGGCATAGCAAATATTATGCTGCCAGGGCAATTTTCGAGATTGATAGCGGTCGAAAGAGTTGTTTCCAAGTCGGTAGCCACTATTGTGAGTACGTTGTTTTCTATCTTAAACAGAAAATTTTCGGCTATTGGTATAGGAGTCTTTGAGTTGATAACTTTTTGTACAATTGCAAGCTTATTGTACAATTCGTTCCTTGATATCGATAAATTCATAATCTTGATATTTAATTAATTACTATTATTTCTGTCTTTATGCTTTATACTTTGCAAAGTTAAGAAAAAAAGTAACTGTACCAATTTTTAATTTCCAAAAAAACGAAACTTACAGATGCGTGTCTCCTACAAAATCATATACGAACTGCCTCTTGCTCTTGCAGTACATATTTGTCTTTTACTTCGGGGATTATGATATTGCGAAAACCGCTCTCTTGCAGGTGTTGTTTGTATTGTAGCTGTGTTTGGTATTCGCCGTGTACGAGGAATATATTTTTTATCTTGTCTGGGTCTTGGCAGCGTAGATATTTTATCATTTCGCGATAATCGCCGTGTCCCGAGAAGGCTTCGATACTCTTTATATCGGCTCTGACAGCAATCTGGTTGCCGAAGATGGATATATGCCGCAGCCCTTTCTCCTGTATCCTTGCTCCGAGCGTCGTCGGCGAACAGTAACCGACTATAAGGATAGTATTCTGAGGCTTCATTATATTGTTGGCAACGTGGTGTTTGACTCTGCCTGCTTCCAACATCCCCGAGGCGGAGATGATGATACACGGTTTGCGATATTTGTTGAGGGCTTTGCTCTTTTCGACATCGCGTATGTAGGTAACGTTATTGAAACTGAACGGGTCGTCGTCGTAGAGCATAGTGCGTCTTACGTTGTCGTTGAGGTACTCGGTGTGTGCCAGAAATACGCCTGTGGCGTTGATAGCGAGCGGACTGTCTACAAATACTTTTATCGACGGCAACTTATGCTCGTTGTACAGTTGGTTCAGTACATAGAGTATCTCTTGGCATCGTCCTACGGCAAACGACGGAATGATAAGTTTTCCACGTTTTTCGACACAGGTGTTGTAGACCGTCTGCAAAAGTAGGTTTTGGGCGTCTTCTTCGGGTTCGTGTATGCGACTGCCGTAGGTAGACTCCGTGATGAGGTAATCGCACTGCGGGAAATTTTCGGGTGTCGGCAGCAGATAGCTGTGTTGTCGTCCGATATCGCCCGTATAGGCAATGCGGGTGATTTTGCCGTTCTCTTTTATCTCCAAATATGTACAGGCAGCTCCAAGCATATGTCCTGTGGTGTAGAAGCAGACAGCGATATTGTCGTTGATATAAAACTTATGATTGAATTCGCTGGTAATAAACAATCCCATACATTTTCGTGCATCTTCTTCGGTGTATAGCGGCGAGGCGGTCTGTAGACGTTGCTGTATAGCTTTTTTGTTGTATCTGCTTGTATCCGACTCTTGAATGAAGGCGCTGTCTATCAGCATATATTGACACAAACTTCGAGTGGCGGAAGTGCTTATGATAGAGCCTCTGAAACCAAGTTTGTAGATGTACGGCACGAGTCCCGAATGGTCGATGTGTGCGTGCGATAGTATGAGAAAGTCTATCTCTTTGGGGTCGAAGCCCAAATTGCGGTTTAGCTCGTCGGTCTCCAAGCCCTTGCCCTGATACATTCCGCAGTCGAGCAATATACGTTTGCCCCCTTTGGTGGTTATCAGAAATTTACTCCCTGTTACCTCGCGGGTAGCTCCAAGAAATTCTATTTGCATTATTTATTTGATTTTTAAATAATTATGTTTGTTTTAGATGTCGAATGCAAAATTAATAAATTTAATTTGTATCGGTGTTACTTTGTTGGAGCAGATAGGTTTCTTGGTGATAAAAACTCTCGTCTTGTGTGTCGATTTCATTATCCGAAAAAAATTAGTACCTTTGTTACTCGTAAAAAACTTATGTTTCGTAGTTAAACAAAAGAAATACAACCAACAAAAAATACAACTCGGTTCTAATATGACAAGACTAATCGCTGCTGTGTCTCCACGCCTCATTACCGACGAGCTCGAGGGTAAACTGCTGTGTAATACGCAGAAAGCACACAATCAGATTTATATCGTCAATGCTCACAACGCTCCCAATACTATGCGTGAGATAGGCAGGCTGCGGGAACTGTCGTTCAGGAGGGGCGGCGGCGGCAGTGGTAAGTCGTACGACTTGGACGAATACGATTCTCTGGAAAAACCTTTCGAACAACTTATCGTCTGGAATCCCGACCGTCGGGAGATTATCGGCGGTTATCGCTTTCTGTTGGGACGCAATGCCACATTCGACGACCGAGGTAAGCCCGTTACTCCGATGAGCCATATTTTCGACTGTTCGCAACTATTTATAGACAAATATCTGCCATACACCATAGAGCTTGGCAGAGCTTTCGTACAGCCCAAATACCAATCTTACCGAGGCGGGCTCAAGAGCCTGTATTCGCTCGACAATCTGTGGGACGGTATCGGAGCAATGATAGGCAACTACGAAGATGTGAGGTATATGGTGGGCAAAGTTACGATATATCCGCAGATGCAGATAGAGGCACGTTATGCGATAATATATTTTCTCAATCACTTTTTTGCCGATGAAGAGAAACTCTTTTTGCCTATAAACGAAGAGATTGTGCCCGACAATTTTTGTCATTTTTTTGAAAAAATGTTCTCTGCCGACACGCTAAAAGAAAACTTCAAAATACTGCTCGAGTACCTTGGTGAACGCAACGAAAGGATTCCCGCGCTGATAAAAGCATACATAGAATTGGCAAGCACTATGAAGAGCTTCGGCACCTGTTTTGACAACGAGTTCGGTAATATCTACGACACAGGCATAATGATTGCTATCGACGATATTTACAGTAGCAAAAAAGAGCGATATTTATCGTATTATCTGCAAAAAATAGCTGCCAAAGCCGATATGCTTCTTAATAAAAATAAGGTTATTTAGAGGTCAACCGAGAGTGTGTTGTCGTTGGTTGCGGAGAATCGATACGACTTGAGAACTATTTTGTAACTTTGCACTCCCAAAAACGATTTATGACGGAGTCTAAGTCGACGTTAATTCATTTAAAAAAAATACAGAGATATGTTGAGAGGGAAAAAGATATTGCTTGGTATTTCGGGCGGTATAGCTGCCTACAAAAGCCCTGAGTTGGTAAGACAGTTGATAGCCGAAGGTGCGGAGGTACGTGTGGTTGCCACCAAAAATGCTTTGGAGTTTGTTACTCCTGTAACGTTGCAAACGGTGTCGAAGAATAAGGTTTATTTCGAGGTGTTTGAGCCAATAAATAACTTCAATCCCGAGCACATATCGCATTCCGATTGGGGTGATTTGCTCGTTGTAGCTCCTGCCACAGCCAACGTTATAGGCAAATTTGCAGGAGGTATAGCCGACGATGCTCTTTCGACACTGTTTCTGGCTTTCGATAAACCTGTGTTTATGGCTCCTGCAATGAATACCAAGATGTACGAACATCCGATAGTACAACGCAATATGCGTCAGTTACAGGCTGTCGATGTGCAGTTTATAGAGCCTGCTTACGGCGAACTCGCCTGCAATACCGTCGGTAAAGGTCGTATGGAAGAACCCGAGAATATAGTGGCTTTTCTAAAAGATTATTTCGAAGAAAACTAAAAAAATATAAGTGATATAATGAGGGTTCTGATAACTGCCGGACCTACGTACGAACGTATCGACCCCGTACGTTTCATAGGCAATCACAGTACGGGAAAAATGGGTTTTGCCTTGGCAGAAGCCTTTGCCGACAGAGGATTCGACGTATTGCTCATAGCCGGACCCGTGCATATTGTTACTGTAAATCCTGCTATAAAACGTATCGACGTGGTCAGTGCCGACGATATGTACCGTGCCGTAATGCAGCACTTCGCAGAGAGCGACGTAGCGGTGTTTTGTGCGGCGGTAGCCGATTTTACGCCGACAGTTGCAGCAGACCGCAAGATAAAGCGTAAGACCGACGATTTGGTGATAAGGCTAAAACCGACACAAGACATAGCTGCTGCTGCGGGCAGACAGAAGCGTCAGGGACAATTTATTGTGGGGTTTGCCCTCGAGACCGACGACGAAGAGGCGAATGCTGTGGACAAGATGCAACGAAAAAATCTGGATATGATAGTGCTAAATTCGCTGAACGACCAAGGTGCGGGCTTTGGCTACGATACCAACAAAGTAACCGTCATAGAGCGTAACGGACGACGGACAGACTTCCCCTTGCAGTCGAAAACCGAAGTCGCACGTAGGATAGTAGAGGCTGTCGTCGAAAAACTGGCCTAAGTTCGTTTTGCCTTCTTACAAAAAAGTTCTGTTCTTAAGTAGTTTGCATATCGTTAAATTATTCCTGTGAGTAATCAATATTTACTCTCCCTTCTTCTGTTCGAGCCTTAGGAGCTCGTCACGCCACTGGGCAGCCTCGATGAACTCCATACTGCGGGCGGCTTCGGTCATACGACGGCGGGCGTAGGCAATGGCTTTGTCGATATTGCGGTCTTCCATAGCACGTATTATCGACATATTCTTTTCGTAGCCGTCGGTAGCCGTCGGCGGTGTAGCGGTGTCGGCGTTGTAATCGGCACGGTTGGTCTTGCCCCACAGCGACGACTGTGCCTGCGACACGACTTGTGTGGGTGTTATGTGGTGTTTTTCGTTGTATGCTTGCTGCTTTGCACGGCGACGGTTGGTCTCGTCGATTGTGAGCCGCATCGAATGGGTTATCTTGTCGGCATAGAATATCACTTTGCCGTTGACGTGTCGTGCGGCACGTCCTGCGGTCTGTGTCAGGCTTCGGTGGTTGCGTAGGAAGCCCTCTTTGTCGGCGTCGAGTATTGCCACGAGCGATACCTGCGGCAGGTCGAGCCCCTCGCGAAGGAGGTTGACCCCGACGAGCACGTCGTATTCGCCCCGACGCAGGTCGTCCATAATCTTCACCCTGTCGAGCGTCTCTATATCGGAGTGTATATAGGCAGACCTAATACCCGCTTGGCATAGGTAACGGTTGAGCTCTTCTGCCATTCGCTTGGTGAGTGTTACCACCAGTGTACGCTCCTGCTTGTCTATGCGGTCGACTATCTCGTTCATAAGGTTGTCTATCTGGTATTCCGACGGGCGAACCTCTATCTCGGGATCGAGCAGCCCCGTAGGACGTACCACCTGCTCTACGACCGTTCCGTGCGATTTGTTGAGCTCGTACTCGGCAGGAGTGGCACTCACGAATATGGCACGCGGCACAAGAGCCTCCCACTCTTCGAACTTCAACGGACGGTTGTCGATAGAGGCAGGCAGACGGAAGCCGTACTCTACCAGATTCTTTTTGCGCGAATAGTCGCCTCCGAACATACCGTGTATTTGCGGTATGGTAACGTGGCTTTCGTCGACGAAGACGAGAAAATCTTTCGGGAAATAGTCGAAGATGCAAAACGGACGACTGCCAGGCGGGCGGTTGTCGAAGTATCGCGAATAGTTCTCCACTCCCGAGCAATATCCGACCTCGCGTATCATCTCTATGTCGTATGTTACGCGTTCTTGCAGCCGTTTGGCTTCGTAGGGTTTATTGTTTTCTTTGAAAAACTCTACCTGCTTGCCGAGGTCGAGAGCTATGAGGTCGAGAGCGTGGTTGATACGCTCTTGCGTGGTGGTGAAGATGGTTGCGGGGTAGAGGTTGAAGCTGTCGAAAACCTCTATGGTCTGCCCTGTGGTGGGGTCGAGCGTTTCGAGGCTGTCGATGTCGTTGTCCCAGAATATCACCCTCAGTATGAAGTCGGCGTATGCGGGGAAAATATCGACGGTATCGCCCTTTACTCGGAAGTTACCTCGGTTGAGGTCTATCTCGTTGCGGCTGTAATTGGCTACGACGAGCGAGCGGAGGAAGTCGTCGCGTAGGATGTTTTGTCCCACAGCGAGCGGTATCGTGTTTTTCTTAAAATCTTCGGGATTGCCGATACCGTACAGACACGATACGGACGATACTATGACGATGTCGTTGCGTCCCGAAAGCAGTTGCGACGTTGCCGAAAGGCGTAGCTTCTCTATCTCCGAATTGATGGCAAGGTCTTTCTCGATATACGTGTCTGTGGCAGGCAGATAGGCTTCGGGCTGGTAATAGTCGTAATACGATACGAAGTACTCTACGGCATTGTCGGGGAAAAATGCCTTGAACTCACCGTAGAGCTGTGCAGCAAGTGTCTTGTTGTGGCTTATGATGAGAGTGGGGCGATTGACGTTGGCAATAACGTTTGCCATCGTGAATGTCTTGCCGCTGCCCGTTACTCCGAGCAGTGTTTGGTAATCGACACCCTTGTCGACGGCTTCTGTGAGCTCCCTGATGGCTTGCGGTTGGTCGCCCGACGGCTGATATGCCGATACCAGATTGAATTTGTTCATTCGTGTGTATTGTGTTGATAGACAGAAGTTACATCTGTTCGTAGATATTACGAACAAAGTTATAAATTTAATCTTTAACGGCAATGTTATATTTACTATGTTTTTTTGTTGCATAAAATTTTTATTAATTTTGGCAACTATTCTGATGATTTGTAAGTGATTGTATAATAGTATTATAAAGATATGAAATATAAATTTGCCTGTTTGGCTGCTATAATCTTTGTTTTGTGTGCTTGCGGAGGACGTCGACAGAGTACCGATGCTTGCATACTTAATTTCGGAGTAATGTCTTCGTTAGAATATCTGCCTGTGGCTGTGGCTATTGGTAACGGGTATTTTGCAGAAGAGGGGGTAGAGGTCAAGTTGCAAAAATTCTTTTCGGCAAACGACCGTGATGCTGCGTTGCAAAGCGGCAAACTCGACGGTTGTATTCTCGATTATACGGGAGCGGCTCTGCAGCGGGCAGGCGGGGTAGGTATATCGCTTACTTCGCAGTGCAACGGCTCTTTTGAACTTATAGCAGGCAAAGACGTGTTGCCGACTGATGGCTTCGAAGGGAAGCGTATCGCCGTATCGCACAATACGGTGATAGATTTTTGCACCGATATGCTGTTGGAGAGTATGAATATAGATGCCTCGAAAGTACAAAGGGTAGAAATCAATAAAATACCGCTGCGGCTCGAGATGCTGAACAACGCTAAAGTGGATTTTTCGGTATTGCCTCAGCCTTTTGCCGCCATTGCGTGCAGCGAGGGCAACCAAGTGGCTATTCGTATCCAGTCGCTTGGTTATAACGTAACAGGTATAGTGTTTACCCATAAGGCAATAGAAGAACGTAAAGAAGCGATAAAGGCTTTTTACAGAGCATATAATAGAGCTATTGATTACCTGAACGACAAGCCGATAGATGATTTTGTAAAGATACTTATAGGTGAGGTCGGTTTTACGGAAAAATCATTGTTGTATTTGCATTTGCCTGTGTTCAGCAGGGCACAGTCTCCCGAGACCGCAGATTTGGAGGCAGTATCTAAGTGGTTGAAAAAAAAGAGCTTACTGCCTGTCGACTATAATATCGACTCCATTGTAAATCCTGAATTTGTAGTAGAATAAATATTGCTTTTTGACGTGATGTCGGGTTTGTTGCGGGTAGAGCATTTGTCGGTATGCTTTCATAGTCAGCCGGTGTTGAGCGATATATCTTTTTCGTTGCCCGTGGGCGATATTATAGCCATAGTCGGGGCATCCGGTTGTGGTAAGTCTACATTGCTTAATGTCATTGGCGGTATTATTACCGATTATCGTGGTAACGTTACGTTTGCCGATGTGCCTGTCTCTAAAACGGTTAGAGGATATATGCCTCAGAATCTCGGACTTATGGGTTGGAAAAAAGTGCGGGACAATATATTTATATCCAGAGATATAAACAAAGTAATCGGAGTTTCTGACAGCGAAGCTACGGATATAATCGACGAACTCGGTATAGGCGACCTGCTCGACCGTTATCCGTCGGAGCTCAGCGGGGGGCAGAGGCAGCGAGTTGCTTTGGCTCGCTTGTTTGTGAGCAATCCCGATATTCTTATGATGGACGAGCCTTTTTCGGCATTGGATACCATTACTGCCGATATGTCGCGTGAACTGTTTCTGCGGCTGTGGCAAAAACGCCGTACGACTACGATATTCACCACACATAACCTGCACGAAGCCGTACTACTCGGGCAGCATATAATGATAATGGGCAAAAATCCGGGTCGTGTGCTGCAAGTGGTTGATAACCGTATGTTCGGTAGAGAAGCCGATTACGACGAAGAGTTTTATACGAAAACGGTGTGCCGTCTGCAAGTTATAATGAAAAACGAATACAGGTAATCCAATGATTGACAAACGACAATATAATGTTTATGCAACTATCCGAAAACTATGCATTGGGGTAGTTGTATTCAATCTCATTTGGTTGGTGCTTGCCTTGGCGTTGCGTAATAAGATACTGCCTAATCCTATCGATGTCTATCGTATTATGCCACAGGAGTTTGTTGCCGGTATGGGCAGACACGTTATGGCGAGTCTGTGGCGTGTGCTTGCAGGCATTGTCATTGCCTTGCTCTTCGGTGTTGTGGGCGGGTTAGCTACCGCTTTCAGCAAACGGCTGAATAAAATACTCGAACCGCTGCTGTATCTGTCGTATCCTGTACCCAAACTCGCTCTGCTGCCTGTGGTGATGATAGTTTTCGGTATCGATGAGGCGTCTAAGATAGTGATGATAGTGCTTATAGTGGTGTTTCAGTTGATGATATCCATACGCGATGCCATCAGGCATATCCCACGAGACAACTATTATGTGCTGATGTCGTTGGGAGCAACCAAATGGCAGAATATCCGCCACATAATAATACCTGCCACACTGCCGAGTATATTTTCGGCTCTCAGAGTAACCGTAGGCATAGCTGTATCGGTATTGTTTGTAACCGAGACGTTCGGCACGGACAAAGGGCTTGGTTTCTTTACCGTAGATGCTTGGATGCGGCTCGATTATATAAAGATGTATGCGGGTATAGTGTCTATATCCGTTATAGGTTTTTTGCTTTTTGTGGCAATAGATATTGCCGATGCCGTATTCTGTCGCTGGAATCGGTTGATGAGCCGATACTGACTAAATATCCAGTCTGATGAATAACCCGTAATTATCTATGGGTTCGGCACTTGGGCGATAATAATCTATATTGATACCAAAACCGGCAGCAACTTTTTTGTACATCAGACCGAGCCTGCAATAGAACTTTGCTCTCTCGCGTTCTTGGCGGCTGAAGTCGTATCCAAAGCAAGCCTGTGCACGAGTAAGTAACCTCAGGTCGTCTACTATGACTGGTTTAAACTCTGCCACGGCATTGACTTCCATATTAGCCCACGGCATAAAGTTGGCGCACGGAGTAAGGGCAAGCAGCAACGAAGGGTTGGAGTACGACAAATGTATGCCGAGTGAAGGCATAAAACCCTTACGATAGTGATAGTTTACTCCGCCCGATATACCGATATTTTTGTGTACCTGGAATATTATCGAATTGAGGGAAACCAGCTCTATCAGCCCCTTGTCGTAAATGTACGGTACGGCGGCCGAAGTGGAGTTGTTGTAACGTAGTATCCAAGCAATGTCTGTGGTTACTCCCAAGGCGGAGTTTACACGGTGTCTGCCGAATAGTGTTTCGAACATGATAGTGTGGTCTTTGATGTCTTGTTGTGCGTAAGATGTTGTCAATAAGCAACCGAGTACAAATACTACTAATAATTTTTTCATAAAAATAAAATAATTGTTGTTTGTTTTTTATTCTATTATATAACGATTGTGAGGAGAAAATCACATATCATACTGCAAAGATATAAAAAAAATACCGATAAAATTAGAAACATAAAAATCATAAAAGATTATTTTTTACCGTAATATGCTTTCTTCCCCCTAAATTGCTACCGTGTTAGTTTTATTTTGCCAAAGGTCTTTTTTAACCTTAATACAGAGATATTCCGAAATTTTTTCTAACTTTGCGGTTTGAAATGAAATGGATTGCTTTTGTGTAATATGGTGTAATACAAGGTATACGCGGATACGCATATTTCGAGAAACTATTTCATTTTAAACTCAGTCGAGTAGTAAAGTTAAATCGGATATAATGGATTATACTACCATAATAAAACCCAAAGGTAAGCTCTTCGAGATAGATTTCAAAGAGATATGGCGGTATCGCGACCTGTTGGTGATGTTCATCAAACGCGATATCGTTACCCAGTACAAACAGACGATACTCGGACCGACGTGGTACTTCATACAGCCGGCTCTCACTACCATTATGTATATGGTTGTCTTTGGCGGTATTGCTGGTATCAGCACCGACGGACTACCACAGCCGCTCTTCTACCTTGCAGGTATTGTGCTGTGGCAATATTTCTCGGAATGCCTCAACAAGACGTCGGCTACTTTCACCCAGAATCAGCACATATTCGGCAAGGTTTATTTTCCCCGCCTTATATCGCCTCTGTCGAACGTACTCTCTAACCTCGTGAGAATGAGTATTCAATTCTTGCTTTTTCTGATAGTGTACGTTTATTATGTGGCAGTCGGTGTCGATGTAATGCCCAATGTGTATGTTCTGCTACTGCCGTTGCTGATAGTGATGCTTGCCGGTCTTTCGTTGGGTTTTGGCATAATAATATCGTCGATGACGACCAAATACCGCGACCTGACGATACTGTTTACTTTTATCGTACAACTCTGGATGTATGCCACTCCTGTGATATACCCTCTCAGTACCATCACCAACGAGAAGATACGTATGTTGATGGGTATCAATCCGCTTACTTCGATATTCGAAGCCTTCAAATACGGTATGCTCGGAGTAGGGCAGTTTAGTTGGGGCGGGCTCGGGTACAGCTTCGGATTTATGGTGGTGCTTTTGCTTGTAGGCGTAGTGGTCTTCAACAAGGTTCAACGCAGTTTTATGGATACGGTTTAAAATGATTGTTTAAGCGTTTAACTGTTTAATTGTTTAATCGTGGATGCTATGGAATATAAGTATAGTTTTGAAAAACTGGAAGTGTGGAATGATGCTCGTAATCTAGTAAAGATGATTTACTTACAGACAGATAATTTTCCAGAAAAAGAGAGATTCGGATTAAGTTCGCAGATGCAAAGAGCTGCTGTTTCTATCGTATCAAATATAGCAGAAGGTGTGTCTCGAAGTTCGGTAAAAGAGAAAATTCGATTCGTTGAGCTTGCATATGGATCTTTAATGGAACTGTACTGTCAGTTGTATGTATCTGTCGATTTGGATTATTTGACGCCCGATACGTTTACGCTCATCAAAGCAGAAATAGACAAAATAGCCAATAAAGCGAATGCGCTAAAAAGAAGTTTTATTAAACAGTTAAACGATTCAACGATTAAACAATTAAACAGATACAATGCCCTCCGCAATTGAATTCGACAACATATCAAAGCAATACCGTCTCGGATTGGTCTCGACGAGAACCATTTCGCACGACCTTAAACGTTGGTATACAACGAGAATACTCCGAAAAGAAGACCCATACCTGAAAATAGGTGAAGTAAACGACCGTGCGCATAAGGGCGAGAGCGAATATGTGTGGGCTCTCAAAGACATAACCTTCAATGTGGAGCAGGGCGAAGTATTGGGTATCATAGGCAAAAACGGTGCAGGCAAAAGTACCCTGCTCAAAATACTGTCGAAGGTAACCTCGCCTACGACAGGCACTATCAAGGCACGCGGACGAATAGCCTCGTTGCTCGAGGTAGGCACGGGCTTCCACCCCGAGATGACGGGACGCGAAAATATCTATATGAATGGCTCCATAATGGGAATGACCAAAGCCGAAATAACCCGTAAACTCGATGAAATAGTCGATTTTGCAGGGGTGGAGCGTTATATAGATACGCCCGTAAAGCGATACTCGTCGGGTATGACCGTAAGGCTCGGATTTGCTATTGCCGCTCACTTGGAGCCTGAGATACTGGTTGTAGACGAGGTACTTGCCGTAGGCGATGCCGAATTTCAGAAAAAAGCCATCGGCAAGATGCAAGACGTCTCTCGCGGCGGCGGACGTACCGTGCTGTTCGTAAGCCATAATATGGGCAGCATCGCAAATTTGTGCAATAAAGGGGTGTTTATGAAAAATGGTCAATTGTCTTTTTATGGAACTATAGAAGAGGCTATTTCTCTTTATATCTCAGACGGTGCAAACGATTCGGTCTATTATGGCAATAATAGTAGTAATGAAATGTACTATAAAAGTATAAAGATTATTACTCGTGAAGGTTTGACTACGGATAACATTGCGTTTAACGAACAGGTAGGTATTGGTGTAGAGATAGGTATAAATAAGTTTGTAAAATATTCGACCTTGAGTTTCTCTTTATTCGATGATAAGCTTAATCCCATATCTACCTTCCATTGTAATTTAGAAAAAGATGATTCATATATACAAGCATTCATACCGTCAGAATTATTATTGCCCGGGAACTATTATATAAAACCACTGTTACACGTTCCCAATTTGAGGTTTTTGGATGTTTGCGACACTCTTTTGTCTTTTAGGATTGAGGATACAGGAGGCGAACATTCTACCTATAATCGTAGTGATTTAGGATATATAAATATTACTCCAACATGGTCAAAAAACTGATTAAGAATTTTGTATATCGCCTCATTGCCAAATTTGTTCCCGAGATAAAGATATTAAAACGACAATTAGAATGGGGGTTTATAGATAAAGATATTAGAGACAGTCATATAGATGATTTGGCTTTTGTTTATAATCCTTCACATATTTACGATAGTAAAATAGGGAGATACTCTTATGTATCTATAAATGCTTATATTTCACTTACCAATATAGGAAGTTTCTGTTCGATAGGTCCTAATTTTCTGTGCGGTTGGGGTATACACCCTGTCAATACAGTCAGTACTTCTCCAATGTTTTATTCTACACTCAAACAGAATGGTACTACAATGTCGCTTACCGATAAGTTGGAAGAACGTAAAAATATTAATATCGGTAATGATGTTTTTATTGGGGCAAATGTAACTGTTTTAGATGGAGTATCCATAGGAGATGGCGCTATTGTGGGAGCAGGAACAATTGTTTCGAAAGATGTACCGCCGTATGCCGTCGTAGTAGGGTCTCCAATGAAGATCATAAAATATCGTTTTGACGACGAACAAATAGAAAAATTGTCTAAGATACGCTGGTGGGAGTTTGATGACGATAAGTTGAAAAAAGTAGAAAAGTATTTTTTCGATGTAGAAGAATTTATCAAAAATGTTATTTAACTCCATAAAGAATATCCATATTGCAGAAAAAATGAAAATATCGATTATTACAATAAATAGGAATAATGACTCCGGATTACAAAAAACACTGAATAGTGTAATATCACAGTCTGCCAGTGATTTCGAACACATAATCATAGATGGGGCAAGTACCGACAACAGTGTAGAAACCATAAAAAAATATGCAGCAGATTCTGTGATTGGAAATAGAGTACATTGGGTAAGCGAACCTGATAATGGGGTTTATTGTGCTATGAATAAGGGTGTTGTGCGAGCTCGTGGAGAGTATTTGCTCTTTCTTAACTCCGGTGATTACTTATTTGACAGCGCCGTCATAGATAAGATAATTACCCGATTAGACTCAGACATCGTTTATGGTTCTCTTTTATTGTCGGATAATGACACAAGTAAAGTGGTTTCTTATGCAGACAAGTTAAATTTTACCTACTTCCTCAGTGGTACTATACCACACCCTGCAACTTTCATCAGAAGGGAATTGTTTGACAATCAGTTGTATAGTGAATGTTATAAAATATCGTCCGATTGGGAGTTTTTTATGTTGGCTATATGCCGATACAATGCTTCGTATAAACGTGTAGATGACGTAATTACTGTTTTTGATAATTACGGGATAAGTTCCGACCCTGCTAATGCCGAATTAATAGAGGCTGAGCACAAAGACAGTATTGGTCGTAACTTTCGGCATTTTCTCACAGCATACGAAGAGATGAAGATGTTGGTAGAATATAAGACGCGTATAGACAAATTCAAGGGAAATCGGTGGTTGAAGTTGGGATACAAACTTGGTCTTTTCAAACAATATAAATACTTATAAATAAATCATTTGGTTGATTATGTTACCTACTATTTCTGTTTTGATGCCTGTTTATAATGTTGAGGCGTATATCTGGGAGGCTGTCGAGAGCATATTGGCACAAACATTTACGGACTTCGAGTTGATTGTCTTAGATGATTGTAGTACAGATAAAACGTCTGATATTGTTTCGACATTCAGCGATTCCCGAATAAGGTATATTAAACAACCTCGAAACTTAGGACTATCCGAGAATCTCAATACGGGTATTCGAATGGCTCGCGGCAAATACATCGCACGAATGGACGGCGACGATATTGCTGTCAATACTTGGTTGGAAAAAGGTAAGTGTGTCTTAGACAATAATCCCGATATAGGTATTTGTAGTAGTGGGTTCGAATGGTTTGGCTCCAAAAAGGCAACGGTGAGGTTCCCTGAATATAACGAAGATATAAAAGCACAGTTGTTGTACAACAATGCAGTAATAGTGCCTATAATACGTACAGAAGTGTTGATAGACAACAACTTGTTTTACAAAACGGAAGCTTTCCCCGCCGAAGATTACAGAATGTGGGCAGAGTGTATTAGGGCGACAAAGATATACAATATACAAGAGACTTTGTTTTTCTATCGGATGCACGAAAAACAGATATGTGCTGCCAGACGCGACGAACAGAAGAAAAAAGTCAATGAGGTACGTCTGTTTATGCTGGAGTATTTGAACCCTAATATATCCGATGAAGACAAGGATTATTTTATCAATAACTTTGCCGAAAATAAGATAAATAGTAGAAAAGATATTGCATTACTGAAAAAATTCGCAAGAAAACTTATAGAAAAGAATACGACAAATAAGAATTTTGATGAAAAGGCGTTGCGTAGATGTTTCAAAAAAAATATCGGAATCTCTGCATATAATTTTTCGATAAATCTTTTTTTCACCTCAGGATATTCTGTGGGGAAATATATCTCTTTTCTAAAATCGATGTTGTTTGTTCATATACCATTAAAATACAATATTAGAATATTATATAAAACTTTGTTCTAATATCAAAAATCTCATAAGAATGAATTTCAAGAAGTCTATTTACAAACTTTTTCACCCTGCCTGGGGCGAAGTCGTTATGTTGCACCGTGTTGTCGTCGAGCGAAGTAAACTCTACGACAATCGTCTTATGGAGATTTCTCCCGAAGATTTGGAACGGACAATTATTGCTTATAAGGACAAAGGTTATCTGCTTGCTACATTGGACGATGTGGCTCAATATATCGAACTGCAGCGTCGCCCGAATAAGAAGTTTGTATGCTTCACTCTCGACGACGGGTATAGCGATAATTTCGAACATGCGTATAAGATATTCAAAAAACATAATTGTCCTTTTGCCGTTTATGTATCTACCGATTTTCCCGAATACAAGGCACTGCTTTGGTGGTATTCGTTGGAGACACTGTTACTCGAAAACGAACGCATTGAGTTGGCTGACGGTACCTGTTTCGAATGTCGCTCTATGGAGGAGAAAAATAAAGCATTCAGAGCCTTACGTCTCAAGATATTTGATGTGAAAACCTCGGATATGAGATATTATCTTACTTGGTTGTTTGGACATTACGACCTTAATTTCGAACGATTGGTAGAGAAAAATTCTCTTTCGTGGAGTCAGATAAAAATCTTGGCAGATGAATCGCTTTGTACAATTGGTTCACATACTGTTACGCACGCTGCACTTGATTGCATAGATACGAGCCAGACGTTAGCAGAGCTGGCAGAGTCAAAAAAAATTATCGAGCGTCAGATAGGCAAACCTGTTGTACATTTGGCGTATCCGTACGGTAGATATACCGAACAAGTCGTTCGGCAAGTTTCGCAAATAGGCTATCGGACAGCTGTTTTAGCCAATGGAGGATATGTTCGTAGAGGTATGAGTGTTTTTAAAATACCTCGCATATTCGTTAAATAGCAAGATAGTTAGTATAATGAACCAAAATGAGTATCATCGATAAATGTTCTTTAAACGCAAAACAACCAAGACTGTTGTCGGGAGTAGAAGATATTGTAGCAGAGATGTTTATTGCATTAGAAAAAGCTATACGTGATGTGATTAAAAATTAAGACCATACTTTATTTAACTATAAAACGATTAATTTTGTTGATTAGTAGAATAATATTGATATTAACGATACTCAGATTATGAAATTTTCCATCATTATTCCCGTTTATAATGTCGAGAGATATTTGTCGCAATGCTTGGATTCGGTGCTTAATCAAAGCTACGACGGCGACTACGAAGTCATTTGTGTCGACGACGGAAGTACCGACGGCAGCCCTGCCATACTCGAAGAGTATGCGGGTAAAAGCGACAAGATAAAGATAATCAGACAAGAGAACAGAGGGCTCGGTGGGGCACGTAATACGGGGCTTAGGGCTGCTCGTGGTCGGTACGTATGGTTTGTCGATAGCGACGACTGGATAGAGCAAGAGGCTTTGGCCACTTTGACAAAGAGTATTGGTGACGAAGATATCGTTTGTTTCAACGGCAGACGGTATTTCGAAGACGGTACTGTCGAAATCCCCGACAGCGGCATAGAGGAGATCAATCTGACGGGGAGGGAGTATTACGGCAGATATGCTCTGTCGAAACGCAATTTCCATTTCGTATGTGTAGTGCTTCGGATATATCGCAGAGAATTTTTGTTGGCAGACGGTCTGTTTTTCGAGGAGGGTATCTATCACGAAGACAATCTATTTACACCCATTGTGTGTTATTATGCTGCTTCCGTAAGGGTGATACCCGACATATTGTACGTTTACCGCATACGCCAAGGCAGTATTACTCAGTCTTTTACAGACAAGCGTATCTTCGACACTATCAAGGTAGCCAATTGCCTTGCGGAGTTTTTTATCCCCAAAACGGATATAGACAAGTCGGTGGTATACAGAGAGATAGCGGGAGAGTATTTTAGTGTCTTTATGTCGGATAAGGCAGAGGCTTATCGAGGCGATTACTCTGTTGTAGAGCCGCTTATAAATTGGGATAGTTATAAGGCAGTCAGCCTCTATCCACGTCATAGACGTATATACCGATTGCTGAGTATAAGTCCGCGGCTGTTTAGATTATATCTCGGCGTGGAGAAGCTGCTGAAACGATAATTGTTGCTAATCGTATTGATAATGATATACTTACAGCTTTTTTACACATTCTTCAAAATAGGTCTGTTCGGCTTTGGCGGGGGATACGGTATGTTGTCGTTGATACAGTTCGAGGTAGTCGGGAGGTATCACTGGCTCTCGGTGCAGGAGTTTGCCGATATAGTGGCTATATCGCAGGCGACCCCCGGTCCTATCGGCATCAATTCGGCTACGTTCGTGGGCTTTTCGGTGGCGGGTGTGGCGGGCTCTCTGTTGGCTACTTTTGCGGTGGTGTTACCGTCGTTTCTGCTTATGTTCTTGTTAATCAAGATATTCAGCCGATATAGAGACAACGTCTACATAAAGTCGATACTATATGTGATGCAATATGTTGTAATTGGGCTTATTGCTTCGGCTGCCGTGATGCTCATCAACGAAGAGACGTTCGGTAAAAATTTCGCCGACATATTTTCGTGGGCTATATTGGTGTTTTCTTTCGTAGCTATGAAGTACTTCAAAATGAGCCCGATAACCCTTATTGTCGTAGGTGGAGTGGTGGGGTGGCTGTTTATGTAGTCTAAGAAGCATTGCTTATGTTACGGCTAAGGAATATATTGTTTATATGATTGATATTCATTTGTTTGTTAGCCGATAGGGCGAGTCTGCCTACTAAGACTCGGGTCGGTAGAGGAAAAAATATTAACTTTGCACCGCATTATTTTTTCTTTAATACTATTCTAATACAATTACAATTAAAATATTTTTTAAAAATATATGGAACAAGTAAAATGTTTGATAATAGGCGGTGGACCTGCGGGTTACACTGCTGCCATCTATGCTTCGCGAGCTAACCTCAGTCCTGTTTTGTACGAGGGCAGCCAACCCGGCGGACAGCTCACTCAGACTACCGAAGTAGAGAATTTCCCGGGGTATCCCGAAGGCACTCAGGGGTTTGACCTCGTAGAAGATATTAAGAAACAAGCTCTTCGCTTCGATGCCGATATACGCAACGGTGCCGTAACCAAGGTCGATTTTTCGCGACGTCCGTTCGTCGTGGAGATAGACGGCAGCCATACCATCGAGGCACAGGCGGTCATCATAGCCACGGGTGCTTCGGCTAAGTATCTCGGTCTGGACGACGAGAAGAAGTATGCCGGTCGTGGAGTATCGGCTTGTGCCACTTGCGACGGCTTCTTCTACCGCAAAAAACGTGTAGCTGTCGTAGGAGGAGGCGATACTGCCTGCGAAGAGGCGGTATATCTGGCAGGTCTTGCCGAGAAGGTATTTCTCATAGTGCGTAAGCCGTTCCTGCGTGCCTCCAAGGTGATGCAAGACCGTGTATTTGCCACACCCAATATCGAAGTCCTCTTCGAACACCAGACACTTGGTTTGGGCGGTACCGACGGTGTAGAGAGTGCCAGTCTCGTTTACCGCAAAGGTGAGGCAGACGAACGCCGTGTAGAGATAAAGATAGACGGATTTTTCCTTGCTATCGGACACCACCCCAATACAGAGGTTTTCGGCAAATATATAGAGACCGACGAGGCGGGTTATATCAAGACACAGATGCCGTCGACACGTACCAACGTAGAGGGGGTGTTTGCCGCAGGCGACGTGGCAGACCCGAACTATCGGCAGGCTATAACGGCTGCTGCGTCGGGCTGTAAGGCTGCCATAGACCTCGAAAGATTCTTAGGAAGCCTATAAGCAGGATAAACTAATCTTGATTTGTAGGTTCGGTATCGTTAATTTTTTTCGTGTCGGATAGCGTTCGATATGCAAAAAAATATTAACTTTGCAGACTTTTTCGACCCAACAAAATGTGTATGGGAAATTAGTATTTAATTAATTAATTTTGAGTAACACAAAAAATCGATTTAAAAAAATGAAGACATTCCAATTAGAAGGAAAACCAAGGAAAGAGATAGGTAAAAAAGCAGTAAAAGCCCTTCGTGGCGAGGGACTGATACCTGCGGTGCTTTACGGACACCGCTCTGTGGAGTTGCCATACAGCGGCAAGCTCGAAGATGGACAGGTATTAGTCGAAAACCAAGGTAAAGGCGTGGTGGTTACCAATTTTACGGTAACGACGGACGCCGTACGTAAGTTGATATATTCGCCTGAAGTATTTATAGTAGAGCTCAATATCGGCGGACACAAACAGACTGCTATGCTCAAAGACTTGCAGCTACACCCTGTAACCGACGAGATATTGCATATCGACTTCTTGGCTGTATTCCCGGATATACCTATGACAATAGAGGTACCCGTTGTACTCGACGGATTTGCGGCAGGGGTACGTGCAGGCGGTAAGCTGAACCTCATATCGAAGAAGCTCAAAGTAAAAGGTTTGAGCAAAGATATCCCCGAAAAACTGCATATCAATGTCGAAAATCTGGAGCTTGGCAAAGCTATTCAGATAAAACATCTGAACTTCGACAACCTGACTCTGCTCAATGCTCCCGACAATGTGGTTTGCGTAGTAGCCGTTACTCGTGGAGCGATGACACAGTCAACTGCCACTACCTCAGAAGAAGAGGAGAAGAAATAAAAGTTTTAGGATTTTTTTCATAGTAGGAAAGGCATCTTCCGTATCGGGGCAATACCTGAGAGGAGGGTGCTTTTTTTGTGAGCCTGTCTGTTGGTTTAAATTGTTCTAAATCAGTCTGTTTGAGTGTAGTGGTGTCGATGTCTACGCTTGCCGAGACTTTTGTCGTTTAGTGTTTGTAGGTCGTTTTTTATGAAAAGAGGTAGGGTAGTGTATTTGTGATAACATTTGCCCGAAAAAAGGATTACGCCGCACGATGCGACCGATGGCGTAGAACAAATATTTCACACAACCTGAGGTATGGTAAAATACAAAACAACGGCACAGATGTTCTGTACCGTTGTTTCGTTTGGTTTTCCGAAAAATCTACCCGATTATCGTATTACTATCTTCACGTTTTTGGTCTTCTTGCCCGCTTTGATAGCAACGACGTATACTCCAGACGATAGGTTGATGGGTATTTTGCTGAATCCTATCGGCGTCTTGCCCGTGGCAACTGTGCTGCCTGCGGCATCTAAGATACTCATTATACCTTCGCTTACAGTCATATTGTTGATGACCAGAGTATTGTTGTCCGTCAGATAGGCGTCGAGGAAATCCACCGACGATTCGTCGTAGATATCTGTCGGAGTCTTGTGGTTTACAAACATAAACCGTTTGTCGATGTCTCCGTTGTTTTCCGAGGTGAAGGAATATACCGTAGTATCGCGTCCGACGGGGGTTAGCGTCTTGGTCTTTAAGTCGAGCAGTTGCAGGTCGGCATACTTGTCGAGGTTCGATTTTACTATCGTCAGTTGGTACTTCTTGTCCTTGTTTGCTTGGAAGCAGAAAGCCTTGTCTATGATAGAGTTACTGCTTTTTACCTGCAATGTGTTGTCTTCTTCCTGAGCAAATATCGATGCCGACGAAGATGCCAATCCTCCAAGTTTGGTGCCGTCGTAGCCGTTGTCGAAGTTGTCTGTCGCCTCGGGTGTCTCTATCAGCCACAGTATGTCCGACGAGGTCTCGCCCGTGAGGAATACCTTAATGTAACCTGCCTCTGCCTCCTTGCTGTCGCTGTATGCAGGAGCACGCTGAGGTTTATTGTTGTTGGTAACACCCGACTTCGGGTTACCTCCTAATCCATTATAGTATATAACGACGCCTAAATCTTGTTTGTTGTATATTCGTTCGGATTCTAGGAATTTCATTAAGAAACCCTGCATAGAGGGTATCCTGTCGATACCCATAATAGGTGCCACATTCTTTGGTACGACTATATAGGCACCTGCGTCGTCGGTGTTTGTGGTACCTTGCTTATGAGCCCATTCCGAGAAGTTACCCGTATTGTATATATATACGGTCTGCTCTAAACCGGCAGATATCTTCATTTGTTTTATATCGATGGCTGCCGTGTACGAGTTGCCGAAGATATTGTAACCCAAGCCGTAGTGTTTCAGCTTCGGGTCGGTGCCTGTGTAGGTCGTAACGGCAGGGGCTTTACGACTAAGATCCAGCGCTTTGGTGCCAAAAAACAGCTTACCCTGTATCGAGTAGGTCTCAGGCGTTTTACGTGTTATCTCGTAGCCTTTGAAAGCAGTCAGATTGTCGTTGTTGGTGATTTTTTTCCATTTCTGGAAGAATCTCTTGTTGTCGCCGTTGTATTTCTCGTCGTACATACGGATATAAGCCCCGTAGAATGTCGGGTTTGCCTGTACGCTCTCTACGGGCACTCCGAAATACTGCCAACGGTACGTAGAGGTGAATGTCTGCCCAAATGTGGGGCTACCGGGTATATTGTCTGTCCATACGTTGGGTGTAGAGGCTTGGTCTGCTTTCGAGTACATCTCTACCGTAGCGTATACGGGTGTGGCAGCAGGCTGTTTCCTTACTATCAGCGTACCGTTAGGTTTGTCTTTCTCCGAACGTATTACTATCTTGCCTGCCTTCTGCTTAGTCTCGCTGCCGACGATACTTTCCTTTACCGTCAGAGCTTTGCCTGTCGGTATTATGGTAGCGAAGTTGGTCTCGTTCACCAGCTTGGTGATGGTTCTGTCTTGGTCGAGCACGAGGTTTTTGACAGCGTTCTTTCCGCTGTTGGTAGTGGTAGCGAATACTACGTCTTCTGTGTTTGTCGGTACACGGGTTTTCGTCCAGTTCGAGTTTGTGCCCCAGTCGGTGCTGTTGCTACCTACCCAGTAGTTACACGGGCGTATATCTATCTCTATCTCCCAACGGCACGACGAGGATCCGAACGGTATGACGTAGTACTTCTTTTTGCCTATATCCGCACTGCTTTGGGGGAAGTCGTTGGTGTGCGTATATTCGATAGCACCCGGAGCGGGCTTTGCTACTTGTACTCCGCCGACGTTGTCGAATATTACGTTATTGTAAAATTTAGATACAGGCGGGAATATCTTTGCTATCGAGTCGTGTATGTTGATACCCGGTGTCTCGCAGAACTCGAAACGTCTGGTAACAGTACCTCCTTGAGGTTCTTGCGGGCAGTTTTTATTTACGAAGTCTGCCGCGTTTATATTGATAGAGAGCGGAGCGTATATGGGCTTATTGTGGCAGTTGCCGTCTTCGTAGCCGCTTATGAACTTGATGTCTGAGAAGTTTTTACCCGACATCTCTCCCTTACCGCTTATCTTACCTTCTAACTGTACCTTAGGCAGACAGTTGTCTCTGTCTACGAGGTAGAAGCAGTTTTTGGTGGCTTTCAGCTTGAATTTGAGCTTTGCCAACTCGGTGTTACCTGCTTTGGGCAGGTCGCCTATCTTCCAGCGGAGTATCTTTGCCCCCGCAGTATCTACCACGCTGAGATGTTTATGCGGGAAGCTGTATGGAGGTTCTTTGTAAGTGGCAAAGTACGAGCCGGGTACGATTTCCGCCGTATAGGGTATGGGTATATCCATAGATACGCCCAGTATCTTCTCTTCGCTCGGGTTGGTTATCTTTAGCTCGTACTCTATCTCCTGCCCCGGTAGTACGGGTGAACCGGGCGTATAGCCAACTCCGCCCGTAGCGGTGATGAAGATATGTCCCTGTACGTCGGGTACATAGGCGTCTACCGACATAGCTATACACGATATCACGTATGTATCCTGTTGGCTGCCGTATCTGAACTTTGTGGATGTTTGATTGTTGGTAATTATAGCGTTGCCGGAGTTATTTATCCTAAACATTGCTATATCTATACCGGTATTGTTTAGTATCTGGGGGTTACGCGGATTGGAAGCCGGTATGGAGCCATTGAAGAAGTTGTTTACTGTATTACCGCTGTGTATAAGATTTTCCCAACCACCGCCATGTTTTTGTATTTGGAAGTAGTCTCTATCTATGTCTACATCGCCTTCGCCCGCTATGATACCGAGCTTCATATCTATATGCCCGTTCTTTGCGGTACGGAAGCCAGATACTGGCAGTTCATAAGCTGCTTTCGAGGGTCCATTTATGTAAGCGTATCCGTCGAAGATGGTTATATCGCGCCATTTCATTTTGGAGTTTTCGTATACCACTATTAGCCCCCAGCCGCCAAAGTATCCCGTACTACCTCCTTTTCCTTGATTTAGAGCCATATCTGCCACGAAGTACTCGCCTGCACCTTTTTGGCGTACATACTCTGTAACATCGGCATAGCCGGTGTATATTAAGTCTTGGCTATTGGTGGGGAAATATATATTAGAATTCTGAGCCGTTACGTCGCGATAGGTGTCGCTGCTGTGTTTGAAACGTACTTTAAGTTTGTCCAAATGTTTACCGTTTACAGTGAACTGATTGTCGCTATGCGATGAGTTATGAGCTCTGCCCATCCAGTAGAGCCCTGCATAGACTACATTGGTACAAGCGGGGTCGATGGCTCCGTAACCTTCGTTACCCGTAGGGTATACGAGGGTTGCCGACGAAGAGTTCAGCGTAGAGTGGTCTCCGTCTTTATCTACATAAACCATATATTGCGAGTTGTTCCCGTTGGGAGAATAATTTAGCAGAGTCATGTTCGTATTTCCTATCATCTGGAAGTCGCCTCTGAGCGAGATGATTGGCTTATTGTCCAAATATGGCGATTTTCTCGGCTTGAACGGTCTCATTACCTGGGCAGATACCGAACCCGAAATCAGGCATATAAGGAGAACTAAGAGTGTAAATTTTCTATTCATACCTTTCAAAAAATTATTTTGATTAATACTAAAATTATATTTCTATATTGAATTGCAAAGATAATAAATATTTTTTCGATACACCAAACATTATTTAACTTTTTTTGTCAGCCGATTAAATTTAATTTATGTCATCGGGCGGCTTCGGGGGGTGGCTCTGAGTGTTGTGCTTGTATAATATATTGTAGATTAATATTTTATAGGGTGTTTTTGCTATTCTGTGAGGCTTTGGGGTTGTGTCTGCACAGTATGGTGGGGTGTGGGTGTGATAAGTATCGGTCTTTGGTAGCGGGCTAAGTATGATGTTTTTAGTCGGTGGTAGCAGAGCGGCATACGAAAAATGTTCGAGACGGTAACGGTCGTGGATATTGAATTCGTAAAAAAGAGTGCCGTTTTTCGAAAAAATAGATTAATTTTGTAGTCCGTAAATCGTACAGCGATGAACAGGAAACTGAATACCGAAGAGATACGGCGTGTGTCTGTGGACGAGTATCGCCGTATGGCAAAGATACCGCTCGTATTGATACTCGATAATGTGCGTAGTATGCACAATATCGGAGCAGTTCTCCGTACGGCAGACGCTTTCTGTATAGAGAAGGTAGTGCTGTGCGGCATCACGGCTACCCCTCCAAACAACGAGATACATAAGTCGGCTCTGGGAGCCGAGTTCTCGGTTCGCTGGGAGTATAGCCCTGAGGCTCAGATACCTGTCCGTACGCTCCGAGATGAGGGTTACCGTGTCTTGGCAGTGGAGCAGACACAGGACAGCATGCCGCTCGACAGCCTGCATATAGAGGGTGCAGCCAAGTATGCCCTCGTGTTCGGCAACGAGGTGTCAGGAGTAGAGCAGGCGACGATAGACCTGTGCGACGGCAGCGTGGAGATACCGCAGTACGGTACCAAACACTCGCTAAACGTAAGTGTGGCGTGCGGCATTGTGGTTTGGACATTTTTCGAAAAGCTCAGAAATAAACGTGAAACTATATAAATTGCTATATTATATAATATCTATGGTTAATTGTTGTAAAATGTTTTCTAATGTAGTGAAGAGGCTGATTATCATAGCGATGTTTTTGGTGCCGACAATATCTGTCTTGGCACAGAAACCTACCATTATCGACAATCTGCGTAAGCCCGATGCCTCGACGGGGGCTACCGTCTCTATTCATCAAGAGATAATCATTACCGATATTGTCGGCAAAAAGATTGAGGGCTACGAACCTGTGTCAACGATGTCGAAGGGTTGGAGCGTACAGGTCTTTTCGGACAATTCGCAGGCAGCCAAAGACGAGGCATTCAAGATAGAAAACAAGATAAAGGAGCGTATGCCTTACGAGTACGTTCGTTCCGAGCGACACACACCGTTCTGGAAAGTAAGGGTGGGGCAGTTCGACACGGCAGAAGAGGCACAAGAGCTCAAAGAGCTGCTCATCAGGGAGTTCCCCGAGCTCAAAGGGGGGATTTATGTGGTTAAGTTCAATAACAATTGAATTGAAAATGACGTAAGTATTCGATACTGTTACCCGTATGAAGATAATCTGCATAGGCTGGAACTACGATGACCACAACCGAGAGATGAGTCGCGACGGGCGTCCCGAGGCACCGATATTTTTCCTGAAACCCGATACTGCTCTGTTGCGGGATAATAAGCCGTTTTTTCTGCCCGACTTCTCGGAGCGGGTAGAGTACGAGTGCGAGCTGGTATACCGTATCGACCGTATAGGGAAAAATATTGCAGAGCGTTTTGCTCATCGTTACTACTCGCAAGTAGCTCTGGGCATTGATTTTACGGCTCGCGATTTGCAGGCTGAGTGCCGTCGTAGCGGGTCGCCGTGGGCGATAGCCAAAGCCTTCGACAACTCTGCCGTCATCAGCGAGTTTGTCGATTTGCAGGCTGTCGGCGGACAACACATCGGTTTTTCGCTCTACAAAAACGGCAGTCAGGTACAGAGTGCTTCCACCGATGATATGATTTTCACGATAGATAAGATAATAGCATACGTCAGCCGATATATGACTCTGAAAATAGGCGACCTGATATATACGGGGACCCCCTCGGGCGTGGGTACGGTAGCTATCGGCGACAACCTACGGGGGCTGATAGGCGACAAAGAGATGTTCGACTTTTTTGTGAGATAAAAATTGGCAGAATTACAAAGATATAACACAATGATATGAAAATAAGATATTTACTACTATTCATAATATTATCTACACTGTGTGCTGCACAGACCAACGACGGCTCTCGGTATGCATCTTCGTCGGTGCTCGCCACCGGGCAATGGACAAAAATATCTGTCGACAGGAGCGGCATATACCGACTCGACTACGGCGACATCAAAGCTATGGGCATCGCCCCCGAGAATGTACGTATATACGGCTATGGCGGGGCTTTGCTCAGCGAAGACTTTACGGCAAAATATATCGACGACCTGCCACAGGTGCCTATCTATATACACAAAGGCAGCGACGGTGTCTTCGGCGAGGGCGATTATATCCTCTTCTACGGACAGGCTAATATCTCGTGGCGGTACGATGCCCGAAAAGGGACATTTTCGCACGTCCGCAATCATTACTCCGACAGAGGCTATTACTTCGTTACCGCAGGCGAGGGCGAGGCTAAGCAGATACCCCGACAGGCAGCAGAGACGTCAAGTGCCGTTGGTAACCTCACCTCTTTTACCGACTATCTGCTGCACGAGCAAGATTTGCTCAATCTGGCAGATGGCGGCAGGGAGTTCTACGGCGAGGAGTTCGGTATGCAGCGTAACAGCTACGATTTTCAGTTCGTGGTACCGAATACGGAGAGTGCTGAGGCAAAAATGTTTGTGGATATAGCAAGTAAAGCCCTAAATCCCAACTCGATGACTATTAGCCTGAATGGTAATAGTCTGAAAACCATTGCTCTGGGTAGTCTCTACGGCAGTTCGTATCAGGTGGCGGTAGCAACAGCCGATACGATTACCTTCACCCCGAGTGCCACAGATAAGTTCGATATTAGATTTGCCCGTAATAGCCCGTTAGATCAGGCTTACCTTAACTATTTCGAGATAAACTTCAGACGAAAACTGATAATAGACGGCAACGAGTTTTATTTTCGCAATGTAGACCACATAGGAGAGAACGGTGTGTACGATTTTGTGCTTGCCAATGCTTCTTCATCTACGGAGATATGGGAGATAACCGACATAACCGATATAACGAGCGTTCCCGTGCGGCTGTCGGGCGATAAGATTACTTGGGCGGCAAATACCGACAAAGTTCGTCAGTACGTGGCTGTAAATACGCAAGGTACATTTGCCAAGCCTACTGTGGTGGGCAATGTCGCCAATCAGAACCTGCACGCTCAGCCGCAAGCCGATATGCTGATTATAGCTAATGCCGACTTCGTGGCGGAGGCAAACCGTTTAGCCGACTACCACAGACAAAAGCGAGGAATCACCGTCAATGTGGTCGACGAAGGCAGCGTATTCAACGAGTTCTCGAGCGGTACGCCCGACGCCTCGGCATATCGCAGATACGCCAAGATGTTCTACGACAGGGGCAAGACCGTCGGTAATGCTCCGCAATGGTTTCTACTCTTTGGCGACGGTCTGTACGACAACCGCGGCTTGACGGGGAAAGGTCAAAACTTCCGACGATTGCTTACGTATCAGGCTGTGAACTCTCTGAACAAGATAAATGCTTATACCTCCGACGATTATTTTGCCTACTTGGACGATGATGACAAAGCAATGGAGCCCGCCTCGCAGATGGATATTGCTATCGGTCGTATACCCGTCTATGACATCGAACAAGCGAAGACAGCAGTCGATAAGACCATATCGTACATCGACAACAATCTACGAGGCGAATGGAAAAACCGTATGCTCTTCATAGCAGACGACGGCGACAACAATATGCATATGAGAGACTGCGACGGAGTAACCGTCGTTACTCAGGCTCAGAACCCCGATATAATGATAAAAAAACTGTATCTGGACGCTTACAAACAAGAGACGTCGGCTTCGACCGAAAGCTACCCGATGGCAAACAATATATTGGACAACTACATAAAGCAGGGAGTGCTGATGATAAACTATATGGGGCACGGGTCGGCTATCGGCTGGGCTAACGAAAAGTTGCTGACCACGGCAAAAATAAAGTCGATGATAAACGACAAATACCCTATATTTGTTACTGCCACTTGCGACTTCTCGGCGTTCGACCAGTTTACGGAATCGGGCGGCGAGCAACTTATCTGGAACAAAACGGGAGGCACTATGGCTCTGATAACCACCACACGTACCGTATACGCAAGCGGTAATGCCGAGCTCAACAGACATCTGTCTACCAACCTATTCCTGAAAGACACCAAAGACGCTCCGCTGACGATAGGCGAGATATTGCGTCGTGCCAAAAACCAACAGACAGGTTCGGACAACAAATTTGCTTTCACCCTGCTTGGCGACCCTTCGCTGCGGCTGCTCTACCCGTACGAAGCAAAAGTGGTTACAGACAGTATCAACCACAAGTCCGTAAAAGACTCGCAAGAGACGATGTCGGCATTGAGCGAAGTATCCATATCGGGACACATAGAGACCATATACGGCAACAAGATAAATGGCTATAACGGAGTGCTCAACGTGAGTGTTTTCGACAAATTGGAGAAGGTGAAGACACTTGCCAACGACAAGGGCAGTACGCCGTTCGAGTACCAAGACCGTCCGAATATGATTTTCAGAGGGACGGCGGCGGTCGAAGATGGTAAGTGGAGCTTTAAGTTCCTTGTACCTAAGGATATAAAGTACAATTTCGGTACGGGCAGAATAGTTTATTATGCCTCCGAGAACGATTTGGGAATGGAGGCAAACGGCAGTTTCGAGAATTTCGTCGTCGGAGGCGAAAATCCCAACCCGCAGGCAGATAGCGAGGGACCGCAGGTGAGTCTTTTTATGAACTCGCATAGTTTCAGAGAGGGACAGAAGGTAAATCGTTCACCTCTGTTTATAGCCGACCTGTACGACGAGAGCGGTATAAATACGTCGGGTAACGGTATCGGACACGATATAGTACTCAAACACCGTCGCGACGACAAAAACGAGGTGATACTCAACGACTATTACGTGTCGAATCTCGGCGATTACAAGTCGGGCAGGGTAGAGTATCAACTCAATAATCTGGAAAAAGGCAGATATACCTTGTGGTTCAGAGTGTGGGACTTACAAAACAACCCTACTGTCAAAGAGATATCTTTCGAAGTGTCAGACGATGTTGCCATAAATGCCGATGTAATGGCATATCCCAACCCTGCAACCGATTTTGTAAAGTTTGTTGTAGAGCACGACCGCCCGTATAAGGGGCTTGATATCAAGATAAGGGTATTCGACATTGTCGGACGCCTTGTATGGCAGTCGCCCAAGACAAAAGCCGCTACAAGCAATCGAACGGAGATAGAATGGAACTTTGCCTCGGAGGGAATGAGTGTGCAGAAGGGTATATACCTGGTACAGCTCGAAATATCCGTTGCAGGCGAACCGAGCGTTTGTAAACCGATAAAATTAATTATAAATTGAGACAATCTATGCAATAAAATATATTTTTTTGCGTTATCATTGAAATAAAAAGACTAACTTTGCCATTGCTTTGTACAGCAGAGGAGATTGGTTGGCGAGGCGACGAAATATCATTTAAATACAAAAATAAAAACATAGTAAAAAAAATAAAAAACACGTAAAAGTATGAGAAAGTTCTTATTGTTAGGGATAATATTGTCGGCAGCAACACTGTTGTCTGCACAGACAAAGGAAGACGTTATTTATAACCCGATTATAACGGGTGTACCGTCGCTCAGTATATCGCCCGACGCTGTCGGTGGTGCTATGGGTGATGTCGGTGTTGCCTCCAAGCCTACTTTGGCTTCGCAGTTCTGGAACTCGTCTAAGTACGCTATGATGGATAGCAAAGGAGGTCTTACGCTCAGCTATACTCCTTGGTTGCGAAAGATAGTAAACGACGTGGATTTGGTTTACCTTGCAGGATATTACAATATCAGCGAACAGTTCGGTACACTGAGTGCTTCGCTCAGATACTTCTCGCTGGGTAATATAACGCTACGTGACTATAACGGGACCGAGCTGGGTAATGCCAAACCTTACGAAATGTCGTTCGACTTGGGTTACTCCAGACGTCTTGCCGAGTATTTCTCGATGGGTGTGGCTCTTCGTTTTGTAGCCTCCGAACTGAATGCAAAAACAGAGGGTTACTATACGGGTATAGGTTTTGCGGCTGATGTCAATGGTTATTACTCGAGACCGATAGAGGTGTCGAGCGGTACGTCCAGACTCGGACTCGGTTTCAATATATCGAATATCGGTAGCAAAATATCTTACAACAAAGGTGTTTCGAGCAACTTTATGCCTACGAATCTCGGTATAGGAGCTTCTTACCTTTTCCCCTTCGATGCGTATAACAGGATAGCTCTCAACGTAGACCTCAACAAACTGATGGTTCCTTCGCGCAGGTCGAAGTATGCTACCGGTTTCAACCAATCCGACCCTGCAACGTGGGCTATGAGCGACAAACAGTATAGCGAAATATCCGTAGTAAAAGGTATATTTACTTCTTTTAGCGACGCTCCCGGCGGCTTTTCGGAAGAGCTCAAGGAGATAAGCGTATCTACCGGTCTCGAATATGCCTACAACGAACAGTTCTTTGTACGTGCAGGTTATCACGGCGAACATATCGAAAAGGGAAATCGTCAGTTCTTCTCGGCAGGTGCGGGCTTCAAGTGGACAGCCTTTACTCTCGACGTGGGTTACCTCATCGGCGTTTCGCAAAACAACCCCTTAGACCAGACATTGAGATTTACCCTCTCGTTCGATATGGACGGTCTTAAAGACTTGATGGATTGATTAAAATTAATTTTTTAAATATTTTGTAGACACCTCTTTTCTTAACGTAAAGAGGTGTTTTTTTTCTGAGTTGTAGTAGACAAAAAAATCGATGCATGGTAGAATTTTTGTTACAGTACGATAGGAAAATATGCTAAAAGTGCCGATATCATTTCGTTGCCGTCTCTATGATATGAAAACTTTTTTGTTTTAATCTCCGCCAATGTTATTACGGGGATTTTTACTAACTTTGCTACGTTTTTTATAAATATACAATTCATTGCTAATATAAACATTTAATAATCAACTATATTTTATGAATAAAATAGCACTTATCACAGGAGCAACATCGGGTATAGGCAGAGCCGTTGCCGATATTTTTGCCGAAAACAAGTATAACCTTATCGTAACAGGCAGACGCAGCGAACGGCTGCAAGAGCTCAAAGCCGCCCTCGAACAGCAACACGGCATCGGTGTACTTGCCCTGTGTTTCGACGTAAGGGACAACGACGAAGTGGTAAGCAACATAGCGTCTCTGCCCGCAGATTGGCGTAATATCGACGTATTGGTCAATAATGCAGGGCTTGCCGTGGGGCTAAACCATATCCAAGACGGTGTCCTCGACGACTGGGAGAGGATGATAGACACCAACATCAAGGGGCTTCTGTATGTTACGCGGGCGGTGTCGCCGCTTATGATAGCCCGCAATAGCGGACATATAGTAAATATCTGTTCCATAGCAGGTAAGGAGGTCTATGAGAACGGCAACGTGTACTGTGCCACCAAACACGCCGTAGACGCTCTCAGCAAGGCGATGCGTATCGATATGCTGGGGCACAACATAAAGGTAACCAACGTCTGCCCCGGTGCGGTAGAGACCGAGTTTTCGATAGTACGTTTCAAAGGCGATGTACAGCGTGCCGCAGGTACATACAGAGGTATAGAGCCACTCACGGGACGCGATATAGCCGAGTGCATATATTTCGCCGTGTCGTTGCCACAACACGTATGTATCAACGATATGATGATAATGCCTACGGCTCAGGCTGATAGCCGTACTTTCAATAGGAAAGCCTAAGAGAAGCGGAGAGTGCGGCAATAGTCAATATTGATATTTTACTATGTGATTATCAATAAACTATTGTAGAAGTTGCAAACATCGAGCCTATCGTTGAGGTTGTACGTATTTTAGCCATTATGCAATGAAAATCAAGGCAATACTTTTAGTGATAATTGCAGCATTATGTGCTTGTACGCCGATTGACGACAGGCATAGGAATGTCTTCGAATTTTGGTGGAAGGAAATGGACTGCAAATACCCTTTCTTCATACAAAAAAACATTGATTGGGATAGTATTTTCGTCGCTTACAAGGAACGTGTACAGAGTTCCGAAGCGGGTGAGTTGGAGATTGTTTTTCAGGAGGTAGTCGACTATCTCAGGGACGGACACTGTTGTATAAATACGGGGGATAAAACCATTCGTTACCGACTACCGACCGATACGATTGACAAATTTGCGTACTACGACATAGCCCAATATACAGCTACTCCTCTCAAGCGTCTGTATAACAGAGACAGTACATTGTATGCAGTTCAGTTTAAGGACAATATAACGTATATTCATTATGGTTCTTTTAATTTCCCCGTCATAGATATCGATGAAGTAGGTAATATCATAAACAAATTCTCGTACGCAGGCGGTATGATTATCGATATCAGAGGTAACAGAGGCGGGCAGACACAAAATATAGGCGAGTTGTTGTCGCTGTTTTTCTCGGGTACGACGACTATCTGGTACAATAGGCATAAAATTGGTTGCGGGCACGGTGATTTTACCGATTTCGTTCCGCAACGAGCACGTGGGCGAGGGATAATACCCAATAGTATTACTATTGCCGTGCTTACGAGCGGCGAGACTTACAGTGCGGCGAATTACTTTGCAGGAGTGGTAAGGAATTTCCCGAATTTTGTACTGATTGGTACGAAAACAGGCGGCGGAGGCAGTTGGACAACTACTTCGGTATTACCCAACGGCTGGACGTTTACATACCCCGTGGCACAAGCCTACGATGCACAATACCGTAGCTTGGAGCGAGGTGTCGAACCCGACATAAAGGTGGAGGCAACTCCACTGTGGTATTCAAAACACTATGACATAGTTTTACAGACGGCATATAAGTATTTGCTTGACAGGTGAAAAAAGTAATTTGTAATGTGTTTGACCCCCAAAAAATGAAAAGAATACTGCTTATATATTTGATTTTAGCGTCGTTCCTATCGGGGCATTCGCAAACGGCAGGCGGAAAGGGCAAATTTTTCAGCGGTGTCGACGTCGGTTATGTGCAGATTTATAACAATATGTTGTTGCCCTACGAGTTCTCGGGCAGCAACTACGGCATAAACCTCGAATGGCAAATCTTCAACAGCCCGAAATGGCTCTCTCGGGCATATTTTTCTATCGACTACACCTCGTCGTTTGTAAGGGATATGGCTATCGATATCCCCATATTCAATACCAATCAACACAGCCTCAGAGCACGGCTGCAATATAATCTGCTCAGGCAGTTGTACTCTGTGCCTACATCGAGATTCAGGCTTTTTGCGGGAGGAGGCATAGATATATGCCCCGAAGCGAGCCTGTTTTTACATCGTGATATTCAGAAATATTTCCTTAGAGCCGATTTTGGTTTGGACTGTTCGCTGTTTGCCGAATACGATTTTGGCAAAGTTAGAGTATCCGACGGTTTTACGATGCCTGTCGTCGTAGGCTCTTTCTATCCGCATTACAATACTGTGCCGTTCTATTCGGTGGGAGGTGCACAAAATTATTTTCTCTTTGCCTCTATCGATAAGATAATTAGGCTCAATAACATACTGAAATTAGAAATCCCCGTAAAAATAACTGAAAATATACGTCCTATCATTTGGCTGTCGTATGCTTTCGGCTATGAATACTCGTCGATAAGAGACAACACGATACGGCTGATGACACACAGCGGACAGGCGGGCTTTGTTTTCAATATCTGCAACTGACCTTTTCTGTCCGATAGCAGTGGAGTATTGTCGAGACCGTTCGGCGACGTTTACGGATAAGCCTTTTTCTACGGCGAACCGAAATTTTTTGTAACTTTGCGGTCTATAATTTATTTGTAATAAGGCAAACAGTATCAATGTGTTGTAGCGAGGTGCGACTTATAAGATACATAACCGTTGGCGGCAATGTATATGGAGATAAACTTACGGCGTACAGACAGATACCTGTATATTTGACATTAAAAATACAAAAAGTATGAGTAAAAAAAAGGCGATTATCTTAGCCTCGTTGGGAGTATTGGTAATATTTCTTGTCGCAAGCTTTTTTATCAAGGTGAAGCAAAATGAAACTTTGCTCTATAAAATCTACCAATACCTAACCTACAGCAAAGAAGACTGGCAACAATACAAGCGTGACGAAGAGCTTATCGAAATGTACGAGGAGATGTACAAAGACCGCCCCGGTGCCGTAAATATAATACCTTCCTCTGTCGAGGCAGACTCCAAACTCGACCGTCTGGAAGGATACTACAACCAGACCGAAGATATGTGGGAGAACCCCGACCCGAATTATGATACGGATATACCTTTCGAAGGCAGGGAATACGCTTCGTTTAGCAGATACGACGAAAATGGCGAATATGCGGGAATGGGTTTGATAGACAAAAAAGGCAGAGTGCGTGTGCCGCCTGTATATGACGGACTTGTGGTAGGATTTGTCAATGGATTGTGTAGGGTTATCAAAGGCGATAAATACGGTTTGGTCGATGAGCAGGGCATAGAAGTTGTCGCTCCCCAATACGACATAATAGATATAGAACATACAAAGGATATCGACAACAATATTGTCCGAGTAATCAATGATGGCAAAGAGGGTTTCATAGACAAACAGGGCAAAGTGGTAGTTGCTATCAAATATAGTGATTTGTGTCTGGTCGGCAAAAACAGAATAATGTTTATGAAATCGCCTCAGAGATGGGGAATTATGGATTACAAGGGCAATATCATTTGTACTGCACAATTTACGCATACCAACTATTTCCGAAACGGAAAAACAACTCTGCAAAAAGCCGATGGACAGAACTATACCGTTTATGAAGACGGAAGAATAGAAAAGGGAAAAACAATGTATTGATACACTGTTATTTACACACCTGCGGTAGTATCGTGGAAAATCAATCGCTTTATGTGAAATAAATTATTGTACTTAACAAAAAACAAAACACAAAATACTGATTGTAAACATATTTCATCTCTACTGTCCCTGTACAGTGTAAAAAAATCGAACTTATATAGAAAAAAATAATAACAGACATAAAAATAATGGAATACAATTTCAGAGATATAGAGAGCCGTTGGCAGCAACGCTGGCGAGACGACAAGACCTATCGCGTAAGGATAGACCCCGATAAGCCGAAGTATTATGTACTCGATATGTTCCCCTACCCGTCGGGAGCAGGCTTGCATGTGGGGCATCCGCTCGGATATATCGCTTCCGATATATACGCCCGCTACAAGCGGCAGAAGGGCTTCAACGTACTTCACCCGATGGGATACGATGCCTACGGGCTGCCCGCCGAGCAGTACGCCATACAGACGGGGCAACACCCTGCCGTTACTACCGACGAGAATATCCGTCGTTACAGGCAACAGCTCGATAAGATAGGCTTTTCGTTCGATTGGGACAGAGAGATACGTACCAGCGATGCCGACTACTACAAATGGACACAGTGGGCATTTATACGTATGTTCGACTCGTATTATTGCAATACTACACAGCAGGCACGCCCTATCGGTGAGCTTATCGAGTGTTTCGAGCGGCAGGGAAATATCGGTCTCGACATTGCCCATACCGAAGAGATAGAGTTCGGTGCCGAGGAGTGGAAGTCGTGGGACGAACGCCGTCGTAGTGAGGTGCTTATGAACTACCGTATAGCATATTTGGCAGAGACGGCAGTCAATTGGTGCGAAAAGCTCGGTACTGTCCTTGCCAACGACGAGGTACAAGACGGAGTCTCTATCCGTGGCGGTTATCCTGTGGTGCAGAAGATGATGAAACAGTGGAGTCTGCGTGTGTCGGCTTATGCACAGCGGCTTCTCGACGGCTTGGACGGCTTGGATTGGAGTCAGAGCATCAAAGAGACGCAACGTAACTGGATAGGACGCTCCGAAGGTGCCGAGATGGTCTTCTACACCGAAGGCGAAGCCTCGGTAGCTATCAATATATTCACCACCCGTGCCGATACGGTATACGGCGTTACATTTATGGTGCTGGCTCCCGAGAGCGAATATGTAAGCCTCGTTACTACCGCCGACCAAAAGGACGAGGTAGACAAGTATCTGGAACAGACCCGCAAACGCACCGAACGCGAACGCATAGCCGACCGCAGAGTGTCGGGAGTATTTTCGGGTTCTTATGCCGTCAACCCCGTATCGCACTGTCGTATACCGATATATATAAGCGACTATGTTCTTGCGGGTTACGGTACTGGTGCTATTATGGCTGTGCCTGCTCACGACAGCCGCGACTACGCCTTTGCACGACACTTCTCCCTGCCGATAGTGCCGCTCGTCGAAGGAGCCGACGTGAGCGAAGAGAGCTTCGATGCCAAAGAGGGCACGGTGATAAATTCGCCCGCAGGTACGCCTGCCGAAGGGCAGTTGGTACTCAACGGTCTGTCGGTAAGCGAAGCGATAGAGGCGGCAAAAAAATATATCGTAGCCTCAGGTTTGGGTAAAGTCAAGGTAAACTATCGCCTGCGCGATGCCATCTTCAGCCGTCAGCGGTATTGGGGCGAACCTTTCCCCATATATTACAAAGACGGCGTACCATATACTGTCGACGAAAAAGACCTACCTATCGTATTGCCCGAGATAGATAAGTTCTTGCCTACCGATACGGGCGAACCGCCGCTCGGCAGAGCTGCCGACTGGACGTACAGAGGTTATCCGCTCGAACTGTCTACTATGCCGGGTTTTGCGGGCTCGTCGGCGTATTATCTGCGTTACGAAGACCCACAAAACAGCGATGCGCTCGTATCTGCCGAAGCTAATGGCTATTGGCGTAATGTCGACCTCTATCTCGGAGGCTCCGAACACGCCACGGGACACCTCATATACTGTCGGTTCTGGACTAAATTCCTATTCGACTACGGATATATAAAAGACGACGAACCGTTTGCCAAACTCATAAACCAAGGTATGATACAGGGGCGGAGCAATTTCGTTTATCGTATAAAAAATACCAATACTTTTGTATCTTATTCTAAAAAAGAGAGCTACGACACTACCGAAATACACGTCGATGTAAATCTTGTGGAAAACGATATTCTCGACACAGACCGCTTCTGTCGGTGGCAACCCGAGTTTGCCGACGCCGAGTTTGTCGTCGATGCCGACGGTAAGTATCGCTGCGGCTGGGCAGTGGAGAAGATGTCGAAGTCTATGTACAACGTGGTCAATCCCGACGATATTGTAGAGCGCTACGGAGCCGATACGCTGCGTCTGTACGAGATGTTCCTCGGGCCTGTGGAGCAGTCGAAGCCGTGGGATACGAAGGGCATAGACGGCGTACACCGTTTCTTGAAACGTCTCTGGGCTTTGGTGTACGACGCTCAGGGCAATCTGCTGCTCGACGACCGACAGCCCACCGAAGAGGAGCTGAAGACACTGCACAAGACAATAAAAAAGATAACATACGATATAGAGAATTTTTCGTTCAATACCTCGGTGTCGGCATTTATGATATGCGTCAACGAGCTGTCGACGGCGAAGTGTTCCAAGAGAGCTATTATAGAACCGCTGGCGGTGATACTTGCCCCGTTTGCTCCGCATATTGCCGAAGAGATATACAGTCTGTGCGGCAATAGCACGACGGTCTGCGATGCCGCTTTCCCCGAGTGCGACGAGCGTCATCTGGTAGAGGCGACGGTAAAATACCCCGTGTCGTTCAACGGCAAGGTGCGATTTACCCTCGACCTGCCGGCAGATACGAGTGTCGAGGAGGTAGAGAAAAGTGCCCTTGCCCACGACGAAACACAGAAATGGCTACAAGGCAAAGCTGTCAGAAAGGTGATAGTCGTACCCCGTAAGATAGTCAATATCGTAGTTGCCTAAGTGGAGCATGCGGATTTGAATGTCCGTGTCGGTCAATAAAAAACTTTGATTAATTTTGAACTTTAAAATAATAATAATGATAGATATGAATTATATTAAGAAACTTACGGTAAGCTTAATGCTACTGATGGCGGTAGCGTGCGTATATTCGCAAGAACGTCCCAAACTCGTGGTAGGTATCGTCGTAGACCAGATGCGTTGGGATTACCTATACCGCTATTATGACCGCTATGCTGCCAATGGCGGATTCAAGCGACTGATGAACAACGGTTTTAATTGCCAAAACACGATGATAAACTATATTCCGTCGTTCACCGCCGTCGGGCATTCGTCCATTTATACAGGGTCTGTGCCGAGCATTCACGGTATTACGGGCAATAGCTTTGTCATACAGCAGACAGGGGCACTCGTCTCTGCCGTAAGAGACGACAGCGTCAGAGCTGTCGGCACCGACAATCAGAAAGCAGGGCAGGTATCGCCCAAAAATCTACATACTACCACTATTACGGACGAGTTGGAGTTGGCAACCAATTTCAGAGCCAAGGTGGTGGGCGTATCGCTCAAAGACAGAGGCAGTATTTTCCCCGCAGGGCACTGTGCCGATGCAGCTTTTTGGCTCGACGAGAAGACGGGCAACTGGATTACCTCGTCGTGGTATATGGATACTCTGCCGAAGTGGGTGAGTGCCTACAACAAGTCGGGAGCAGCCCGCAACTACCTCGAACGTACGTGGAATCCGCTATACCCGATACGTACTTATGTGCAGAGTGCCCCTGCCGACAACGAATACGAAAACCCGTATACCGACAAAGCATCGGTGAAGTTTCCTATAAACTTCAAGAAACTGTTTGACAGTAAAAAAAACGGCTACGGCTTACTCAAAGAGTCGCCCGTAGGCAATACTATGACTTGCGAATTTGCAAAGATGGCTGTGCGTAACTATCGTTTGGGAGAAGACACCATAACCGACTTCCTTACAATAAGTTTCTCGGCTCCCGACTATGTGGGGCATCGATATTCACCCAATTCCATCAAAACCGAAGATATATACCTCCGCTTAGATGCCGATTTGGCGTCGCTGATGGATTTCCTCGACACTCAGGTTGGCAAAGACCAATATCTGCTATTCATCACTGCCGACCACGGAGGAGCACAAAACGTACAGTTTATGAGAGACAATAAACTCGACGCCGCACCTTGGTTTTACGATAAACTCAACGATACTCTCAACGCCCATTTGGAGAAGAAATTCGGTAAGAAGAATATCGTCATTACACTCGAAAACTATCAGGTAAACCTTAACTATTCTGTGATAAAAGGCGATAAAGAGAAGACAGAGATAATAGACGAGTGTATCGACTTTTTTGCTCGTCGCCCCGAGGTTGCGTACGTGGTCGAAAACGCCAAGGCATACCAAGCCGCTATCCCCGCCGTTATCAAAGAGAAGATAATCAACGGCTACAACCGCCAACGAGCAGGCGAGATACAGATAATCTTGCAGCCACACTATTATAGCCGCTCTTCGTGGAAGGGTACCACACACGGAACTTGGAATCCTTACGATGCCCATATACCGTTGATATTCTACGGTAAAGGCATACCCAAAGGACAATCCGTACGTGAGGTTTATATGACGGATATAGCACCTACTTTGGCTGCATTGTTGCATATACAGATGCCGAGCGGTTGTATCGGCAGACCGATAGAAGATTTATTTAAAAAGTAAGCAAAACGATAAATAAAAAAATGGAGCTAACCTACAACCACAGAGTACCTGTTCAGCTGCGGTTCAACGATGCCGACGCACTCGGGCATATCAACAACTCGGTGTACTTCTCGTTCTACGACTTGGGTAAGACCGAGTACTTCAAGGCAGTGCGGGGCAGATACATAGAAACCAAAGATATAGATATAGTGGTGGTACACGCCGAGGTCGATTTCCTGTCGCCCGTGTTTTTGTCGGATACCATAGAGGTACAGACTGCTGTGTCGGCTATCGGTAACAAAAGTTTCACTCTCGTGCAACGTATTATGGACACTGCAACGGATACCGTCAAGTGTATCTGTACGACGATTATGGTAGGATTCGACCAGAAGACACAGCAGTCGAAGCCTATCTCCGACGAATGGAAAGAGGCGATATCCGCCTTCGAAGGTAGACGTTTTTGAAATATATCGACGGATGGCGACCCCGCTTGGATATATCACCTGGAGCGTGCCGCCCGACTTGCAGTTGGGGCATTTTACCGTTCATCTGTACGGTCTCCTGTTTGCCGTCGGTTTGTTTGCGGGCGGTCTGGTGGTGATTGCCCTGATGAAGCAATATAAGACCTCGCAAAGCTATTTGATATACGCCTTCTTGGGTATAATAATAGGAGCAAGGCTTTTTCATTGTGTCTTCTACGACCCTTATTATTACTTGGCACATTGGCAGGAGGTCTTGCTGCCTGTCGTGGTGGACAATGACGGCGGATTACGATTCAGCGGTTTCTGGGGATTTGCCTCGCACGGCGGAGTGATAGGGCTTATGGTGGCTCTGTATATCTTCTGTCGCCGCAACAACGTAGGTTATCTCGCCATCTGCGATGTATTTGCCATTGCCACGCCGATTACAGGGGCTTTCATACGTCTGGGCAATTTGATGAATTCCGAAATATTGGGTAAACCTGCCGATATATCTACTGCGTTCGTTTTCACTAATGTGGATAACGTCCTCCGCTATCCTGCCAATCTGTACGAGGCGTTGTGGTATTTTGTACTGTTTGCGGTGTTGTGGTTCTGGTACAAAAAGAAAGGATTTGCCTCATACAAGAGCGGTTTCTACACAGGCGTAGCTTTTCTGGGGGTTGCCGTATTCAGATTTTTTATAGAATTCATCAAAGAAGACCAAGAGAAGTATATCAACGCATTACCTCTAAATATGGGGCAGCTGCTCAGTATCCCTTTCGTCGTTGCGGGCGTGATACTCGTATGGTATTGCTCGCGGCGGGAGGATACAAACCAAGTCCGATGAGGCGAAATGACGGCATTTGCTTTGCCCCGCATCAGCGGTGGAATAGTGTTTAGTTATTTAATTGAATAATATCTCGTCTAACTCGAAGTTTAAACGTTAGTTAAACGATTAGACAGACTATCGGTTGTTGAATATCTTATCGTAAAAGGTATTCGGTCTGTTTTGGTCGCTCTCACCGAATTTATACGTAAGTTTGTGTATGGGTGATATAGCTTTTATCTCATCGAGGCGGCGGGTAGAGTAGTCGGCAAACAGTTCCATCTGCAATATTTTGCAATTGATATCGGCGAAGTATGGTACATCTGCCCACAGACGCCTGTTGAAATCGTTGTAGTCGGCTACCATTGCCCAAAAGAGGTGGAATATGGAGTACGACACAAGCCTGTCTTCTCGTAGCCAATACTCTTCGAGCAATGCCTGCATCTGTACCAAAAACGGATGTTGTGCGGCGGAGGCGATGAACCAGTTGCTTGCGTAAGCTTTGCCTATCGATTGCAACTTGAAACAAAACAAGTCCGTGTCGACAATCCTATCGGGTAAGCTATCGGTAAGCAAGACGGTGGAGTCTATCCATATACCGCCGTGCAGGGCAAGCAGAGATACGCGTATGTAGTCCGAATAGTGTGCGTTGGGTATGATACCCTTTTCGTATTTCTCGGATATATGGCGTGGGATAGTGATATAGTCGTGTATATTGGTGTTGTCGATGACGACTGTGTCGAGTCCCTGCGAGTGCTGCCGAATGGAGTCGATACATCGTTTCACTATGTGCGGGGCTTTGTCGTAGCCTTGCAGCCAGCAGACCCACACCTTAGTCTGTCGTCGGTCTGTACGATGGTATTGAGACGACGACAATTTGTCGAGTACATAGCGGTATCTGAGAAGGTATTTGTACGCTCCTATGCGGTCGCAGGCAGATGTTATCTCTTTATCGTTCGGATTGAGCCGACTCAGCAGCTTGTAGAATGCACACCGCAGACCTATCTTTTGATTGTCGCTATCATCTGTATATACCGATACTATCAATTGTCGGGGGTATCATTTGATTATGAACACTCTTTGGGCTAATCTAAATTAAGCCTTAATAATGAAGGCTGTTCGACGGTGCTTGTGGGAATATTACCTTCGGAGCGAGCTTAGTAGCTTCTGTGTGTTCTATCCACGTATATGCCATTATTATGACTATATCGCCTTTGTGAATGAGGTGAGCCGCAGCTCCGTTGAGGCATATTACTCCCGAGTTGCGTTCGCCGCGTATGACGTATGTCTCGAGCCTTGCCCCGTTGGTAACGTCTACGACGCTTACTTTCTCGTACTCGTAGATGTCGGCGGCTTCCATTAGAGCTTCGTCTATGGTGATACTGCCTATGTAGTCGAGGTTTGCCTCCGTTACTGTGGCTCTGTGTATTTTCGATTTAAGAACGTTTATCTGCATTGGTTGATTCGACTTCGATTTTTTTTTTTTGAGGTTATTGTAAGAAAAAAGTGTTATTCCGATACTTCGCGTCGCTCTACTCTCTCTTCGACTATCAGAGGGTTAGCTGTAATCTCTCTGTGTAGGCGGCGGTTGTTTACGATGTCTATTGCCAGATATATGGCTCGTAGCAGTGAGTTGCAGCTGGCGGCGTTTTTACCTGCCAGGTCGTATGCCGTGCCGTGAGCGGGCGATGTGCGTACGAAATCCAAGCCTGCCGTGAAGTTGACCCCACTGTCCTGAAACAGAGCCTTAAACGGAGCCAGACCTTGGTCGTGATACATAGCGAGTATGGCGTCGTATTTGGCAAATGAGCCCGAGCCCCAGAAACCGTCGGCAGAGAGTGGTCCCGTACAGACGATACCTTGCGAGTTTGCCTCGTTGATGGCGGGTTTTATTATGCGGTCTTCTTCGTCGCCAAGCAGCCCGTTGTCCGACGAGTGGGGGTTGAGACCCAATACGGCTATCCGCGGGCAGGTGATACAGAAGTCTTTTATCAACGACTCGTGCAGCATTTTAAGCTTCGATAATATCAGTTCCTTGGATATGGTGCTGCTAACCTTGCTTATGGGTGTATTATTGGTGGTCAGAGCCACTCGCACGTTGTCGCTGGTGAGCATCATTATCGACCGTTGGTTGGCTATCTTTTCCAAATACTCGGTATGTCCCGGGAAATTGAATTTGTCGGACTGTATCGTGCTTTTGTTGATAGGAGCCGTTACCAGAGCGTCTATCTTGTTGCCCGTAAGGTCTTCCGTGGCGGCATTTAGGGCATTCAGAGCCAGAGCTCCGGCGTCGGTGCTCTGTTTGCCTGTCTCCAACTTTACGTCCTCGCCACAGCAGTTGATGATGTATGCTTTGCCTCCGTGAGCTTCCTCTGGCGACGAGATGGTAGATACATTGACGTTGCCGAGGTCGAACATCTTCCTGTATGCTCCGAGCACTTTGGGTGAGCCGTATATTATCGGCGTACACAGTTCCAACAACTGCGGATTGCTGAGTGCTTTCAGTATTATCTCGTAGCTTATGCCGTTGATGTCGCCGTGAGTTATGCCTATTTTGAGTCTTTTGTTCATTGCTTTTTTGTTTTAAAAATGATATGAGTTTTTGGAGACTGCAAAGATACAAAACAATTACGAATTTTGCGATTAAGTGAGAGCAAAAGCAAACTTGTTTGAGTTTTGCCGAACGTGAGCAAAATGTTTTACGAAGTAAAAGAATTACGAATTGGGGTTTAGGTATTGGGTGTTAGGTGTTGGGGGATAATTGCGTTTAATTGTTGAAACGTTTAATTGTTGAAATGAGTAAAGTTGTTCATTAATCATTGTTTGGAGCAAGGTTGGCAGTCGTTTGTGATTACCATTCGCGATATTCTTCCGTTACGTCCATATTATCATCTAAGATAATGCCCGTCTTGCGAACAAGGAGATTAATCCACTCGCCGAGTTCGTCGCGTTCCAGTGTCTCTATAAGCCCGTATTTATCGTTTATTTTGTTGATAGTCCTTACAAGTTTGCCGACCGAATTATAAACAGTCGCAGCATTCTTCTTTTGTACTGAGTCGCAGAGGGTTTGCACGTAATCGGTAAGGGTAGTTTCTACGACAGCAATACTCTCTTCCGAGAACATATCGTCTCCCTCTGCCATACGTTTGCGCCATTGCGGTATGGGCATTTCGGACGCAAATGCCTGTATCTCGGGAATACGATTTGGGTCTATGTTCTTATTTTGCGTTTTGAGAAAGGTTTTTAGGCGAATACGCTCTTTTTCGTACAGCTCCAATTTGAATAATCTTAGCCAAATAAGTTTACCCTCAGTATCCAATGCTGCTATCAAGCGAAACTCATCAAATACGGCATCGTAGGCAGTACCATAACTCGTTGCCAATTTACCACCGAGTTTTTTCCCTGTTTTCTGTTCGATAGTCTTTTTGTCATCACCGATTGCCAAACCAAAGGGCAAAGTGAAAGAGGGGAGTCTGCCCGTTGTTTTTACCTCTGTATCAACGGTTATTTCGTGCAAAATCAGTTGGTCTCTATCCCTGTGGTAATTGCCGATAGGTTCGCCATAGGTTTTTGAATACCTAATGTAGCCCGTAAATACGGCGTGAATCCCCATAGCTTTATTATTTGCCTTTACGCAAAATAAATTGCCATAGGCGTCATAGTTGGGTGTTGGATTTTGCGGCAAACCGTATTTGCTTAAAAAATCTTTTACCTCCTCTGAATGTATAGGTCGTCCTAATAGATCTTGAAATTCCATATTCTTTTCCCTTTTAATTAATTATCCTTCCGGTATGTAGCAAATTTTCTAAGTAAAAAAGGCAGTGAGACGCAAATTACAATGACTTTGTTTTTATTGAATTCGACAACCGTATGATTTTGTTTTATCGAAAGTTAAAGTGCGGTGTTTGCCCAGATAAGTAAATTTTATACCTATTTGTGTTGCAGTCTCAAAAGTCTCGGTATCGGGCAAATGGGAAAGATTCTTGTCGCCTACTTGAATAACGTGCATAAACAGGTCTTTGTCAGAGGCTGTCTTGGGGCTCACTTCTATACGCCAATGTCCCAACTGTGGGTGATTGGCGGGTGGGAGGTTCATATTATATCCGTAATCTTGTGGAGTGAGTTTGGGCAGAGGCCAGTTGCGTCCGTCAGACCAGAAATCCTTCCCGCTTCCGCCTATTTTAGTAAGTGTAGCGTTGGCAGGGAATAAAGTACGACAAATCATCTTGCCTCCGTCGGAGGTTTCCGAGAACTCTCTGTTACCTTTCATCACAGGTTCGTTGATGGTGTGTATCAGCCACGTTTTGGGATAATTCTTGTCGGTTGCCGTTACCCTGTCGAACACCACAAAAAGGTCGGGGTAGAAATATATAAACTCACGTACGACCAACGAGGCTTTTTGGCTGTTGTAGCTTTTGGTAGCGTCGGAGGCGAGATATACATAATCGTCAGTGATACGCTTCTCTTTCAGCACAGAGCCTAATACGCTGTTTTGTCCGCCGTCGTTGGGGATAGGCTCGAACTTGTTTTCGGTAGAAGCCCCTCCGCCCCAGTACTCGGGCATCTTTTCGTTGGGCATTCTGATTGTTACGCAGTTATGAGCTACCGTACGGGCGTAGTAATGCGACAGATGCCAGCCGGGTTCGGGGCGGGTGCCTGTATCTAACGTACGGTAACCTTTTTTGTAGATAGTGAAATGGTTGTTGTCGAAGTGTTTGTGGTAAGAGGTTTTGCCTCCGCTCACAAAAAGAGCATAAGTGTCGTTTTCGCCTGTTCCCGAACGCATAATGACTTCTCCCGTCCCTTCGAAGTACACGGCTCCTTTACCCGAAGGTGTCGCTGTCTGAGTCCCTTGAGGGTATTTTTGTAAAAACGGCATAAAGGGTAGTCGTTCCGTATAGTTTTTCTTATTGAATAAGCCTAACAGACGTTGTATATTGGCAGAACTTCCATAAATAGTAGCTATCTCTCTGAGGTGATAATTGATATCTCTTTCGGGGAGCAAGCAATCGTAATGATAACTGTCGCCCATGCCAAATTCACGATTGCCCGATAAGCGGTTCCAATCGATAAAATCCAAGTATCCGAGTACGTAGTCCAACTTCTGAGATATGTCTGTGCCTGTTGCCGACCGGTGGCTTCTGATAAAGTTGAAATCTGCGATAGGGCAGGCTCCCAGCGAGTACCCTACACAACCTGTTAATCCTCCTCCGTTTTTACCGATTATTTCGCTGCGGAATTGTGCCATTTTCATATTCAATTGTAATCCTTTTTGGAACATTTCCTCGCATCGTGCATCGTCGATGCCGTCGTTGTAAAAAGTGATAGCAATATACCACGGCAGGGCATCTGTCCCATAGAACCCCGTATCGTATCCGCCCGTATTCTCACGGATACGCTTGGGGCGTAAGCCGTCGCCGTGCCAAGCAATATCCATCATTACCCGATAGAGAGGTTTGCCTATTTTTTCGCGTTCGTCTTTTGTCAGGTCGTCGTAAATCCAATCGTAGGCACATAGAGTATTGATTTGTGGGAACACATACCAGTCGGCATTCAGATTATGGTCTATACGAAGTCGGTAGTACTCGGTGATTTTTTGCAAGAACTTTTTGGTGTAATCCAGATATTTTTTTTCGCCGGTTATGAGATATAACATAGCCACCTGCGAGACTCGGGATATTATCCACCCGTTTTCGGTACCGTTCACCGCCGTAGGATTTGGGAAAGAGATTGGCTCGTTTAAGAGCTTGTCTATGCTTTCCTTGGTTTGTAGGTAGATGTCGTGAGCCGAAGTTTGTGCCGTACTTTTTATATTCGGTATATCTTCTTTGGTGACGAAAAGCCGCGGATGTCCTGCACGTACAGAGCCCTTGTAGTCGGGGGCTATGTGGCGACGGCACGAAACTGTCGTTATCGCTATCGATAAAACAGCTATTGAAACGACAATAAATAATGCTTTTTTCATACACAAATTCAATATTTTAGTTTTTCTATTCCGTACAAAGGTACAATTTTTCAATCAGTTCGGAGTCCTTTTCTAATATTTTTTTACTACGAGATTGTGTTTTTTGCCTAATCATTCTACTCTTAGCTGTCTTCGTCGTCATAAGAGCTATAACCCCATCGTACTCCCAAACCTTCTAAATCGGATATGAGTCTGTCGAATAGCTCTCTGTGAGCGGTTCCTACAAACAAAGCCGTGGCTTGTGGCTCACCTTCCGTTGCTACCGAGAGGGACAGCACTACCCGAAACGCCTTATCTGCAAAGAAGCGTTGCCCCTCGAACCCCATCTCTGTAAGCGGGACTAAATGCTCTTCTATATAAGCGACTGCTTCCTTGGGTATGGCATATTCATCGCCTTGCGGGCTTCCCATAGTATTGGCATTGTATGGCAAACCTCCCAAAACGCCGTTGTAGATGGCTATATATAGCCAAAAGTCGGAAAGTGTACGGGTCTCCAAGTACCAGTCGGGGGCGGTATCGGTGCCGTAGTCGCCCCAAACGGGAGGGTTGGGATTGTCTAAATCTCCCTTGCGAATAGCCCACGTAACCACGTCTTGATTTTCCTGACAGAAGCAAAGGTACTCTCCTTTGTAATAGAGCTGCCCTGGCGGAAGCAGATGGTTGTAAGACTGATTGACGGTTTCGTCGGCACCTATTTCCAAATAGTACTTGCGGAAGGTTTCGGGTAGGGTAGTCTTCAAGCGTTTTTCGGCTTGTAGGAGGCTTTCTTCTGGGAAACCTTTACACGCTTCGAGGCGTATTTGATATAGTTCTCTGATGTTTCTAAAGGTATTCATAATAAGTCTGTTCAGTGCTTTTTATCTGTAATAATACAACCAAATTTCATTATATCCATGTTGACTTTTTATCATTTAAGCTAACATCGGCAAGGAATGCTTCCCCCTGTTTTAGTTTCCTCGTTTGTATTCATTATTGCCTCAAAAAAATCCTCTTTCTTTTTATATATACATTTAATTTCGTAAGGGTCATGAGTCATTTTGTACACAGAACCGTTTTGGTCGATAGATATGTAATCACCATTGTTTAAATCTTTAATTACATAAAAAATCCCTTCCGGTATGTCAATCTTGAAAGATGAATTTAACGATAGGAGAGGAATAATTTTTTCGTCTATATTCCCAATAATTTTATCGAGTTCTTCTTTGTCTTGGTTGTTGAAGTTTTGTTCTTTTATTTTGCTAACGTCTATTTTATTTAAGTCTAAGTCGGACACTGTCGCCGTCAATTTGTATCCTGCAAGCATTCCTTGCATTACGTCAAGCTCTATGGGTTCTTGTTTATTCTTTGTCTTGTTCCATATAAATATGTCTTTTATAATGAAGAATTGAGGTAACTTACGGTTAATGTATTTGCTCTCTAATTTTGCATTTAAGATAAGTGTATAAGTACCTTTACTTTCAAACTCATTATCTTTTTTGTCTAAGATGAAGTCCTTAGATATTTGGCTTACAAGATACGGATATTTATCAATAAGCCTCGAGGCTATACTCTTTAAAAAAGTATAATCTTCTTTTCTAATATTTTTTCTCTTTAAGATGTTTGACATAATACTTTTTTAATTGAATTTTTTCTCCTGCACTATCGATCGTAATTCGTAAAACATTTTTCCTGCTCGGCATCGGGCAACCACAATGGGTCGCTCCTACATACCCAAAACCCAAAACCTAACACCTAATCCACAACACTTCATCTTCCGAATATTTATAAAACCTTATATGTGTCCATTACTTCGATTTTGTTCTGCGAGAAGAAGGTTTTCAGCAGCAGATAGTCGTCGAATCCGAGCTTGATATGCAATACCAAACTCGGATTTTGGATAGCAAGTATATCCATACGGGGAAAAAATTCGTTGCTTTTTATTCCAATTCTCTTAAAAAAATATACCGAATCTATTCGGCTGAGCGGAATGGTATGGGTAAGAGCTCCTCTATAGAAGATGTAAAGCGTCTTGTCTCGTATCTCTAAAGAATAGAAAGTGCCTTTGTAACTCTTTATCGCACAGTTTGCCAAAAAAAACATAACGGCTACTGTAGCAATAAAGCCTAATGAATTATAAAGATAGTCGGTTATTGCCCCATCGTCTTTTGCTCCCCAATCATATACTATACACCACAAAATAATGATACAGAAAGTCGTTGTCATTGCCAACACCACACACAGACATACTCTATCGTTGAGGGCTTTTACCTTAATAACGTCGGGGAACTTGCCTCGTGCGTATTGGTCATACCTCCTCCGTCTCCGAAGTACCCAGAAGTGTAGGAGAACGTACATCAACAGAGATAACAGAAAACCAATGATTGCGTAGCCTAAGTCTTCTAAGTAGTACTTCATCGCCATAGGGTCTAAGACGAATACGACAATAGGGGCTGTCAGGAAAATCATCGGTACTATTAGTAATATTATGCGCCCCACTTTCAATAGCCGTTCTCCGAAAAGCTGTTCGGTTTGGAGGTCTTTTTTATTGCGTTTGTTCATTGTCGATTTTCCATTTTTTCCGAAGTATTAGTTTTAAGTTGCTCATATTCTCTCCTTCTTTTGCCCCATTTGTCTCTCTGTGTAACTATTTATAATGCAAAATATACGATTACTGCTCGATACTCAGTAGGTCGCCGAATATCTTTCGGGAATATTCCGTAAAGCGTTTTGTCATTTTTACCTCTTCCGTATCGACGGTGATGATGCTGTCTCGAATTTCAAAAACGATATTGCCCTCCGTAATCTTTACCGATTTGCATTCGTTGTAGCAAATATCCCCGTTACATTCCGCAAATAATCCGTTTATATCCTCGTCGGGGTTATCGTCTTTGTCCAAAGAAATCGGACGCTGGAAAAGAATGTAGTTTCTGTAATCGTATACGTCGTCGGCAAGCCCTATCATATAGTAATTATCTTTAGTGCTTTTGTATGCCGAGATAGCTTTTGCCTTAAAATTCAACTTAAACATCGACAGTACTCCTTATTTTGTGTATCATCTTTTTTTATATCTAAATTCAATGTCGTGAATTTCTCTGTTTGTTCATTATTTAGTATTTTAATTATCTTGAATTATTCTGTTATCACATCTCCTCGGTGTCCTCTATCACTGTCTCGACCAATTCGGATACTTCTTTTATTTTGCCGCCGAAGTATTTTTTGTCTTGTACTATCTCCTTATAAATATCGTCCAAGTTGTGTGCGGGCGCCAGCAACCATAAAAGATATGGTCTAAACCGAACGGAACCAAGCTTTTTGATAGAGGGCAGTATTGCCCCCAAATCTTTATGATTAAACCAGCAGTCGGTTCTTAATGCGAAATCTTGATTATGCTTCCCACAGGCAATCTTACTCTCCAGAAAATCGTTCATAGTAGGATACTTCTCGCTTAAATATCTTGTACAGGCGATATGATATTCTACCTTTCTCGGCGAACTGTCCACTGCCGAAATAAAACAAATCCCATACCCTTCTTTCATCGCAACGGCTAATACATCGCCTTTTTGGAAATGCGGCTCTTTCGGTTTTTTTATCGTCGGTTTGCGAAGCGGCTTCGGATTATCCGACGAGAGTTGTGATTTTAATTTCTCGAGAGCCTTCTGCCTTTGTCGTCGGGCTTGGATATGAATCTCGTCCCACAATGCACTGGCTCCGCCTTCTATTATTTTCAATGCTTTCCGGCGGACTTCATCTTCCTTGTACCCGATTTTCCAGAGCGAGTAGGCGAATGCCGTCCAGTATATTTCCGTAAATAATTCGTCAATACAGAAATTGTCTTCCTCATTCAACCAATCTTGTCTGATTTTTTCAATATCTTCACCGTCTTTGTAGCGCTCGGTAATATCATTATAAATATCATAACCGCTATCGCTATCGATAATCTTTACTCCGTCTATTGCCATTGTGTGTCTCCGTTTTTTAAGTTGTTAGTATTTTCTCTCTCTTTTAGGCTTATCTTTTATATTCCGTTTTTTCGAGCTTTATCGGTTCGGGGTTTTGTATAACCCACAGTGTTGCAAGTTCCGCCAATCGGTCGGCTAAGTCGTCGTCATCGAGAATATTTTTTTTAATCTGTTCTATTTCGGCAAGTAAGGCGGCGTCTAAGGGATTGCCTTGCGAAACGTATTTCGGAAATGCGTTGAGCATTTTGCGAAAATCTTTGTCCCAGTTGCAGCCGCCGTTTCTGAAAAGCTCATCGCGTATCCTGCCTGCAACGCGCACCGCTTCGCCTTGTACCGTCACGGCTTTACCGCTGCCCGGCACGAGCATATCCCACGCCTGTTCAAACCGTTTTTGCCACGTTTCCCCTGAAAGCCGAATCGGCGTTGTGCCGTCATTGACTACTCGTCGCGGCACAGGAGCTACGCCGAACAATACGTATAATTTCTGCAAGCCCTTTTCTACCTCGCTCAAATGGGCAGGATTAAAGTCGGCACGGTGAAATTCGAATTCTTCGCCGATATGCGTAACGGACTCTTTGGCAGTTTCCGTTACTTTACAGCCCGCATTCAGATACAGTTCCGCCGCCTTCGCCGCATCTTTGATATAGATACCGTCAGACCGCATGAGCATCCGCTCCAACACATTCTGCCCGCTTTCGTTTTCCGCCAATGGGTCTGCTCCTGCTTTCAAAAGAATTTCGGCTGTTTCTACGTTGTACTCGGCAAAATGCAGCGGTGTATTGCCGTAGCAGTCTTGTGCATTAACGTCTGCTCCTTTTTCCAACAAAAGCGTAACTCTTTCGGTATCGTTTACCTGTGCGTGATAGAACAAGGGTGTTTCGCCGTAAAGGTCTTTTGCCTCAATATCCGCACCCTGTTCTATCAGCCACCGCATCAGCTCAAGCGGTATGCCGTAGAAACTCAATGCGGGCTTTTTAAATCCCCTTTCGTATGCGTTCAGTTCACATTTGGTGAACACCGCTTTTAATTCTTCTAAATTGCCTCTATCCAATATATCGTCGAAATCGGCGGGCAGTGTTATCCGTTTTTTTGCCATCTTTTCTTCTACTGTTTTGTGTTTGTTTTTTTATTATCGCTATCGATATATCGATAATCTTTACTCCGTCTATTGCCATTGTGTGTCTCCGTTTTTTTTTAATTGTTTGTATTTTATCTCTCTTTTAGGCTTATCTTCTATATTCCGTTTTTTCGAGCTTTATCGGTTCGGGGTTTTGTATAACCCACAGTGTTGCAAGCTCCGCCAATCGGTCGGCTAAGTCGTCGTCATCGAGAATATCTTTTTTAATCTGTTCTTAATAGGCACAAGCCACAGGTTCGCGTCAGCGGGGGAGATTCTTTATACTTGTCATATACTTAATATGCTAATAAAGTTAGCTCTTAATATTCCTCTGTTTCATCACAATCCGAGAGTTCATACGCGTAAACCCAGTAATCGGCTATAAGGTGAAACAGTTTATCATTTGTTTTATCCCTTAATTGCATAAGTGCTTCGGCTACATCTTTCATCTTCCAACCCTTGCTGTTTAGGGAAAACCACGCTTCTTTTAGCTTGTTTTGGGATAGATAATTATAGAACAATGCTTTTTTATCGGTATCTTCTCTAAGCCAATTGGGGATATTTTTTAGGTCTGTTATACGATTTATATCCTCTATTTCAAAGTTACAAGCATTATAACACAGCGCTGTATCGATATGATTCATAGAGGCAGGAAAGTCTCCTTCATATCCACTTCTTTCTATATCACCGAAAGGTATTATAGTTTCCCTATCGGTAAAATATACCAGTGGACTTGTGTGTTCCTTGCCATAACCGTATTCGTCCCAATAAGTAACTATCTTTTGTAAATCATCTTCACTGTAATGAATGTCTTTGCAAAATTGTTCAATTTCCTCAGTAAGCTCTTCTTCAATTTCTAACATATCCAAAATCATCAGAGTAACAAATTGTTTTTCATTGCTCGCCCTCTCGCTAAAATAACTCCATTCCAGCGACTCATCTACAAATATTTGTTTCCTGTCGCAGAAAAAATGGTGTAACAAGCCGGTATATTCTGCTCCTGTGCCTAAGAACAAAGGTATTAAACAAGGCGGGTGAGGATACCAATATTCCCAAACAGGATTATAAGTATCTAGGATAGGTATTTTAATTTGATGAAGAATCAATTTCTGAAAGTCTTCTGTAAAATTTAATTCTTTTATTACTTGTTTTAGTGCATTCATCTTTTTTATTATAATGATGCTTTTTACAGGTTAGTTTATGAGATTGCTATTGAGGCAAAAGCAGAGGTCTTTACCTTCGGGGTCTTTTTCTATGTAACAATCTTTTCGCAAGGGATAATCCCAATCGCCGTTGGCGGTTTTTACTTTTTGGAAAGGGGGGACATATACCGTGCCTTTGTCCCAGAGGATTTGAGCATATAGTACTTCGTTGCAATAGGCATAATGCCCAAAAGAGTTCATTTCCTTTGAGGGATAACACGTCTGAAAGTTCTTACGACCATCGTAATCGCGTAGAGCTTGCGACCCCATAAACTTCTGAGTAAAGCATTCGTTATCCTCACCGAGCTCGTTTTTGTACAATTCGTAGAATGCAGGGCGATCTTCTTCGAACGATGCGTAATCGTCGGCACTTATGCGGTAATAGCGTTCATAGCCTGCTACCCAACTTACAAGTACTTTCATCAAATGGGTTTCGATTGCTTCGCAATAGCCCACAGAGAAAAAGTGTTCTCGGTCTACGAGCTCTTCTGTAAGCTTTATTCTTTCTATTAGTTTTAACTTCATCTTGTAGGTATAATTAGTTTTTATTACTGATTTTGTGTGTTACTTAATTTTTATTGAATTACTTATAATAACGCTCCAATGCCTCTTTTGCCACTTCTACAATCTTATCGTTTACATCTTCTGCAAAATAGATAATACGACAGGGAACAAATACCATTATGAGTTTTTCTTCGTACCAAAACATATAACAAACGTGCGGCATTTTCATTATGGGGTCGAATACTATATAATCTCTATTCTTCAGGGAGCGTACAAATCTCATTAACGACTTATTGGCAGATGAGAACGAAGATAATACATACACGTTGATGATGTGGTTGAAAAAAAGTTCCGTATTGGTATACACATAAAGATTCGTCAGGTAATAATCTGTTTGTGGTTTGCGAACGAATATTTTATTCTTCCATAATACCGACAAAAGCGACCATATAAAAAATTTGTGTGTGGTCTCGCATTCTCCCTTCTCTCCTTTCTCTACGGTAAAGTGTCGTGCCGAATAACGAAACTTCTGATTCTCTACAATGTTTTGAATGGCAAGACTGTCTTTTGCCAAGTGGGTATATTTTTCGAACTCGTCAAATACCTGTATAGTCCCAATACTGTCTTCTACGGTTTGTGCTATCCCGCATACAGAGACCAAAAAGAAGACAATACATATATAATAACGTTTCATATTGCTTGATATTTTAATTATGATTGTGGTAATACAAGGGATTGAATTCTTCTCGAGTAGATAATTCTATTAATCGTCTAAAATAATCGGCATTAAATGTGAAATGTGTTACCTCCGACCCTCGACAATTGACCTTTGAACTTCGATGTCCGACCTCTGAACTCCAACGTCCGACCTCTGAACTTCGACGTCCGACCTCCGAGCTTCGACAATTGACCTCTGAACTCCGACATCCGACCTTTGAGCTTCGACATCCGACCTCTGAACTCCGACATCCGACCTCTGAACTCCGACATCCGACCTCTGAACTTCGACATCCGACCTTTGAACTTCGACATCCGACCTTTGAACTTCGACATCCGACCTTTGAACTCCGACGTCCGACCTCTGAACTCCGACAATTGACATAAAAGGTAAAAAAAGTGAGTTCCGAACTCAACTTGTCGTGTCCGAAACTCACCGTCTTAAATAATTAAGATGCAAGATTTTTGTCGTTAGGTTTTGTGTCGGCAGGGTTTGCCTGTCTGTTTTGCCGTACGAACCGTTTGCTCAGGTCTTCGTGAATGGATTTGGCGTCTTGGTCACCGAGTTTGGCAGCCATTTTAACACTCGCATAGTAGAGCAACGCCTGTGCATAAGCCTCGTGTCCTGAGAGCATCAGTGTGTCCGACAGGTTGTCGACCAACTGCTTGAGGCTGTTGTACACAGGTTGTAACGATTGGTTGAGCGTGAAGTCTTTTGCAAACTCATTGGCTTCCATCATCGGAGGGACGAGTTTTGGGTTCGACTTGACGTACTCCGACGTTTTTGCGACAAAAGATAGTGTTTTGTCGCTCATCTTGGGCAGGCTCTTGCGGTCTTCCATAGTAAGAGTCGCTACATAAGGCGCCAATAGCTCGCGAATTTCGCGGAGCTTTTCCTGAATCTTTGCAAGTTCCGCCTCGGGAACTTGTGCATTAATTAAATTTTTTGACATAGTGTTATTGATTTAAGAATTATGGTGGCAAAGATAGTACTTTTTTTTGCGAAAAGCAAAAAAGGTTGGGTCATTTAGGCTATTTATGAATTGCCTAAGCGATTACTTAACCTCTAATTCGTAATTCGTAATTCGTAATTCGTAATTTTTAATTCATAATTGTACCCTAACTCCTAATTGATTTTTCAGCTGTCCGCAGGCTGCCTCTATGTCTTCTCCTCGTGAGCGTCGTATTGTCGATATTATCCCGTGTCTGTTGAGGTAATCTCGGAAATGCTCCATCTTGTTTTTGTCCGGGCTTCGCAGGTCGAGGTCGGCTACCTCGTGGAAACGTATGAGGTTTACTCTGCAAAACAGCCCTCTGAGCAACCTTACTATGCCTTCGGCGTGTCTGACGGAGTCGTTGATGCCTTCGAAGACAATGTACTCGAACGACAACCGCCGTTGGTGTGCGAAGTCGTACCTGTGCAGCAGTGTTACCACCTCTTCTATGTGGTCGGAGTGCTCCACAGGCATCATCTTGGCACGTTCGTCGGCAAACGGATTGTGTAGCGATATAGCCAGATGGCACTGTGTGTTGTCGAGAAATGTCTCGATACCTTTCCGTAGCCCCGACGTGGAGACGGTTATTCGTTTGGGCGAATATGCCAACCCCCATTCCGAAGTGAGTATCTCTATCGCCCGCAACACTTCGCCGAGGTTATCGAACGGTTCGCCCATACCCATAAATACTATATTGGTGATATTCTTGGCTTCGTCTACCGATAGCACTTGGTTTATTATCTCGCCTGCCGACAGGTTGCCTGCAAAGCCGCATCTGCCCGTCATACAGAATCGGCAACTCATTCGGCAACCCACCTGACACGATACGCAGAGCGTTCGACGGTCGTCGTCGGGTATCATCACCGTCTCTATGTCGCCGTGTCGTGTGGAGAATAGATATTTCTTAGTGCCGTCTGCCGATGTGGTCGCCATACTGTACGGCTGCCTGCCTGTGTCGAAGTGCTCGGCGAGCAGCGACAGATTTTTCTTCGATATGTTGGTCATATCCTCGAAACGTGCGGAGCGTTTCTTGTATATCCACTCCGTTACCTGACGGGCGGTGTATCTCGGCAACGACAGCGAGGCAAACTCCTCTTGTAGTCGGGTTAGATTTAGGTCTGTTATACTCTGCTTCGACATTCTTTTGGGGTAAGTAAATAATATTTCTGTTGGAGAATGCAAAGATAAGAAAATCTTCGGCTCACCATAAAATGCAATTACGAATTAAAAATTACGAATTACGAATTACGAGTAGGAGCGCACATACGTGTTTGCCCATACAAACATTTTAATCCCCAACACCCAACACCTAACACCTAACACCCAATACCCAATTAGTAATTCTTTTACTTCGTAAAACATTTTGCTCACGTTCGGCAAAACTCAAACAAGTTTGATTTTGCTCTCACTTAATCGCAAAATTCGTAATTGTTTATTAACTTTGTACGCTTTTTTTGATGATATGTATGGCAGATAATATTTCACAGATAGACAAATTGTTGAACCCCGCTCAGTTGGCAGCAGTTACCTATTGCGACGGTCCCTCGGTGATAGTAGCCGGAGCAGGGTCGGGCAAGACCCGTGTGCTTACCTACAAGATAGCCTATCTTATCGCACAGGGTTTCCCTGCGAGCAGCATACTTGCTCTTACCTTCACCAACAAAGCCGCCAACGAAATGAAAGAGCGTATAATGCAGATAGTAGGCGAGAAATACACAAGATACCTCTGGGCGGGCACGTTCCATTCGGTCTTCCTGCGTATACTGCGGCAAGAGGTAGATGCCATAGGCTTTTTGCCCGATTTTACCATTTACGATACCCAAGACAGCAAATCGTTGGTCAAGAGTATCGTCAAGGATATGAAACTCGACGAAAAAATATATTCTGCCTCTGCCGTCTTCAACCGCATATCAGCTATGAAAAACAGACTCATTGCCTCCGACGACTACAGAGCCGACAGCGATATGAACCGCGACGACTACCATAGGGGGTGGCAGTACTTCTCCGAAATCTTTGCCGCGTACTGTACACGTTGCCGCCAAGCCAATGCTATGGACTTCGACGACATACTGCTGCATACCTATCTTCTGCTGAAAAATAACCCCGATATCCTTGCCAAATACCGCAATCGTTTTGCCTTTATCCTCGTAGACGAATATCAGGATACCAACATAGCCCAGCACCGTATTATCAACCTTTTGGCTAAGGAACATAGGCGAATATCGGTTGTGGGAGACGATGCACAGAGTATCTACTCGTTCCGCGGAGCAAATATCGATAATATCCTCTCTTTCCAGAAAAATTTCGAGGGCTGTCGTATCTTCAAACTCGAAGAAAACTATCGTTCTACACAGAATATCGTAGATGCTGCCAATTCGCTGATAGCCAAAAATAGATTTCAGATACCCAAACGAGTCTACTCCAATCTGCCTAAGGGAGACAAGATAAAAGTTCTCAGTTGTTTTACAGACCGCAATGAGGCGGAAGTCATCGCCGACGAGATAAAGAGTGCCGCTGCCGACCGTGATGCGCACTACTCCGATATTGCCGTCTTGTACCGTACCAATGCACAGAGCCGTGCCTTGGAAGATGCCTTGCGTAACGACAATATACCTTACAGGATATACGGCGGGCTCAGCTTCTATTCGCGTAAAGAGATAAAAGACGTATTGGCTTATATGCGGTTGGTAATAAATCACCTCGATGCCGAGAGCCTACGACGCATCATCAATTATCCTGCCCGTACCATAGGCGATAAGACGGTGGCAAAACTCATCGACCTCTCTTCGAAGCATCGCATAAGCCCGCTCGATTGTATATTCGATATCGATAATATCCCCAACGACTTCAATGCGGGTACACGGACGAAGCTGAAAAAGTTCGGCGAGTTGATAAGTAACCTCACAGAGGTGTACCGCAGTAGCGATGCATATAGTACCGCCAACGCCATCATCACGGCGAGCGGCATTATGGAAGAGTTGTCTTCCAATGACGACATAGAGAATGTATCGCGTCGCGAAAACATACACGAACTGCTCAACGCCATACACGAGTATTGCGAGCAAAAGAAGTCGCTCGGCGAAGACAATCCGTCGTTGTCGGAGTTTTTGTCGGAGGTGTCGTTGCTTACAGACCAAGATACCGACCGAGACGGGCAGAGAGACTGTGTAACGCTTATGACTATCCACTCGGCAAAAGGGCTCGAGTTTGCATACGTCTTTGTCGCCGGCATAGAAGAAGACCTGTTGCCTTCGAGTATGTGCCAGACCGAATACGAAATAGAAGAAGAACGCCGATTGCTCTACGTGGCTATCACGAGGGCAAAACGTCGTTGTTTCCTCTCGTATTCGAAGACACGTTTCCGTTGGGGTAACGTCTGCTACTGCTCTCCGAGCCGTTTCCTGAGCGATATCGACGAACAATATCTCGATATGCCGCAGGCTTTCGCACAATATCCCGACGAGGCTCCTTCTTTCGAGCGAGGCGGCAGCTCTTTCCCGTCGTTTGTGCCACCTCATAATATATTTAAGAAGGCGTCGTTGCCCCATGTCGCCTCGACTGAACTGCCGACGACAGGCAACTTACGTCCCCTCGGCGAGGCGGTAAACAATGGCGGCAACGTCAAGTTCGATTTCTCGGTAGGCGATAGTGTTACTCATGCCGTATTCGGCAGAGGTACTGTAATAGAGTTGATAAACGACGGCAGCAATTCGAAGGCTCGTGTAGACTTCGACAGTAGCGGACAGAAGACCCTGCTGCTCAAATATTCTAAACTCGTCAAAAATTAGTTTGTATCAATATATCCTCCACCCCAAAACAACGTAGTGAGAAGTTTCGTATTATCCCTCTGTTTCGTTCTGTCTGTCTTTTGCTCGGCTCTTCGTGCACAGACGGTGTATGTGCGTGGATATGTGGTAGATGGTCGTAACAATGGTCTGGAGGCAATCAATGTTGCCATTGTGGGTTCTGAGCAAGGAACACAAACCAACGACAAAGGTTACTACGAATTGGCTGTCGATAGCCGTACCGCCGATACCGTTGTTTACTTCGGGCTTGGTTACAAAGACACTTTCAGAGCGTTGCCTATCCATATCGATAAATCGATTACTATAAATGTCGTCTTACAACGCGATACGACCGAACTGAAGACGGTAGACATCAGTGCCATACGTAGAGATAAAGGAACTATGAGCAATATCGATACCCGTGTATTGCGTCTTACGCCCGATGCTGCAGGTGGTGTCGAGAGTCTGGTCAAGATGCAGCTCGGAGTACACTCTGCCAATGAGCTTAGTTCGCAGTATTCGGTAAGGGGCGGTAGCTTCGACGAAAACTCGGTGTACGTAAACGGCATAGAGGTCTACCGTCCGTTGCTTGTACGCTCGTCGCAACAGGAGGGTATGAGCTTCATCAATCCCGATATGGTGGGTAAAGTCAATTTCTCTGCCGGTGGCTTCGCTGCCAAATACGGCGATAAAATGTCGTCGGTGCTCGATATCGAATACAAGAAACCGTCTGCCTTCGAAGGTAACGTTACTGCGGGGTTTATGGGGCTATCCGCATACGTGGGCTATGCTGACGACAAGTTTACTATGGCACACGGTATACGTTACAAAACCAATCAGTACCTGCTTGCCGACAAGTTAAAGTTAAAAAACGGCAAAGCCATATTCAAAGGTCTCGATACCAAAGGCGACTTCGACAATTCGTTTGTCGATTATCAGACGTTTATCAACTATAACATCACCCCAAAAGTCTCGTTGTCGTTGCTTGGCAACGTATCGCAGAATCTGTATAATTTTGTTCCTAAAACACAAAGAGTTCAGTTTGGTACTCTTACCGTGCAGCGAGAGTTTAACGTACTTTTCCGCGGTCTCGAAAAAGACAGGTTTGCCACATATTTCGGAGCCTTTACTCTCGATTATCAGCCTTCGCACACTACTGACCTCAAACTTACGGCGTCGGCATTCAATACGTCCGAGTCCGAAAACTATGACCTCATCGGAGCTTATTCGCTCTCCGACGTCAGCTACGACAACTCAGGGGATAAAAAGACGGAGTTGCTCGGAAGAGGCGTCTTCCACGAGCACGCCCGCAATCGTCTGTCGGCAACGGTAGTGAGCCTCATACATTCGGGCAAAAGCCGCTTGCTCAGTTCGGACGTAGAGTGGGGTATATCGGCTGCCAAAGAACTTATTACAGACCGCATACGCGAGTACGAGCGACGCGACTCGTCGCACTATTCCGTCCCACACGACGGTTCCGAGATACGTATGGTCTATAATCTGACCTCGAACAACTCCACCAACACTACACGCTTGCAGGCATACGTACAGCAGACACGTAAGTTCGGTTGGCTGGGAGCCGACTACTCGCTCAACGTGGGTATAAGGGCAAACTATTGGAGTTTCAACAACGAATTGCTGCTGTCGCCCCGCCTGAACCTAAACATAAACCCTCGGTGGAAGCGGGATTTTATGTTCCGTCTGGCAGCAGGTGTTTATTATCAGTCGCCCTTCTACAAAGAGATAAGGCAGACCTTCACCGATAGCTTGGGTAATAGCCGTATTAACCTTAACACAGATATAAAGGCACAGCGTTCTCTGCATCTCTTGGCGGGAATGGATTATTTTTTCAGACTCTGGCGACGTCCGTTCAAATTCACGGCGGAGCTGTATTACAAGCCTGCCGATAGAATTATCCCATATTCGGTCGATAACGTGAGAGTGCGGTATGTCGGCGAAAATCAGGCGGTAGCCTATACAGCCGGTATCGATGTCAAGCTATTCGGTGAGTTTGTGCCGGGTGTCGATTCGTGGATCTCGTTTTCGTATATGAATAGCCGCGAAGACATCGTACGTATCGGAGGCGACCTCTCGGGCGACCATTACTCTGTCCATACCAACAAAGGCACATATCTCGGTGAGATTTATCCGGGTTACATACCGCGACCGAACGAGCAAAGATACAGCGTCTCTTTGTTTTTTCAGGATTATGTGCCCAATCACCCCGAATATAAGCTGAACCTGAAACTCGTATGGGCAGACGGACTGCCCTTCGGTCCGCCTCGTTCGGAGCGGTATCAGGCAGTATATCGTACCAAACCGTATCGAAGAGTGGATATCGGTGCTTCCAGAGAGTTTGTCCGCGGTAGAGACAGACTACTCGGCAGGCAGCAAATAATAAAAACACTCGGCTTACACCTCGACCTGCTCAATCTGTTCGATATCCGCAACGAGAGTTCGTTCTATTGGGTCTCCGACGTATCGGGTTCGCAATGGGCAGTTCCCAATCATCTCACAGGCTTTATGGTAAACCTGAGAGTTTCGGTCGATTTTTAGATGTTATCCGTGTTTATCGGAACAGGTTGATATGCCCCTTTCGGTTGTGAACCACGTTTTTCCCTTGGTTGCTACCGTTGCTGTAAGTATCCGTGCCTGTGGCGTCTATTATGTAGTAATATGTGCCCATTGCAGCAGGTTTGCCGCCAATCCTGCCGTCCCAGCCCTTAGACGGGTCGTTGCTTTGGTATACTACCTGTCCCCATCGGTTGAATATGGTGATTTTATAGGTCTTTATCGACTTGAATACTACTCTGAACTCGTCGTTGATGCCGTCGCCGTTTGGTGTGAAGGCATTAGGTACGTCGAGCAGTGATTCGAGTACACTGATTTTTATGGAGTCTTGGCTTACGCAACTGTTGTCGGCATTGGTAACTTGTAGTTTTGCGACAAATTCACCCGTTTCGTTGAAGGTATATCTTACATTCTCTTCGCTGTATCGGAAGTATGAGCCGGCAGAACCTGTTTTATATATTTTCCATTCGTGAAAAGCTGCTGTCGGTGTGTTTGATTTGCTTTCGAGCAATACCACGAGAGGTCCCGAACCTGTCAGCGTCGTTGTGTTCGAGTCGTCGCGTTTGTATTCGTTGGTGCCGCTGCGTTTCTCTATCGTCCCCTTGATGTGGCATTCTACGGCGACGGCTTTGTAATCGACACAGCTCTTCTGTACGGATATTCCCATTTCTCTGGCATACTTATCGCCCTCGATACATATATTTACATCTTTTCTGGGAGCATTTATCACTATCTGTGTAAATGGGTAGTGATGTTCGGTCTCTACCGGCGAATCTTTCCATTCGCCGTCGGTGAAGGCGTAGTCGGTATATTTTAGAGTGAAGATACGCGGTAGTGTTTTGCGAACTTTACTCTTGTCGTAATACACAAGCTCAGGTGCGTTTAAGCTCGTATTGAGTGTTAGTTTGCCACAACTTCCTTCGGTAGTAAGCGAGTTGTAGACAATCGGGTACAGCGAATAATCGATTACCCATATATATTTAAGCGGTTTGTTGTTTATCTTATCGAATACGATATAGCCTGTGGCGTCTTCGGGTGAGAAGTTTTTGGTATTGGCTACAAACGAGTTGTCGTACTTTCTCCACTCTATGTTTTCGTTGCCGATGTATGTTATCTCTGTCGTTGAGCTTATTTTGTCAAATAAAAATATGGCGTCTATATTCTGTTCCGAGTTTATTTGTAGGTGTGCACCCGTCGTATTTACGGAAAATTGGGCAAACCCCAAGCAATGTGAGGTAAGCAACATCAATGCCAAAAATAGTTTATTGGTATTCATAAAATGATGAATGTTATTAGCTAACGTCTGTTTAATGGTATTTAAAGGTTACAAAATTACTATTATTTTTTTGTTCTCAAAAACAAAAGAACGATTTTTCACAAAATCGTTCTTTTACTACCAAAAAAGTATTGTGTAAAATGTAAAGTTAGTATGGAATATTATTTGTTTATTATGTCATTTACTTAATTGTTATTTCGTACACATCTTCTTTTACTTTATCCGACAAGTCCAGATAGTTTATCATTAATGAAATTTTCTTTTCTGTTGCTTGTTTTATTATATCTGTCATATCCACAGAGGAGTATACCTGAAACATCCTTTTTGCCTCCGAAGTGGGATTATTGTCTTTGTGTCGGATATATATTGTAAATCTATTGTCTGAGAACTTGGTTTTGTTATCCTCTACAATGTAGCTTATGACGTTGTTACGAGGATTTGCCGAAGAAATGGAGTATATGAAATTCAAGTGTTTGCCCGAAAAATATACGTGGCTGTACACCAGATTGTTTGTGAAGTCGATGCCCTCTTTGCCGAAGTTCTTTATTTCAGCAGTATTCTTCACCTTATTGATGGGGTAGATTACACTCTCCTCTATCATCTCGATTTCCATTTCTCCTGTGTAGGTGTTTTGTTCGAGTTTTTTGTATTCGCCTGCCACAAAGCAATATTTATCCTTGTAATCATCTGCCTTGGTGCTGTTTTTTAGGGCTATTTTATTGCCTTTGTCGGTTACTATATAATCCTTGCCGTCTGCTTTTTTGTAGTAGCCGTATGCAAATGTTTTCTCCTGCTTTTGCTTAGGTAGTGAACAACCATATAGTGCAACTATCGCTACTAATAGATATAATAATTTATTTCTCATACGTTTAACCTTGTCTTTTTGTTTTTTGATTTTTGATACATAACCAAGACGTAATAAATGTGCAAATGTTGCAGGAAAATCGAAAATTTAATAAAATTTAACTCTTGGGTGACTTTTCTTCGAAAAACGTATTGTTTGTTTAAATTATTTATATTACTTTTGCATAGTAAATTTTAGAATAAAAATATTTGTAATATATGAAGTAGAAGTCTATGTGCCTTAGGGCATTAAGTAAATAATATTTTAAAAACTAATATTAAATTTAAAAATGATGAAAAAAATTACACCTCAAAAAAATCAGTCAAACATGCAAAATGCCAATAAAGGAACATCCGGTACTAACAGACAGTATGACCAGAACCAAGGCAACAGAGGCAAACAACTTAATCCTAATCAAAAGAACTAAACATTAGTCGTATCATTGGTATGGAGATAATTTGGAAATAGTTATATTGATACGGATAGATTTTTTGATTCGATAGGTATCAAATATAAAAAGTTAAAACAGACAGCGGTACATTTTGAAAATACCGCTGTTTGCTTTGTCTTAATAGTCGAAAAACATATAATATACGATAAGCCCGACGGCAAGCAATATGCCTATGCCACCGGCTATTAGCAGACCTTTGTCGGTCTTTGTCTTTCGAGTTTTGCTCGTTTTGCGTTTTGCGGGCTTAGAGGCACGCTTTGGGGCGGTGGTTTTTCTGCTCGAGGTTCGTCGTTGTGCCATTTATGTATCAGTCGAGTTTCAGTACGGCAAGGAATGCTTTCTGTGGCACCTCTACCGAGCCGATTTGTTTCATACGTTTTTTCCCTTTTTTCTGCTTCTCGAGCAGTTTACGTTTGCGGCTTATATCGCCTCCGTAACACTTTGCTGTAACGTCTTTGCGTACAGCCTTTATCGTTTCGCGTGCTATAATCTTGGCTCCGATGGCAGCTTGTACTGCCACGTCGAATTGCTGGCGGGGGATAAGTTCTTTGAGCTTTTCGCACATCTTACGCCCGAGTGTCTGAGCGTTGTCGAAGTGTGTCAGCGACGACAGTGCGTCGACAGGCTCTCCGTTGAGCAGTATATCGAGCTTCACCAGCCGGCTTTCGCGGTAGCCGTGCGGCTGGTAATCGAACGAAGCATAGCCTTTTGAAATAGATTTTAGTTTATCGTAAAAGTCGAATACTATTTCGCCCAAAGGCAGGTCGAATATAAGCTCTATTCTATCGGCAGAGATGTAGTTTTGCTTTACCAATTCGCCGCGTTTGCCCAGACATAGAGTCATTATACCTCCGATGTAATCGGTTTTGGTGATAATCGACGAACGGATATATGGCTCTTCTATCTTCTCTATAAGCATTACATCAGGCATTCCTGCGGGGTTGTGCATCTCGAATACTTCGCCTTTCTTTGTATACACTTTGTACGAGACGTTAGGCACTGTCGTTATTACGCTCATATCGTATTCTCTGTCGAGACGTTCTTGTACTATCTCCATATGTAGAAGTCCCAAGAAACCGCAACGGAAGCCAAAGCCGAGAGCCACCGAACTTTCGGGCTCGAACGTCAGTGAAGCATCGTTGAGCTGTAGTTTTTCAATCGAAGAGCGTAAATCCTCGAAATCTTCGGTATCGATAGGGTATACACCTGCAAAAAGCATCGGTTTCACATCTTCGAAACCCGCAATAGCTTCACTGCAAGGGTTCTTTACGTGGGTGATAGTATCGCCCACCTTCACCTCTTTCGAGGTCTTTATGCCCGAGATGATATAACCCACATTACCAGCCGATAGTGTTTGGCGTGCCTCCATATCGAGGTGAAGTATGCCTATTTCGTCGGCTTCGTACTCTTTGCCCGTAGCAACGAACTTCACCATATCGCCTTTGTTTATAGTGCCGTTTTCTATCTTGAAATACGCTATGATACCTCTGAACGAGTTAAATACCGAGTCGAAGATGAGACATTGCAGCGGTGCGTCGGGGTCGCCTTTGGGTGCAGGGATACGCTCTACTATTGCCCGCAGGATATCGTCTACTCCTTCGCCTGTCTTACCGCTGGCACGTATTATGTCGGTACGTTTGACTCCGAGCATATCTACCAGTTGGTCTTCTATCTCGTCGGGCATTGCGTTGGGCATATCTATCTTGTTTACTACGGGTATTATCTCCAAGTCGTTGTCGATAGCCATATATAGATTGCTGATGGTCTGTGCCTGAATACCTTGTGTGGCATCTACTATAAGTAGAGCACCTTCGCAAGCTGCTATACTTCGGCTTACTTCGTACGAGAAATCGACGTGTCCCGGAGTGTCTATGAGATTCAGAGTGTAGTTTTCCGTTTTACCGTCGCTGTCGGTCGTTCGGTAATTCATCTGTATGGCGTGACTCTTGATAGTGATGCCTCGCTCCCGCTCGAGGTCCATATTGTCCAATACCTGAGCCTGTAAGTCTTTGGTAGCGACAGTGTTTGTGTATTCGAGCAGTCGGTCGGCAAGAGTACTTTTACCGTGGTCGATATGTGCTATTATGCAGAAGTTACGTATATTTTTCACCCTAAAAATTCATTTTGTAAAAAGTCTGCAAAGATACGAAAATATTCGGGTATAGTCATACTCTCGTATCTGTGGGTAATAGAAAAAGGGTAGATTAATATTATTTTTATGATTATTCCGTAAAACAAAAAGATACGAGAGCCTCTCGTATCTTCTGTCCCCCAAGTTGACTGAGGGCTGTGTAGCGGAGGCAGGATTCGAACCTACGACCTTCAGGTTATGAGCCTGACAAGCTACCACTGCTCTACTCCGCGATATTGGAGTGCAAAGGTAGTGCTTTTTGTTGTATTGACCAAATTTTTTGATGATTTTTCTATGTTTTTTACAAAAAATTGTATTTTGTGCATAGTATGTAAATTATTTAAATTAATTTTGCCGACCCGAAAACGGAGGGTGATACCGATGACTTTCAAAACAGTAAAAAAATACACGTTACCCATAGCTATAATAGTGGGAATCATAGGTTATAGGTGGTTCGGAGTTCTCAATTTTCTTACACCGTATCTTATCTTCACTATGCTGTTTTTTACTTTTTCCAAGATAGACTTTTCGGCTCTGCGACCCTCTTGGCTGCATCTTTGGCTTATTCTTATTCAATTGGTACTCAGTATTACTGTTTTTTATCTGCTTCGGACATTTGATGTTGTTGTGGCACAGGGTGTTATGATTTGTGTCTTCTGCCCTACGGCAACAGCGGCTGCCGTCATTACTCAGAAACTGCGTGGTAATGTTGAGTTTATAGCTTCTTATACGCTATATATAAACATAGTTATGGCTGTCTTCATACCGTTGATTTACCCTGTTGTTCGGCAGGGTGGGGCGGCTATCAGTTTTTTCTCGCTGTTTATCAGAATATTCAGTATGATATTTCCTCTTCTGATATGTCCTTTCTTGTTGGCTTTTGCCCTGAGGTTTTTCCCTAAGATACACGGTTTGGTGGTAAAGAACAGTGGATTAGCTTTTTATATATGGGCTTTCGCTTTGGTGATAGTCATAGCCAAAATATCGAAGTATTTTATCGAATATAAGTCTATAGATAGCTCTGTAATAATGCTTTTGGTGGGCTCTTTGTTTGTTTGCCTGTTGCAGTTCTTTGTGGGTAAGATTGTCGGTAAGCCCTACAATCAGTTGATTGCGGGTGGTCAATCGTTGGGACAGAAGAATACGATATTCGCTATCTGGTTGGCTAACAATTACTTCAATCCCGTTGTAGCTGTCGGTGCGGGAGCTTATATCATTTGGCAGACGATATTCAATTCCATACAGATATATATGGTCGAGAGCAAGGGGTAGTGATGATTATTTTTTTATCAGATAAAGTCAAGATAAACAGAGATTAACCAATATTGCCGGAATAAAATTTTAATCAAAATGTAAAAAAAAGCAAAAAAAATGTTGTTAGTGCAATAAAATTTATTAATTTTGCACTTTGAAATTTATAGTATTGGATTTTAGAAATTAATAAGAACGTAAAAAATTATAAACAATAATTGTATTTGTATATGAATATTTCAAAAAACATTTTGGGATTGATTTTGTTATCATTCATTCTTGTTGGATGTAACAAAAAGTCGAATCTGGGTGCGGGTCGTTCTGAACGTACAGGCTGGGAGTACAATAAGCCCAACAAAGGTTTTTTCAATGTAGAGAGTACTTACACGGGGCTGGTTCCTCCGGGCTGTATCTATGTAGAGACAGGCTCGTATGTAAAGGGACAGAATGAAGACCCGATATCAACGCAACAAGATGCGAGAAAACGCAGAATAGAGGTAGCCGGATTTTTCATGGACGAATTTGAAGTTACCAATATAAACTGGCGTGAGTATGTTGCTTGGTTGCAAGGAGTGTATGCACACAATCCTAAAAAGTACCTTGCTGCATTGCCCGATGAGACAGTTTGGCGTTCGGAGCTTGCTTACAACGACCCTCAGGTTAGAAACTACTACTCGCACGTAGCTTACGGTTACTACCCTGTGGTAGGTATCAGCTGGGAACAGGCTATGGATTATTGTGCGTGGCGTACAGACAGAGCTAACGAAAGAATACTTATCGATAAAAAACTTATCGATTTCGTAGACTTGGAAACCGTCAGCTCCAATATACAGAATGCAGATTCGAGCGAATACGGCAAGTTTATATTCTTTACAGGCAAAAAGAACGAATATATGCGTGAAAACGGTCGTAAAGAAAACGTAGACTTGGACGGTGTAATATACGATGCCGAATTCCGTCTGCCTACCGAATCTGAGTGGGAATATGCAGCTTACGGAGTAGTTTCGACTACCGATGAGGAACACAACTTCGACAACGGAAGCACGTATCCTTGGGCAGGTTATCAACTCCGTTATATGAAGAAAGGTAAGAACAAAGGAAAATTTATGGCTAACTTTGTAAGAGGTAAGGGAGACCAAGTGGCTTTCACCAGAAATAATTCGATGACAGTACCTGTGGATTTCTATTTGCCGAACGGTTTCGGTCTGTACAATATGGCAGGTAACGTAAACGAATGGGTACTTGATGTATATCGTGCCACTTCCGACGACCTCTTCGATGAATTGAACTCTTATCGTGGTAACCATTGGATTTCGGACTCTGCTTATGCCGAAACTATCCTCGACAGAATGCCTCCTATGGAAGCCGACGTTCGCGACAGTATGCGTAACTATCTGGTGAACGAGAAGAAATTCTATCAGACAGGACGTGATGTCAGAGACTTCCGCGACGGTGATGCTTACTCGTCGATAGGCGACTCTGTGCTTGTATACAAAGATGCTTCTTATATAGAACAGGCTACTATGATATCTAACTCTGCCCGTATCTATAAAGGCGGTAGCTGGAAAGACAGAGGTATATGGCTCAATCCGTCGAAACGTCGTTGGCTCGACCAGAAAGACAAAGCAAGCGACATAGGTTTCCGTTGTGCTATGAGTGCCGTTGGTGGCAAAAAGAACAGACAATAAGAGATTTACGATATTTCTCGTAAGAGTTTTTGAAATATGAATTAAGAGTGCCCTCACACAGAATGAAAGGGTACTCTTTTTATTTTTTTATGCTTTCCCTGTAAGTCTATTTACAGAAAAATATTATAATTTTGCAAAACATTATATATCCTATTTTTCGATATCAAATAAAATGTTGGATTTTGGGTTGAAGAAAATGGATTTATTACGTGATAATAAGATATTTAATAAATAAATTATATCGATATGTATAATAAGATTTTGCTACTTTTTGTGGCAATCATTGTTTTGAGTGGTTGCCGACACAAGAAACAACAGGAAGCTACCGACACGCTTGTATCGGGCGTGATAACAATTGTTGCCGATGAAAACCTGCAAAATATACTCGAAGCCGAACTCGATGCTTTCTCGGTTCGTTTCCCCGAAGCATTTATATTTCCTCAATATCTCGACGAACGGCAGGCAATAGACTATTTGGTCAAAGACTCGGTAAAGCTGGCAATCGTGGGACGCAATCTCGATGGGTACGAAAGAAGTTTATTGCCGAAAACTCGTGTGGTAAACTGTTATCCATTTGGATATGAGGGTATTGCTTTCATAATAAACCGACAGAACAAAGACAGCATTATGAGTATGTCTCAGATACGTGATTTGCTACTGGGACGTATAAGCACGTGGCGTCAGATAAATCCGCAGTCGTCTTCGGACACTGTCAAGATATTCTTCGCAAGTACACAAAACGGTATAATGCGTTATGTTGCAGACTCCATAACGAGAGGAACAGAAAATGTTTCTCGCAATCTGTATTCGCTCAAAGAGGGTGAAAATATTTTCGACAAGGTAGCCTCTAACCCCAATAATATAGGTATTATAGGCATAAATCAGATGGGTAATGTCAATTCTCGGCAATATACTCAAAACGACGGTAAGGTAAGGATACTGCGTGTATCTAAGGAGGTCGGCGCCAAACTTGAAGACACTTATCTGCCATACGCGGGCGATGTCTACAATGGCGATTATCCTTTTTGGCGACCGTTGTATGTGCTTATTTCCGAGACTCGTGACGGATTGCCGAGAGGCTTCTGCTTTTTCCTTACACAGCAAGTGGGGCAAAAGGTGGTACAAAAAGCAGGTCTGATGCCTATTACCGATGTTCATAAGATAGCTACACGGTGGACAGACTGATGAGTTGTTGATTATTGTAAAAAAACTATACTAATAGACTTTTATGCAAAAATTGTCCGAACTAAATCCGAGTGAGAAAGGATATATTGTTAAGATTCAGGGATATGGCGGATTTCGTAAGCGTATAATAGAGATGGGCTTCATCAAGGGGCATCAGGTAGAGGTGCTTCGCAAAGCTCCTTTGGGCGACCCCATTACGTATCGTATTATGGGGTACGAGGTATCTTTACGGCGTAGTGTTGCCGAACAGATAGAGGTGATATCCGAAAAGGAGGCAGAAATATTGATGTCGCAAAACCCGACTCAATATTTCGGTACTTTCTCCGAAGATGATTTTCGGCGAGTGGCTCTCGAGAAACGTCGAGAGATAAACGTAGCTCTGGTAGGCAATCCGAATTCGGGTAAATCGACACTGTTCAACGCTTTCACGGGTATGCACGTGAAGGTGGGCAATTATAGCGGTGTCACGGTAGACGTAAAAAAAGGCAGTTGTTCGTATAAAGGATATCGTTTCAATTTTGTAGACCTGCCGGGTACTTACTCTATTTCGGCTTTTTCGCCCGAGGAGCGTCTGGTACGTCGACATATAGTAGACGAAAAGCCCGATATAGTGCTAAACGTTCTCGATTCGGGCAATCTTGAACGTAATATGTACCTTACCACACAACTGATAGATATGAATCTGCGGAGCGTTATAGCCCTTAACTTCTACGACGAGTTTGAGCATAGGGGCGATAAGCTCGATATAGATGCTCTCGGCAAGTTGATAGGAATACCGATAGTCCCCACGGTAGCCGCACGCCGACAGGGAATAGACGAATTGCTCGACACAATGATAAAAATCTATGAAAGCTCCGATATCATAGACCCGGACGGTAGGCTGATAGACTCGGTCAAAGACGACGCACTGATAGAGCGTTACCACCATCTCATAGAACTCGAACACAGGCACGGTAAGAAGCACTCCGCTTCCGATATAGAAGGTAGCAGACCACTGCATTCTATAGTACGGCACGTACATATCAATTACGGCAGTACGATAGAGAAAGCTATCGACAATATCAAGAAGGTTTTGTCTGCCAATGAAGGTGCGTACGATAGTTTCACGCCTCGTTATATAGCAATAGCATTGCTACAACACGATAAAGATATAGAGGGGTTTGTGGCACGGTTTGCCAACTATGACGATGTGGTGAAATGTCGCGACGAAGAAGAGAAAAAGATAGAGGCAGAGCTGCGTTCGCCTGCAGTCAATGCTATAATGGACGCCAAATATGGTTTTATCGCCGGAGCGCTGAAAGAGACATTCGAACCTGTCGAGGTAGACCCCAATGTATTTACGCCAACGACGAGGATTGATAAGATAGTTACCAACAAATATCTCGCATATCCTATCTTTGCACTTATCATTTATCTGATGTTTCAGGCTACGTTCTCGCTGGGGCAATATCCGATGGATTGGATAGACAGTGGGGTAGAGGTGCTGTCCGGTTGGCTGCGGAGTGCTATGCCCGACGGTATGCTCAAAGACTTGCTTATAGACGGTATAATATCGGGTGTAGGTGCTGTCATAGTGTTTTTACCCAATATATTGATACTATACTTCTGTATGACGATACTCGACGCTTCGGGGTATATGGCTCGTGCTGCCTTTATAATGGATCGCCTGATGCACAAGATAGGCTTGCACGGCAAATCGTTTATACCTCTGATGATGGGTTTTGGCTGTTCGGTACCGGCTATGATGGCTACTCGTACTATCGAAAACCGTAGCTCGCGAATGATTACCATATTTGTTACCTCGTTTGTCTCGTGTAGTGCAAGGCTGCCTGTGTATATCCTGCTTATAGGTACTTTTTTTGCTTCCCACAAGGCTCTTGTGATGTTTTTGGTATATTTTACGGGTATTGCTTTTGCCTGTATTTTTGCCAAATTATTCAAGAAGGTGCTTTTTACCAAAGACGATACGCCGTTTGTTATGGAGTTGCCAAAATATCGTATGCCGCAGTTGAAGTACGTGCTACGCGATACTTGGGAGAAGGGGTCGCAATATATGAAAAAGATGGCTACCACGATACTTGCGGGCACGGTCATTATATGGGCTTTATCTTATTTCCCGCAGGCAAAAGACGACAACGTATCCGACACGCAGCAACTCGAGCAGTCGTATATGGCACAGATGGGCAAAGCCATAGAACACGTGATGTCTCCGCTTGGTTTCGATTGGAAAATATCGGTAGCAGTCATCACAGGTGCAGCAGCCAAAGAGATGGTTCTCAGCACACTCGGTATACTCTATGGTGTCGGACAAGACGATATCGAATCTTCGCTTCCCGACCAATTACGGAATGCCAAAGGCACAGATGGGCAACCTATTTATAATATGGCTACTACTGTTGCACTGTTGTTGTTCGTCTTATTGTACTTCCCGTGTATAGCGGCGGTGGTAACAGTACGCAACGAAGCAGGTTCGTGGCGGTGGGCTCTGTTTGTGGTGGCGTACACTACGCTATTGGCTTGGATAGTGGCTTTTGCTGCCTACAATATCATTGCTCACGGCATAATACAGGAGGTCGTCGTGGCTATTATCATACTGTTGTGCCTACTTTTTGCTGCAAATAGGGTGGTAAGCAGTCGTAAGTCGAAATCTAAATGCAGCAGTTGCGGTATGTGTTAGTTTTTTTGAATAATTTAGACAAGATAAAACAGTGTATCGTGTATGGAAAAAATGACTAATATCATTGTATCAGACCTATCTTTCGATAGCAAAGACGAGTACGATATTATAAGGTCTAATATCAGTTTTATCAATCTTCTGTTGGAAGAGGGAGCCGACGAAGAGTTGGTCTACGAAGATGCTTTTCTGAGTTACTACGTCGATTATTACGATAGCGAATATAAGAACGGCGATTTCTCGCAATATGTCTACAATAGCGGTTGGAATACCGTCATAAACGATATGGTGGCAAAGGGACTTGCAAAAATCGGAGCAACCGAGCATTTGGCTCATTTTCGTAAGATGGTGGCTGTTGCCGAAAGCCTTCCCGACGAAGAGATGTCGACTTTCCTCAATAGCCAATATTTTGGTACCAACAATCTGAGAGACAGCCTCAATGACAAAGGTTTCTATGATATAGATGAGGATATAATGCTTCTAAATGCCCGCTGGCTACGCAATCATAGCAACCTGCGGGTGTTATCTATCGATGAGATGTTTGTCGAAGCCGAAAGGCTACTCGGTAAACATATTGATAGAGAGTAATCGTATGAATCGAGAGCCGCTTAACTATTTGATATTTTGTAGGTAACAGACTATGCCTTACGAGTAAGGTATAAATTGTGAATTTCTTGTTACTTAGAGTTTTTATAAAATCTCACCTCTTTCTTACCGCTATCCCAGAATACTTTGTCGAACTTACGGAAGAAGCCGATACTTATCTTTCGTTCACTACTTTCATTAATAGATAGTGTATCAAAAGAGATACCATATACTTTTATATGCGAATAGATGTATTTTTTTGAGGAAATATTATCAGAAAATAAACCTCTTGAAAACTGCTTTATAATACTATCAGGCTGTTTTATTTTATTAATTTGCTCAATATCCGATTGTAGCAATTGTAAGTCCGCATCACTACCGCTGTCTATCAATGTCTTTTTAAATCTCATACCCTCTATTTCCATATCGGTATAGGAATAAAGTTTTGATTTATATTTCAATTTCAGCACAGCTAAGTCATTGTATTGGTATGATATATCAAAATTGCTCAAGGTGTTGTTGTTAAAATCCAACAGCCAATTATAATTACCGATAATATTCATTCCCAGAATCCCTCCAAACTTCTGTTTTTGTCCTTCAATCGAAGTGATATTCTCTTTTACTTCCATGTATATCAGATTTTTTAATCGGATCGAATTATCAAAATATTCTTTAGCAAAAAATAAATTACAAATTTTAAGCTTATGATGTGTATCCAATACAAAAGAGATGCCTATCTGTCTCTTATCGAGTTTAATATTACTAAATAAAACTGTTCCACTTGCCCCCGTATCCCATAAAAACCTATTATCCGATACACTTATCCGTTTTTCTACTATTTCAAATTTGTTATTTATTAATTCAACTCGTGTCGGGAAAAACCAAAGTAAATAAATAATTGCCCCACCTATAAGCAATATGACAATAGACGAAATACTCACAGCTAAAACCATTTTCTTTTTCTTGCTCATACTCACATTCTTTTGACTTACAAAATTAGCAAAAAAGGCTATTGTCCTCGAAGCAATAACCCTTTTTATAACTTTATAAGTTGAACTTTCAATTTACATAAAAAAACGATATATGAAATCCAATACTGTAAGACGCTCGTTTGTCAATGGTTCGAGTAGAATGTTTTTATATACTCCAAAATATACAATGGTTATATTATACTGTTGTTTATCGACTTGTGATAAAACAATAGAGGTAGAATCGCTTGCAGGTGACTCTACCTCTATTAATTGAATAATTGCAGAATGGGTTAGTTCTTGTTCAAGAGTACTTTGTCGATAGCATCTTTGAGAGCAGCCTTTGGCAAGGCTCCTTGTGCAAGTTGTGGAGCGCCGCTCATCGGCACAAACAAGAGTGTCGGTATCGAACGTATGTTGAATGCAGCGGCAAGTTCTTGTTCTTGCTCGGTGTCTATCTTGTAGATATAGATACTGTCGCCATATTCGGCTGCCAACTCTTCGAGTACCGGAGCCAACATTTTACAAGGTCCGCACCACGAAGCATAGAAGTCTATTATGGCGGGTTTGTCGCCAAGATATTTCCATTCGTTGGGATTTTTTTCGTAATCAACTACTTTGGTCAGAAATTCGCTTTTTGTCAGATGGATAGTCTTCATTTTCTTTTCTTCTTTATTTTGTTCGTTATTTTTTCTGGTTTGTCCCGAGCAAGAGGCGAACGCCACTCCTGCAAGCAATAATATTAATGCTACTTTTTTCATTTTTGTATTGTTTTGGTTTATAATTATTTATGCTTGTGTGTTGTTTTTTTGTTTCTTGTCGGTTCGGAATATGCTGAGGAGCAACCCGCCGATAGCCGCACCCCATATCGAACTCATTACGGGTGACGATGTTATAGGACAGCTGTCGCTGCTGCAGCCCACAAACCGCCAATACAGGAAGCCGGCTACTCCGCCCGTCAATATTCCGATTGTTGTAAGCAAGTTGTTTTTTGTCAATAATTTAAATTTATTCATCGCAGTAATTGCTCTTTTTTGTAATTACGCTGCAAAGATATAAAATGTTTTCCAACAAACAATATTTTTATAGGAAAATTTTATCGGGTTATAATTTATATCTATCTTGCCCGAATACTCAATTTTTTGTACTTTTGCACCACGATGCAGCAAAATTATATAAAAGTAACAATCCACACCGATATGGAGGAGTATCTGCAAAATATTCTCGCATATCGTTTGCTAAGTGTAGGATACGGCGGAATAGAAGAGACCTCCTCGGGTATGGAAGCCTATTGCAGCGAAGATATTTTCGACGAGCGGGCATTGATAGCGATGCTCCCCGATGATGCCAAGTACCGTATCGAAAGTATAGAGCCAAGTCGGTGGGAGCGTTTTATAAAAGCAAATTAAACACAAGCACACACACAAAGATGGAAATCCCGTTTTCTGCCCTGATACCGTTTATAATACAACTACTGTTTATAGCTATAGCTCCGCTGATTGTCGAACATTGGTGGGAAAAGAACCGCAATAAACTTTTAGTGTCGTTAGTATTGAGTACTCCCGTGGTGCTATTTATGATGTCTAACAATATGTTGGGCAATCTCGAACATCAGATATTGGCAGATTACCTGCCGTTTGTCATTCTGCTCGCCTCGTTGTTCGTCATTACGGGCGGCATACATCTTAGTGGCGATATTCAGGCAACGCCACGCACCAATACCATATTTCTTGCCATAGGCTACGTGCTTGCGTCGTTTATGGGGACTACCGGTGCGGCAATGCTACTCATACGCCCTATCTTGCGTACCAACCAGCAAAGGCACTTCCGTACGCATACGGTTATGTTTTTCATCGTATTGGTAGCCAACTGCGGAGGTCTGCTCACACCGCTGGGCGACCCTCCTCTGTTTTTACTCTATCTTCGTGGGGCTTCGTTTACTTGGTTTATGCACCTGTTGCCCGAATGGTTGTTTGTGGGCTCTCTGTTGCTTGCCATATATTACCTGCTCGACCGTTTCTATTATTTCAAAAAAGAGGAATGGACTAACATATCTGCCGACATCAAAGAGAAAAGACCGCTTCGCGTGAGTGGTAATATCAACTTTGTGTTTTTGCTCGGAGTGGTAGCCTCGGTAGCCTTTATTAACCAGCAATATATACCGCAAATGAGCGAACACGATGCTCCTTTTTATATCAAATTCCTCAGGGAATTGGTATTAATGGTACTGATAGCGCTATCGCTTGTGTTTACAAAAAGAGAGGTCAGAGGGCAGAATAATTTCACGTGGTCGCCTATCTTGGAGGTTGCCGCTCTGTTTTTGGGTATTTTTGCCACTATGACACCCGCCTTGCTGTTTCTCAATCAGCACTCGTCGTCGCTCGGTGTAGTCAGCCCTGCACAGTTTTATTACTTTACGGGAACTCTTAGCTCTTTCCTCGACAATGCTCCCACTGCCGTCGCCTTCCACAGCGTTGCCGAGGGGTTGCCTCTGGTGGGCAATCAGGTTACGGGCATATCGGAGATAATACTCAAAGCAATATCGACTGCTGCCGTGTTCTTTGGAGCAATGACATATATCGGCAATGGTCCCAACTTTATGGTAAAATCTATCGCAGAAGAGAACAACGTACCTATGCCGTCGTTTTTTACCTATATCCTAAAATTCTCGTTACCGGTACTATTGCCTGTTTATATCTTGTGCCAATTGTTGTTTTTGTAGGGAATTAATAAGCGTCTAAACTTTAATCGGATACCAACATATTGTTAGTCAAGTTAAGAGAGAGGGGTATCGGTCGATATGTCTCTCCTCCGCTCAGTGTTGTATCCTTCTACTACTATTACAAACTCACCTTTTGGAGCATTTTCGGTAAAGTATTCGACTGCTCCTTGCATAGTGCTGCGTACCACTTGTTCGAATTTCTTGGATATCTCACGACAAACGGCTACACGCCTGTCACCGCCAAAGACCTCTACGAACTGTTGCAGCGTTTTCTCTACACGAAAGGGAGATTCGTAGAAAATCATTGTTCGGGTTTCGTGGCGTAGTGCTTCCAATCGAGTCTGACGACCTTTTTTGTGTGGTAGAAACCCTTCGAAACAGAACCGTTCGCAAGGTAGCCCCGATACTACCAGAGCGGGCACAAATGCTGTCGCTCCTGCCAGACACTCTACCTCTATACCCTCTGCCAGACAGGCTCTTACAAGCAGAAAACCCGGGTCGGATATTGCAGGTGTACCTGCATCTGTTACCAAAGCTACATTTTTGCCTGCTGCTATATCTTGTGCTATACGCTCTACACTCTGATGTTCGTTGAACTGGTGGTGAGCAAAGCAGCGGGTATGTATGTCGTAGTGTTTGAGCAAGATAGATGTGGTACGTGTATCTTCTGCCAATATATAATCGACCTCTCGTAGTAGTCGCAATCCTCGGAGCGTCATATCTTCGAGGTTGCCTATCGGGGTCGGTATCAGGTACAGTTTAGCCATAATGTATTTATATGTTTTGTTTTATACGGCTGAGTAGCTCTATCGTTCTGATTTTGTCTTTGTAGAAATTGTATCTGTTGAGTGTTTCGAGGCTTATGCCTGTGTCCGAATTGTTTTCCCAACGTCGACATAGGTAGACGGAGTCGTATATCCTGCCTATTTTCCACTCGCGGCTGATACGAAGCCCTACGGCATAGTCTTCGCCATAACTCACGTTGGGGAAGCCTATCTCTCTGATAATGGGCGTGAAGAAGGCACGAGGAGCCCCCAGTCCGTTTATTCGCAGGGCATTGTTGCGTCCATTGTCGTCTGTCCACTCGGCATGGTCTATCAGGTAAGGCGGTATAGGGTTTAGCTCGAAGTCGGTTATTGTGTATGAGCCTATCAGCATAGCGCAACGTTGTCGGTAAAATTCGTCTACGATACGTTGCAGTGTATGAGGCGATTGATAGATGTCGTCGCTGTCGAGTTGTACGGCAAACTTACCGCAAAGACTGTGATTAATAGCCAATTGCCAACATCCGCCTATGCCGAGATTATCGTTGTCGGGCGTTATCTTAAATACATTGCTGTATGTATGTGCTATTCTGTCTATTATATTTCCTGTGTCGTCCGTCGAAAAATTATCGACTACCAACACGTTGAATTTGAAATTGGTCTGTTGTCCGAGAGCCGAGTGTATGGCGTCGGCAATAGTCTTTTGGCGGTTACGGACTGGTATTATTATAGATGCCTCACAGTCAAAGCTTTCGCTCTCCAAGTTCACAGATTTGGGATTCCCCGTCAGCAGTGCTCCGATACGTTTCAGGTGTGCCGTACAAGCTTTCTCCATATCTATCTGTACGTTGCGGTTCTTTTTGTCGATATAGGCAAAGTGCCGACTCTCTGCTTCTGTCGCAGATACAGGGGTAAGCAGATATAGTGGTTCGGCGATACGAAAAATGGAGCTTGTCTCGGATATCTTCAGCCGTATGTCGTACAATCCTGCAAATTCGTAATCTTCGGGCGTATGAGTTGTAATCTTTTTTAATATACCGGTGTTGAGCAATATTACTGCACCGAAGTTGAAATCGTCTCTGAGACTGCCTCGTTGATATTCGATGGTGGTTATCGGATTTTTACCGTCTTCCGTTATTTGATAATAGTCGGAATACACCATTGCCGCACCTGTTGCCTCGGCTATTTCGATAAAACGCTTCTCGGCTTGCGGCAAAAATTCTACCTCGCCTGCTTCTGTCTGCAAGAACAGCCATTCGGTAGTTGCGGTATTGGCAATGTTTGTCAACTCTTTGGTTGATAGTGCTTTGAGTATGAAGTGATTTGTGTTCATTACGGCTTTATATTGTCTGAATATTTCCTGACAAAGTTACGGATATTTTCGCATAGCCGAGTATATTTTTCGTAAAATAGTTGCCGAGTAAAAAAAAAATAGTACCTTTGCACTTCCATAGAAAACTGTCTAATGGTGTAATGGTAGCACAACAGGTTTTGGTTCTGTTTGTCGAGGTTCGAATCCTCGTTAGACAACAGCGGGGCGACTAACGAAACGGTCGTCCCGTTATTGTTTTGTTTTAGTGTAATTGTTTAATGGTCGTTGTTGTGTGTTTTTTTTCGCAGACGATGTCGTTTTACAAATTTTTTGTAGTGCCGATAGTCGATATTTATTACCTTTGTCAATTGTTTCTATTTCGTTTTTTTATATGAAAAAAGAGAAGTTTTTTGAATATTTGGGTTGGGTCGGTATGTGCACCGCAATATTGATGTATGTGTTTTATTTCCCGCAAATAAAGCAAAATCTCGCAGGTAACAAGGGTAGCTTTATACAGCCTTTTATGGCGGGAGTCAACTGTACTCTTTGGGTATTCTATGGTTTGTTTAAAGAAAAAAGAGATTTGCCCGTAGCCATAGCAAACGCACCGGGAGTCATATTCGGTTTTTTAGCTGCATTTACTGCACTGTGAGGCAAGTAATTTAGCTGCCGGCAGCGGTAGCATACAGAGCAATCGGTCGGATATTATCCCTACTTTCTGATTGTTTTCGGAGGCATAGCGATATAAAATCACTTTATATCGATTCTTTATTTGGAGGTATGGACAGTAATCTGCGGGTAGGGGAAGTTTATATTGTTTTGGTTGAATTGTTCGTATATCTTTCTATTTACAGAGTAGTACAGAGTCCAATAGTTTCCTGTTGCTACCCAGCATCTTAGGAGTACTTTTACCGATGAGGCAGAGAGTTCGTTGAGCTCTACCACAGGAGCAGGCTCTTTCAGTATATTAGGTTCGGAGGCTATTATGCTGTCTATGACGGCTTTCACGCGGTCGAAATCTTCGCCGTAGTCGATATCTATCACCCAATCGATACGCCTCGTTACCTGCTGATTGTAGTTTATCATAGTGGCAGTACCCAAAGTACCGTTTGGGATATATATTACCTTGTTATCGGTGGTTACCAGTATGGTGTGGAATATCTGTATTGCTTTTACCGTGCCGCTTATGTCGTTTACTTCGATGAAGTCGCCCACTTTGTACGGGTGGAAAACAAGCAGCAATATCCCGTTGGCAAAGTTCTGCATCGTCCCGCTCAGAGCCATACCCACTCCGAAACCCGTGGCAGCTATAAGCCCCATTATAGACGATGTTTTCACACCCAGAATACCGATGATTGCAATGAATAGAGTAACTTGCAGAGATATTTTAAGTATATTGAGTATGAATTTGCTTACCGTTTCGTCTATGTTGCGGCGAAGCATTACTTTTTTGACTACCTTAATCAGAAAGTTTATGGCAAATTTACCAATATAGAATACTATTATTGCTATAATAATATTTTTCGCCAAATCGAGACTGCCGCTTACTACGGCATCCCAAATTTTGTTTATTTTTTCGTTTATGTCTGTCATCTGGTGTTATACGTATTGTTATTGATTTTTTAGAATGGATAACCTATGGCAAATTGCAGAGCTACGATATTATCTATCCTGTTTCCTTCGCCACCTCCGTATTTCGGGGTCAGAGCCCAGCGTTCTTCTATATTGGGGTAACGAGGGTCATAGAGCTTGAATCCGAGGTCGAGTCTGATGAGGAAGTAGTCGAAGTCGAATCGGAATCCTAAACCGTAGTTGAGAGCTATCTCTTTGAAAATCTTGCCATTGTTCAATGAGAAGTGTCCTCCTTTTTGGTCGTCGTATTCACGTATTGTCCATATATTGCCTGCATCTACGAAAAAAGCTCCTTCGAGCACCCAGAATAGTTTGAACCGAGCTTCGGCATTTAATTCGATCTTAATATCGCCATTCTGCGACAGGTAGCTGTTTGACCGCGAATAGAAGTTGCCAGGTCCGAGCATTCGTGCGTTCCAGCCTCGCATAGAGTTGGAGCCGCCCGCAAAAAATCGTTCTTCGAAGGGTAATATATTGGCATTGCCGTAAGGCACACCAATACCCAGCATAGCGTGATATACTATCCTTAATTTATCGGACAGGTACATATTGAACGAATAGTCCATATCACCTTTCAAAAACTGCGAATAGGGTGTATTGAAGATACGATATTTGCCGTCGGTCTGCTGTTGGTTGATAGCCTTGCTTATCAGATACATGGCATTACCTCCGGTAGACAATCGTCCTCGGAACGAGAAATAATTTCGCCTTACGGTATTATTGGAGGTGAACCTGTTGGTTGTCGCACAGTTGAATACGAGTTTAAGTACCAAGTGGTCTTCGAATGTCGGGCGGAGGTTTGGGTTACTTTTCAGAAACTCTTGCGATACGCTATCTACTTTGATATACGATAAATCCACGATGTCCAATCCATACTGCGACCTACCGACTTGCCACTGGTAGCCGACTGTAGTGTTGGCTATCGAGCGTCGGAAGTCGGGGTGGGTCTGGTATGTGTAGTTTACCGAAAATTTTGTCGAGGCTCCGTGCTTAAGTTTGAAGTCTTCTTTGAAGTACGGCACGAGCAACTTAGGAACGACAAGCGAAATATCGCCGCCAAAGGTAACAGCGTGTTGGTAACGTGAGTAGTTTCGGCGAAACAGGTCGTATGCCACACGTGTATCTACTTTCAGCATCTCGGCGTTGTGAAACAGGTTTTTGTCGGCAAATCCCAAGCTTGTGGCTGCACCGACGGTTGCTCCCGAGTTTGTATTAGATTCGACCCCGATAGAGTAACTGTATTTCTCCGACGGGAATACGTATATATTGCAGTCGAGCATATCTTCTTCTTTTTCGACGAAAGCGATATTGGCGTATTTTACCGATGCAATGGATGTGAAATTGGCGACGGTACGGTTGGCTATTCGCTCGTTATATATCTGATTTCTCGATATAAACACCTTATTCATAAGGAACTGCGGTCTGAAGATGTGTCGCTTGCTGTTGTATACGATGGTATAATTGCCGAAATGTATAGTGTCGTCGGATAGCTCGGATTGGTCTAATTCTTCGTAGCAGTGGATAGTGATACGGTCGATGTATTTAGGTGTGAAAATCTGTTGTATCAGTGCCGTATCTTTATATTGCTCGTTCATAACGAGTTTGATGTCTACCCGTTTGTTTAGCTCTGTCGTATCGACCACAAATGAGAAAATTTCTTTCTGAACCTTGTAGTAACCTATGTTCCTGAAAATACGGGTTATGTCGTCTCTGAGAGTGTTTAGTTTATCCACGTCGAAGTCACGCCCTTCGAGCGAGTTTATCGTATAATTGCGATTCAATACCTCTCTTGCCGAATCGCTCGGTATATCGAACGAAAAATATCTTATCTTGTATAAACTGCCGCTATTGATGGTATATACGAGCTTTGTCCGCTTCTTGTCGGTAGTGTATGATGCCGAAGTGGTGGCGTCGAGGTAACCTTTATTCTCTAATGCCTGCTGCAACGATAGCCGAGAATCGTATATCAGATTGGTATCCAATATCACGGGCGGTTCGCCTACTTTGCGGAGGATTCTGTTGATGAGTTTGGTGGTATCGCGTCCCGACATAGAGTACATTCCCAGACTAAACGGCACAAGACCGACTATGTAGCTATTGGGCTTTTGCAGCAGGTAGGCGTGTAGCTCGGAGTTGGTCAATTTGGTATTGTTGTCTTTGAATTTTACACTCTTCAACAGCGACGAATTGTCGGGTACATACTTAGTGATACTGCACGACAACACGCTGATAGAAAAGATGATAACTGATATAACTCTAAACTTCACACCATTAAACTTTTTTATTTCCATTATTTACAGAAAACAGCCACAAAGTTACACTTTTTTTAGACATCAACTAAAAATTAGTTTTTCATTGTCGTCTGTCGAAGTGTTTCTACGGTTTTCGTTGTCGGATAAGAGTATTATGAAGATATAATGTGCGTGGGGTGAATAAGTCCCAGATATTTTTATGACAGTAATCTACACGAATTAGGACGAGGGAGCAAATAAACTTTTTGATGTGTAGCAATTATAAATTTATTACTTTTGCATTAACAACAATAAAAAATATGGTCTGCGAAGTATGATATTGTCGATAGTTGGTTTAGATATCGGTTATGGGAGAAAAATAGTACAGCGGTCGCTCAACCTGCAAGCCGGCAGTGGCAGGTTAATCTGCCTTGTGGGACGTAATGGCTACGGTAAATCGACTCTGTTGCGAACTATCGCAGGGTTGCAACCGCCTCTGGCAGGTGAGATACTCATCGACGGACAAGATGTTACGAAGATGTCCGACGGCAAGCGTTCGCTGCTTATGTCGTTGGTGCTCACCGACAGGATAGATGTAGACAATATGACTGTATCAGACCTTGTGGCTCTCGGGCGTTATCCCTACACTTCGTGGAACGGCTCGTTGTCGCCTGAGGATAAGGAGATTGTCGCCGATGCTATGCGGAGGGTCAATATATTTCATCAAAAAGATAAGCCTATCAACTGTATATCCGACGGCGAAAAACAACGTGCCGTCATAGCCAAAGCCTTGTCGCAGGATACGCCGCTTGTACTGCTCGACGAGCCCACATCGCACCTCGACCTATCGAGCCGTATAGATATTATGTTTTTACTCAGAGACTTGTCGCATACGACGAAGAAGACCTTCGTACTCTCTACGCACGAACTCGATTTGGCTATCGGTATGGCGGATTATATTTGGCTTATGCAGCAAAACGGCGTAACGACGGGTATCTCCGAAGACCTTTTACTCGACGGTACGTTTCGGCAATCGCTTGCAAACGACAATTTCGACTTCGATACCGACGACGGTCATTACCGAATCATACGACCGCAAGGCACACTGAGCGCCGCAATAGTAGGTGATATCGACAGCGATAGAGCACGATGGCTACGGTGTGCTTTCCGACGTTGTGGGGTCGCAGAAAATCACGATTCCGCCAATTCGGTAGAGATAGACGGCAGTCGGTTTGTGTTTGACGGTCGTACCTCAGAGCGTATAGAAGACGTTGTAGATTGGGTGTGTCAGGCAAATTCGAACTTTATCAGGTGATTATCTGCCAGACGTTGTAGCAACTGCTCCCAAAACACCTGTTTGCAACTGAGAGTAAACGAGCAATATGTGGTTTGCTGTTGGCTTATTATTTTTAGTTCGAGGTCTTTTATCAGTCTCATTACATAGTTAATGTTGTCGTACGAACACTCTATCTTAACGTATTTCTCGATGGGTATCTCTACTGTCTGTGCGTTGGCAATAGCTTCTGCCGAGGCTGTTTTGTAGGCATTTATCAAACCCGATGTGCCGAGCAGTGTGCCGCCGAAATAACGTACTACTATCACAAGTATGTCGGTAAGTTGTGCTGCATTTATTTGCCCAAGTATCGGTCTGCCTGCCGTACCCGACGGCTCTCCGTCGTCGTTGGCACGAAACTCGTCGCGCATACTGCCAATCATATATGCGTAGCACACGTGGCGGGCGTCGAAAAACTCTTTGCGTTTCTGCTTCACTATCGCCATAGCCTCTTCGGCACTACTTACGGGGAAAGCAAACGATATAAACCGACTTCCCTTGTCTTTGAAAAGCCCATCAGACGGAGATTTTATCGTGAAAAAACTGTTCATCGTACGGTAGGAAATGACAAATATTTTTTGCAAAGACAAAATTAATTAAAAAAAACTATCCGTAATTGTAAAAAATGTAGTATCTTTGCCGTCGAGTTTATTGCCTTGTAGTGTAATGGTAGCACATCAGTTTCTGGCACTGCTTGTCTGGGTTCGAATCCTTGCAAGGCAACAAATGGCGCAACTGCCCGCAGACAGATTGTTTTGCAGGCAGTTTTTTTATTATATCGTAAAATATGGATTGTGAGTTTGGGCAGACAGCAGACACACAATTAATTTCGGAGAAAACAAAGTTTTACACAGACCGATACAGAATCAAAAAATTATAGTGTAACTTTGCAGCCATATTGCAAACAATATTGTTTTAACTTTGCAAAACAAAAACAGTCGATGATTTTTAGTATTAAATTCATTGCCAAAATAATAAGTGAAAATGAGACATAACCATAAGGAAGAACATCGGTGCGATAGCGGACACTCTTGCTGTGCCGACGAACACAAATGTTGCTGCTGTGGCGACATCGAGCTGTCGGGGCACAACCACGACGATGGCGAACAGAATGCCGCTCGTCGTTGGATACCTGTTGGTATAAGCCTTTTTATGCTTGTCGTAGGACTTGTGTTTACTTACTACGAAATATCTTTTTTCGGGTCGTATGTTCGTTTTATCTGGTTTTTGGCGGCATATCTCGTAGTGGCGTTACCTGTCTTGCGGCAGATGGTCAGGGAGTTTACGAATTGTGATTTTTTCAATGAGTTTTCGCTGATGAGCCTTGCCACTATCGGAGCTTTTTGTATAGGAGAGTACCCCGAAGCAGTAGGCGTTATGTTGTTTTATACCGTTGGTGAGATCGTTCAGGATATGGCGGTACGCAGAGCTACCGGCAGTATCAAGGCGTTGCTTGATGTGCGTCCCGAGACTGCCTGTGTGCGTCGCAACGGTATTTTCGTGGAAACTTCTCCGCAAGATGTATCGGTCGGCGACGTCATACGGGTGAAAGTCGGCGATAAGGTACCGCTCGACGGCACTATGCTTAGCGAGAAGTCGTCGTTCGACACATCGGTGTTGACGGGTGAGAGCGTGCCGCGAACCGTCAGAGCAGGCGAAAGCGTACTGGCCGGTATGCTCAACATAGAGTACGTCTCCGATATACGTGTAGATAAGGCATACGAAGAGAGTGCCTTGGCGAGGATACTCTATATGACGCAGAGTGCCGTATCTCGAAAAGCAAAGGCAGAACTTTTTATCCGTAAATTTGCTAAAATATATACACCTATTGTCTTTGGGCTGGCTCTGGCTATCACATTGTTACCGTGGCTGTTTGTTGTCGATTACGTCTTTGCCGATTGGCTCTATCGGGGGCTTGTCTTCCTTGTCGTCTCTTGCCCGTGTGCACTTGTCATATCGGTACCGCTCGGTTATTTTAGCGGTATTGGCTTGGCGTCGAAAAACGGGATACTTTTCAAGGGAGCCAACTATCTGGAGACCCTTACCAAGCTTACACACATTGCTTTCGACAAGACGGGTACGCTTACAAAGGGCACTTTCACGGTAAAAAGTGTAGAGAGCCGAGATATTACTGAGGACGAACTTGTGGCGATGGCAGCGACTGTCGAAAAACACTCTAACCACCCCATTGCCAGGGCAATCGTGGCATTTGCCCAAAACCTCCCGCTCGACGAATACGAGGCAACAGAGCTCAAAGAGATAGCAGGACAGGGATTGCAAGCCGTTGTCGAAGGTAAACGAATATTGGTGGGTAATGGTAAATTGCTGAAAAATAACAATATATCTTACGACGAAGCTATCGACGACATAGTAGAGACCAAAGTACTTGTAGGCATTGACAATCGTTTCGCAGGATATATGGTAATAGCCGACGAGGTGCGTCGGGAGGCTTCGGAACTCATTGCCAAATTACGACATACGTACAAGATACATACTGTTATGCTCTCGGGCGATAGCGAGCCGATAGCACAAAAAGTAGGCTCAGATATAGGTATAGATGAGATATATGGAGGACTTCTGCCGGAGAATAAAGTGGAGGTCATAGAACGCATAAAATCTGACGACGGCAGTGTAGTAGCATATTTTGGCGATGGCATCAACGATTCGCCCGCACTCGCTCTGAGCGATGTAGGAATGGCGTTAGGCTCGCTTGGCTCACAGGCTGCCATAGAGATTGCCGATATAGTGATACAAACAGACGATATAACGGCGATTGCCGACGCCATAAAGATAGCCGGTATTACGCAGAGGGTCGTGATACAGAATATCGTTCTGGCTCTCGGTATCAAATTTATAATAATGTTGCTTGCCGTGCTTGGCTTTGCTTCGATGTGGCTTGCCGTTTTTGCCGATGTGGGCGTAGCTTTGCTTGCAATATTGAATTCGGTGAGGATTATTTTTAAGAAGATATGATATGAAAATATTTACAGGCAAGCAATTATCCGAATGGGACAGATATACGATACGGCACGAGCCGATTGCCTCAATCGACCTTATGGAGCGGGCTGCCGGCAGGCTTGCAGATGCTTTGCAACGACGAGTACCTCTCTGCTCAAGGCTGACGTTCTTCGTGGGCAAAGGCAATAATGGCGGCGATGGGTTGGCGATGGCACGCATTCTAAGCAACAAGGGGTTTGTGTGCCGTGTGGCGTTGCTTTTCCCCGACAGCCTCAATGATAACTGTACCGTCAATCTGAGCAGATTGCCCGACAGCGTCTCCGTTACGCACGACCCATATTGCATAGATAGCCCCGACGATATAGTGGTAGATACTATCCTCGGCTCGGGGTTCGTAGGGGAGGCGAGAGGTAAGGTTTTGGAGGTAATTCACTATATCAACTCTCTGCCAAACTACACTGTCTCCATAGATTTGCCTTCGGCTATGAATGCGGAGTTTGGCAATATATACGCAGACATCGTACACGCTGACCTTACTCTTACTATCGAATGCCCCAAGTTGGCTTTTATGCTGCCCGAAGCAGGCAATGCGTGCGGCGATGTGGAGTGTGTCGGTATCGGTCTCAACGACAATTTTAGGCACACCGCCGAGACACCGTTCAACTACTCGGACGGAGATTTTATCGACAGCCTGCTTATGAGGAAGCGGGATAAGTTTTCGCACAAAGGCAATTATGGGCATACGCTCCTCATCTGCGGTTCTGAGGGTATGGCAGGAGCGGCTTTTCTGGCAACGGGGGCTGCTCTGCGGTCGGGCTGCGGATATGTAACCGCTATGTTGCCGCAAGAATATATACCTGCACTTGCCGCCGCATATCCCTCGGCACTCCCTATCGGAAAGGACGCCAACCATTTCGACAAAATTCCGTATGATATCGATAAATATACGTCGCTTGCCATTGGTTGCGGGCTTGGGCAACACTCCCATACGATACGTTCATTCGAACAACTGCTCGATGTCTACCGTCGCCCGATGGTAATAGACGCCGATGCTATCAATATTATGTCGTCGAATACGGCTCTGCTCGGACGTATCCCGAACAACTCGATAATTACGCCTCATATCGGTGAGTTTAGGCGGCTTGTGGGGCAGTGGGCAGACGAACGCGAAAAGATTGCCAAAGCAAGAGAGCTGGCGGAGACATATTCGGTCGTTGTCGTGCTCAAGGGGGCTTATACTATGGTGTGTCTGCCCGACGGCAACGTGTGGTTCAACTCTACGGGCAATGCTTTTATGGCAAAAGCTGGCTCGGGCGATGTGCTTACGGGCTTATTGGCAGGGCTCTTGGCTCGCGGATACACGCCTGCGGATGCTGCACGTATCGGGGTCTATTACCATGGGCTTGCAGGCGAGGCGGCTACCGATGCCATATCGGGCGAGAGCTTCTGCTCCGACGATATTATCCGATTTATCAGGATTTGAGATTTAATTTGTTTTTTTCGACGTTTTTGAAAGTTTTACCGACCACACATAAAAAACACAGCAACTACTACGAGATTATAGAGTTGCTGTGAGTGAATTATATTGCCTGTTTGCCTCCAGATAGTGTTATGCTTGGAGGGGGCCAGAGGCATTTAGCTCATTTCAATACGCCGAGTTCTTTTCCTATCTTGGTGAATGCGGCTATACATTTGTCGAGGTGTTCGCGCTCGTGAGCTGCCGAAATCTGTACTCGGATACGAGCCTGTCCTTTCGGTACCACGGGATAGTAGAAGCCCGTAACGTAGATGCCCTCTTTCATCATAGCGGCAGCCATATCCTGCGACAGTTTCGCATCGTAGAGCATCACGGCACAGATAGCCGATTCCGTCGGTTTGATGTCGAATCCTGCGGCTTTCATCTTCGATACGAAGTATTCGGTGTTGGCGTGCAGCTTGTCTTGCAGGTCGTTGGAGTTCTGCATGATGTTCAGCGCTTCGATACCTGCGGCAGCTACCATAGGCGGTATAGAGTTCGAGAAGAGATACGGACGCGAACGCTGACGGAGCATATCGATAATCTCTTTTTTACCTGTGGTAAATCCGCCGATGGCTCCACCGAAGGCTTTACCCAGAGTACCCGTGATTATCTCTATTTTACCCATAAGGTCGTAACGTTCGGTAACTCCGCGACCGGTCTTGCCCACGACGCCTGCCGAGTGGCTTTCGTCTACCATTACCATTGCACCGTGTTTCTGTGCCAAATCGTATATCTTATCGAGCGGAGCCACGTTGCCGTCCATAGAGAATACACCGTCGGTAACTATCAGTTTGAAGCGGCAACCCTTTGCAGCCACAAGCTGAGCCTCCAAGTCTGCCATATCGGCGTTGGCGTAGCGGAAACGCTGTGCCTTACACAGACGCACTCCGTCGATGATAGAGGCGTGGTTGAGGGCGTCGGAGATGATGGCGTCTTTCTCGCCGAGCAGTGGCTCGAATACACCGCCGTTGGCGTCGAAGCAAGCGGCATACAAGATGGTGTCTTCCATATTGAAAAACTTGGCGATGGCTTTTTCGAGTGCCTTGTGCAGGTCTTGCGTACCACAGATAAAACGAACCGATGCCATACCGTAACCGCGTTCGTCCATAGCCTTCTTGGCGGCAGCTATGAGGCGTGGATTGTTGGCGAGACCGAGGTAGTTGTTGGCGCAGAAGTTGAGCACTTTGTCGCCCTTTACGCTGATGTTTGCATTTTGAGGTGATGTTATTTCACGCTCATTCTTCCAGAGTCCTGCATTTTTTATCTCCTGCAACTCTTTTGTAAGAAATTCCTGAAAATTCTGATACATAATTTATTTAAATTTAAATAGTTACTAATCTTGTAGAAGTTCGATTGGAAAAACGCACAAAGTTACATATTTTTGCTGTAATATATAAGAGCTCGAAACTACTTTTGTCGAAAAAAATGACAGGATATATTATTTTGCTATTCGACAAAAAGCTTCTGAGAGCGATGATATGTGAATAGACGACGCTCTATACGTATCTTCGGATATTTGTATTTTGTATATATTTACTACCTTTGCCACTCATAAGAAATTGATTTTATGTATAAACAACTATTTATAATACTGGGTTTTATCTGTGTGGCATTGGGAGTGTTGGGTATTTTTTTGCCTGTTCTGCCTACTACACCGTTTCTGTTGCTGGCAGCGTGGCTCTTTGCCAAAAGCTCCGATAAATTATATAATAAATTATTGGAAAACAAATATGTAGGTAGTTATATAAAGAATTTCAGAGAGCATCGCTCAATACCTATGCCGACGAAAATTTTTGCCATTTCTATGATTTGGATTTCGATAGGGATATCTGTGGTATTTGCTGTAAAAATGTTGTGGGTCAAGATAGTTATGGTATCGATAGCCGCAATAGTTACGGCTTATATATTGAGTTTCAAAACTAAGCGACAGCCTTCCGAATAAATAAGATTATCTGTGAGAGTAAATAATTGGTTGTATTAATTTGCGGGAATGTTTTTTGGTAGCCAAAATATTTGTACTTTTGCAAAGTTATTTCTATTGATGTAATATATTGAAGTTTAAATAAATAAAAAAGTAAATGCAATGAAAGTTTTAGTTTTGAACTGTGGAAGTTCGTCTATCAAGTACAAACTGTACGATATGAACGGACAAAAAGAGCTCGCCTCGGGCGGAATAGAAAAAATCGGTTTGCCCGACTCGTTCCTCAAATTTACCCTTAGCGATGGCAGCAAGCAGGTCATCACACAAGAGATAAAAGAACATACCGCAGGTATAGAGCTAATACTAAAAACATTGACCGACGCCAAGTATGGAGCCATAAAATCGCTCGACCAGATAGATGCCGTCGGACACAGGGTGGTTCACGGAGGCGACAAATTCTGTTCGTCGGTTGTCATCAACCAAGAGGTGATAAACAAGATAGAGGAGTGCGTAGACCTCGCTCCGCTGCACAATCCTGCCAACCTGAAAGGTATATATGCCATACAAAAGATATTGCCCAAAGTGCCTCAGGTGGCTGTATTCGATACGTCGTTCCACCAGACTATGCCGCCGTATGCATATATATATGCACTTCCGCACGATTACTACGAAAAATACGGTGTCCGTCGCTATGGCTTCCACGGTACGTCGCATCGCTATGTGGCAAAACGCGGCTGCGAATTTCTGGGTCTCGACCTCGAAAACTCGCGTATTATCACCGCACACATCGGCAACGGCGGCTCCATCACCGCTATCAAAAACGGTAAGTCTATCGATACGTCGATGGGTATGACGCCTGTCGAAGGGCTTATGATGGGCTCCCGAAGCGGTAGTGTCGACCCGGGTGTGCTCACCTATCTGATGGAGAAAGAGAACCTCAGCACACGGCAGATAAACGATATTATCAACAAAAAGAGCGGACTTGTGGGTGTCTCGGGCGTATCGTCCGATATGCGCGACATAGAGAACGCCATAGAGCAGGGCAACGAACGTGCCCGACTCGCTATGGATATGTATTTCTACTACATACTGAAATATATTAGCGGTTATATTGCCGTACTCGGCGGTGTAGACGCCATAATATTTACCGGCGGTGTGGGCGAAAATCAGCCTATTATGCGTAAATATGTCTGCGACAGCCTTGCGTTCTTGGGCGTGGATTTCAACAATGAGCTTAACGACCGTATAAAAGGGCGTGAGACGGAGCTGACTTTCCCGAACTCCAAAGTACGCGTTGCAGTCATTCCTACGAACGAAGAGCTGGCAATCGCTATCGATACCGAAGAATTGGTCGAAGGTAAGTGATTTTTATTGGTTTAGAGCCTTTTTTCAGCCAAAAGAAAATAATATTGTACTATAAATAAACAATTCATTTAGAATATATTTCATTGTAAAATGAACAATAAACCCGATTTCAAAGAAGTATTCCCCGCCGACTTCATATCGGAGGGGGTAGACCAGACACGCGGTTGGTTTTTTACGCTCCACGCCATAAGCACGATGATAAAAGGCAGTGTGGCGTTCAAGAACGTTATTTCTAACGGTCTGGTGCTCGATAAAAACGGCAATAAGATGTCGAAACGTCTCGGCAATGCCGTCGACCCTTTCTCTACGATAGAGACCTTCGGCTCCGACCCGCTGCGCTGGTATATGATGACCAATTCGTCGCCTTGGGACAACCTGAAATTTGATGTCGAAGGTGTCGAAGAGGTTCGCCGTAAGTTTTTCGGTACGCTGTACAACACCTATTCGTTTTTTGCTCTCTACGCAAATGTCGACGGATTCACGCCCGCCGAAAAGGAGATACCGCTCTCGGAGCGTCCCGAGATAGACCGTTGGATAGTGTCGTTGCTCAACTCTTTGGTAAAAGAAGTCGCCGAACACTACGAACACTACGAGCCGACTCGTGCGGGGCGTGCCATTCAGGACTTCGTCAACGACAATCTGTCGAACTGGTATGTGCGTCTCAACCGCAAGCGGTTCTGGGGCGGTGAGTACGACAGCGACAAGATAGCCGCTTATCAGACACTGTATACCTGTCTGCTGACGGTGGCTAAGCTTATGGCTCCGATAGCCCCGTTCTATGCCGAGCGTCTCTGGCTCGACCTCAACGGTTCGCCGAAAAAAGGCGAGTCTGTACATCTACAAGACTTCCCCAAAGCCGACGAGGGTCTGATAGACCGAAACCTCGAAGCCTGTATGCAGTACGCTCAGCAGATATCGTCGATGATACTTGCACTGCGTCGTAAGGCAGACAAAAAGGTAAGGCAGCCGCTGCTCAAAGCCGTTGTGCCTACGAACGATGCGGAGACCTTCGAGCAGATAAAGTACGTAGCAGAGCTCATAAAGACGGAGGTAAACATCAAAAACCTCGAAGTGCTATCGCCCGATACGGAGATGGACAATATCGTCAAGAAGATAAAACCCAACTTCAAGACACTCGGCAAGCGTTACGGCAAACTGATGAAAGAGATAGCCGCCGCTTTTGCCGCCTTCGGCAATAGAGAGATAAACGAGATAGAGAAGAGCGGACGATACACCTTCTCGCTGCCAAGCGGAGAGGAGGTAGACCTCTGTGAGGCTGACGTAGAAATCACCACCGAAGATATGCCCGGCTGGCTTATGGCAAGCGAGGGCAAACTCACCGTGGCACTCGATATTACCGTTACGCCCGAGCTGGAGCGCGAAGGTATTGCTCGCGAGCTGGTAAACCGTATACAGAATATCAGGAAGGCTAACAATTACGAGATAACCGACAAAATATCGATACGCATAGAGCGTAACGAAAATATAGCTTCGGCAGTCGGAGAGTTTGCCTCGTACATCTCTACGCAGGTATTGGCAAGCAGCCTCGAGGTGGTCGACAGGCTCGACCGAGCCGAAGAGCTCGACTTCGACGACTACGTAGTAAGAGTTTCGATAGAAAAAATCTGAAACTCTAATCCTTCGGGAATCGACATCTATTGATTACGTGTAATCATTGAAACGTTTAATTGTTTAAAAAAGGTTTTGGGTCTTGAGGCGGCGTATGTAAAAGGGCAATCACAAGGACAATTACAGACAACAGGCAAAACAGAAAGGAGCAAACCACATCCGGTTTACTCCTTTCTGTTTTCTCTCTTTTTTCGTATCTGTCTCTTACTACCTTTCGACTATGAATATGGAGTTGCCTTCGCCCTTGTCGTCAAGCGAGTATAGCTCTTTGCCGTTTTTCCACACCTTGGGTACATTGCCTGAGACCTCTCTTTCGTACCCTGTCACATATACATCGCCGTTGTGTACCACCATGGAATAGGCGTTGCCTTCATTGGTAAGCTCGTAGAGTTCCTCACCGTTTTTCCATACTTTAGCGGGATTTCCTTCGTAACCTGCCACATATACATCATCACCGACCACATATACGGAGTAGGCTAAGGCATGTTCGGTGCCGTCTGTATGGAATATCTCCTTTTTGTTTTTCCACACCTTGGCTATCTGTTTTGTGCCGTTGTTCTCATACCCTGCGGTATATACATCATCGCCTACCACGAATACGGAGTAGGCATTGGCATTATTAGAGGTATTGGTAAGGGCAAAGAGTTCTTTGTCTTTTTTCCATACCTTAACTATTGTTTTTGAGCCTACTATTTCACGGCCTGCGGTATATACGTTGCTACCCGCTACGAATATGGCTTCGGCCACGGCACTATTAGAACTGTTTGTAAGGTTGGTGCCAGTTTTGTTTTTCCAAAATTTGGCAACTCCGTCTTCGTACCCTGCGGTATATACCTTATCATCCGCTACGAATATGGCTCTGGCAGAGCCATTCTTAGAACCATCGGTAAGGTCGTATAGCTCTTTGTCGTTTTTCCACACCTTGGGGACATTGTTTGTGCCGTTGTCCTCAAAGCCTGCGGTATATACATCTCCGCCTACTACGAATACGGAGTTGCCGAAGGCTCGTTTAGAGCCGTCTGTAAGGGCATAGAGCTCTTTGCCGTTTTTCCACACCTTGGCTACGGTTTCTGTCCCACTCTCGTCATTACCTGCCACGTAGATGTCTATCACCTTGGGCGTTTGCGTTGAGTTGGACTTGCAGGCAGTGAAGCCTGTTGCTATTAACATTGCTGCTGCGGCAGCTACCATCAAAAATGCTTTTCTCATAGAATGATTTTTTTTTAGTTAAACAAATTTTTTTTATTGGCATTGCTAAGTTGCTATATTTTTTGGGAATATTATAAACCCAATAGACTATATTGATTTAATCAATGCCGTATGTCTTATTAATTTGTGGCAAAATTAATATAAACATACACACTGTGCAATACGCAAAAACACGTATTTTTGTCAGTAAATTCCGAAGTTTTTTTTGCAAGAATCTACGTATTTTTCTACGTGTTTTCCGAAAAATCACAGCCGTAGGCAACCGCTCTGCTCGGCTGCACTGCTGTGATATGGTCATAATTGTCGAGATATGGTGTAAGGCACTCTTATGTACTTTACGCCTTTTGTTTTTGATTGACAGGCGATTAGCTTCTTGCGATGTGCAAAGGCGGAAACCGATGGTTTTAGTTTTTTATCATAGTACCTAACACCCAAAACCTAACACCTAACACCTAACACCTAACACCTAATACCTAATACCTAATACCTAATACCTAATACCTAACACCCAACACCTAACACCCAACACCTTAATTCCTAATTCCTAATTCGTAATTAATTATTACCTTTGCCACCCCGTTTGAAAATTTATCTTTTATAAATATAAAAAACAGAGAATGTACGAAGAAGAGATTCACAAAAGGCGGACTTTTGCCATAATATCGCACCCCGACGCGGGGAAAACTACGCTCACCGAAAAGATGTTGCTGTTCGGCGGAGCCATACACGTGGCGGGAGCCGTCAAGTCGAACAAGATAAAAAAGACCGCCACCTCCGACTGGATGGAGATAGAGAAGCAACGCGGCATATCGGTGGCTACCTCGGTGATGGGCTTCGACTACGCCGGTTACAAGATAAATATCCTCGACACCCCCGGACACCAAGACTTTGCCGAAGATACGTTTCGTACGCTGACGGCTGTCGATAGCGTCATAATAGTGGTCGATTGCGCCAAGGGTGTGGAGATGCAGACCCGCCGACTGATGCAGGTGTGCCGTATGCGTAAGACGCCGATAATGATTTTCGTCAATAAGATGGACCGTGAGGGCAAAAACCCTTTCGACCTGCTCGACGAACTCGAACGCGAACTGCAGATAGGCGTTTGTCCGCTGAGCTTCCCCATCGGTATCGGGCAGACGTTCAAAGGCGTTTATAATATTTACGAAAAAAATCTCAACCTATACAAGCCTGCCAAGCAGACCGTCGGTGAGTCGATAAAGTTCACCGACATCGCTTCGCCCGACCTCGAAGAGCACATCGGCGGACAGGCGGCACAGCTCAGACAAGACTTGGAACTCATCGGCGGAGTGTACGACGACTTCGACCGCCGTCGGTATCTCGATGCCAAGGTTGCCCCCGTCTTCTTCGGCTCGGCACTGAACAACTTTGGTATCCGCGAACTGCTCGACTGTTTCGTGCAGATAGCCCCCAGCCCGTTGCCCACGGTTGCCGTCGAACGCACGGTAGTACCGACAGATGAGGGTTTTAGCGGCTTTGTCTTCAAGATACACGCCAATATGGACCCGAACCACAGGTCGAGTATCGCTTTCGTCAAGATATGTTCGGGGCGGTTCGAACGCAACGCTCCATACCTCCACGTAAGGCTCGGCAAACAGCTTAAATTTTCGTCGCCCACGGCTTTTATGGCACAGAAAAAAGAGACCGTCGACGAAGCCTTCGCAGGCGACATAGTGGGTCTGCCCGATTCGGGCAATTTCAAGATAGGCGATACGCTCACCGAGGGCGAAAACCTGCACTTCAAGGGGTTGCCGTCGTTCTCGCCCGAGATGTTCAAGTATATCGAAAACTCAGACCCGATGAAGAGTAAGCAGCTTAACAAAGGAATAGAGCAACTGATGGGCGAAGGCGTGGCACAACTCTTCGTTCATCAAAACAACGGTCGTAAGATCATCGGCACCGTCGGACAGCTGCAGTTTGAGGTCATCGAGTACCGCCTGCTGCACGAATACGGAGCACAGTGTCGTTGGGAGCCGCTGTCGCTCTACAAAGCTTGCTGGATAGAGTGCGACGACCCGAAGGAGCTCGAACAATTCCGCCGTCGTAAGTTTCAGTATATGGCAAAAGACATCCACGACCGCGACGTATTCCTCGCCGAGAGCGGATATATACTGCAAATGGCACAGGAGGAGTTCAAAAACATCAAGTTCCACTTTTCGAGTGAGTTTTAAGAACACGCTTGTGTCTGCTATCGGTCTCTGCGTGTATCGGTTGTGTAAATAGATACGATTTTTAGAATATTCCAAATACCTCAGAATGTAAGATGAAATACCTTGCCGTTATTATCGTAATACTGCTCAATACCTGTAACACCAATAGTGCCCGTAAGCTTCGTGAGGGCGATATACTGTTTCGCGAAACACGCAACAACGCTTTGTCCGATGCTATCAGCGACGTAACGGACTCGACGGGCAATCTCCGTTTTTCGCACGTGGGAGTGTTGATAAAAGAGGGCAAGCGGTGGATGGTCGTAGAGGCAACGCACGGAAAAGGTGTGTGCCTGACGCCCATAGAGTTGTTTGGACTACCGGCCAAAGGGGAAACGGTAAGAGTGGTGCTCGGGCGGCTCGACAAGAGGTATAAGTTCGACGTGAAGCGTCTGAAAGCGTATGGACGACAGCAGCTAAACAAGCCTTACGACTATGCCTTCGATTGGAACGACTCGGCGATGTATTGCTCCGAGTTGGTTTACAAGATGTTTGTGGCAGCAGGTCAGCGTGACGCTTTTTCGCCTAATGTAATGACATTCAAAAACGCTTCGACGGGAGCGTTTGACCCTACGTGGGTAGAATATTTCGACCGACACGGGAGCACTATCCCCGAAGGAGAGTTGGGTATCAATCCCAATGCTATGGCAGCAAGCAAAGCAGTGCACCTGCTCTTCGAGATACGGTATTAGTATACAGTGCGGTGGCTGCTGTGTCAGACTTTTTCAGAAACAGTAGATAAATAAGCTGAGCAACATAATCGGTAAAAACTACGCCTACCACAATAACATCGGTAAGAGTTTATACTTTTTTTGATTGGGGAGTGGGGAAGTCTTTGCATAATAATTCAACGTTAAAATTCTTTTCTCTAAACCAATTTTTGCTAATCTCATTATTATCGCTTTTGGGTTTAGGATCAGCTGTATTTACTTTAAATGTTGTTGGCAAATTTACAGCGTGACCAAAAATCAAAGCGTGTTGAGTAGGAATTGAAGGAAGTCTTTTTAATATAGTCTCTGAAATATGTGGTGTTATTTGCCTAATATGAGATAAATCCTCTGGATTTTGTATTCGATGAACTATAAAATTACTACATTGTGAAAGTACAGTTCTTGAAAGCTCACTTGGTCTTTGTGACGAAACTAATAGAAACATTCCATATTTCCTTCCCTCCTTTGCAATTCTTTCAAAAATTCGATTCGCATCTCCAAATATTTTACCAGATTCAGTAGATATATATCTATGAGCTTCTTCTAAAACTAAATTAATAGGAAATTGATTCCTATTTTTAGCAGTTTTCAATTTCTCGAAAATTAAACGAGAAATTACACAAGAGATAACTTCAACAGTTTCATCATTAGCAGAATTCAAATCTATAATAATAACTTGATTTTTCTTTATTGCATTATCTCCTTGCTTCTTAATACCTAAAAGAGAGCAAATATATTCGTCAATACTTTTATTATTTTGGGTTGTTGTTAAAAACTTAAAATCTTCTCTTTCTTTGATGCTCTTAAAACGAGTTATCATAGAAGAACAATAATCCCTTATTTGCCTATTTCCATGTGATTCCTCATATAAAATAGCAATATCTAAACACTCTTCTAATAACTCAAAATCAAATTCTTTATCTGATTTATATGTTGGAATCTGGAAATTTGATGACAAGAATCTGTACTCTCCATTTGTATCTTTCTGCTCTAAATAATCAAACAAATATTCAATACCTTTCATTTCTCCATAATGAATAAAAAGACAATTTTCTATTGTACATTCTACATTACTAATACCATTATAAAAGGAAGTATTGTCTTTACATTTTACAGATAGATTTATTTTATCAGTTTTAAACTTTTGTAGAATGGACTTTATTCTATCTTTTTTTGAAGGACTACTTGTTTCATCACGCAATATTTGTGTGATACACGATGCTAAAATGTGGTTTTTAAACTCTTCTTTTCCTCCTAATTGAAATAAATAAGCCAATCCCAAAGCGTTTCTCAGTATAGGAAGCTGAGATTTTTCACTTGCTTTTAATAACAATGCCCATTCATCAATATTTAAGAACCAATGTGGGAGTTGAAATTTTTCATCAGTAGCTTCTGTATCAATGGATAAATTTGTTACTTGTATATCATCATTTTCATTTAATTCTTCAAAAGCTTGGCGATATTCTCCATTCACATCAAAGAAGATAAATGTACTACCTGTGGCACTATATTCTTTGTACTTGTAAAGGGTTTGCAACATTGAGGCTATTGTGCAAGATTTCCCACTTCCTGTATTTCCTAAGACAGCTGAATGACTTCCGAAAAATTTATCTATATCTATTTTAACTTCATAATCAGGAAAAATTATAGACTTACCTATAGGTAAAGAAGTGTATCTATATTTATCAGTACCTTCGATTGGCTTTTTGCTAGAGTTTGTTTTAAAAATAGTATCAAGCTCTTGTTCTTTAATGTACAATACATCTGAATAAAGTGTAGGATAAACACTTACACCAAAATCGAATTGATCGTCTTTGATACTTCCTATTGGAAGAACTTCAAGGTATTTTCCTGCTTGAATTTTACTTAGAATTTGTTCAGTAGGATTTGAAAAAGGAACATTTAGATCCTTTTCTCTTACCCCAGAAACTTCGGCAACGATATAATAATTCTGATAAGGAACAATTACATAACTATTCAACTGTGCAAAATAATGAATGTCATCATAACCATTTACATTGAAATTATCCAATCCGCTTAATAATTCGACCGAAAATCTATCAGAATTTATAGCTACGACTTTTCCTATAACCCTTTGTTTATCCTCTCTTGTCATCTTAGTAATTCCTTAAATTGTTGTTAGTAGATTCCATTTTTTTATCCAAATCCTCATTTGTTAGGTCTGGTAAAATTTCATTAACAAATCCTTTGAAATAGTGAAGAGGTTCATTTTCTTTATTTTTTCCTCCTATAATCCAAATTCTCGAATCATCCAAATTGTATAATTTCTCAATAGTCTCTGATTGTTTTTCAGATCCAATAATAATCAACCTAAATGAAGGAATTGTAAAAGCTTGGAATATAAGATTATTGATATGTTCATCACTAAAGCTATACCCAATAGTAACCAAAATATTATTATTTTGCATTAATTTCTTCTGAAACTCTCTGAATAAATCGGAATATGGACTTCCTAAACTTGCATTGTATTTTAAGGGGGTAGGATGAATCATCACAGTAGGTTTATTCTCTAAAATATCAAAAGTAGAGTCTTGTATTTCTTGTATTTTAAATAGCTTTCCTTCATCATCGTTTTCTACCCAATTCACAGAGCCATGAATTTTGTACAAATAAAAGAAGTTGTCGATTACATTCCATTTTGATTGGGATAAATCCATCTTTTCAGCAAGAGCATAATTAAAAATTGTTGGATTAAAATATTTACTTATACCTCCTGTAAAACCATTTACATAATGTATTCCTAAAGAATCCATTGCTCTTTCTGAATACAAATCGTAATTAGTTGTAAAAATATTTAGTCGTGGCAAGGTAGAATTTCGGGTTAATAATTTTTTATAGAAAGTTTTATACACTTCCAACAACTCATTATCTCTTTCATCTTTTATATTTTTCTCATTAAGGCACTTTCCTAATATAAAATCTCGAGCCTCTTTTATGATTTGATCTATTTTTTGCGCATTTTCATCTGCTTTATTATTAATTTTCGAATGGTAGAAAGACAAACTATGAAGCACTGATAAAAAGGCTTCAAGATTTTTTTCAAAGTTTTTGTCTTCTACATCTATTTTCAATTTCCTTAATAACCATTCTTTGTTTTCTTCAAACTCAGACAAGTTATAAAACTCCTTTGCCATAGGAGCCATTACAGGTATTCCTATTTGCTCTTTTTTGATATTAGAAGTGTTACTATCCTCAACTTTCTTTTCAATTTCGTAAGAGGAACAACCACTCCCTAACAAAAAAGATAAGTTCTTATTATCAAGTACTTTTAAAAAAGCCTCTTGAATTTTCTTTATAGATTCAATGCTTTGTTTTTCATTCTCTTTTGGATTTTCATTCTCTTTTGGATTAAGAATGTTTTGCATTCCCTTGTAAAAAAAAATACTCATATTAATGGTTAAAGTTTATTTTTATCTCACTCTCAGCACCCTCTCACTCAGGCTATTTAATACCTCGCTTGTCGCATCAACCAATAGCAGATTTTGGGTAATACTTCGAGAAATTTAAAGTTTGTTGTATGTAGTTGAGTCTCTTTACATGAGCAGATAATAGCTGTTTGTTCATAACAAAACTGTATAACGATAAATACAACTCACAAAGTTAATACTATTTCTCAGATTTAGACGGTAGAGCGATTATTAAGTTTTGATATTAGCTAAGTATTGATTTCCAATATCATACTACCGTCAAACTCTATACACTCTCATCTCGCAGGCTTGGCAGTCGAACTCAAGGCGGAGGCGGGTAGAGGAGTGAGTAAGATAAAACGGTTCGGTGTAGGGCGATACGGCTTTGTTGTATTTGGGACACCACCCGAGTGAATATTTTATACAGTGGCGGGTAAACATCAGCGGTACGTCTTTTTGCCGTTTTATCTCGAATGCCGGTTGTAGCACTTCGGAGCCGTGCTGTTCGTAAAACGAACGTGCTTTGCCGTTGGCAACATTACCGAGGTACGTTATTGTCGGCTCGGGGAAGGCGTGATGTGTCGGTTTGTGGTCTACCGTGCGGCGAGGGTGATTTTCAAGCCTTACACAGAGCAGTCCGTCGGTCAGTTCGCGCCGCCATTGCGACAAGACGGAAGCAGGGATAAAGACATTGCTCGTCAGATGCAGGCGCACGTCGGTAACGGTGAATATGGTTTGCCCCGTCTTGCTGAGGTTGGTACGTATGTTTTCGGTTTGGTCTTTTTGTGCGGGTTCTTTCGTGGCTGGGCGAAACATTTGGTAGCTGTATCCTTTTTCGTCGGTCATTACAAGCCGAAAACCGTCGGTGAGTTCGTATAGGTCTATGGTGGCAGCTATTTTACGTTCTGCCGTTTTGCCCGAAAGCAACTTATCGAACTCGCGGTCGTTGTTGCGAAACACCTTTGTACCTTTTTTTATTACGGGCATAGAGAGCGGAAAGACTCTATTGTCGTCTACACGATTTACCTGAATGCCTTCGAGTTCTCGACGGTGGTTGAAGAAACACAGTCCGTCGCCGTTGCTTAGCTTTGTTTTGAGGTCGAGCGTAATATATCGCTGAGCGACGTCTACGATCGAGCCCACCTCCTCGCCGATGGACTTGGGAGTATCGGCAGACCATACGGTTTCTTTACGTCCATACAGGAAATAGTCGGTAAAGCCGCGATTGAACGTCTTATTCATATTCGGCTCGAATGTGATACGGCTCTCGCCGTCGGAAGCACGTTCGAACTCGTTACGACGGGCGAGTATCTCGTCGAGCCGACGGCGGTATAGCGATACGGTATTTTTGATGTAGGTCAAGTCTTTTAGCCGTCCTTCTATCTTAAACGAGCTTACACCTGCATCGAGTAGGGCTTCGAGGTCGTTTGTACGGTTGAGGTCTTTCATCGAGAGGGCGTGGCATTTTGTGGCTATCACTTGTCCTCTGCTATCTGTAATATCGTACGGCAAGCGGCACGGCTGAGAGCAGGTGCCACGGTTGGCACTACGCCCTGTCAGAGCATTGCTCAGATAGCACTGTCCGCTATACGATACGCACAATGCCCCGTGTACGAATACCTCTATCGGTACTGTAACGGAACGAGCTATGGCAGCTATTTCGTCGAGCGACAACTCACGTGCCAATACTATCTGCGAGAACCCCGCCTGCTCCAGAAAGACGGCTTTTGCTACCGTGCGGTTGTCCATCTGTGTACTTGCGTGTAGAGCGATAGGTGGTAGCTGCAGCTGCAATATGCCCATATCCTGAATGATGACGGCGTCGGTACCTGCATTGTATAGTTCGTGCAATAGGCGTTCGGCATCGGCTAAGTCTTTGTCTTCGAGTATGGTGTTCATTGCCACGTATACACGTGCGTGGTATCGGTGGGCAAACTCAGATAGTCTCTCGATATCGCTTACGGTATTGCCTGCCGAGGCTCTGGCTCCGAACATCGGTGCACCGATGTATACGGCGTCGGCTCCGTGCAGTATCGCCTCTATTCCGTAGTTGGCGTTTTTGGCGGGGGCAAGCAGTTCTATCTTACGTGGTTCATTCACAAATATTATACGGCTTCGGGTTTTCGGAATGCAAAGGTAAGAAAATAATTGCCGTGTAGTAATCTCCGATCAACATTAGAACAATTCAAACGATAAAAACGTTCAATATTAACGACGGTGTTATTTGTGACTTCCCATCAATGTAAAGTAAATTCATTATTTTTTGTACCTTTGCTGCTCATATCCGAAGCGTAGGTGGAATGAGCATTGCTGTGCAAGACCAAACAAAAAAGAGATGAAACTTAACTTGGCAGAGATAAAGACAGGCATAGACTCCAATAGCCGCATACTGAAAAATATGTCGTGGCTGGCAGCATTGCAGTTTGCCAATTGTATTATCCCGCTCGTACTCATACCGTACATTATTCGCACCGCAGGGCTAGAAGCATTCGGGAAAATATCCTATGCTCAGAATATCGTCGTGTATCTTACCGTACTTGTTAACTTCGGTTTCGAGTATTCCGCCACTCAGGAGGTAGCTCTTAACCGCGATAACCGTAAGCAAACGAATATAATATTCTGGTCTGTGCTTCGGAGCAAAGCCGTGCTGCTGACGGTATCGTTCGGTCTGCTTGCGATAGGACTCATCTTCGTCGACGAGCTTGCCGCCGACCGTCGCCTCTACATCTATGCCGCATTGATGAATATCGGTTTTGCTGTATTCCCAACGTGGTTCTTGCAAGGAATGGAAGATGTCGCCAAAATAACGGTTTTCAACTTCTCGTCGCGTCTCATCGGAGCTGTAATGATAATACTTCTGGTAACCGCTCCGAATGATTATCCGTACTACCTGCTCATCTTGTCGTGTTCGTATATACTCGGCGGAGTCGTAGCCCTGCTGTACGTCATACGCAAGTATCGCCTGCATTACACCGCACAGAACGACTCGCTTGCCACACGCAAGGGACTGCCCATATTCGTAAACAATATGTTTGCTACGATATATTCAGCCGTAGGGCTCACTATGTTGCCGTACTTTGTCTCCGACCTCGATTTGGGTCTGTACTCGGCGGCATACAAGGTCATTATGGCGGTGTTGATGATAGTGAGTTATCCGATATCTATCTCGCTTTTTCCTTCTATCAGTCGTCGTTTCAACGAATCGTTTGCCGACGGGTGGCGTTTTTTTAAGCGTTCTTTCTTTTTTGTAGTGCTTTTCGGAGCAGTGTGTAGCATTGCAATATTTTTGCTCTCCGACGTAGTGATAAAGGTACTTGTTGGGCTGAAAAGCAATATTCCTTCGGGAGATTCCCGAGCGTCGGCAGATATATTGCGAATATTTTCGCTTCTGCCAATACTCGTTCTCGCCGCAAGTATGCTCACAGTACAAGGAATGTACGGACTGCAGCTTCAAAGGTATGCTCCTTATATCGGCGGGGCAATATGTCTGTTTAGTTTGGCGGTTAATTATCTTTTTATAAAAAATATCGGGATACAGGGTGCGGCTTTCTCTTATGTGGCAGCAGAGATAGTCGAGATAATACTCGTTGGCTTGCTTATTTATTTCAATTATAAAAAACGAAAGCAATGACGTTGGTTTTCATAGTCTGTATAGTCTTAGCGATACTTGGTCTGACGGTATCCAAAAACAATATTTTCTCGCCGAGTGTAATTACTCCTGTTGTTTGGATAGTGGTGTTGTTGCTATTCGTGGCTCTGCCACACGACCTGCCGCCGCTCAGCTGGCAGTTTTTCGGCTCACTATTGCTTTGGGTGGCGATGATGTGTCTGGGGGCAATGTTCACGCAGTCGTTCCGTTACCGTGTATCGGTAAACGAGCCGAGCCAATTGATACGCGACATTTTCTTCTGGGTATCGATAGCGACTTTCCCTCTGCTATTGCTCTTCGTCAAAGAGGCTTTGCAGACGGGCGAGACAGGCAATTGGGCGCTCGACCTCCGACTTGCAGCCATAGGCAAGACATCTACATTCAAAGAAGTATACGGAGGGTTGTATCTCATCGTCTGGCAGGTGGCGTATCTGATAGAGCTATTTTACTATTCGAAGAAAAATCGCCATCGAGTGATAATACTCGGGCTGATGTTTCTGGCTCTTGGCGTCGGTACTATGTCGAAGACTATACTATTGGAGTTTATATTGAAAACAGTAAGCATACTATTCTTTAAAAATAAAGTAAAGGTAAAGCATCTCGTCGTAACGTTGGCGGTGCTGCTGGTAGCTTTCGTAGCTATGCAGTCGATGCGTTACAATAACAGCGTGAAGTCATTCAACCGAAACGGTTTTCTGATAACGTACATCGTAGGTAATACTTCGGCGTTCGATACTCTCGAGCCCAATTCGTCGACACACTGCGGCGAAAACGTTTTCCGCGTATATTATGCCGTTAACAAAAAGTTCGGGCGGTCTGACGTAAAGCCTGTCGATCCAATATTGCCATTTATCTACAAACCACTCGAGACAAATACATATACGGCGATGTATCCTTTCTTCAAAGACTTCGGCTATTGGGGAGTCGGTGTATTTGCTCTGCTCTATGGATTGCTTTTCGGGTGGATATTCCGCCGTGCTCAGCTGGGCTCGCCGATGTTTATCATACTTAATGCAATGGTTGTCTTCGTACTGGTTATGCAGTACGCAGGCGATATAGTTTTGACAAATATATCGGGATATATCAAGCAAATATTGCTGTTGGCTCTGCCTTTCGTTGCAGGAAAATACAAGTTGTTCTGCCGCAAAGCAGGGTAGGGGGATTGGGTATTAGGTATTAGGGATTGGGTATTGGGTATTGGGTGTTAGGTGTTAGGTGTTTATATTTGTGTTGAATTGTTTAATCGTATTTTTCCAATAAAAACCATTACCTTTGCAATCGATATTGTTATTCGGTATCGACATTTGCTTTTTCTATTTAAAGTACATAAAGACAAGATATGCTTACACTGAAGAATATAATCGAAAACCGCCAGGCAGTCGTCGAAGGGCTGCACAAGAAACACTTCGCAGAGGCAGAGAAGGTGATAGTCGAGATAATAGACCTCGACAAAGAGCGTCGTAACACACAAAAAGAACTCGACACCGCTCTTGCCGAACAAAACCGGATAGCAAAACAGATAGGAGCTCTCATAGGGCAGGGCAAGCGTTCGGAGGCAGAAGCCGCCAAGGAACAGACAGCCCGATACAAGGAGCAGAGCAAGTTGCTCGGCGATAAACTGAACGAGTACGAGAAGATGCTTCGCGACAAGTTGTTGCAGGTGCCGAACCTGCCGCACGAGAGTGTACCCGAAGGACGCACGGCAGAAGATAACAAGACAGAGCGAACAGGAGGCGTCGTCCCCGATATGCCGACCGATGCCTTACCGCATTGGGAGCTGGCGAAGCGTTACGACCTCATAGACTTTGAGCTCGGGGTCAAGATAACGGGTGCGGGGTTTCCGGTGTACAAGGGTAAAGGGGCAAGACTGCAGCGTGCGTTGATAAATTTTTTCCTCGACGAGGCACGCAATGCGGGTTATCTGGAGATAGAGCCGCCGTACGTGGTAAATACGGACTCCGGCTACGGCACCGGGCAACTGCCCGACAAAGAGGGGCAGATGTATCACGTTACCGTCGATGACCTGTATCTGATACCGACTGCCGAGGTGCCTGTAACCAATATCTTCCGCGACGTGATACTTGCCGAGAAAGATTTGCCCTGTAAGCTGACGGCATATTCGGCTTGTTTTCGCCGAGAGGCAGGCTCGTATGGCAAAGACGTACGCGGACTGAACCGCCTGCACCAGTTTAACAAGGTAGAGATAGTGCGTATCGACAAGCCCGAACACTCGTACGACAGCCTCGACGAGATGGTGCGGTATGTCGAGAACCTTATATGCAAGCTCGAGCTTCCGTATCGCATCTTACGTCTGTGCGGCGGCGATATGTCGTTTACGTCGAGCCTGACGTTCGACTTCGAGGTATTTTCGGCAGCGCAGAAGCGGTGGCTCGAGGTATCGTCGGTGTCGAACTTCGAGAGCTATCAGGCAAACCGCCTCAAATGTCGTTACAAGACTGCAGAGGGTAAGACGGAGCTTTGCCATACGCTCAACGGCAGTGCTCTGGCATTGCCGCGAATAGTTGCAGCTCTGCTCGAAAACAACCAGACACCGAACGGTATACGTATACCGAAAACACTCGTGCCTTACTGTGGATTCGAAATAATCGATTGAATGTTTTTTACCGTTTAATCGATTAATCGTTTAATTGTTTAAACGAGGTATTAGGTATTGGGGGCTGAGACAAATCATGATTTGTATGTGTGTAGATGAAAAATAAAGGTGAACACATATTTCGCCTTTATTGTAATTCACAAAATGAACAAATATAGATATAATAATATAAAAACCAATTCAAAACAAAATTAAAAGATGAAAAACTTATTTTTGACAGTTGCCGCAGCAATCGTATTTGCTTCCGCAACAATCTTTGTTGCCTGTAAAGGTAAAACGCCAGATAAACCAACTCCGCCCGATCCTCCGAAAGAATATGTCTATGACATATATGCCGCCGGATACGACAACAACGGTAAGAGAGCCATATTCTGGCAAAACGGCAAACCGACAGCACTAACGGACGGTAATAGAGAGGCTACAGCTATCTCTGTATATGTAGCCGGCAACGATGTATATGTAGTAGGTTACGAAAAAGACGAAAAAGAACATTTCGTACCTATGTTGTGGAAAAACGGCAAACCGACCGTACTTACCGTCAAAGATGGCTCGGAGAATGCCGCAGCACGTTCCGTATATGTAGTAGGAAATGACGTATATATCGTAGGTTGGGATGACAAAAGTGCCATACTCTGGAAAAACGGAGAGCCAACCGCACTGACAGACGACAAAAATAACACTGCCGTAGCAAATTCGGTATTCGTAGACGGTGCCGATGTGTATGTGGCTGGATATGTCGTAGGCGCCGATAACAACGAAGCAACATTGTGGAAAAACGGCAAACCGACCTTACTTAGCGGCAACTCGCCCGAAGCAAACGCAAAAGCCGTATATGTAGCAGGCTCTGATGTGTATGTGGCAGGTTACCAAAAGGAAGGCGATAAAACAGTGTCGCAACTGTGGAAAAACGGTAAGGCGGTAACCCTCAAAGCGAGTCAATACGATACATTCGTACAGTCATTGTTCGTTGCGGGCTCCGACGTATATCTGGTAGGATACGAAGATGTAAACGGCAAACCGAAAGCTACACTGTGGAAAAACGGCGAACCAACCTCGCTTACAGATGGTAGTAGCGATATGGCGATAGCATTCGACGTGAAAGTGGAAGGAGAAGATGTATATGCAGCAGGCTTCGACGGCAGCAAAGCCATACTGTGGAAAAACGGCAAACCGACGGAATACTCGGACGGCGAAAAGAACGCCTGTGTAAACTCGGTATTCATCGTCAAACGAGAAGTAACGAAATAATAAGATAATCAATGTACTTATTTAGCAGGGGACTCATTAATTAGTTAGTGGGTCTCCTTTTGTTTTGGTACGGTCGTCGAACGATTTAATCGATTAACTGTCCTTAATGGGTAACCTTTGCGAAACTTTTTGTGGTATTCTCTGCAGTAAAAAATGCAGCCGTCGCGTAAATGCGACTGCTGCAGTGCTTTCCAATTACGACCGGCGGTACGGAGTAGATCTCATTTGTTTAAATAATCGAACATTTTTGTCAATAAAATTGGCAATTGTAGAGTAATTGTACTGTGGTCAGATACCTGCAATACGCTTTATTTCGGCTATGACTGCATTGGCAAATCCCATTGCCTGCTCTTCTGTGGGAGCTTCGGAATATATACGTACGATGGGTTCGGTATTGGACTTACGCAGATGCACCCACCCTTGCGGAAAGTCTATCTTGACACCGTCTATATCATTTACCTCGAATTGCTTGTAACTGTTCTTTATCGTGTTCAATATCTTATCGACATCTATCTGCGGTGTGAGCTCTATCTTGTTTTTCGAGATAAAATACTCGGGATACGTTTTTCGCAGAGCCGATACCTTCGTACCCTTTTTTGCAAGCAATGTAAGGAATAGAGCTATCCCTACCAAAGCATCTCGTCCGTAGTGCAAAGCAGGGTAGATAACGCCCCCGTTGCCTTCGCCCCCGATGATGGCTCCGGTAGCCTTCATCTGCTCTACCACATTGACCTCGCCCACAGCTGCGGCAGCATATTGTCCGCCATAGCGTGCCGTGATGTCTGCCAAAGCCCTTGTGGAACTTAGGTTGCTTACCGTATTGCCTTGTGTGTGGCTCAGAATGTAGTCTGCCACAGACACAAGCGTATATTCTTCGCCGAACATTTCGCCGTCTTCGCATACAATGGCAAGTCTGTCTACATCGGGGTCTACTACGAAGCCTACGTCTACTTTATGAGAGGCTATATAGTCGGATATTTCCGTGAGATTTTCGCGTAGAGGTTCGGGATTGTGTGCAAAATCGCCTGTCGGGTCACAGTTGAGGCAGGTTATATCGGTTACTCCGAGTTCGTGTAGCAGACGCGGTATGGCAATACCTCCTACGGAATTGACACAGTCTATTGCAACCGAGAAGTTTGCTTTGCGTATAGCTTCGGTATCAACCAACTCTAAACCCAGTACATTGCGTATATGGTAGTCGGTCATATCTTTGTGACTGACTACACCGATGTTGTCTACCGAGGCAAATACTATATTTTCACCTTCTGTTGCCAGCTGTAATATATGTTCTCCATCTGCTTTCGAAAGAAACTCACCGTGTCTGTTGAGTAGCTTCAGGGCATTCCACTGACGTGGGTTGTGGCTTGCCGTTATAATGATACCTCCGTCGGCATGCTCGGCGGTAACCGCCAATTCGGTAGTAGGCGTCGTAGCAAGTCCGATATTGACTACATCTATACCGCAGCCAGTCAATGTACCGCATACAAGGCTATCTACCATTTGCCCCGATATACGTGCATCTCGTCCTACTACTACCTTACTGCGTCGGTTGCCGTCAGTTGCCTGTAGCAGCAGCCATTGTGCATAAGCCGAAACGAATTTTACTATGTCGAAAGGTGTCAGGTTGTCGCCCGCCGTACCTCCTATTGTACCACGAATACCCGAAATAGACTTTATAAGAGACATATTGTTGAGATTATATGCTTTTTATTTTGGTAATACCAGAAATGTAAACTTATATCTGTATGCCGTTACCGAGTTGAATGCGTGGAGCAATCCGATAGGCGAGGGTATTATTATGTCGGCGACGGCTCCCGAATGTTTCATTTTGCCGATGGCACTCTGCCAACCGATGCAGTTGAGGTTATTGCGTTCGGCGGCGCTGTTCGGATTATACATTATTTCGAGAGGGAAACTGAGGTCGCTCGTCGTCCAGTAGCTTACTGAGTCTTTGCCGTCCAGAGTATACTGTACCCAACGTACCTGAACGATGTCCCCAACCTTCACTTCGCGTCCGTTGCCTTTCTGTGTGAGGTGAAACACTATGCTGTCTTCGTTTTCCCACAGGTAGTCTGCAGGTTTGAATACCGAATCCTTCGGATAACTACTGAGGATATTGAGATTGTGCTTGGCAATGTACTCTTTTATCTTCTTCTTCTGGTTGGCTACCTGCACCGAATAGTTTTTGCTGCTCTCGCAAGCGAATAGCGCGAACGCTGCCAATATAATTACGATATATTTTTTCATTCGAAATTGATTTTTGTTGTTAAAAAGATGTTTTTTGTCTGTTTGTTAATTATTTCCCCGTATCTAATCGTCCGTTGTAGACGGCAGTGTTGCCAGCCTTGTCTTTGACTGTTACGATGCTGTATCCGTCGAACCGTACACTTATGTGTATGGTGTATTGCGGTTTGGCGGTGGTTATGTTTAGGTCTGTACTTCCTTGTTTGCTCTGTTTGGGTGTGGATAGCTTCTTTATCGAAGTGTCTATTTTCACGTTCGTTTCTGTTGCTGTCTGTGGGTTGTCGTTGCGGTAGAAGTACGGCAAATCTGCCTTTATCGTATCACCCACGACCTCAATACTGTGTTTTGAGTATATGGCTGTGGTTGACTTGGGGTTATTTATTACGTTCTGTATATTGATTTTGAAATTACCACCGTTCAGTATTTCGCGTATTTGCCTGCTATCCGTATCGTTACCTCTTGTCTGTGCGAGCAACGATACCGTCCCCACTGCTACGAAAAACAAAAACAAACCGATTTTTTTCATATATAATCAAATATTTATTCGTACTTACGAAAAATTTCTGCAAAGATACAAAAAAAAGCGACACACGGTCGCTCTTTTCTTGTTGTCCGCTATTAATTCGTTTGGCTCTCTTTTTTCGATATATCGTCTTATAAGCCGCTAACGAATTAATAACGTATTATTTTTATTCTATCACCTTCATTTCTGTACGGCGGTTGAGCTGATGTTGCTCTTCGGTACAGTTGGATCCGTTGCCGCAGTTGTTGAGCAACTTGGTTTCGCCGTATCCTACCGATTTGATACGTGAGGGAGCAATACCTTTCTCTACAAGGTAGAGTTTGACGGCATCGGCACGCTGTTGCGACAAACGTTGGTTATAAGCGTCGGAGCCGCGAGAGTCTGTGTGTGAAGACATCTCTACACGTATTTTCGGATTGTCTTTGAGGTACTTCACCAGACGGTCGAGTTCGGGACGAGCATCGGGACGTATGGTAGCCTTGTTCAGGTCATAGTGTACGTTGTCGAGGCGTATGGCTTCGTTCTTTTTGACACGTTTCAGATAGATGTTGTTCTCTACCGTCGAGGTCTTTGAGGGGTCGTATGTGTCTTTTTTGAACTTCTTACCTTCCGAAGGCAAGCATTCCGGTGCTGTCGCGCTTATGGTGTATGTTTCGTAAGCTTTCAGAGCCACGGAGTATTCGCCGAAGCTGTTGGTCAGATAGTTTTGTTCGGTACCGTTGGTGTTGTTTTCTACCGTTACTACCGCATTGCCTATCGTTTTACCCGAATCTTCGTCCATTACTTTACCCATTACCGTGTATTCGGTCGGCTTAGCGGACTCTTTTTTCTGCATATATATGTCGTGTTTTACCGAAGGAGTCTTTTCGGCTACGTAAGTATCTTTTTCGATAACCTTAGGTTCTGCATCGAGGTAATCGACCGCCGAAGCAGTTATCGAATAAGTCTTGTTCTGTTTCAGCTTGGCAGTATATTCGCCGTTGGCGTTTGTCTTATATGCCGTCTCTGTCTTGTCGGTGATGTTTTTTATTTTTACTATGGCATTGTTTACCGTAGAGTTTGTTCCTTTACCCATCACTTTACCCACGAGGCTGTATTCTGTTGCCTTAGCTTTGGTGGCGGTGGGGGCAACCGGTGCCATAGGCATTCTCTTCTCGGCACAGATACGCAACGTCAGTCCACCGAAGATACCGAACGAAGATAGGTCTGTTTTACTCTGTTTTATGCCCGGGTCTACCGTTTCGCCCGGTTTGCTCAGATGTGCTGCCAACAGAGGAGTTACCTCGTCGGAGAAATTGACGTTGAAATTGTGCAGATAGTATGCTCCTGCACTCAATCCGAACACTTTATTGAAAAAGTATGTCAGACGCAGTTGTCCTTTCAGCGATAGAGCACTCGATTCGTTGAGCTCTCTGACAAAATACGTATTGGTTATACTGTTATGATTCGGTACATCTACGAGGTTCAATGTTGCTCCGCTGCCTGCAATGCGAGTGATACCTATACGGGTATTCAACTCTGCCGTGAACTTGGGGCAGCACGAAGCAGGTAATCTGAAGCTCGGACCTACACCTATGAATAGACGATTGAGAGGATGAGCATCTTCGTCCCAACTCCATCTGGGACCTGTGTACGGAGCTTTGTATCTGTCATTTTGGTCTATGGTAACGAATGTTTCGTTATTGATGAAATCCAAGTCGGCTCCCACACCGAACCACTTCCAATAGTGGTCGAAGCCGAAGCCCAAATTAAACCCTCCCTTTTCGTCGAGGAAGCGATTGGCTCCACGAGTATTGGGGTTGAAGTCGTAACCTCCGCGTATCGAAAACAACCAGTAACGATTGAGGCATACGACACTGTCTCTGCTCGCTTTCTGAGCAAATGTAGCAGCAGAAGCTCCTAATACGAGCAATACTGCAACTAAAAGCATTCTTCTATTTACTTTTTTCATAAAACTAAATTTTTTTGACGTTAAAAAATAATATGACAATCTTATATTTTGTATGTAAAATACTTATTTTCTTCATTTACTACAAATCAATGCTTCTCCAGTCCGAAGGTAAAGCCTTGTCGAACACGCTCTATGAGTTCGGGAACGATATCTTGATACAATCCGCAGATACCGAAGTCTGCATATCGGAAAATGTTTGCTTTCGGGTTTTGGTCTATTGCAACGATAATGCCCGACTCTTTGATACCTGCAATATGCTGTATCGCTCCGCTTATGCCGATAGCTACGTAGACCTTCGGACGAACGGTCTTGCCCGTCTGTCCTATCTGTCGTGCATATTCGGCGTATCCTTCGTCTACTACTACGCGGCTGCAAGCCCATTCGGCTTTCAGTCCTTGGTCTTTGAGGGCTTGTGCGAGTTCTTTGACGAGTTTGAGGTCGTCGCCTGTGGTGCCTCGTCCGCCTGCAACTATTATATCAGCCTCGAACAACGATGCCAGACCACCCTCGCCACGAACTGTTTCGAGTATACTCGTGGCGTAGGTATCGGCATTCAGCGATGGGGTGAAGTCTATCACCTCGCCCGTACGTCCCTCTACACGTTCGGGAACGGCAAATGTGCCTGCGCGTGCCGTCGATATTTGCGGGTATACGAACCCGAGTATCGTTGCCAACTTGCTTTCGCCGTATGTCGGGCGGCGGCTGTGCAGTATCGGGCGTATGATACGCTTGTTCTTTTTGTCGATGTAGTCGCCTATCTCGAGTCCCGTACAGTCGGCTGTAACTCCCGACCCTGTCTTCATACCGATACGGGGGGCGAGTTCGCGACCTGCCGTAGTGGCGGCAAAGAGCGTTATCTCGGGTTTGTATTGATGTATTATTTGTGTGATAATCTCTGCAAACGGCAGTATAAGGTACTCTTCGAGTTTGTCGTTCTCTACGATAATCACTTTGTCGGAGCCGTGTTCGAATAGCGTCGGAGCAAGCGGTCGTACATTTTTACCGATAAGTACTGTGGTGATTTTGGTATCGCCTCCGAGTTGGTCTGCCAAGTGGCGTGCCGGCGTAAGCAGTTCTATCGAAGGGCGTGCTATTTTGCCGTTCACCACCTCTGCCCACGTGAGTATGCCTTTGTTGTCGCCTCTGAGGTCTACTGCCTCGAGCCCTGTGGTGTCCGCCTCTTTTTTGGTTTTCTCTGCTTTTTTCTCCAGCTTGTTGCCTCCTTTTTTGATGTTATCCATAAGGGAGTCGACAAGTTGTTCTTCGTTCTGTCCGCTGCACATAACAATCGGCGGGCGGTCAGACTCTATATTCTCTACGCCTGCCACGATAGTGGGCGAGCCGTTGATACCGATGTGTTGTTGGGCTTCGGCAGACATACCGATGTCGTCGACAGTCCTCATATTTATTGTGGCTCTTCGTGCTTTGATGGCTCCGATAAGCGACGGTTTACGCGGTTTGATACCTGTCGGGGTGAACGATATAACGCATGGCATCGGCAGTTTTAGCATCTGGTATCCCCCTTCGATGATACGGCGTGCAGTGATAGTACCATCGTCGTTCGGTTCGATGCGTTCTACAAATGTAGCCTGCGGTATACCGAGGGCTTCGGCTACCTGCGACGGCACGTGAGCGGTGTCGCCGTCGGAGGTCTGTCTGCCTGCAAATATTACGAATGGTTCTTTGGAGTCTTTCGAGAAACCCATACTACGTAGCATAGTGGATATAGCAAGCCCTGTGGCGTAGGTGTCGGAGCCGCCGAGCTTACGGTCGCTAAGCAAATATGCTTCGTCGTAGCCCATAGAGATAGCCGTACGTAGAGCCGTCTCGAAAGAGGCAGGTCCCATCGAGCATACTATCATACGGGCATCGGGGTATTTTTTCTTCAATTGTAAGCCTGCTTCCAGACCAAATTGGCAGTCGATATTGATGATTGATTTTGCTTTGGTTCTGTCCATCAGTCCGTCGTCGCCCATTCTCATCTCCGAGGGCAGAGGGACTTGTTTTATTAACGATATTATAGTAAGTGCCATATTGTATTTTCTTTATTCTTTTGGTAATAATAAATTTAAAATGAGAGTTACATATATTTATAATCGGGTCCGTTGCCTCCGTTCGGTACGTTCCAGGTGATGGCGGCGTGCGGTTCTTTGATGTCGCAGCTTTTGCAGTGCAGACAGTTTTCGTTATGAATACGTATCTCTTTTTTGCCTGTCGTCTTGTCGGTGTGTATTTCGAATACTTCGCCCGGGCAGAAATATTGGCACGGAGCATCGTACTTTTTGATGTTTATATCGCGAAACTCTTTTTCGTTGTTGATATGCAGATGGATACGTTGTTCTTCGTCGTGTTGTGTGCCCGAATAATATACGTCGTCCACTTTGCTGCGGTTGTAAGGCTTGTCTATGTCGTACGAAGCCCATTTGTCTTTGAACAGAGGCTTCTTGGCGTTGTCGACCGTCTTTGTCGACCGATAATCGTTGTGCGTAGCGAGCTTGCCTGCAAAACCTGCACCACCCGTAATAAGCTGTGTGCCAAAGTTGAACATTCCTACCAAGGTTCCTTTCGTAAATCCTTGGCGGAAGTTGCGGCACTTGTACATCTCTTTGTAGATGGGGCTTTGCTGTACGTATTGTTCGTAGTTTTTGAGCGTATTTTTCGAGAAATCGTTTTTGACGAAAGCATCGTAAGCAGCTTTGGCAGCCGACATACCCGAATATATCGATAGGTGGATACCTTTCAGTGCGGGCATAGCGAGGAATCCTGCCGAGTCGCCCACTATCATTGCGTTGTTGAGGAAATATTTCGTCAGAGAGTAATATCCGCCTTCGGGCAGTGTCTTGGCTCCGTATTCGAGTATTTTACCCTCTTTGACGAACTTCTCTACAAACGGATGTGTCTTCCATATTTGGAAGGCATGGTATATGTCGTATGTCGGGTCGGTAAAATCGAGTCCGAGTACCAGACCGACGGCTACTTTGTTGTCTTTCAGCCCATAAATAAAGCCTCCGCCGAATACATTGTCGTTCATAGCAGGGAATCCCATAGTGTGATACACCTCGCCTGCTTTGATAGTGCCTTCGGGTACACTAAACAACTCCTTGACACCCAATGAGTATATCTGTGGATTTCTGCCCTGCTGGAGGTTTTTCTTCTCTATGAGTTTTTTTGCCAGACTGCCGCGAGTACCTTCGGCAAATATTGTGATAGAGGCTTCTACACGAGTGCCTTCTACAAAGTTTTCGAGCTTGTTGCCATCGTGGTCTATGCCTGTGTCGATACATTTCGCTCCGGCTACATCGCCTTTCTCGTCGTACAATATATCGCTCATCGAGAATCCGGGGTAGATGTCTACTCCCTTCTCGGTTGCTTTGGCTGCGAGGTATCGGCATATCTCGCAGAGCGAGGCGCAGTAGTTGCCGCTATTGCCCATATAAGGCGGATGAAACGGTACTTTGAGAGAACTCTTTTCGTTTTGTAGAAAATACATCTCGTCCGATGCCACTTTGCTGTCGAAAGGTATTTCGTCGAAGTTTACATCGGGGAGTAAGTCTCTGAATGCCTGTGGTTTGATTACTGCTCCCGACAGTATGTGCGACCCTACCGACTGACCTTTGTCCACAACGATAATTTGTTTCTCTATGCCGTTGGTTTTCAGTAAATCAGCCAGATGTATGGCGGTAGCCAGCCCCGATGGTCCGGCTCCGATGATTAAAACGTCAGTTTTTACGGTATTGTTCATTTATTTAAGATTTTATTTTTAGTTATTTTTGGATTAATAATTTTCTATTTCATTGCCTTAAAGCTCATATCGAGACTTTTGATGGAGTGTGTCAGAGCTCCGACCGATATGTAGTCGACGCCTGCCAATGCGTATTCTCTGATTGTCGTTTCGGTGATACCGCCCGACGACTCTGTCTCGAACCTGCCTCCGATGATTTCTACCGCTTTACGTGTGTCGGCTACCGAGAAATTGTCGAGCATAATGCGATTGACATTGCCTGAGGCAAGTACTTCGTTAAGTTCGTCGAAATTGCGGACTTCTATCTCTATTTTTAAATTTTTATTGTTGTCTTTCAGGTATTTGTTGGCTCTGTCTATCGCTTGCGATATACCTCCTGCGAAGTCTATATGGTTGTCTTTGAGCAGTATCATATCGTACAAGCCTATCCTGTGGTTGCAGCCACCACCGATTAGCACAGCATCTTTCTCGAGCATACGCAGTCCGGGAGTGGTCTTACGAGTATCGAGTATTCGTGTCCGAGTGCCTTCGAGCAGTTTTACGTACTCACGTGTTCGTGTAGCTATTCCGCTCATTCTCTGCACTATATTGAGCATCAGACGTTCGGTTTGCAGCAACGACCGTACTTTACCCTCTACCTCGAAGGCTATGTCTTGGGGTTTTACTTCGTCGCCGTCGTGCATATATTGCATTATGCGGAGTTCGTTGTCGAATATCTCAAACACTTTTTTGGCTACCTCGATGCCCGCTATTATGCCTGTATCTTTGACTATCAGCCTCGAGCGTCCTATGGCATCTGCCGGGATACAGCAGAGCGTAGTATGGTCTCCGTCACCTATATCTTCTGCCAGCCAGAGTTTTATGTCTTGTTCGAGCATCTTTTGTAGGAGCTATTAAAATTATTACTTACCGAAGATTATTTTATAATTGTTTGTTTATAACCTCTCTATGCTTATATTGTTGTTTTTCAGACGATAAATAAAGCAACCCGTATTGAGGAAGGCATTATTTTGTTTCGTGAAATTGAATGTAGACTGCTGCAAAGCAATATCTTGCGGGAAGATGAGTTGTTTGTTGGGTTGCAGAGCCTTACAGAAATATAGAGTAATATCGTACCCGAGCAGGTCGTAGTTCGGCGTGGATTGCTGAGTACGAACTGTAAAGTAGCGACTGTAAGCATTCAAATATTTATCTTCGGGGGTGGCATTGAAGAGAGAGTATGTTACGAAATTCTTGTTTTTCAGAGATTTGTCGGCTTTGGCATAGTTGAATATATCATTTTCGACAACAAAAGTATAATTTTTGTTATCTGCACTGACTGCACCTACGAAATCTTTGAATTCCTGTGTGCTACACGACGATAGCACTATCAGATTATTCACATTTCTGTTGAGAGCCGATATGTTGTCGGCTGTGAGTGAGTTGGCTTTTAGCTTGGTGTATTTGATGGAGTTACTTTTTAAAGCCTTCTCTAATCGTTCTGGCAGGTGATACGATTTGCTGTTTTGACTTGCAAAGTTCACAATGAATACATTGTCCGTTCTGTGTTTGTCTAAGATATTGTTTATTATTGCTTTATCTAAATCGGCAGACGAAGGGTTGAACTGATATTGTAGGGCAAATCTGTCTGAATTGCTTATTTGTGAGGTGAATGGTACTATCTGGATAACGTTGTTTTTCTTGGCATAATCGGCTACGATAGCCACCTGTTCGGGGTAGGCGGGTCCTATTATCATATCTACCGTCTTGGGAATACCGTTTTTCAAAATATCGTTTATCTTGGCAGTACCGAGCTGTGTATCAAACGTATACACTTCGAGCGAAATGCCTTGTTCTTTTATTTTCTCCATAGCCAGTAGCGAACCGCGATAGAACTCTATAAATCTGTCTATATTTGTGGAATTTTTGTCTTCTTCGGCAGAAAAAGGCAACATATATGCGATACGGTATGTAGCCTTTTGTACAATGGCATTGTTGTCTGTCGGGGTGGTTGTCGGCTGGGGCGAGCTACTTGTAATCAGTATCGTGTCGCCTATCATCAGACCGTTTTCGAGTTTTGGGTTAGCCCTTAGCAAATCTTCCTTTGTGATGTTGTACTGCTTGCTTATCCCGTAGATAGTCTCTTTGGGTTTGACTATGTGCAATATATCGCTGCCCGATGTCTTTGGTATATTTTCCTCTACGACAGGTATTTGCAATATATCGCCTTTTTTGATACCGTCTTGTGCGTATGGGTTAGCCTCTATAATTTCGTTTATGGACACTCCAAACTGTTTGCTTATGCCGTACAGTGTCTCTTTACGGCTTTTTACCTCATAGGTAACGTATTTTTTCTTAGGTAAAACGGGTTGTTGTGCTTTAACTTCGTGTTGTACGGTGGTTTTGTCGGAGTTTATCTGTTTTGCCACATTGTCCTGAACTTGCGCTTTGGTTTTGTCCGACACAGGTATACGTAGTATCTGACCTATTTTTATTATTCCGTTTTCTATTTCGGGGTTCAGGCGTATGATTTCCTCTTTTTCGACACCATACATTTTGCTGATAGAGTATAAGGTCTGTTTGGCGACTACCTGATGCTCTATGACTTGCCTTGTGGTCGAAGGTTGTATTTTTTTAGCCTGATTTTTGACTGGGATATACAGAGTCTGCCCTGCCTTCAATCCCTCGTTTACGCTCGGATTGGCTTTATAGATGTCTGCTTGTAGAACATTGAATTTCTTGCTAATACGGTACAGACCTTCGCTCGGCTCCACAGTATAGACGTAATAATCTACACCGTCTATGTTTTTGATGGGGTAATCTTGTGCTAATGCACATACACTCAACATAAGGAAGAGCATAATATAAAGACGCCGTTTCATATATTTGTTCATTTTTAGTGAAGATAAATTGTTTGCTAAATTAATTATTATTTATTAATAAAACTGCAAATTTTACTTTTTTGCAAAAATATTTTTTCGAAATCCTTGCGGTTCGTTAATTTCTACGATAATTTCAGAGTCAAATCTTTCATCGTTTTAGACGGTATCTTGTGCTGATACAGAATATCGTATACTGCATCGGCTATCGGTATATTCACCTGAAAGTCTTCGTTTATTTCTCTTATACACTTTGCGGCGTAATATCCTTCGGCTATCATCTCCATCTCCATCTGAGCTGTTTTTACCGAATATCCTTTGCCTATCATCGTGCCAAAGGTACGGTTACGGCTGAAACGCGAATAAGCTGTAACGAGCAGGTCGCCCAGATATACACTCTCCTGCAAGTCGCGATGATGAGGGACGGCGGCGTTGCAGAAGCGGTTCATTTCTTGTATGGCGTTAGAAATCAGCACTGCTTGGAAGTTGTCGCCATACTTGAGTCCGTGGCAGATGCCTACGGCAATGGCATAGATATTTTTCATAACGGACGATAGCTCTATGCCGTTGACGTCCTCGCTGATGTAGGTCTGTGTGTAGCGGTTGGTCATCATAGCGGCTATCTGTTTGGCTATCTCTCGGTCGCGACAGCCGATGGTGAGGTACGATGTGCGTTCGAGGGCTACCTCTTCGGCGTGGCACGGGCCGGATATGACGGCAATCCTATCTATCGGTACGCCGTAATACATATTGAAATACTCTGAGAGTATCATATTCTCGTCGGGAACAATACCTTTGACTGCCGATATGATTATTTTGGAATCCAATCGCAGTTTCAGACGTTTCAGTTGTGATTTCAGATATGGCGAAGGGATAGCAACAAAGAGTATATCCGCATTTTTTACTACTGTATTTATCTTTGAAGAAAACTTGATTCGGCTTACATCGAAATTGACACCTGTCAGATAATTCGGATTTCTACCCAGAGATTTGAACTTTTCTATCTTTTCGTCGTTCCTGATATACCAACCTATCTCTTCTACGTTGGTAAGCAGCATTTTAGCTATTGCCGTTGCCCAACTTCCTCCTCCTAATATTGCAACTCTCATCAGTTATCCGTTTTTTATTTTTTTGTTTTTCAAATAGCAAATTTACAATATAAATTTGGAAAAGCATATATTTTTTCTGTCGTCGAGGTATTTTTTTAAGATTTTTTCAGTAAGGGGTATATTTCTATACCACACATCGAATAATAAGTCTCGGCAACCTATTGGCGATAGGAAATCAGTCTAATCTTAGACCTGTCTCTGTCTTTGACTATTGGTGTTTCGTCGGCGTAGCCGAGTGCTATACCGAAAATAACCGTATGGTCGTCGTCTATTGCCAATATATCGTTTTTTATATGTTTGTCGTTATCGGTCGCTTGTGCCATACTGCCTATCACGCAAGACCCGATTCCGAGGCTGTGTGCAGCTGTCATAATGGTCTGAGCAAGTATTCCGCAGTCTATCGGAGCGTAATTATTTGTTTTGTCGGCTGCCACTATTATCAGTGTCGGAGCGTGGTGAAATACGGAGAAACCCTCTTCTTGAGCACGAGAGGCACTGCCTGGTAGCTGTTTGCCTTTTGCCCACCGTATGAATGTGTCGTTCACATCGGTTAAGAGCTTTTCGTCCTGTATGATACGCACCTGCCAAGGTTGTTTGTTCAGAGCACTCGGCGACATTACGGCACAGTCGAGTATGCGGTTCAAAACCTCGGTAGGTATCTGTTGTTGTTTATATTTACGTATACTTCTGCGTGTCAGAATATTGGTTATTACACTGTTTTCCATATACAAATATCTGTTTTTGGCTTATTAATCTAATATTTTTGCATACAAAGTTACAAAAAATCGCTGTAATATTTGCAGGAAATAGGAAGTCTAACGCAATTCGGCTTGATTATTAAGGATATACGGTGTAAGTCTTAGAAAATCCGCCATCAGCCATAGTGAAGAAATATACGTATGTAGCATAAGGGTGATTTTCAAATCATTACCTCAAAGTAAGGTAATCTTCTTCTATTCGAAGGAGAAAAAACAACGTTTTGGGGTGGATACGTTGCTTTACTGCTCTATATTTTGCATAGCAAGGTCAGACTTTTCGTAGTTTAATTTTGCAACCAAAAAGAAAAGCAATGGCAAAAAGTACGTTCAAGGTGCTGTCCTACGTGAAAGGTAAGCGAGGCGAAAAAATCCACTTTATTGTTACTTGATATTTCCTTTTACACCTTTCTTGTGTAAATATTCGTCAAGCATTGTCTCCTCATAAGGTGAACCATATTCCAGACGTACGCCGCGTTTTGATTTCAACAACGTTTCACCTGTCATGCCATCTATTAGGTAGGTGTCAGCCTGGGTTAATGTCTTTGGACGATATGCGTAAACTTCATAGAATGACTGATTCATGCTTTTAATGAAAAAACGTGATACTTCGTAGATGGATTTTCTATCTAATAAATCAACGTTATATTCTTTCTTCATCTTTTTAATCAACGCTTCTATGTCAAATTTATAGAAGACATCTTCGTCTCTTTGATTCACTACCCGACCAATACTGTCATATTCTGTAATATTTCCTATTACACAGTAATAGAATGTTGTCCACGATTTCTTTATTCGCCCATTCTTGTAATATAAGAACACCGTATTATAGGGTGAATCAGGATAATGACAATCTTCACGAAAGCCAATAAGATTGCCATTGGAAAAATCTTCCTCCTTTTGTACTATCATACCACTATCCCTAATAATGTATCTTTTCCCATATTCGTTTCTTTGAGTGATTTTTCTATACTCCTCAACATTAAAAGTTCGATAGTTCATCATTTTGTTGTCAACTTGTTGATTGTTTTTATTCTGAGCCGAACAAATTACCATACTATAAAGCAGAGTAACGATAATAAGAATTTTTTTCATCATAAACATATTCATTTAATCCTAAATCTGCTGTCAGAGAACATTTTAGCTCGATGTAGCCTGCTGTGGCTGAAATCTATAATAATCTTATCAAAACTCACAAAATTTCGTTTGTGCAAAGAACCGTCGTCTAATTGCTCAGAAGACCGTTTTGATACTGTATTTGCCTGCTACTCCGTACAGTGTTATTACATATATTCCTTGTGGTAGGGTATCTGTGTGTAGTACCACTGTTCCGTTATCGACCTCTGTCGTGATTATTGTTCGTCCCGAGAGGTCTGTGAGCACGGCTTTGCTGTATTTGTTTCCGATATTTCCCACTACGCAGGCGTTCGCCATACGACGGATTATTGGCGTGTCATTGCTCGTTACAGACGTGATATCGGTAGTAGTCTCCACGATGTTGAAGCCTCCCCAAGTGGCAGAAGCTTGATAAGCAGTTTTGCTGCCCGCAGGTACAGACAGTTGGCAGTTGCTTTTGTCGACGCCCTCGAAAGTATCGTCCGGAAACTCATTTTCGACAGGAGTATTGTTTTTTACTGTCATCTTCTTAATATTACTACAACCGCAGAATGCCCTGTATCCGAGTTTTGCCAGATGTGACGGAAACTCGACCTCTTGCAACTCCGTGCAAAACCAGAAAGAAAAATCGCCCAACGTCTCCAGAGCATCGTTCATTACCAGCTTTTTGTCGGCACGTGCGTTGGGATATACGTACAGTTCTTTGAAATTTTTGCTATATAGTACTCCGTCTTCGCTCGTATATGTCTTGTTGTCGGCAGACACAGACACCTTTTGGAGCTGCTTACAACCGAGGAATGGGTTCTGTACGAGCTTGGGGCGGGCAACACCCAAATCTACCTCTTGCAGAGCGGCACACTCGGCAAAGGCGGCATAATCGATGAGCTCGATACTTGCGGGGAATGTCAGTTTCGTAATTCCGTGGTTGTGAAAAAATGCTTTCTCGCCAATAGCTCTGATACCCGTACCGAATGTGATATTCTTCATTGCCTTACAGTTGATGAAAGCCTCGTTGCTTATCTCTTCGAGCGAGTTTGGCAAGGAGACACCCGTAAGTTTTTCGCAGTTTTTGAAAGCAAAATGCCCGATACTCTTCAATCCCTCAGTAAAAAGAATTGTCTCCAGAGAATGATTCTCCTGAAAAGCTGTCTGACCGATGTGGCGGAGACTCTTAGGGAGTGTTACCTCACGCAACGAAGAGCAAAAGCCGAAACAACTCTCGGGAATAGTATCTATGCCCTCAGGTACGGTGATTTTTTCGAGACCGATTGCCCCGAAGAAAGCTTCTTCGTCCATTTTAGTAAGCGATGTAGGCAGGTTTATTGTTTTCAGATTTGTTGTCTGGTCAAACATACGCATATGTAGGTGGCGTATCCCTTGTGGGAAGGTAACCTCTTTCAGGTTGCCGCAGTGAGTGAATGTATAGCCGCCGAGATGTACTAATGCAGAGGGGAGTGTTATGCTCTCTAATGAGTTGCAGACACCGAAGGCAGTACTGTTGATGTGCGTAACCTTGTCGGGGATTACTATCTCTTTGACATTGACGCATTTATAGAATGCTCCGATACCTACTTCACGTATGTTGTTGGGAATCACAATGCTTTCGATAGAAGAGCAGTTGAAGAACAATTTATCGGGCAGTAGGCTGTCTTTGCCTTCCTCTACGGAATATTCTCGCATCTTTCCTTGGTCTTCGGTAACGATATAATACGTTCCGCCAGGCACGATGATGGCTTCCGATAGGTCGATTTTTTTCAGATTTTTGGGTATTAAGGCTCCATATTCGTCAGAACCACAGAAACCACGTATAATACGTAGGTCGTAACTGTTGATTTTACCTGTGATTTTGAGCGTATGTACAACGTCTTCCCATACTTTGTCGGGGGCTTCTTCGTATAGAGCTCCGGGTTTTGAAACATTGACTACTACTATTTCATTTTGTAGTTCTTTGATTAGATGTTTTTTATTCCCCTGCGTAGTGTTGCCGTATACAGATGCAGTTCCTAAAATAGATAAGCAGATAAAAATGCTTAAAGTCAATGTGTTTTTTATCATATCGTTTTTTTATAATAAATTCGGAGACTTTTGGGATTTTGTCTTGTTCGGTGGAGAAGCAGCCTCCTTATGTTTATGCTCTTCCTACCGAGACTTTTCTCTTTTTTGTTTATCTTTTGATGCAGACTATTCCTTTGCCGTTGTCGAGAGATATTATGTACAGTCCTTTTTGAGGAGCTTTGACACTTACAGAGGTTGAGACGATAGGGTAGCGGGCAATGGGTCTACCGTCGACTGTCAGTAGATATAGTGCCTTTGCCGAGGTCGGAATATCGGTTATGTCCCAGCCGTCGATAGTTTCACTAATAGAAATAGCTTTGTGTATGTCTGTGTCTTTTATACCGTTTTCGGTACAGCCCGAGCCGTCGCCTACAACACTCACAATCCAGCCTTTGTCGGTGGCAATCTTGGTATTACTTACCTTGGCATTTTGGGCGACATCGTTGAAAAGCAGCAGACTGCCTATGTCGTTGTTGTCGTCTTCGGGGCGTTTTTCACGCAGCGAACGATACATATTGTCGAGCGAGCAGGCGTCTAATAGCGTGCCGTTTACCGACACATATCTCAGGTTGTCGGCAGAAGAGAACAGTATCCCCGTTTTTATCGGGTTGTTGCTTATGTTGACGTCGAGCAGTGCGGTGTTGTTCTTGAAATCCAGACTCGATATGTTGTTGTTGCCGCAGTTGATTGCCGTAAGTTCTTTCATTTGCGATATGTCGAGAGAACTTATTTTGTTGTTGTCGCAGTGTAAGTCAGACATCTTGGTAAGTGACGATACGTTCAGTTGTGTGAAATTACACCCGCTACAGTTTAGCGTTGTCAATGTAGCAGGGAACGACACCTCACTGAGCTCTTTATTCATAGAACAATCAAGCACTTTGAGCGAAGAACAGCCTGTAAGGTCGATTTTCTGCAATAGATTGGAGTAGCAGATTAATGTCGCAAGCTTTGTCTTGCCACTGACGTCGAGTGTTTTCAGTTGATTGTTGTTGCAGGTAAGCGATGTGAGTTCTTTTGTGTCCGACAGGTCGAGTGCGGTCAAGTTGTTGTTCTCGCAGGAGAGTGTTTTCAGTTTTGCCATCCCCGACAGGTCGAGCGAAGAGAGCGTAAAGTTATTGTCGGTAGCAAGTACACTAAGGTTCTTCGTCTGCGACAAATCGAGTGTTTTCAGCCCCGCCATAGGCAGTAGCAGTGTATCTATTTTGTTGTCGGCAGGTAGCTTGAGCAAAGTGATGGGGCGTCCCAGACCGATAGCTACGTAAGAGAGTTCTTTGTTTTTGCTCAAATCATACTCCGTAACCATTGTCTGCATAGCGTCGAGATACCTCAACTTAGGGCAGCCTGTCAGATTCAACTCTTTAAGTTTTGCATTTGTCGTGCAGATAAGCACTTCGAGTGCCGATTGCGAAGATAGTATTAGGTTTTCGAGCTTGTTGTTTGTGATAATGAGACTGTCTACTTTCGGGTTATTCGATAGGTCTAAAGCCTCCAGTGGAGAGTCTTGTATGTAGACCATCTTTAGATTCGGATTGCCCGATAGGTCTATTTTCTTTACGAAGTTCTTTCGTGATGTAAGGTGGGTCAGTGTCGCCATTTTTGTTACATCGAGGCTTGTAAGTCCGTTATACGAGCACTCCAAGACTGTTATTTGTCCGTAAATGGTGAGGTCTTGACTCGCTGTTTTGCCTTTTATCTGCGTGGCATACGTGTGTAGCTGTCCCTTTTGGATATTGCCATTGCCCCAGTCGAGCGAGTATTCGCCCTCTTCGGTTCCCATTATCAGCAGGGCAAACTCGGAACCGGCTTTATTTGCGAAATGCATTTTGATACAAGGTTTGTCGGGAGCGTTGTATCGCTTGGTCGATGTGGAGTATTCGGCAGTAAAATCGTCGTGAACGATAGTCTTTTCTTGTGCTACGACCGATGTGGAAAATATCACTGCTCCCAATACGGAAAGAAATAACCGTCTTATCATAATTAGTTACTATTATTTAATTTAGAAAAATATAAAAAAATACAATTGATTGTTACGTATCGAAAAATTCCGTGCAAAGTTACATTAATTTTTGGGAACTAACAAGAATGGATAAGGGTTTTATTTAGAATGTTTTATTGATGTTTGGAACGATGTATGCTTCATACCGTCGATTGTTTGGTCGTTGGGGAATTGTATTGCCGACTTGTGAAAAAAGTTGCTGTTGCATATAATCCTTTTAATACAAATATAGTATCTTTGCAGGTCGATTTATCACTCACACAGTAATGACACCGCACACATTATTTTTAATAATATTGACGATATATATAGCTGATTTTGTGTTTGGCAGGTATCTGTCGTGGCTTAATATCCGCTCATCGAAAAATCCCATACCCGCAGAGCTGAGCGGCATATACGATAGTGAGCGTTATCATAAACAACAGCAGTACTTTCGTGCCAATTCACGATTCGGAATGACCGTTTCGTCGTTTTCGTTTGTCGTAATAATGGCGATGTTGCTGTTCGGAGGGTTTGCATCGATAAACGATATTGTCCAAAGTTGGTCGCTGTCGGCTGTTTGGACGTCCATTGCTTTTCTGGGAATATTGTATATAGCCAACGACCTGATTGAACTGCCATTCGACATATACGATACTTTTGTAATAGAGCAGCGTTTCGGATTCAATAAGACTACCGCAGGTACTTTTGTGCTCGACAGGCTTAAAGGCTATCTGCTTACGGCGATTATCGGTGGGGCACTGCTATATGCCGTCATATACATATACAATGCCATACCGCAATACTTCTGGATATTGGCTTGGGCGGTAGTAAGTGTTTTCGGTCTGTTTATGAGTGTTTTTTATTCGGATATAATCGTTCCCATTTTCAACAAACAGAAGCCATTGGCTGACGGCGAATTACGTCGTAGCATAGAGCAGTTTGCCGATAGGGTAGGCTTTAGCCTGAAAAACATCTATACCATCGACGGCTCCAAGCGTTCTACTAAGGCTAATGCTTATTTTTCGGGTATGTTCGGCAAAAAACGTATAGTATTGTACGACACCCTCATAGAAAAATTGTCCACCGAAGAGATTGTGGCTGTACTCGCTCACGAGATAGGGCACTACAAGCATCGCCATACGATGAAGAGTATGGTTATATCGCTGCTATCCAATTTGTTGTTGTTTTGGCTGTTGGGTATTGTACTCGGTAATGATATTTTTGCCCGTGCTCTCGGTTGTACATCGGCGTCGTTTCATATCAATATCCTCGTATTCGGCATATTATATTCGCCTATATCCACAGTGCTTGGAGTTTCTATGAACGTACTGTCGCGTAAGTTCGAGTATCAGGCAGATGGCTTTGCCAAGCAATATGGATACGGAGCAGCGCTCGTAAGTGCATTGGGTAGGTTGTCGTCCGATTCGCTCAGTAATCTTACTCCGCACCGATTGGTAGTATTTACAGAATACTCGCATCCTACTTTATATCAGCGGATAAAAGAGTTAAACAAATAATTGAATAATATTAATAAAGAAGATGATTTATATATGAAAAGTTTTTTAAAGTATGTATTTGCAACCATAGTAGGACTGTTGATATTTAGTGTACTGTGGGTCTTGCTTTTTTTTGCAATGATTGGAGTAGCGATGTCGTCGTCGAAAAATACTGCGCCGATATCGGAAAATACTGTCTTCGAGTTGGAGTTGAAAGGAAATCTGGTAGAACGTGCGGAAGAAGATATTTGGACATCTATTGCGGCAGAGATGAACTCTTCGCAACGACAGATAGCTCTCGACGATATAGTTGAGAGTATCGAAAAAGCTGCCGGCGAAGACAAAATCAAAGGTATATATCTGAAGATAGGCAACCTCAGTGCCTCTATGGCGTCGTTGCAACAGATATACAGATGTCTCGGGCAGTTCAAGAAATCGGGTAAGTTCATCGTTGCCTATGGCGACTATTACGGTAATGGTACTTATTACCTCGCTTCTATTGCAGACAAGGTCTATCTTAACCCCGAGGGAACATTGGCTCTTAGCGGACTGCAAGCATCGACTATGTTTTATAAAAATTTACTCGATAAGCTTGGAGTAGATATGCAGATATTCAAGGTCGGGACTTTCAAATCGGCGGTAGAGCCTTTTACTCAGACTTCTATGAGCGAAGCCAACAAGTTGCAACTCACTGCATATATTAACTCGCTCTGGAAAGAAATAACTACCTCTGTTGCCCAAAACAGAGCTACGACAGTAGATAATATCAATGCTTTTGCGGATTCGGGTCTATTCTTCGGTGAAGCTATGGAGACAGTGAAGTACAAGCTTATCGACTCTTTGGTGTATCAGAGTGATATGGATTCAATCATAAAGGCACTTACCGTAAAAGATTACCACACGGCGTCGCTTGATGATATTAAGAATGTTTCGTCGAAGCACAAAAGCCGTTCGAAAAACAAGATAGCCGTACTCTATGCTGTCGGCGAAATAGACGGTTCCGACGAGCGGTCGGGTATTAATTCGCAAAAGATAGTCGACGAACTCATAGACCTTGCCGACGACGATAAGATAAAAGCCGTTGTATTGCGGGTGAATTCCCCTGGTGGCAGTGCCTTTGGTTCGGAGCAGATATGGCAGGCTGTCGGTAAAGTAAAAGCCCGAAAACCCGTTGTGGTATCTATGGGCGACTATGCTGCTTCGGGCGGATATTATATATCGTGCATTGCAGACCGTATTTTTGCCGAGCCCACTACTCTTACAGGTTCTATCGGCATATTCGGTATGTTCCCTAACGTGAAAGGACTCTTCGATAAGATAGGATTGAGTTTCGAGAGTGTAAAAACCAATAAATTCAGCGACTTCGGAGCAACTTATCGTCCAATGGCGGCAGAAGAGAAAGTGTTGTTGCAGAAATATATCGAAAAGGGATACGACCTCTTCACCAAGCGTTGTGCCGATGGCAGAGGAATGTCGCAAGACAGTATCAAGAAGATAGCCGAAGGCAGAATATATTCGGGTAGCGATGCCTTGCAGCTCGGTCTTGTCGACGAACTTGGCGGACTCAACGAGGCTATTGCTTTCGCTGCCAAGCAGGCAAAGGTCGACGAATACTCTATAAAGAACTATCCGGCAGTGAAGACGGTTATGGAGCAGCTGACAGAAATGTTCTCTACGTCTGTGCGTACCAAACTGCTGCAGATTGCTCTCGGTGACCAGTATAAACTCTACGATGCCATACAAAAATCTCAAAATACTGTCGGCATAAAGACGCTAATGCCGTATACCATCGAGGTAAAGTGATTGCCGTAAAAATAGTATAAAAACTCTTCTGATTAATCGTAGATTAGGAGAGTTTTTTTATAAAAACTGATATTGGACAAGCTATATTACGTCTGTCAACTGTCGTTTTTCAATACTGTTTGGTTACTCTTATCCGAAGTATTGACTATTGGATATGTCGGTGGGTATACTATCCGAGATTCCAACTTTTTTTACTAATTTTGCCATTCATTTTTTGTAAAAAGTAAAAGATTGATGCAATATGGAAAGGGTAATGATAAAAACTGCCTTGGAGCGTAGAGACTTCGGCAATGAGATAAATGTAAAAGGTTGGGTCAGAACTCGCAGAGGAAACAAAAACGTGAGTTTCGTCGCCCTCAACGACGGCTCTACCGTCAATAATATTCAGATAGTGGTCGATGTTACCAAATTCCCCGAAGAGCAGCTGAAACTTATCACCACAGGAGCTGCTTTGTCCGTTTGCGGCGTACTTACCGAAAGTCTCGGACAGGGGCAGAGCGTCGAGATACAGGCACGTGAGATAGTGGTTTACGGTACTGCCAATCCCGAGGAGTACCCTTTGCAGAAAAAGGGTCATACGCTCGAATATCTCCGCGACATAGCTCATCTGCGACCTCGTACCAATACGTTCGGGGCTATATTCCGTATGCGTCATCAGATGGCAATGGCGATACACACGTTTTTTCACACTCGCGGGTTCGTTTATTTTCATACGCCGATAATCACGGCGAGCGACTGCGAGGGAGCGGGGCAGATGTTTCAGGTAACGACTCAGAACCTGTACAATCTTAAGAAGGACGAAAGCGGGCAGATAGACTACTCGTCGGACTTCTTCGGACAGCCCACGGCTCTTACCGTTTCCGGTCAGCTCGAAGGCGAGCTCGGGGCTATGGCTCTGGGAGCTATCTATACGTTCGGACCGACGTTCCGTGCCGAAAACTCCAACACCCCACGCCATTTGGCTGAGTTTTGGATGATAGAGCCCGAAGTGGCTTTCATAGAGATAGAAGAGAATATGCAGCTTGCACAGGATTTCGTGCAGTTCTGCGTAAATTGGGCGTTAGAACACTGCCGAGAGGATATAGAGTTTCTGGCAAAAATGTACGATAATGAGTTGATAGACCGTCTGAGGTTTGTCGTGGAAAACGATTTCGTACGTCTCACCTATACCGAAGGTATCGAGATACTCAAAAAAGCCGTTGCCAAAGGCAAAAAGTTCGAATACCCTGTGGATTGGGGCACAGACTTGCAAAGCGAACACGAGCGTTACCTGGTCGAAGACTATTTCAAAAAGCCTGTGATACTGACCGATTATCCTAAGGATATTAAGTCGTTCTATATGAAGCAAAACGACGATGGCAAGACGGTGCGTGCCATGGATGTGCTTTTCCCTCGTATCGGCGAGATTATCGGTGGTTCGCAGCGCGAAGAAGATTACGAAAAACTCCGTCGTAGAGCCGAAGAGATGGGGGTACCTACAAAAGATATCTGGTGGTATCTCGATACTCGTCGTTTCGGTACTGCTCCGCACTCGGGCTTCGGACTCGGTTTCGAGCGTCTGATGCTCTTCGTAACAGGTATGCAAAACATCCGCGACGTGATACCATTCCCTCGAACGCCTCACAACGCAAATTTCTAATAATTCACAGGTAATATTTTTAGGTTCAAGATAACTTTACGAAAGAATTATCTTTGTAAGTTATTTTGCTACAATGAGAAACAAGTACATAAAAGTGACGCACATTTCAGAGAGAAAAACGAGAGAGATTATTCGTCTTTTCTGCCTCGATATCGAGGCAGAAAAGACGTCTGTTTTAACAAGTATTTCTCGCCCTACCATCAATAGGTTTTATAGAGCATTTAGAGAGCGTATAGCTGAATTATGCGAGGCGGAAAGCCCATTTACAAATGGAGAAGTCGAGTTGGACGAAAGCTATTTCGGGGCACGC
>GG774889.1:1099287-1137642 GCA_000163695.1 Bacteroidetes oral taxon 274 str. F0058
GACGGTTTTAAAAGCTATGATGGGCTGGTTAATTACGGCTATAAGAGGCATTACAGAGTCAAACATGGAGAAAATGAATTTGCTTTGGGACATAACCATATCAATGGAATAGAGAACTTTTGGGGGCTTTGTAAAGTACGATTGGCAAAGTTCAGAGGTGTGCACAGGCATACATTTTACCTACATATTAAGGAGTGTGAGTTTAGATACAATTACAGAAATCAAAATTTATACCTAACTTTGCTCAAAAATTTCAGAAATCACCCCTTAAAGTTATCTTGAACCTATTTTTATGTAAGATGCTGCTCGGGATAGATTTTTTCTATTTCGAGCAATTTTACTTACATTTCATCTCTTTTTCGATGTATCGTTTTTCTTCTATTTTCTTTTGCAGCGTAGGCGAAGTGTTGCCTTTGTCTTTCGATTTCTGCCATTGCTCGAGGGCTTTCTGCTCATTGCCGAGTTTGAATAGTATATCGCCGTAGTGTTCCAATATATCGGGGTCGTCGCCGTATAGCAATGCACGTTCTATGTGAAATTTAGCCCCGTTCAAATCTCCTTGTTTGAAAAGTATCCAAGCATAAGTATCGAGATATGTGCTGTTTTGCGGTTCGTTTGCAATGACGAGACTGCTCATCTTCTCTGCTTTGGCAAGGTCTGTGTTACACTCCGATAGAAAGTATGCGTAGTTGTTGAGTGTCAATATATTGCCTGGATTGTAATTTAGTGATTTATCGTAGCTTTCAAAAGCTTCAGAATATAGGCTGTCCTGCATCAAGCAGTCTCCTTTTATGCTAAGTATCAGAGAGTTGAAGGCGTTATCCTTGTCATCGAATTTTTGTACGTACGAGTCTATCAGGGCGATAGCCTCTTTTTCTCTTTTTAGTTGTACCATTGCCGTTACTTTATAGTATGCCCACGTGGAGTTGTCGGGGAAAATCTTTTCTGCTTCGTCCACTATACGCAGTAACTTGGGGATACTGTCTTTTTGCACCTGAATCTGTACCAACATATTCCAAGTTGCCTCGTCGTCGGGGTTTATGGAGATTGCCGTATTCAACAGGTCTTCTGCTTTGTCAAGCTCTTTCTGCTCGAGCAGATATACTCCGTATAGCGAATATACGACGCTCTCTTTCTGATAGTTTTCTATAAGTGTCGTAAAAAAATTATATACGTCAATCTCTTTTCCCTGCTTTTCGAGCTGTTCGATGTAGTTGGTAAACATAGGTATTTTTTCGGATATATCTATGTTGTTGTCCTCTATTATCTTATTGAGAGCATTGCGGAGCTTTGGCTCGTCTTTTTTTGCCTTGTAATATTCGAATAACACCATATATACATATCCGTTGTTTGGGTGCTTGTCGAGTATTGCATTCAGCGAATTTAGAGCTGCGGCGGTGTCTCTTATGGAGAGTAGATATTGTCCGGTAAGAGTCTGATATTCTATATTATTAGGGTATTTTTCTATCAATTTGTTTATCTCTTCGAGAGCCTTACCGTGTTGTGCTTTTTTGTAGTAATAGCCTATTTTTATCATTACGGTCTCTTCCGATATGCCTTTGATTGTCTCTATTTTTTTTATCGTGGATAGGTGTTTTGCTTCTTTTCCTGTAACTTCGTATAGTTTTAGAAGATGGTACAGGTACGATGTCTTTCGTTTATTGGCTTTCGATAATTTTTCGAAAATGCGTATAGCTTTTCCATACTCTTTATTATTTATACAGTAGGCTGCTTCTATCTCTTTGTAATAGTCGTTTTTAGGGGCATATTTTATAGCTTTCAGAAGAGTATTGTATGCGTTTGGATTATTGGTGAATTGGTACATCCTCGATAGTTCGAACCACGCAGCAGCATTGGTACTGTCTATCGACAGACATTTTTGGTACTCTTTGATGGCATCATCGAATTTTCCTCTATTTTTGTAACTCTGGGCAGTATAAAAGGCGTAGTCGAATCTATTAGCCGATGTGCTGTCTGTCAGTTGCTCGGCAGATATCTTCCGCACAAACAGACTGTCCGTTGTCTTCTGTGCCATTGCAGTTACTGTACCGATAGAGAGCGATATTAGGACTATATATATGTATTTCATTGTTATATGTAAGAAATATTATTAAAAAATGCGTAGCAAAGATACAATATTTATTTTATACAATTTTAGTCAGTATCGTCTCTACTTGTGGGATAATCGCCGTTTTGTCGTTGTTGTTGACTACGAAGTCTGCTTTTGCTTTCAGTTCTCGATGAGACATCTGTGCAGCCATACGTTGCTTCACCTCATAGGCAGACAACTCCGAGCGCTTCATTACCCGCCTCATACGCAGATGTTTGGGGGCAATGACGGCAATTGTCTTGTCGAAGTGTCGCTCCAAGCCGTTTTCGAATATCACGGCAGACTCGAACAATACCGTTTCGGCAGGCTGTCCGCAAGCCCAGCAACGAAAATCGTCTATCACTGCCGAATGAACCAAAGAGTTGATTAGCTGCAGTTTCTTCTGCGAACCAAAAACCTGTTCTGCCAGAAACGGACGATTCAATTTATTGCCGTTATATGCCTGTTTGCCGAAGAGTTTGATTATTTCGTTTATCAAATTGCGGTCTGTCTCCATTAGCGATTTTGCCATACGGTCGGAGTCGTATACGGGAATATCGTATATCTCAAACAACTTAGCTACAATAGATTTGCCGCTTCCTATACCGCCTGTAAGTGCTACCGTGTGTTTTTTCATTTAGGTCTTGACTTTTCTTCCAACGAAAACTCTACCTCTTGTGGCGATACCCTCAGTATTTTCAGCCTGCTGTCTTTGGACGTCAATTCCACGATACATTTGTTGTCGGATGAGCGTTTTTCGTAATCCACATAGGCAGTCAAATCGTTGGCAGTTATGTGATTGAATTTACTTAGCGGCACCAATAAAACTATATTTACCTCTTGCGGGAAAGCCTTCATATCGAGTCCGTTAGGTGCGTTTTTGCAGGCGATTTCTACCGTGATATTTTTTTCGGTAGATTTCTCGACCGGCACTTTTATATTGATGCCCTTGGGTGAGAATGTTATATTTTTGTTGCTTCTGAGGGTGTAGTAAATCTCTGTCGTTTTGTCCAGCGAGTCGTTGTTGAGGTCTGTTATCTCTACTGCGTCGATGGCTTTTATTTTCTCCCAAGAGCCGTAGATGGTAACCTCCTGTGGTGTAGGTATTATAGAATCCGATATAATGTATTGATTTCTAACTTTTATTTCACCTTTCAATATGACAGGAACTTTCTTGCTGCTTAGCGTGGAATACTCTACGATAAGCACTTTGGGGTTGAAGTTGATAATCTCCACTCGGTGTCCGAAGTCTTTCTTTATGGTATTCTCCACGATATTATCGATAGAATATGTCTTTTGTCCTGCCTTTGCGTTTCGGTTGATACCTTTGAGGTCTATTGTGATAGCCGGAGTCTGTTTTACAAACAAATAATGTAAGAACGATGTCTTGTTGTCTCTTAAAGATACGGTTATGTCTTTTTGTGAAGAGTTTGCGATGATTACATTATTTGGCAAATTGATGTAATCGATTCTGTAAACTACGATTATTTCTTTGTTAGAGCCGATGGAGTGCATCAGCCAAAAATTTGCGGACAAAAAAAGAAAAAACAAAAAGATTGCCGTCTGTTTGCGAAAAACTCTCTTGGCAATCTTTTGGAGCAAATCCATCATAACCTGATGTTAATTGTGTGTGTTTGTGTGTTCGGCAAGTCGTTTGCGAACAGCAGTTTTATTTTGCCGTTTCGTTAGAGGAAGCCGAAGATGGGTCTGTTGCATCGAACAGCATATTTTTGTTTACTTTTATTTTTACGCCTTCGGCAATCTCGAGGATAACATAGTTGTCCTTTACTTCTTTTATTTTACCGTATATACCGCCTTGAGTGATGACACTTTTGCCGTTTTCCAACGAATCCTGAAACTTACGAACTTCTTTTTGACGTTTGCTCTGCGGACGGATAAGGAAAAAGTAAAATACTACGATAAGAAGAGCAAACATCAAGATAGTACTCCACATACTGCCTCCTGCTCCCTGTGTCTGTGCTTGTAATAAAATGGTTGATAACATAATACTTGTACTCTATTTGTTTTTATTATTTTCGGCAAAGGTAATAAAAAGTTTTGAGTTATCGCTACTTTCGACAGGCAATTTATCTAAAAGCTATCGTATTGGGCATACAATTACAAATATTTAACTTACTGTCAATTAGATGGTGAGTATAATTTGGTTTAGAAAAAAATAACAATCAGAGGGTAATGGATAGTGATTAATAAAAATAAATTTTCTAACTTTGCGGAAGTTTAAATATAAATCAATCTCAATCAAGCAATGAAACACAAAGTATTATTATCGCTGCTATTAGTATTATTTTCGGTAACGGTAGCTGCACAGCAAGAAGACAAAACCGTATCTACACAAGATGACGAAAAGGTATTACAGCAGGGTTATCGGGAAAAAGTAGAGCAGCAGCAGTCGGTACAAGTCGCTCCAAGACAAACGTGGTGGAACAGAAATACTCTTCAAAAGGGGTATAAGGGTGATTTACAGATTTTTATAGACGGGTATATTTTTGAAGGATTATTAGGTATGGCTGGAATAGCCACCTCGCACGGGTATCAGATTTCGCCCAAGATATTTTTGGGAGCGGGGTTGAGTTTTGTTCCGGGAGCCTTTATGATAAATGATCCTTCGGTTTCGTCAAGCGACCCTGAGCTTTTGGAGGTAGCTATGATAACTCCGTTTGTCAATTTTAGATTTATGCCGCTGGCAAAACGTGTAACGCCTGTTATCGATATCAAGGCGGGTTATGTTTTACCATCGAAGTATGGTCTGATTAAAGTCGTCCCCTCTGCGGGCGTTCGTTTTGGTTTGGGCAATAGGCTCGGTCTGAATTTGGGACTTGGAGTACCTCTTTTTATGTCGATTGACAAAGAATTTGGAGTATTAGGCGGAGTGAGATGTTATTTGGGTATCGATTTTTAGACGTTCTAAAACTTACGTTGTAACTGAAAAACGAACACATCTATTGATGGAGTTCGTTTTTTGTTTTGTATGAAAAAGATTTTTTCGATTCTTGTTTGTTAGGTAATATTTTGCTTGTCTGTTGATATGTAGGCTTTTATGTAGTCTGTTGCATTATTTTTTTACCAAACCAAAAAAAAATATTAACTTTACAATCTTTTTGGAGGTTAGAGTCCTCTACCGTTAGGGTATTGAGATATAAATAGATAAAAACAGTAATAAAGAGATAGATGACAGAACAAGGAAAACTTATAAGAGTTGATATTGAAGAACAGATGAGATCGGCGTATATCGACTATTCGATGTCGGTTATTGTTTCTCGTGCATTGCCCGATGTCCGCGACGGTTTCAAGCCTGTTCACAGGCGTGTCTTGTACGGTATGAACGAACTTGGCAACACCAGTGACAAACCGTATAAAAAGTCGGCACGTATCGTCGGTGAGGTGATGGGTAAATATCACCCTCACGGTGATTCGTCTATTTACGGCACTTTGGTTCGTTTGGCTCAGCCTTGGGCGATGCGTTACCCGCTTGTCGACGGACAAGGAAACTTCGGTTCGCTCGATGGCGACGAGCCTGCGGCTATGCGTTATACCGAAGCCAGACTGATGAAGTTGGCAGAGGAGATGCTGAGCGATATCGACAAAAATACGGTGGACTTCCAACCTAACTTTGACGAAACTCTTAAAGAACCTGTTGTGTTGCCTGCACGTGTGCCTAATCTTTTAGTAAACGGCTCGTCCGGTATTGCCGTGGGAATGGCTACAAATATGGCTCCGCATAATTTGTCGGAGACGATAGACGCTATAGTGGCTTATATCAGAAATCCGCAAATAACTATCGAGGAGTTGATGCACCATATCAAAGCACCCGACTTCCCTACGGGTGGTATCATATACGGATATGCCGGTGTGCGCGAAGCTTTCGAGACAGGACGAGGCAGGATAATAATACGTTCCAAATGCGAGATAGAGACCTCGGCAAATGGGCACGACAAGATAGTAGTTACCGAGATACCTTATATGGTCAATCGGGCGGAGTTGATAAAGGCTATCGCCGCATTAGCCGAAGAAAAAAAGGTTGAGGGGATAGCAAATATAAACGACGAATCGGATAGGCAGGGCTTGCGTATTGTCATCGATATCAAACGCGATGGCAATGCTAATGTGATACTGAACAAGCTATACAAATATTCGCAATTGCAGAGTTCGTTTTCGGTAAACAATGTGGCTTTGGTCAAAGGACGTCCAAGAACATTGAATCTTATTGACCTTATTAGCAATTTCGTAGAACATCGACACGAGGTGGTTACACGCCGTACGCAGTTCGAGCTCGATAAAGCACTCGAACGAGCCGAACTACTCGAAGGGCTGATGATTATCCTCGACAATCTCGACGAAGCAATACAGATAATACGTAACTCGAAAACTCCTGCCGAAGCACAAGAGCGCCTCATAGCCCGTTTCTCGTTGACCGAAAGGCAAGCAGCTTATGTAGTCGAGTTGCGTTTGCGTCAGTTGACTGCAATGGAGCAGGACAAGTTGCGTACGGAATACGAAGAGTTGTTGAAACGCATCGAAGATTTACGCGATATTTTGGCTAAGGTCGAACGCCGTATGAAGATAATCGAAGATGAACTTATGGAGCTTGGTAGCAAATTTGGCGATAAGCGTCGTACCGAGATAGTTTACGCTACCGAAGATATGAATCCGGAAGATTTCTATGCCGACGACCAGATGATTATCACCATATCGCATCAGGGATATATCAAACGTACTGCTTTGGCTGAGTTTAAGGCTCAGAACCGTGGCGGAGTGGGTTCTAAAGGTGGTGCCACCAAAGACGAAGACTTCATCGAATACATATACCCTGCCACTATGCACAACTATATGCTCTTTTTTACACAAAAGGGCAGATGCTATTGGCTCAAAGTATACGACATACCCGAAGGCAGCAAAACCAGCAAGGGTAGAGCAGTACAGAATATGCTCAACATAGAGGCGGACGACAAAATAAACGCCTTTATCAGAGTTAAAAATCTGCAAGACCCCGACTACAATTCAAAGCACTATTTGGTATTTTGTACCCAAAACGGTATCATCAAAAAAACCTGTCTCGAGGCTTATTCACGTCCTCGCCAGAATGGTGTCAATGCCATCACTATCAGAGAAAACGATCAGGTGATACAAGTTCGTCTCACCGATGGCAATAGCGAGATAGTTATTGCCAATCGTCAAGGACGGGCGATACGTTTCCACGAGTCTAAGGTACGGGAAATGGGCAGAACAGCCACAGGGGTCAATGCTATGGCGATAGACAAAGCAAACGGCGACGAAGTGGTCGGTATGGTGGCTGTGGCAGACAAGACCGAGACTGTGCTTGTGGTGTCCGAGAAGGGTTACGGCAAACGTTCGCAACTCGACGAACTCGATGAAAACGGCAATATAAAACTCGACGAAAACGGAGAACCGATTGCCATATACCGAGTTACCAACCGTGGAGGTAAGGGAGTAAAAACTATGAACATTACCGAGAAGACGGGTAAACTTGTGTCGATAAAACTTGTCGATGACAGTAACGATATAATGATTATCAACAAGAGTGGTATGGCCATACGTATGCACGTTTCCGATATTCGTGTGATGGGTAGAGCAACACAGGGCGTACGTCTTATAAATCTCGAAAGACGCAACGATGAGATAGCTGCGGTATGTAAGGTAGATGCCGATATCGAAGAAGAAAATGACTCCGTCGATAATACTGATGACAAGACGACAAATGTAAGTGAGTAAATAATTATATTGAGACATATAAACAAAGAATATTAACAAATAAAATATTTAATTAGCGATGAAAAAAATCTTTTTAATGACTTTCGTGAGTATATTTGCAGTCTCTGCTGCTTTTGCTCAGGTGAAAAATGTAAAAAAAGCTTACAAACTTTCGGAAGCTTACGAAAATCCTGATTTCGACCAGGCAGAGACACTCATAGAAGAGGCTCTGACCGACCCAAGCACTAAGGACGACCCATACACTTGGTGGGTGGCAGGACATATCCAAGACAGAAAAATTGCGTGGGAAAACGAAAAGTTTGCATCAGGACAATCTGCCGACAGAGATCTGCAAAATGAAGCTGCTTACAAAGCTTACGACTATTTCCTCAAAAGTACCGAACTCGAAAAATTACCTGACGCAAAAGGTAAAATATCGGATAAGTTGACTAAAAAAATAAGTGCAACGCTGGCTTGGTATTACAAAAACTTCTTGATATTCAACCACGGTCTGAAAAGTGCCGAATACGAAGATTACAATACCACTATCAATGCTCTGACAAAACACCTTGCAATAGTAGACCTGCCTTTTATGCAAAACTACAAAGGTAACTCCGATGCCCCGAAGCCCGCTAAAGATACCACTTATTATAAAATTAAGTATTATCAGGCTATCTATACTTCACTTGCAGGTAAAAACGACGAGGCTATTACTCAACTCGAAGCGTTGAAAAACAAGGGATACAAAGAAAATGAAGTTTATCAGTATCTCTACAACTTGTATAGAGACAAGAAAGATAGCGTAAATATGATGAAAATCCTCAGTGAGGGTATCGAACGCTTTCCTAACGAGGTGGTATTCCTTGGGCTCACCATCAATGTTTATCTCGAAAAGGGTAAAAAACAGGATGCTCTCAATATGCTGAACAAAGCTATCGAACGCAATCCCTCCAATGCCGAATACTATACTATCAGAGGACAGATTAATAGAGATTTGGGTAATGCTGACGCTGCTCTGAAAGACTACGACAAGGCAATATCGCTGAACCCGAAAAAGACCGTATATTATTATAATAAAGGCGAGTTCCTTTATTACAAAGGCGTAGACCTCTATGCCGTTGCTGCAAATACCAAAAACCCGGCTGATGCTTCTCGCCTTAAAGCACAGGTAAAACAGTACCTTGGCGAAGCCAAAGAAAACTTCAACAAAGCATTACAGATAGACGAGAAAGATGTTCAATCTCTTCGTATGCTACGCAATATAGCAACTCAGGAAGATAACCAACCGGAATATAATCGCCTGAGTAAGAGGATTAAAGAATTAGAGTAAATCTGACTCGAAGTTTTACTTGATGTAAGCAGACATTACAATAAAGATACGAAGGGTCGACTAATAAAAAGTCAGCCCTTCGTTTGTATGACGATTCTCTTTAATGCCTTTATCAACAGACTGTTACAATGCGTCTGCTACTACGAATGTACTGCCACCGATGTAGATAAAGTCTTTTTTCTGAGCGTTGCGGCGGGCGGCAGCGATTGCCTTACGTACAGAAGGATATGTGCGACCCATAAGTCCGTATGCAGAAGCCTCTTCTGCAAGGATATGTTCGTCCAGAGCCCGTGGTATTGACGGTTTGGTAAAATAATAGATAGCATCTTTTGGTAGGAGAGGATATATACAATCCCGTTTTTTGTCGGCAACCATACCGAAAATTATATGTAGGCGGCTGTATCTTTCGTTTCTCAGCTGCTCTGCCACATAACGAATACCACCCTCGTTATGCCCCGTATCACACACGATAACAGGATTTTGTCCTATCTGTTGCCATCTACCCATAAGTCCGGTAAGAGAGACGACATTTGTAAAGCCTTTGATAATGTCTCCGTGTTTTATACTGAGCCCCAGCCCTTTGAGCTCATCTATTGCGGTTAGAACCGTTTTGATATTATTCGTCTGATAGACACCTTTTAGTTGACATTTTGGTAGGTGTCTGTTTTTATATTTTTGGTCGGCAAAGACTATTTTGGAGTTTTGCTCGTAGGCTTTTTCTCTGAAAATATTTGCCGTAGCCTCGTCTGTTTCACCTATTACGACAGGGGTATGGGGTTTTATGATACCTGCCTTCTCGGCGGCTATTGCCTGCAATGTATCCCCGAGCATATCGGTGTGGTCGAGGCTGATATTGGTGATAACCGACAACATCGGCGAGATAATATTGGTACAGTCGAGTCTGCCCCCCAAACCTACCTCTATGACGGCGATATCTATATTTTGTTCGGCAAAATAGTTGAATGCCAAAGATGTAGTTATCTCGAAAAACGACGGCTGTATCTTTTGTATAAGAGTCTTATTTTTAGCAATAAAGGACGAAACCCTCTGTTTGGAAATCATTTTCCCGTCGATACGTATGCGTTCGCGGAAGTCTTTCAGATGTGGCGACGTATATAGTCCTACACGGAAGCCCGCCGATTGTAGTACTGCCGCTATCAGGTGCGATGTAGAGCCTTTGCCGTTGGTACCACCGATATGTATCGACCTGAACTGCCTATGCGGATAGCCGAAATGTTTATCGAGAAAAAAAGTATTCTCTAATCCCGTTTTGTAACCCTGTCGTCCTACCGACTGAAACATCGGGGCAGTAGAATACAAAAAATCGATAGCCTCTGAATATTTCATAAAACAAGTAGCCCGATTTATACCATAAAATACGACTCCAACTCTTTGAGTGTGTTTTCGGAGGTAGCAATATCCCGTACTACAAGACCTTTTTCGAGGACAACGGTTCGGTGGCACACTTCTGTTACGTGGTTCAGGTCGTGGCTCGATATTAGCAGAGTTATTTTTCTGTTGTTTTGCAAGTCGTTGAGCAATCGTTTGAGCCGTATCTGCGACGACGGGTCGAGAGCAGTAAATGGTTCGTCGAGTATCAATATTTGAGGTTCGCCAATAAGAGCCGAGGCTATGCCTACTTTCTTCTGGTTGCCTTTCGATAGGTCTCGTATAAATTTTTTCGTACCTATTATTTCGCCATTGAAAAATTCTTCCATCGATGCCAGGAACGTATTAATGTCACCTGTCGACTTGCCATACATCTTACCCGTAAAGGCGAAAAATTCGTCGGGCGTAAAGAAGTCTATCAGGAAGCCCTCGTCGAGAAACGAACCGACCCAAGGTTTCCAATTGTCATTACGTGCTACACGCTGTCCGTTGATACTCACCTCACCCGTCGAAGCCTCTATAAGGTCGAGTATAAGGCGGAAGAATGTAGTTTTACCTGCTCCGTTGTTGCCCACCAGTCCAAAACTTTCGCCTTCGGCAATAGACAGTTTCGGTATATCGAGTACGGTAATATTGTCGTATTTCTTGCTAAGATTATTTACTTCTATCATTTGGCTCAATTTTTTTTGTGTGCAAAGATAATAAAAAAGTTTTTGACCTACCTCTGTCGTTTGTTTTTTTACACAAAAAAGGGTACTGTAATATTTTTACAATACCCGAGTAATATTTTATCTGTCAATGAAATGCTAGTTTTTCTATTAACATTTCAGGCAGACAGGTTTCAGTTGTTTGAAAAAGTCGTTGCCTTTGTCGTCCACAAGGATAAATGCAGGGAAGTCTTCTACCTCTATCTTCCAGATTGCTTCCATTCCGAGCTCAGGAAACTCGAGGCATTCTACATTTTTAATGTTGTTTTGGGCGAGTATTGCTGCTGGTCCTCCGATAGAGCCGAGGTAGAAACCGCCATATTTATGGCAGGCGTCGGTTACTTGCTGGCTGCGGTTGCCCTTCGCTATCATTACCATACTGCCGCCCTTACTTTGGAATAGGTCGACGTAGCTGTCCATTCTGCCTGCCGTCGTAGGTCCGAACGACCCCGACGCCATTCCTTTCGGTGTCTTGGCGGGACCTGCATAGTAGATGGGGTGGTCTTTGATATATTGAGGTAGGTCTTTGCCTGCATCTATCATCTCTTTCAGCTTGGCGTGTGCTATATCGCGTCCCACCACTATCGTACCGCTCAACGACAAACGGGTAGAGACGGGATATTTGGTCAATATCTTCAAAATATCCGCCATCGGTTGGTTTAGATTTATCTTCACTACCTCGCCTTCGCCTGCATTACGGTACTTTTCGGGTATCAATGCTCCCGGGTTGTCTTCGAGCTTTTCTATCCATACGCCGTCTTTGTTTATTTTTGCCAAAATGTTTCTGTCGGCACTGCACGATACAGCCATTCCCACGAAGCACGATGCTCCGTGTCGGGGAAGCCTTACGATACGTACGTCGTGGGCGAAATATTTACCTCCAAACTGTGCTCCGTAGCCACTCTCCCAAGCCGAACGCAGTATTTTTTGCTCCAGCTCTGTGTCTCTGAAAGCCCGTCCTGCCTCGCTACCTTTTGTGGGGAGTGTATCGTAATACTTAGCCGAGGCGAGCTTGGCGGTCTTGATGCAAATATCAGCCGATGAGCCGCCTATGACGAATGCAATGTGATATGGCGGACAAGCAGCTGTGCCCAGCGTGCGAAGTTTTTCGGCAAGGAACTTCTCCAAAGTGGCGGGGTTAAGCAGGGCTTTGGTCTCTTGGAAAAGATATGTCTTGTTCGATGAGCCACCACCTTTGGCAATGAATAGAAATTTGTATTCGTCGCCTTCGACAGCCTGAATATCTATCTGTGCAGGCAGGTTGGTGCCTGTGTTTATCTCGTCGTACATTGTGAGCGGGGCGTTTTGCGAATAACGCAGGTTTTCGTTGGTATATGTGAGGTAGACCCCTTTCGAAAGAGCTTCTTCGTCTGAGAAGTCTGTCCAGACGCGTTGTCCTTTTTTGGCTACGATTGTTGCCGTACCCGTATCCTGACAGAACGGTAGCAACCCTTTTGCCGATACTTCGGCGTTTTTGAGCATTGTCAGAGCTACAAATTTGTCGTTTTCCGACGCTTCGGGGTCATCGAGGATTTTCTGCACCTGTCGCTGATGTTCGGGACGTAGGAAAAACGAGCAGTCGTGCATAGCAGCGCGTGCTACCTCCGTCAATGCTTCGGGTGATACTTTTAGTATCGTTTTGCCCTCGAACTCTGCCACCGACACTCCTTCTTTGGTCAATAGGTAATATTCCTCATTGCCTTTGGAGGTCTGGAACATCGCCTCGTAATTAAATTCTTTTGCCATATCGTTGATTATTTGTCTTTTGTGTAATTTTTTTGCTAAATTCTTAGAGCGCAAAGTTACTAAAACTTTTGCATACCGTTGTATATCGAGTATGGTTTTGAGTATGAAATATGAAACGTATTGATTTTGTCTATAAAATTTATTTTTCTTTTTGTGAAAGTGGTTTGATACAAAGATTTTTTGTAATTTTGTCGCTCGTATTTTGTAGGTAAATAAATTCATCATTATATATAAAAACTAATATCATAAAAGACTTATGCAAAAGAAAGGAAACAAATACGGAACACACCGTGTAATCGAACCCAAAGGCGTCCTGCCGCAGCCGGCAAACAAGATTGACAATAATATGGACGAGATTTACGACAACGAAATCCTAATCGACGTGCAGACTCTCAACATCGACTCGGCTTCTTTTACCGACATTTCGACTCGTGCCGGTGGCGACCCCGAAAAGATAAAAGAGATAATGTTCGACATCGTGGCAAAACAGGGTAAACACCGCAATCCTTGGACAGGTTCGGGCGGTATGTTGCTCGGTACCGTAGAGAAAATAGGCGATGCTCTCAAGGGTAAAATAGACCTGAAAGAGGGCGACAAAATAGCTACTCTCGTATCGCTGTCGCTCACTCCGCTCCGTATCGACAAAATCAAAGAGATACGTGCCGACGTCGACCAAGTGGATATCGACGGTAAGGCTATCCTTTTCGAAAGCGGTATATACGCAAAGATTCCTACCGATATGCCCGAAAAACTCGCTCTGTCGGCTCTCGACGTTGCAGGCGCTCCCGCTCAGACAGCCAAGCTTTGCAAACCCGGCGATACGGTTCTTATCATCGGTGCAGGCGGTAAGTCGGGTATGCTTTGCTGCTACGAAGCAAAAAAACGCGTAGGCGTTACGGGTAAAGTCATTGGTATGACACACAGCCCGAAATCTACCGAACGTCTCCAAAAGCTCGGTTTCTGCGATGTGGTCTTCTCTGGAAATGCTACCGACCCCGTATCGACTATGGAGAAAATAAGCGAACTTACAGGAGGTAAGATGGCTGATATTACCATCAACAACGTAAATATCCCCGATACCGAGATGACTTCGGTGCTCTGTACCAAAGACGACGGTCTGGTATATTTCTTCTCGATGGCTACCAGCTTTACCAAAGCCGCTCTCGGTGCGGAAGGTGTCGGCTCCGACGTTACTATGATTGTAGGTAACGGCTATACAAAAGGACACGCCGAGATTACTCTACAAGAGTTGCGTGAAAACGCCGAACTTCGTAAGATATTCGAAGAGCTTTATGCTTAATGCGATATTCGGATAAAAACCTGATACGTCGTAATCGGTGTATTAGGTTTTTTACAAAAATTATACAAAAAGAAAGTTGATAAATTAAATCTAATGAGATGAACGAGAATGCAAAAAGGATGTTTCCCGATGTAACCGACGAACAGTGGAACAATTGGCACTGGCAGGTTCAGAATCGAATAGAGACATTGGAACAATTGAAAAAATATATAAAACTCACGACCGAAGAAGAGAATGGCGTAAAAGAGAGTCTGAAAACTCTAAGAATGGCTATTACTCCCTATTATCTGAGCCTTATCGACCAGAGCAATCCCAACTGTCCTGTGCGTAAACAGGCTATACCTACTCACGCCGAGACACATCATTCGGCAGCCGACCTGCTCGACCCTCTGCACGAAGACGGTGACTCGCCTGCACCGGGGCTCACGCATCGTTACCCCGACCGTGTGTTGCTGCTTGTAACCGATATGTGTTCGATGTATTGCCGCCACTGCACGCGTCGTCGTTTTGCAGGACAGACCGATAGCTCTTCTTCGAAAGATGATATCAGCAAAGCAATCGACTATATCGCCCGTACTCCGCAGGTACGCGACGTATTGCTGTCGGGCGGCGATGCTCTGATGATATCCGACACCCGCTTGGAAAGCATCATATCGAGGCTCAGAGAGATACCGCACGTAGAGATAATACGTATCGGTACCCGTACGCCTGTCGTTTGCCCGCAACGCATAACGGACGATTTGGTTAATATGCTCAAGAAATACCATCCTATCTGGCTCAATACACACTTCAACCATCCGCAAGAGGTTACCGAAGAGTCTATTGCAGCATGCGAACGTATGGCGAATGCAGGTATACCGCTTGGCAACCAGAGCGTACTTCTACGCGGAGTGAACGACTGCGTGCCGACGATGAAAAAACTTGTACATCAACTCGTGAAGATGCGTGTACGTCCGTATTATATCTATCAGTGCGACTTATCGATGGGCTTGGAACACTTCCGCACTCCCGTATCGAAGGGTATAGAGATTATCGAGAACCTCAGAGGACACACCTCGGGCTATGCCGTGCCTACATTCGTGGTAGATGCTCCGGGTGGTGGCGGCAAGACTCCCGTTATGCCAAATTACGTCATATCGCAAGGACCTCACAAGGTGATACTCCGAAACTTCGAGGGGGTAATAACGACCTACACCGAACCCGACGACTATCAAGACTGCCAATGCGAAGAGTGCAAGAAGTATCGTACTCAGGGAGTTGCCTCTCTGATAAACGGACAAACCTTAGCACTCGAACCGGAAGGTCTGGAGCGTAAAAAACGTACTCATCATTGATGCACAAAGTTTAATAATGATACAATCTGAAGAGGCGTATGGTATTTATTACTATACGTCTTTTTTTGTGCTTCGTCATTTGTTCGACAAGGCTACGATAAGTGTCGGTATGTAGCGAAAACCGTTTGCAATCGAAGATTTATTATTACTTTTGCAAAGTAAAATAAAATATCCTAACTGCTGAATCACAATATGCTTTCCAAACAAAAAAGTTCACTCGTATCGTCGCTAAAATATAAGAAATTTAGAGACAGTTATAATATGTTTGTGGCAGAAGGCGAAAAACTCATAATGGATTTGGCAATGTCGTTCAGATGTAAATATCTGATATCTACCGACGAATCGCTCTTGTGGTCGATAGATGCCGAAGAACGTATAAAAGTAGACAGCATTGGCGAACTCAAACGAATATCATCGTTGACAACTCCGAGCAAGTTGTTGGCAGTATTCTATAAAGCTGATTATGAGTCTGTAATAAGTATGTCTCAGTTACGGGGCGAACTTGTGTTGGCAATAGACAGCGTACAGGATACAGGTAATTTAGGTACTATTGCTCGTATTGCCGACTGGTACGGAATCGGGCATATTGTCTGTTCACACGGAACGGTCGATGTGTATAATCCTAAATGTGTTCAGGCGACGATGGGGGCGTTGGCTAATGTTAGTGTTTGCTACACGAATCTTTTTCAGTTTCTGAGCGAAGCCCAAGAGTGTAATATCCCCGTCTATGGCACCTTTCTGACAGGCGATAATATTTACCATAGGTCGTTGTCCAATAGCGGTATAATATTGCTTGGCAACGAAGGACAGGGCATATCCGACTCTATCGCAGGTTTGGTTACAGACCGAATCACTATTCCACACTTCTCCGCCTCGCAGCACCGCTCCGAATCGCTCAACGTAGCTATTGCCACAGCGGTGGTGTGTTCGGAGTTTCGTCGTCGAGATATATAGGTGGTGTGTTTTTTATCTCTTTAAATAAGAAAATTGCATTACACAAAAAGCCCAACCTCTTTCGTTTATAGAGATTGGACTTTTGGTTATAGTATACGGTCGCGTGTCATTTTTCGATAGCGGCTATGCCAGGTAATACCTTACCTTCGATAGCTTCGAGAAGTGCTCCGCCACCCGTCGATACGTAGCTCACGTCGTTGGCAAAACCGAATTTGTTGATACACGCCACAGAGTCGCCTCCGCCTATGAGCGAATAAGCTCCTTTGTGTGTGGCTTTTACTATTGCTTCAGCTATTGCTCGCGAACCGTGCGAGAAGTTATCCATCTCGAAGACACCCGCAGGTCCATTCCAAAGTATTGTCTTAGAGTTTTCTATGACGGAGGCGAAGAGTTTTTCGGTCTCAGCACCGATATCCATACCTATCCAGCCGTCGGGGATATGTCCTTCTGCAACAAATTGAGTATTAGCATCGTTGGCGAACTTATCGGCTACCTTGTCGTCGACAGCCATAACAAGATTTACACCCTTCGATTTTGCCTCGGCAATGAGTTCGAGGGCAAGATTCAACTTGTCGTCTTCGCAGATAGAGTTACCTATTTTACCGCCCTTGGCTTTGGTAAAGGTATAAGTCATTCCCCCTGTAATAATCAGGTTATCGACCTTATTCATCAGATTACGGATAATGTCTATCTTCGAACTTACCTTAGAACCTCCCATTATCGCAGTAAATGGGCGTTTGGGGTCATTCATCACATTCTTGACTGCGTTTACCTCTTTTTCCATCAGATAGCCGAACATCTTATTGTTTTTGTCGAAGAAGTCGGCTATTATTGCTGTCGAAGCGTGTGCACGGTGTGCTGTTCCGAAGGCATCGTTTACGTAACAGTCTGCATACGAGGCGAGTGTCTGTGCAAACTTCTTCTGTGCCTCTTTCATCGCTTTTTTTGCGGCAGCTTTTTGGTCTTCGGTAATGTCGGCAGGCAGGTTACGAGGCTTGCCCTCTTCTTCGGCGTAGAACCGAAGGTTTTCGAGCATCAGAGCTTCTCCGTTTTTCAGCGCTTCGACCTCTTTTTGGGCGTTGCCGCAGTCGGCGGCAAACTTAACCTCTATACCCAAATGTTGCGAGACGGCGTCGAGTATCTGTCGCAGCGAAAACCTCTCGTCGGGATTCTTTTCGGGACGTCCGAGGTGCGAGGCTATTATTAACCGTCCTCCGTCGTTGAGAATCTTTTTCAATGTTGGTAGCGCACCTCTTATACGGGTATCGTCAGTTATTTTACCATTTTCGAGTGGCACGTTGAAGTCTACTCTGACAAAGGCTTTTTTGCCCTGAAAATTATAGTCTTTGATATTCATAATTAATTATTATTTATTTTCTTCGATTTCGGTTTCGGTGTGAAATTAGATTTACTCATCTTTAAGTGAGATGCTTTGGGCTGTCGCTTCTTTTGAGGTAAAGCTTCTTCCAGAGGTACTTCATCTTCGATGAACATCGTACTAATATCGAGTTCGGGCGCTTCTTCCTCTTCCATTGCCTCTATTTCTTTTTCGTTGATTTTTAGTGCAGTCTTTATAGAATCGGGTAGAGGGTATTTTTCGGCATTGAATATTCTTAGTAATTTTGCACTATCTATTTGTAAATTAGTTATTTTAGTGTTAGCTTCAAATAAATTTCCCTCTACCTTGATGGGGGCAATATTGGGTTTGTTCTGAGGCGAAAACGTATAACGATACCAACGGTTATTGGCAAAAATATTGTTGAACAACTGCTTTACAGTGCCGTCAGAATAGGTTATTCGCAGACTTATACGTGAGTTTTTCAGAGTATCGTTTACGGTATCGGCGTCATTTGCACGCATAAAAAATTGTAATATAAACCTGTCGGATTCGGCAAAATACGCTGGGTCTGCTATCTCGAACCGCAGGCTGTCGTTCTTTGGATTTGATGTGAAGCTATAGCTGTCGGCAAAGTGGTATATATTGACGGTATCGAGAGCTTTGAGTTCGTCTATCAACTTGCTTTCGGGGTGGAACTTGTAGCTTTCCACATCGGCTTGCAGGTTGTCGATACGAGTTTTCACGTTAGTATATATCTGTTCGAGGCGTTTGGGGTTGCGGGCATACCATTCGAGCGATTGTTGGAACTTATCGGCAGTGGTGTTGTATTTGGCGTAAATTTTGTCGTAGTATGCCTGTCGTTCGTTCGGCGACGAGATATTGTATGAGCTCAGTACGGCATTGCAAAAAGTCATATCGTAGATGATGTTTTCCATCTTTTTGTCGCCTATTATACCGATAGGTTTCATAGAGCAAGCCGTAAGGGCAACAACCACAAAGAGATACAGGATTCCGTTAAGTCTCATTTTTTTTCTTGCGAAGATAACAAAAAATATTCTTTTTACGAAATTTGTCGGTAAATGTCCAATATTTCGTCTTTGTTTATGCGGTCGAAATGTTCTTTGAAAATAGTTACAAAGTGCCCGCTCATTTCGACAGAGGCAGGCGAGATAGCCAGACGCTTTGTCTCATCTTCTTCGAAAAACTGTGTGGGGCGGAATTTCTTACGCGGGAAGACAAATATCCGATATTGTCCCTCTTCGAAACAACATATAACGTTGAGCATATTTGCCTCTATATGAGCCTCGAACATCTGTCGGAAAGTGGCTTTTGCCGCAGTCTCGTCTGAGGTCGATATACAAAATGCCTGTCGTAGATAGTTTTTGAAAATCTTTACATCGACTGTTCGAGTGCTCTCGACGGTTTCGAAGTAGCTTGGCGGCAGGTTTTTGTAATCTGTTATGACGTTGAAATATCGTTTTTCGGCTGCCTGAAAATGAGCGTGAAACGGAGCAGAGGCTCCGCAGTTGGCACCATTGTAGAAGATGGCAAAATCCGTTATATTTTTGGCAAAATACAGAAAATCATCGAAATAAGGTACTATCACTTGTGGCGTATGCTGCTTATGTGCGATGGTGAAATGTTTTGGGAAAATAGGATAAGGGTTTACCAATATCTGAAAATTGCCTACTTCTATGTATCTTTGCTCTTTTGGGCGTAGGTCTGTACACAAGAAACACTTGTCGCGGTCTTCCGAAGGAAGGCAGTTAAGACTGTTGGGCAGGGTACGCATCGTATCGAGCCTCTGTTTGATGGCTGCCATAGTAGAACGCATACGGGCAGGATTGCAGGTTACGTCTATGTGGAAATCGCCGAAGCAGAACCGCTTGCTTACGCTTTTTTGCAAATCGGCGTATTTATCCCTTGCCAACTGCCAATCTTCTATTTCGGAGTCGAATAAGTTATATACTCGTTGTTGCAACATCCAAACGGCTGTCTCATTAAAATTCTACCACCACTTTGTCCATCTCCAGACCCGATTTGTGTGTGGTCAGGTAATGTACGGGTTTTCCGATAGCGTTGGTTATAATCGTATCTTTACGCACTTGGTGAGTATGTCCTCCAAGTATAAGGTCTATATTCTTACTATTGGTAGCAAGGGTAGAGTCGTTGTCTCTGCCGTCTGTAAAATAGCCGAGATGAGAGAGGGCTATGATGAAGTCTATTCCGCTGTTTTTCAGACTGTCGGCGTAATAATTACCCCGCTCGATAGGATTCTGATATTTTACGGGAGCGAAGTTGGATTGCAGTATAAGACTTTCGGGTGATACTCCGAAGCCTATTACGGCTATTTTCAGACCTCCTTTATTTATAACGGTGTAAGGCTTTACAATGTCTTCGAGCGGAGTACCTTTCACATCGTAATTACACGACACTATTGGGAAAGAGGCTAATTTCAGAAACATAGCCAGAGTATCCAGACCGTAGTCGAACTCGTGGTTGCCGAGTGTTACGGCATCGTATCCGAGACGGTTGTAGGCGGCAATCTCTATGCGACCGTGATATATATTGAAGTATGGTGTACCCTGCATCATATCGCCTGCATCCAGTAGTATATTGAGCGGATATACCTTTCGCAGACTATCGACTACATCTGCTCTGGCAGCAAAACCTCCTTTGCCGTCCTTGGCTTCGACCTGCGAATGCGAATCATTGGTGCAGAGTATCAGTAATTCTTGTTTTTTGTCTGAGCAGCAAGTAAATATGGATACTGCCATTATTGTCAAAATAAATTTTATTCCTTTGTTCATAATTTTATTTTTTTGCTATGAAAAATATTTATTTGTCTCTGACTATTTCAAAATCAAGATATTTCTTTATCAAATCGGCTTTTACTACCCTTATGCGTATGTCGTCGCCAATCTGATATTTGCGTTGAGTACGTCTGCCGATTATACAGTAGTTTTTTTCGTCGTATACATACACATCATCTTCCAGGTCGCGTATATATACCATTCCTTCACACTTGTTTTCGTTTATCTCTACATAGATACCCCAAGTACTGATACCCGATATTACTCCGTCGTATACCTTGCCTATCTTGTCTGCCATAAACTCTATCTGTTTGTATTTAATAGAGGCTCTTTCGGCTTGTGCAGCAAGCTGTTCCATATCCGACGAATGTTTGCACAGGCTCTCGTAGTCGGTACGGTCTATCGTCTGTTGAGGCACTTTATCGGCATATTTTGTCAGCAACCGATGCACCATCATATCTGGATAGCGACGTATGGGCGAAGTGAAGTGTGTGTAATATTTCATTGCCAAGCCATAGTGTCCGATGTTTTTAGTAGAATAGGCTGCTTTTGCCATAGAACGAATGGCGAGGGTCTCTATCATATTTTGTTCTTTTTTGCCCTCTATCTGGTCGAGCAGATGGTTGATTGATGAAGATACAGCCGTTTTCTTGCCATCGGTCTTTATTTTATATCCGAATTTTTTGATAAATGTGGCGAAATTCGACAACTTCTCGGGATTCGGGACGTCGTGGATACGGTAAACGAATGTCTTGGGTTTTTCCCTATTGCGTGGCATACCGATGTGTTGAGCTACATATTTGTTTGCAAGTAACATAAACTCTTCGATGAGTTTATTACTGTCTTTCGATTCCTTGAAAAATACTGAAACGGGTTTTCCCGTATCGTCTATTTCGAACCGTACCTCAGAGCGTTCGAAGGCGATGGCTCCTGAGGCAAAGCGTTTCTCACGCAGTTTCTTTGCTAAATCGTTCAGTCGCAGTACCTCCGTGGCAAAATCGCCTTTGCCTGTCTCTATTATTTCCTGAGCCTCTTCGTATGTGAAGCGTCTGTCGGATTTGATGACCGTGCGGGCTATTTTATAGTCGATGACTTCTGCCAAGTCGTTGATTGTGAATATACACGAATATGTAAGTTTCTCCTCGTCGGGGCGTAACGAGCAGATGAAGTTGCTGAGATGTTCGGGGAGCATCGGCACAGTCCTGTCTACGAGGTATACCGATGTAGCCCGCTTGACAGCCTCTTGGTCGATGATACCGCCCTCAGGTACGAAGTGGGTAACATCGGCGATGTGTACGCCTACTTCCCATAATCCGTCGCCTAAATCTTTGATAGACAGAGCGTCGTCGAAGTCTTTGGCGTCGCGTGGGTCGATAGTAAATGTCGTCGTTGTGCGGAAGTCTATACGGCGTTTTATCTCGTCTTCGGTTATTGTCTCGGGTATTTTATTGGCTTCTTTTTCTATCTCTTGCGGGTACGAGTAGGGTAGTCCGTATTCTGCCAATATTGCGTGCATTTCGGTATTGTTATTGCCTGTATCGCCGAGTATATCCACTATCTCGCCGATAGGGTTTTCGTATTTGTCGCCCCAATAGGTGATGGCGGCTATACACTTCTGTCCGTTTTTGGCTCCCTTGGTTTTGTCGGGCGGTATTATGATATTCATCGGCAACTGTTTGTTGTTGGCTTTCAGTATAGTAACTCCGTGCTTCGAGTCTATTATGCCCACGAACCGTTCTCTTACCCGTTCGATGATCTCTACTACTTCGCCTTCGAGCTCTTTTTTGCGTCGCAGAGGGTAGAGCATCACTTTCACTTTGTCGCCGTTGAGGGCACGGTTCATCGAACGTTCGGCGATGAATACCGATTCGCTGCCGTCGTCGGGGACGAGATATGTTTTGTGTGCTACGCTCTGTCGGTCTATTGTTCCTGTTATGTAAGCCGCTGTGATATTGGCAATAAACTTACCCTGCGATACTTGTCGGATTATCTTCTGCTCTGCCATATCGAGCAATATGTCGCCGACGGCGTTTTTGTCTTCTTTTCGGTTTAACCCAATTGCGTGCGATATCTGTCTGTAATTAAATGATTTGGTTGGGTTGTTCCGAAAAATATCAGATATTTTGTTGTATACTATCTGACGTTTGTTCTGCTTCTTATTGCTCATTGGCTATCAGGATAATCGTATTACTTTATGGAATATTCTATATACAGATCTGCCTGTATTTTGAGAGTTCCTTTGTTGATACTTACGACTGAGCCTTCGTCCATCGAAGACATCTCTGCTTTGGCAAGCCCAAGTTCGTTATAGCCGCGATATTGAGGTATGGCTGGCGAAGAGTACTCGCCGTTCAAGATACGGATTATCTCTTTGTTCTTTTCAGGGAGACGTGTAAGTAGTTTATCTACAATATCATTCGCTTTCGATAGGGCATTCAGATAGGCTTCGTTCTTGATGCTGTCTATCTTGGAATGTGTATAGTTGAGCCCGCCAACCTCTGCGTTTTTATTCTCCAGTAGGTCTGAGTATATAGCTTCGAGTTTGTTTATGTCTCTGACAGTTACAAAAATACTTGTAGACGATTTGTATCCTTCGAATACCCTTTTATTGTTCTGCCACGTATAACTCTTATGCATATTTACCGATGTTGTCATTATGTCTTTGGAGGCTATGCCAGACGACTGCAGTTTTTTTATCAGTGAGGCAGATTTTTCGACAAGACATTTTTTAGAATTTGCTAAGTTGACGTCCAAACAATTGAGGTCTATGTTGAATGTTGCCATATCGGGTATTACTTCGACCTCGCCCACGGAGTGTATCTTGATAGTTTTGTTAGTGTTGGGCTCTGTGGCACACAACATACCTGCACCTGTAAGTGCAATAAATATAATCACGAAGAATCTTTTCATAAAATTTCGAATATTTGTTTTTTTATTAAAGTTATTTTGTTATAAATATTTGATTATTAATTGTATTTTCTAAACCAACTGTCTATTTTCAGACGTAACACCCCAAATAGAGCTTCCGAAAATATGCCTCCGCTCATCTTCGACACGCCGAGTTTGCGATTGACGAATATGATGGGTACTTCTTTGATTTTGAAGCCATATTTGAATGCCGTGAATTTCATCTCTATCTGGAAGGCATAGCCTTTGAAACGTATTTTATCGAGTTCGAACCGTTTTAGTACACGGCGTGTGTAGCAAACGAACCCCGCAGTAGTGTCTTTTACCTTGAGTCCTGTAATTATACGTACGTATATAGAGGCAAAATACGACATCAATATTCTTCCGATAGGCCAGTTTACTACGCTTACCAGGTTGTTTACGTACCGTGAGCCTACGGATACGTCGGCACCTCCTGTGTGGCAGGCTGCGTATAGATTGAGCAAATCTTTGGGTGGGTGCGAAAAGTCGGCGTCCATCTCGAAGATATACTCATAGCTACGCTCCAAAGCCCAGCGAAAACCTGCTATGTATGCCGTGCCAAGCCCGAGTTTGCCGCTGCGTTCGACCAAATGTAGACGTTCGGGAAACTCCGTTTGCAGGCGTTTCACTATGCCGGCAGTGCCGTCGGGCGAACCGTCGTCTATTATCAGAATGTCGAAACCGTGAGGCAGATAAAAAACCGCCCTGATGATGTTCTCGATATTTTCTTTCTCGTTGTAGGTGGGGATAATTACTACCGAATCGTTCATAAAGACTTGTATGTTTTTTGAATTATAAACAGAGTTACAAAGGTATAAAAATTTATCGTTACTACCGCAAAAAACTCTGTCTCCCTACCCAAGAGGGAATATTTCGTCGAGAGTCGACAGTACCGATACGTCATTTTTTTTCTTCAAAATATTTATATGTCTTATTTTGAGGATTTTATGCTCGTGTTACTGTTCGTATTTTTTACGATTTCGTATAGCTTCCTCAATCATATCGATTGTTTTTTTCATCGAAAAATAGCTCTCGCCGCCGGCTGCATTTAGATGTCCGCCTCCTTTGAACTCCTCTGCCATTTTATTGGCTGGGAATGAGCCTTGCGAACGAAACGATATTTTTATCTTTTCTTTGTCTTGGCGTGCGAGTATCGATATATCGATGTCTTTTATAGAAAACGGCATATTTACAAACCCTTCGGTATCACCTATTTGATAGTTGTAGTGCTCACATTCGGCTAATGTGAGATATATCAAGGCGGCTCGCTGTTCTTTGTAAATTTTCATCTTTTTCGACAGGCAGTAGCCCATAAGCCTCATTCTATCAACGGAATACGTACTGAAAACACGATTGTATATCTCGTCTTTATTTATGCCTATTTTTAGCAACTCGTTTATAATCAGGTATATTTCAGGGCTTTGCGAATTGTACGAGAAATTTCCTGTATCGGTCATCATACCCGTGTAGATACACTCGGCAATTTTCAGATCTATGTCCCGTTGTTGTCCCATTCTGCATATTAGCCTGAATATCAGCTCCGAGGTCGAAGATATTTCGGGATACGATATACAGATGTCGCACTCTATATCGGGATATGGGTGGTGGTCTATGAGTACTTTGCGGGCAGTAGAGGAGGCAGCCGAGTTTTTCAACCAATTGATACGGCTGAGAGTATTGAAGTCGAGGAAAAATATCGTATCCGCTTCTGCTACTGTCTTGTCTGCCAGCTCGTTGTCGTCGAGAGCAACTACTATTTCTTCGCTACCTGGCATCCAAGCTAAAAATTCGGGAAACTTATTGGGTACCACTATTTTGGCTTTCTTGCCAATACCTTTTAGAAACCACCATAAGCCAAGCGACGAACCGAGTGCGTCGCCGTCGGGCGAAATATGTGTCAATATCGTTATCTGTCGGGCATTGTCTATCAGTTGTTTGGTTTGTGTTATTTGTTCTTCGGTTATTATGTTGGTAAGCATTTGTGGTTGTTTTTTTAGTTCAAAATTCCTTTGCCCTGTCGTATTATTTCGGGTTCGTTTTGTGTACAGTCCACTATTGTAGATGGTGTATTGTCTCCAAAACCACCGTCGATAACCATATCGACAACGTCTTCGTATTTTTCTGTAAGCAGTTCGGGGTCGGTTTCGTATTCGGTGATATCGTCGATGGCTATGACCGATGTGGTGAATATAGGGTTTCCGAGCTGTCTTACAATATCAAGTGCGATGTTGTTTTTGGGCATACGTATACCTATCGTTTTACGGTCTTTTAGTATCGAAGGCAGTTGTCTGCTGCCGTTGAGAAGAAAAGTGAATGCCCCGGGAAGATTCTTTTTGAGCAGCTTAAACGTATCTGTCGATATTTTGGCGTAATTGCTTATATTACTGAGATCTTGGCATACGATAGCCATACGCGATTTTTGCGGATTGAGGTGCTTGAGGCGACATATTTTTTCTATCGCTTTGGGATGGAAAATATCGCACCCGAAGGCGTAGACCGTATCTGTCGGATATATTATAACCCCGCCATTTTTAAGCACTTCTATTACCTTTGCTATCTGATGTTCGTTAGGGTTTTCTTCGTAAATTCTGACGTGCATTCTTGGTATGATGTGTTTTTTGAAATTAAGCACAAAGGTAATAAAATATAATTAAAGCTGCCGTCTAAATCTCCTTACCGTCGAATACTCCTTCGCCGAAGAGGGCAAAGTCGTATTTTACAGGGTCTTGCGGGTCGAGCTGACGTAGGTATGCCGTTACTTCCTCTACGGCACGTCGGTCGTTTTTGGGGTGGAGCAGTATGCCGAGGCGGCGGCTGATGTTGGCAGCGTGTACGTCGAGCGGGAGCATCAGTGCCGAAGTCGGTATGTAGTGCCACAAGCCGAAATCTACGCCGAGGTCGTCGCTGCGTACCATCCAACGCAGGAACATATTTATACGTTTGGCGGCAGAGCCTTTGTCGACGTTAGGCAGGTGTTTCTCTACTCTTGTGGGGTGGGGTAGTGCCAAGAACTCTTCTCTGAAATATTTTATTGCCGAAAATACGCTATTGTCTCGTGCGAAACCTTTGGCAAAGACCTCTTCGAGCCCTCCGCATTCGATGTAAATCCTTTTTAGCGCCAGCAGGAAGTATAGACAATCTTCGGCATTGAACGTACGGTGGCAGAAGCCTTTGAAGCGTTGCCAACGGTCGTCGGTCGAAAGCGAAAACAACGACTCGGTCGGTAGACTTCGATAGTCGGGGACAGCGTCGGTGATAAAATCGTAGGGAGCATTATCCATCAGTTCCATCAGACGCAAGGCGTTGTTTATGATAGACTTACGTTGTCCCCAAGCGATAGTTGCCGTAAGGAGAGCCGAAATCTCGATGTCTTCTTTTCGTGTGAAACGGTGCGGTATCTGCACGGTGTCTGTACGGATAAACTCTTGACGATTGTATCTCCGTAGATTGTCATTTAGTATCTTCTCTGTATTGGGCATTTATTTTGATTTATTACAATAAAATGATATTGTGATACGGTCAAGCGTTGTCGTGCTTCGGGGCGAAGATGAACTGCCCTGTCACGGAGTCGGCGTTTTGTGCCACCTCTTCGGGTGTACCTGTGGCTATGAGGTACCCGCCGAGGTCGCCGCCCTCCTTGCCGAGGTCGATTATATGGTCTGCCTGCCGTATGATATCGAGATTGTGTTCGATGATGACGACCGTGTGTCCCTTGGCTATGATGGCATCGATGGCGTGCATAAGGGTTTTTATGTCGTGTGTATGCAGTCCGGTCGAAGGCTCGTCGAAGATGAAGAATTGCGGGCGGAGGTCGTCTTGTACGAGGAATGAGGCAAGTTTGACGCGTTGGTTCTCGCCTCCCGACAGTGTAGAGGATGCCTGCCCGAGCTTGACGTAGCCGATACCTACGTCTTGCAGTGGTTGCAGGCGGCGAACTATGCGTTTTTCGGTTGCTCCGTTGCCTTGTCCGAAGAACGCTATCGCCTCATCGACGGTCATCTCGAGTACGTCGTAGATATTTTTGCCTTTATACGAGACGTCGAGCACGTCGCTTTTGAAGCGTCGTCCCTTGCACTCTTCGCATACGAGCGTTACGTCAGCCATAAACTGCATAGGCACGGTTATGACGCCTTCGCCTTTGCAGGCGTCGCAGCGCCCGCCGTCCTGATTGAACGAGAAGTGCGATGCCGTCAGGTGCAGGTGTTTGGCTGCCTTGCTGTCGGCGAAGAGCTTGCGTATCTCGTCGTATGCCTTAATGTAGGTGGCGGGGTTCGAACGGCTCGATTTACCTATCGGCGTCTGATTGACAAACTCCACTCCGTCGATGAGATGCAGGCTGCCTGCCAATCGGTTGGAGACGGTTCGCCTGTCGGAGGCGAAGTAACGGTGCAGCTCGGCGTACAACTCATCGCGTACGAGCGACGATTTGCCGCTGCCGCTTACGCCTGTTACTACGGTAAGGACACCGAGCGGAAACCGTACGTCGATATTTTTCAGATTGTTGGCAGTGGCGTTCTTTATTTCGATAAAATTGTGCCAACGTCTGCGTCGTGCGGGCACCTCTATTTTATCTTTACCATACATGTATTGCAGCGTATACGAAGCTCTTATGTCGTCGTCGGAAGCTTTGGCTGCGTCGCCTGCAAATACTACCTCGCCGCCGCCTGTACCCGCCTTGGGTCCTATGTCGATAAGATAGTCGGCAGAGCCTATTATCTCGGGGTCGTGCTCGACGACCACTACCGTATTTCCTACGTCTCTGAGCTGTTTGAGCACTGTCAGCAGACGCTCCGTGTCGCGACTGTGGAGTCCTATCGAAGGCTCGTCGAGCACGTATAGCGACCCCACAAGCGAACTGCCGAGCGATGTGGCGAGGTTGATACGTTGGCTTTCGCCTCCCGAGAGTGTCTTCGACTGACGATTGAGTGTAAGGTATCCCACGCCGACGTCGGTCAGGAACTTCAACCTCGAGCGTATCTCGGCGAGCAACCGCTCTGCTATCTGCTCCTCTTCTTTGGTGAGCACTATATTGTCCATCAGAGTGGTGAGTTCCGATACGGGCATATCCACCAAGTCGGTGATGGAGAGAGCCGTCTGCTTTTTGCTGTTTTTTTGAGCCATTTTATCTGTTGTAGAGCCTCGATTAACTTGATGTGCAAAGGTACTATTTTTTGAAATTATCGATAACCTTTACGCTTTAACTTGTTTTGATATGTACTTTTATTTTCTTTATTGCCCAGTCGTAATGGCTTGCGGTTGCCGAGACACAGTAAGCTCCGAGCGTGGATGTCCCTGTCCAATCGAATACGCCTTTGGCAAAGATTTGTTCATTGGAGAAGGTCTCTATAAGTGCCATAACATCCTTATGACTCTCTTTCAGTTTCGCCTTTGCTTCCGTCAACGGTGTGTGTTGGTGTTTCTTCCAAAACTCGACATTCATCGTCGGATAAGTTTTCCAATTGTAAGGTTCGGGCAGAAACGGTTTATGCTCTCCGCTGCTATTGACTTTTATCCAATTCAGCACCAGCAGATGCCATTCGTAGAGGTGTACGAGTATGTCGCGCAGGTTTTTGTCTCTGCTCCAGTGTGCCTCCTTGCCTGCCGTAGCCATTTCTTTGCCGAAAGTAGCGTTTTGTCGCTCATCGCTCATAGTGTCGATTAGTTTCCACATTTTTTCGAATTGTCCATTGGCAGAAGTTACCAAATCTGCTTTTGTTGTTGCTCGTGCCATAGTGTAATGGTTGTTTTTTTGATTTTTCCGGTTATGTCTGAATTTTAGCTTGTTATACACAAACAAAAACGGTATCCAGACCTATTCCATCTTGTCGATATCGATATCGTCGAACCTGTTTATAAACTCGATTATGCGGGGTTCATATCGGTCTCCCTTCATCTTCACCTCCATCGTAACGACGAACCGTGCACTATCGGCAGGCTTCTCTTCCCGAACCTCATAAGAGTTTATCTCCATATCTTCGACCCTCATAGCGTCGATCATAAGCCGTATGCTTTTACGTGACGGCGACGACAGAGTAAGGCTGATATTTCGCTTGCCGAACTTACGCAGCAGCAAATATAACATCTCGAGGCACGCCAGCACCATAACGGTAGCCGATAAGGCAATGAAATACATTCCCGAACCGCACGTCATACCGATAGCCGCCGTAACCCACAAGCCTGCCGCTGTGGTAAGTCCGCGTACTACGTGTTTCTGGAAGATGATGATACCCGTGCCGATGAAACCTATGCCCGTAACCACCTGCGAGGCTATTCGCGATGGGTCGAGCGATATGTTGGTAGAACCCTCGGCAAGTATCGCTCCGAAGCCCGAATGCGACAGTATCATAAAAAGAGCACTGCCGAGACCTACAAGGAAGTGTGTGCGCAAGCCTGCCTCTTTCGACCGATATTCGCGTTCGATACCGATGATACCGCCAAGAATGCCTGCAATGAATATTCGTAAAATAAAATCCCAATTCATAAACATATCGTTTTGTATTAACTTGGGTACAAAGATAATGCTTACTTCTCTATCCGACAAACCATATCTGTCTATTAACGACGAAAGAGGCGGGGATTTTCACCTTTTCGCCGACAGATACCATCGGTATACGGCAGCTATGCCGTCGTTGAGCGGGGTAGAGTGGTGCCAGCCGAGTTTATGCAGTCGACCGACGTCGAGCAGTTTGCGTGGCGTGCCGTCGGGTTTAGAGGTGTCGTACTCTATCGCTCCGTCGAAACCGACTATCGCTTTGATGGTACGTGCCAGCTCGTCTATGGAACAATCTTCGCCCGTGCCGATATTGATATGTATCTCGTCGGAATAGTTCATCATAAGGAATACCAGAGCATCTGCCAAGTCGTCGACGTAGAGAAACTCTCTCATCGGTTTGCCTGTACCCCAGAGTGTTACCTTCTCTGCTTTCGACTCTTTCGCTTCGTGGAATTTCCTTATCAGAGCGGGCAAGACGTGCGATGTATTGAGGTCGAAGTTGTCGTTGATACCGTACAGATTGGTAGGCATAGCAGAGATGAAGTCGCAGCCGTACTGACGGCGGTAGAACTTACACAGCTCGAGCCCCGATATTTTGGCAATGGCATACGCCTCGTTCGTCGGCTCCAAAGCCCCCGTGAGCAGATACTCCTCTTTTATCGGTTGTGGGCACATCTTGGGGTAAATACACGAACTGCCCAGAAACAGCAGCTTACGAACATTGTGTCTATATGCTGCGTTTACGATATTGAAAGCAATCATCATATTGTCGTATATAAACTCTGCGGGCGAGGTGTTGTTGGCTACGATGCCTCCTACTTTGGCGGCAGACAGAAAGACGTACTCGGGCTTCTGTGTCGCGAAGAAGTCTTCGACAGCCTGTTGGTTACGCAGATCGAGTTCTTTCGACGAACGCATCAGTATGTTGTCGAATCCCTTAGATTGCAGTGTCCTTACAATAGCCGACCCAACCAGTCCTCTGTGTCCGGCGACGTATATTTTCGAGTGTTGTTCCATTTTTTTGTGTGTTTATTTTATGAATATTAATATATTAATCAATTGGTTAATCTTAACGGCAAGAGCAATACTGTGGCTGCGAGAATATAAGTTATTTTCTTTTTCATTTGGCTGATTGCTAATTACCTTATTTATAATACTCTTTCATTGTTCTAATATCCAAATAGCCTTCCTTGCCATTTTTTACAATTTTATAGAAAGAGTGAGTTTGGGGTTCTATCTTTTCATATACCGTCTGCTTCTGCCGTGGATAGACGCCTATCTTATTATCTTTGTAGAGATAGATAAGTCCGTCCTTATGTTGTTGTATATTGTCAAAATCTATTGGTAGCAGTTCTTTTCCGGTGATATGTACCGAAGGGTATTTGCGCAATGTACGTCTATGCAGATAGGTTTCGTCGTTTTCTGTCTCCTCCGCTCCTGTGGTGTAGGAGGTATCATCTAACTCTTTTTGATAGGTATACTCAAAAAGTCCGTACTTATTACCTCTTTGCACACGTATAAACTGCGGATAAGGATAGATGCTATTTACAACATAGTCATTTCCGTCCCATACGATATGGCTACTGCCATTAACGAACGAGAGGGTTTCCTCAGGACTTCTATCCGAAAGGTAATGCCTTTTTTCAGCTTCAAACTCTGAGGCAAAGCCTCCAAATCTATAAAGCATATAGTGTGGATACTCCGTTCTATCAGGGTCTTCCTTCAAAGAATAACGACTTTCGTACACGGTACCGCATAATGAATAGGAGATTCTGGGGAACTTCTCTATTCGCTCTCCATTCATAGAGTAATACCCGGCTCCTTGCTTGTCGAGCATCTCTATGCCCTCTCGATAGAGATAAACACTCCGCATACCTTTGAACTTCTTTTTTTGTAAATAGCTGTCATACAGTTCAAATTTGTTGCCTCTTATGCCTACTATACCGTATTCGTTGTAATAAATAGTGTCATATTTGCCGGGAATTACCTTCTCATTGTAAATATTGATGAGCTCATATCGCCTCCCTTTGGGGCGAAGTAACATACTTTCTTCTGGGTCATACCCTATAAAATCTTCTTTATAAGACGAAGGGAAACGCTCGGTTGCTGTAAGTACTGCCGTATCTGTTGTGTTTAAGAATAATGTTTTCCCTTTTAGAGGGACTATAAAAGCCTCTATTCTGGAATCATCACTCAAAAGGTAGATATACCTCCCCTTACCTAAGCTGATAGGGCGCAGAGCAAAATATTCTCTTCTTTGATAGGAGTAATCTTCTTCTTCTTCTTTGTCAATATCCCACATTAAGGCTAATCGGGGGTTCAGTATTTTGATAATTGTGTGAGTATCCTTATCATAGACAGGAGGGAGTGTCTTAAAAGTTTTCCCTACAAAATCCCGTAAGGTTGTGTGTCTGATGTCTTTGGGGTAAATGATTTTATTATCAGCTTCCTCTATCTCTTTCAATGATTTTAAATTGTCATCGTTGTAATAATTTAGGATAAGGTTATACACGTCCATATTGTCGTAGTCTGCTTTTTCATCTTCCTGATAATCAAATTCTAACTCTAAAAATTTATCCTTCTGTTTTTGAGTGTAGAATGAGAGATACCCTTGTGCATTATAAGCAAGGAGGTCTATACGGCGGGGCGAAATTTCTTTCTGTGCTTGTGCCAGTGATGCAAACAATAAAGCCGTGATAAGAGTAATATTTTTAAACATACTCAATATGGATTATTTGCTTGCAAAGATACAAATAATAGGCGAATAGGCAAGCCGACAAATCTGCTCATATTGTAAATTTGCCGATTAAATCTTACCTTTGTTGCTCTAAAAACTTAAATGTAATTATATATGAACGTATTAATCATCAATGGACATCCTACAATGGAGACGTCCAACGCCAATAAGGCTATCTTGGAAGAGGTAAAACGCCTGCTTCCTGAGGTTGAGATAAGTGAGTTGCAAGCCCTTTACCCTAACTATCAGTTTGATATAGCTGCCGAACAAGCCAAACTTGTTAAGGCTGATGTGATTGTATGGCAGTTTCCTTTGAATTGGTATTCACTTCCTGCTCTATTGAAAAAATGGGTAGATGATGTTTTTGCTTTTGGTTTTGCTTATGATACAGCTTATCGGTTAGAAGGCAAAAAACTGTTGCTCTCTTTCACTATTGGAGCTCCTGAGGAAGCCTACCAAAAGTGTCCTGTATCCAATTTCTTTTATCCTCACAGACAGACGGCTAATTTTACCAAAATGGAGTTTGTAGACCCCGTGGTTTCTTACGCAATGCACTATGAGCATGGGGTGATGCCCAAAGAAGCACTTTCGGTAGTACAGCAAAAAGCCAAAGAACACGCCGCTCGCTTAGTGGAGCAAATTAAGAAGTTAGGCTAATTTGCCAATGAGAAAATTAAAAATCCCTGTGCAGTAACTTTACCGTACGGGGATTTTTATGCGAAGGCTTCCGCTGTCGATCAGCTGACTTATTTGGGTGAGCAGTGCCAGAGTATGGTTACTTGTGCGTTTTCAATTTGTTAATTAGCAAATTTTGTCATTAGCTCTTCCGAGCGTTTGCGCCCTGCTAAATAGTGAGGGTCAAGCTCTATGGCTTTTCTCAGATAGGCAATGGCTTGCGCGCGGTATTTACGCTGAGGGTGTTGCTTTGCCCACGCCCAATACACGAAACTCATTATCTTTCACGAAGCGTACTCGGGATTTTGAGCCTCTTTGCGGATGATATTTTCAAAGTCGATTTTGGCTAAAAGCACGCTTGCTGAAAATGTTTTTTTAAAGAATCGTACATAATGGTTAGTTATTACTCCGCCACTTCCCCCCTCCGTATAGGTAAGAGTGAGGGAGAGGTTTTGGTTACACGCATGCACGAGTGTTCCTCCTCCGCTAAAGTGCGATATAAAAATGCCTGAATGTTGAATGTAGTTTGCCAATGTGTTAATTTTTTAATTTCCCAATTGATAATTTAATCAATTGTTGCATTGCGGCATCTATCTTTTCCGCTGTGCCGAAGTTTTGTTTTATATTGTATTTTTCAGCGGTAGCAGAGATTTTCTCGTAGCGTATGTTTACCGCTTTCTCTTTCTCGTAGATGAGTATTTTCAGCGGGAGTTCGATAGCCAAGAGAGGATTTTCCTGCATTAGGGCTGTTCCTACTTTGGGATTGCCTACTATAAGCACTGTTGCGGGCGACATACTTTCGCCTACTGCCTCAGCCGCCTTGTGGTGTTCGATAGTAGCAAAAATGGTAATCCCTTTGCTATTCAATGTTTTTTGAAGTGCTGCCACTGTCTCTTCAAAAGCTAATGGACTTTGAAAGTCTTCATAAGGTTTTATTACTTCCTTACAATTGATAATCGGTTGTGCTGCCGTTAAGAGCGGGAATAATAAAAAGGTAAAAATGAGTTTCATATAATGTGTTGATTTATTAATTGTTACACAACAATTTAATCTGCTAATCTGCAGATTACTTCCTTATCGCCGAACTTCTCAGCGAGCCATTGTTGCAGCTTTTGTCGATCCACTTCTTTGGTGACGACTTTGCCCTTAATGGTCTCTTTTTTAGGAGTGTATAGCATCACCGTAGTGAGAGAAGTGTTGTCTTTTCCCGAAAAATCCGTCAGTTTTCCAAAACAGAAACTCTCAATATTAGGGAACAATACTTCTATTTCTTTGGCAAAAGTAGGGTCGGTATATTTGTATTGCGCCAACTCTTCTTTTAGTTGATTTATCTTCAAGTCTTTATTAGAGAGCGATGCCTTGTTTTTGTTTATTTCCGATAGCATCTTCTGGTCAATATCCGACTCTTTTTGCCTAATTATGAGTTCGGTGTTCGGTAATTTGAAGTTTTTGAGGTTGCTTTGTAGTGTTTTTATCTCCTCATCGGTAAATTTCTTGTTCAAAAAAGCCAATTCAATGGTTTTAGGCGAGGCATTGTAGCGTATTTTCTTGTAAATAACGGTATAATCGTTGTTTTCAAACTCGGCAGTGATATAATGGGCTACATTCTGGTGAAACTCCTTCTCTTTCAGAAGATTATATGCCAAATACAAACTGGGGTAACAATGATGATAATCAATGTAGTGATAACAATACGCAGACGCTTGTTGAGTGCCTCGTTGCCCGTATTTTTAGGAGTGTATTTCAGGTATTTGATGATGAGAAAGGTAGCAATCCCAATGAAGAAACAGTTGATGCTATATAGGTAGAAAGCACCTAAAAAATAACTAATATTGCCCGTGGCTAAGCCAAATCCGGCAGTACAAAGCGGAGGCATCAAAGCGGTAGCGATTGCCACACCAGGGATAGGGTTTCCTCTGTCTTGACGGGTGATTGATATAGCTCCTACCAACCCACCCACAAAGGCGATAAGCACATCGTAAATGGTAGGCGAAGTACGCGCCAAAAGCTCTGACTGTACGTCTTTAAACGGACTGATATAGAAGTAGATAAACGATACTATAAGACTCACCACAGTAGCGATGAGCAAACTTTGTCCGGTCTTCTTCAATAGGTCGAAATCGTAAGTAGCCAGTGCAAATCCTGCTCCCACGATAGGTCCCATCAAAGGAGAAATAAGCATCGCCCCGATGATTACAGCAGTAGAGTTCACGTTTAACCCGATAGAAGCAATGAGGATAGCACAAGCCAAAATCCATAGATTAGCGCCACGAAAAGAGATATTACTAAGGATATTTTCGATTACTTTTTCTTTTTTCTCTTCCCCTTGATGTAAATTAAAAAGTCTTTTTAAAAAAGTCATAATGTTGAATGTTCGGATGTCGGTTTTTGATGTGCGGGGCAAAGGTAGTGATAAATTGCGAAATTTCCTTATTTTTGTCCTTTCAGAAACTTTTCGGAGATGATTTAAAAAATTACGACACACTTACTAAATAAAAGATATTAGTCATTGATTATGAAGAGTATATATACTATAGGGCATTCCACTCGTACATTGGAAGAATTTATAGAGATGCTACAATCGTTTGAGATACAGCATTTAGTTGATATAAGAGGATTACCCGGCTCTAACAAATATCCGCAATTTAATAAAGAAAACTTAGGGGTAGTATTACCCGAAATTGGGATTGCCTATACCCATCTTACGTTATTAGGTGGAAGACGTAAAGTACATAAAGACTCTAAGAACACTCGTTGGCATAACGAGTCTTTCCGAGCTTATGCCGATTATATGGAGACTCCTGATTTTGAAAAAGGTATTGCTCAACTCATCGCTATAGCTGAAAAAGAAACTACTGCCTATATGTGTGCCGAAGCTGTTTGGTGGCGTTGTCATAGGTCGATGATATCGGATTATTTGAAAGCCAAGGGTTGGCAAGTAAATCATATTATGGGAATAGGTAAGAGAGAACCTCATAGATACACCGCTCCTGCTCGTATTATCGGAGATAAAGTAATGTATTATGATGATAAAGATAATTTGCTAATTGACTAACTTACATATCATCTCTACAAAAGCAGGGGCTTGGTGAGAGAAAAAGAGCGTTTGTTTTTGTCGCTACGGAAGCTTACTATGGCAATTCTGGACCTTTCCAGCCTCTGGTTACTAAAACATGTTGAAAATAGTCGGTAGTATATTTATCCTCCTCAGGTGTTATCCTTCCCATAAGGAAACTAATAGGTGATTTGAAACCAACAACATCTTGACAGTGTGCATAAGGAGAATCTTTACCGTCGAGCTTGTAAAGCACTATTGAAGGACTTTCAGAGGCTTTTTTGAAATTTTCGGCATTTGTGAAATAGGAGATAGGCCCATCGCAGTTTGCCCAAGAAATCATCTCGTTAGGGCTCGTTGGCATACCCAAACCTTTTGGAAGATACATTTCTGAATCCAAAGGACGATGCATTACAGAAATCACCGTATAATCTTTCTCTTTTAGAAGAGCCGCAAAACATTTTCTCCCGTTGTATTTTTCCTGATAGATATGTCCGCTACCCAAAGAGCAATAATAGTTTCTTTTTCTATCACTCACACTATCTAACTGCTTGATAGTTAAATCAAAATTACTCATCATAACACTATCGCGACCGTGCTTAAAGGCTTCTTGTTTACCTAAAAGTCCATAAACTTGTATCTTTTGGTTCTCTGGTAATGTTTGGTTATAGTTGTAAAGTATCTTCCATTTTTCAAGATACTCCTGTGTTTGGCGCTGTGGAATATTCTCTTTTAGATTGTTGAAGTGTTGCTTCAATAGCGTTTCATCAGGTGTGTCAGCACTTAGGTATCGATTCAGAAGTTCAGCATCTTCGGTAAAAAACTCATTAAAATAATCGGTAACTCCAAACTTTTTGTTCAGGTATATCAAGAGTTGAGCGTCGAAAAGCTGTGTCTTGGAAAATCCGTGAATCTCACCAAACATAAACACAGTAGGTGTATTAACCTCTGCAAATAATGTTGTATCGGAGATTGTGCTTTCTGGCGGTAATATTATACTATTAGCTTTAAGGTAATTCACTTTTTCTTCACTGATATTACCACGCAGGAAGAACCCATAAATAAAGAAATATGCAATAGGCAATACAGTTAAGAGCAAGAAAACAATAAGGATAGTAAGTAGTATTTTTTTTATTACTTTTTTCATAACATAACTATTTGGTTAATAAATATAAACACACAAGAACCTGAGTAAGAAGAATTTCACTTACTTAAATTCACAACAAAAGTACAAAATTAATTTTAATGAATAGATAATTAATGAGTATTTTTTTGTACAATAGCATTTAGGGGTAAATTCGAGTGAATTTTATCGATAACAGACAAATCGGCAAATTCTTCAAATAGTCTTTTGGGAACTCCGTATTATCCGCAAATGTTATGCAAATTACATTAAAAGGACTTGTAATCAGGCGTATACCGCTATAGGATAATAGTATACTCGCTATATTATTATTGGTTCAAGATAACTTTACGAAAGAATTATCTTTGTAAGTTATTTTGCTACAATGAGAAACAAGTACATAAAAGTGACGCACATTTCAGAGAGAAAAACGAGAGAGATTATTCGTCTTTTCTGCCTCGATATCGAGGCAGAAAAGACGTCTGTTTTAACAAGTATTTCTCGCCCTACCATCAATAGGTTTTATAGAGCATTTAGAGAGCGTATAGCTGAATTATGCGAGGCGGAAAGCCCATTTACAAATGGAGAAGTCGAGTTGGACGAAAGCTATTTC
>GG774889.1:1137940-1376323 GCA_000163695.1 Bacteroidetes oral taxon 274 str. F0058
TGGAGAAAATGAATTTGCTTTGGGACATAACCATATCAATGGAATAGAGAACTTTTGGGGGCTTTGTAAAGTACGATTGGCAAAGTTCAGAGGTGTGCACAGGCATACATTTTACCTACATATTAAGGAGTGTGAGTTTAGATACAATTACAGAAATCAAAATTTATACCTAACTTTGCTCAAAAATTTCAGAAATCACCCCTTAAAGTTATCTTGAACCTTATTATTAATCAATATGATAGTTCAAAATGACTTGCAAAGAATAATTCTTTCGTAAAGTTATCTTGAACCTAATTTTTTATACTCTTTGTCTGCAACAGGTTCCAGCCATTCGGTCTTATCCTTAGCAGTGTCCATTATCGAAATATGAGCAAACCAACTGTCGGCGGTTGCACCGTGCCAATGTTTTACTCCTTTGGGAATAGTTATGGCGTCGCCCTTTTTTAGAAATTGAGCTGGTTTTCCCCATTCTTGATACCAACCTTTGCCTTCGGTTACAAGCAAAATTTGCTCGGTAGCATGCCGATGCCAATTGTTTATACAAGCAGGTTTAAAAGTTACATTGACCACACTGATGGTATTGCTTTTATCGGGCATAGCCAACGGATTGAGGTAACTTTTGCCCGTAAAATAGGCTTTGTATGCCTCGTTGAAATCACCAATACCGAAAATATAACCCGCATTACCGCTACTCGGATCTTTAGCAATTTCCTCGGCATAAATCTCTTTGGCTGCATTGAACGCTCCCCACGCCTTAGGCCATCCTGCATAGAAGGCAATATGGGTAATCATCTCGGCGACTTCGTCTTTGCTGATGCCGTTTTTCTTGCCCTCGTTAAGGTGTGACTTGATAGTAAATTCAGGCGCTCCACTCCCTATTAGGGTAGCGATAGTTACCATACTGCGGTCACGAGGAGAAAGTTCCGCTTCACGACTCCACACTTGCCCAAAAAGAACATCATCATTGAGTTCAGCGAATTTAGGTGCAAAATCGCCCAAAATATCCCTGCCGGCTGTCTGTTTTTTTTCTTGTTCTTTCATATTATTCTGATTTTGTGCTAATAGTATATGTTCTCAAGCAAACTCATTCTACGAATGTTTTTACACTATAATATTTCTCGTTTTTTCCTCTGAAATGTGTGTCTATATGCCTATTTCTCATTGTGTCAAAATATTCTACAAAGATAATCTCTTTCTTAAAGTTATCTCGAACCTTTTCATATTGCTGTCGCTAAAATATTCATTCTTCGACAATTAACGCATCTTCTCCACATACTCCAAATCGTAGCGTACCATCTTCTTTATCAGTTCGTCGAACGATGTTTTGGTCGGGTTCCAGCCGAGTAGGGTTTTGGCTTTCGTCGGGTCACCGAGCAGCTGCTCTACCTCTGCCGGACGGAAGTATTTGGGGTCTACCTCCACCAATACTTTGCCTGTGACGACATCTATACCTTTTTCGTCGATGCCCTTACCCTCCCAACGTATATTGATACCTGCCTCGGCAAAGGCTTTGGTAACAAACTCACGTACACTGTGCATCTCGCCTGTGGCTATAACGAAGTCTTCGGGAGTCGGGTGCTGCAACATCAGCCACATACACTCCACATAGTCTTTGGCATATCCCCAGTCGCGAAGAGCATCGAGATTGCCCAGATACAGACGCTCCTGATAGCCGCGTGCTATGCGTGCTGCGGCAAGCGTTATCTTACGGGTAACGAACGTTTCGCCCCGCCGCTCACTCTCGTGGTTGAAGAGTATACCGTTGACGCAGAACATACCGTACGACTCGCGATAGTTTTTGGTAATCCAGAAACCGTACTGCTTTGCCACACCGTATGGTGAGCGGGGATAGAAGGGCGTAGTCTCTTTCTGTGGCACTTCCTGTACAAGCCCGAAGAGTTCGGAGGTCGATGCCTGATAGATACGCACACGTTTTTCCATACCGAGTATACGCACCGCTTCGAGCAACCGCAGCGTGCCTACGGCGTCGGTCTCGGCAGTGTATTCGGGTACGTCGAAACTTACCTTTACGTGGCTCTGTGCTGCCAAATTGTATATCTCGTCGGGCTGTACTATCTGTATGATACGCAGTAGCGAACTCGAATCGGTCATATCGCCGTAGTGTAGGTTGATGAGGCGTTGTTGCTTCATATCGCGTACCCATTCTTCGAAATAGAGATGTTCGATACGACCTGTGTTGAATGACGACGTGCGGCGTAGTATGCCGTGTACTTCGTAACCTTTCTCGAGCAGAAACTCGGCAAGATAAGAGCCGTCCTGTCCTGTAATACCTGTAATTAATGCTGTCTTAGCCATTTGTTGTCTATTGTTAAGAATAAATGCAAAGGTACAAAAAATCTCACAACGGGTGTCGGAAAAATTATACCTTTGTATTCACAAAAAGACAATGTTCAGATATATGACCAAACCCGATTATATTTTCGAAACCTCGTGGGAGGTGTGCAATAAGGTAGGAGGCATATACACGGTGCTCTCGTCGCGTGCCGCTACGATGGCACGGCATTTCGGCGACAACGTATTATTCGTAGGTCCCTGCCTCGACTCCGCCACCCCGCAAGACTTCACACAGACCGACGAATTAGCCGATTTTGCCCATTACATAAAGCAGACAAAAGGTCTGGACATAAAGACGGGCAGGTGGGACGTTCCCGGCAAACCCAAGGCAGTGTTGGTGGATTTTCGACCTCTGTATGCGGAGAAAAATCGTATCTACGGCGACTTCTGGGTAAGGTTCGGTGTGGAGTCGCACAATGCTTACGGCGATTACGACGAGGCTTCGATGTTCGGTTACGCTGCCGGTGCGGTAATCGATGCCTTTGCACAATTCTACGATATTACAGACAGGCGACTCATTGCCCACTTCGACGAGTGGATGACGGCGTTCGGATTGTTTTATATCAAGACATTCTGCCCTCGGATAAAAACGGTCTTCACCACACACGCCACTACCATAGGGCGGAGTATTGCAGGCAACGGCAAACCGTTATACGATTACCTTACCGCATACGACGGCAACCAAATGGCAAGAGAGCTCAACGTAGAGGCAAAACACTCTGCCGAACGCACAGCGGCACACACGGCAGACTGTTTTACGACAGTAAGCGAAATAACGGCAAAGGAGTGCGAATATCTGCTCGAAAAGAAGCCCGATACGATAACTCCCAACGGTTTCGAAAACAGTTTCGTACCGCAAGGTGACGAGTACGCACGTAAGAGGCGGAGTGCCCGCCTGCTACTCAAAGAGTTGGCAGAGAAGACTCTCGGGTACACTCTCGACCAAGAACACCTGTTCGTAGGCATATCGGGACGTTACGAGTACAAAAACAAAGGGATAGACGTCTTCGTAGACGTTATGAGCCGTCTTAACGGCGACAGCCGTACCGCACAGCCGATAGTGGCGTTCGTCATAGTGCCGGCGTGGGTAAGAGAGGGTTGCTACAGCAACTCCAAATTTGCTACGTCGGCTATCGTTAACGAAGAGAGCGACCTGACATTGAACTATATTAGGCAAAGAGACTTCGGCAATACGCCAGACAGCCGCGTGAAGATAATATTTGTCCCCACCTATCTCAACGGCAACGACGGCACACTGAACGTACCGTACTACGACATACTCATCGGTCTCGACCTGACGCTATTCCCCTCGTATTACGAGCCGTGGGGGTATACGCCGATGGAGAGTGCCGCTTTCGGTATACCTACCGTTACTACTTCGTTGGCGGGGTTCGGGCAGTGGGTATCGCCCGTACAGGTAGGTATCGACAATGGTGTAGCCGTAATAACCCGTAACGACGGCAACTACTTCGATGTGGTGCGTGATATTGCAGACGAGGTAATTCATTTTGTCGAGCTAAATGGCAAAGCACAAAAAACGATAGCCGACAAGGCTCGAACCATCGCCAACAAAGCCCTGTGGCAAGAGTTCTTCGACTACTACCTCGAAGCATACGATAAAGCTCTGACGTCGTATCAATGATTGTAGCAGGGGATTGTGGCATATCAATCGACACCTGTCGATATATCCAAGTCGTCGGTCTTTAAGTTACGATTACGTTTAACTTCCGACCGCTTACCCGAACCGAATTGATACGACAGCCGTAGCCCGAGCGACCGTGCGGTAATGTCATTTGTGCGTGTCTGTCTAAAATAATCGCCCCATTCATCGGTCTTAAGCCTGCTATATTTGTTGAAAGGGTTATTTATTTGCAAGGTAACATCCAGTTTTTTATCGCAGAATGTCTTTTTGACATAAAACGAATAATAGTAAGTATGACTGCTATATTGTCGCCAATCGGGTGTAGATTGTGTATAACCGCAACCGGCTCCTGCCGATAAACTCTCGGATATATCAAAATCTACATTTGCGGTGATATTGTAGATAAAGTTTTGTTGAGAAAAGGGCTGGTCTTTGTCGCTAAAAAAGCAGAACCCTCCGTTAAAGAACGAATTGAGCCGTACAAAAGAAGTCGGACGATAATTGACGAACAACGATGTGCCGATATTTTGGTATGTGCCGAGATTATCGTACCTCGAATATAATATCTCCGACGAATGTGGAGATACCTCCGTACGTATGTATATCGGATTTCGGACATTTTCGTAATCCACCGATAGGTTTATGAAATAGTTGTTGCCGAATGCCATACCCTCCAGACCTATATTGTGCGATCGTTGCGGGACAAGGTTCGGATTCCCTGCCGAGATGTCGTACTCGCTGTTTCTTGTCTCGTAGGGGTTCATACTCCATATCGACGGTCGCCGAATACCATAGCGATACGAGAGGTTGAGTTGAGTATTATCCGACGGAGAGGCAACAATGGAAGCACGTGGCACGATGTACGTATAATGTGCAGTCGTATTATCTGCCGAAGTCTGCCATACTCGGTCGTCGACGTGCTCTAATCGTGCTCCGAGCCTAAAATCGAATATACCTCGTCTGTACGAAGAGGTCAGATATGCTCCGATGTTATTGTACTGTTGGCTTGTCTGTATGTCGCCCGATGTTCGTGTCCAATAGTCAGCGGGGTTGTTGCGTGTGAAATATACCGGTATGGCGGTAGAGTATCTGTAGATATCGAACAAGCCGCCTTTTAGCACCAGACTATTCTTATTGTAAAGCAAACCGTCGAGCATGACGGTATGTTGATACAGACCGCCGTCGGAGATACTTTTGGCGTATCGCGACTGCAAGGCTTCTGTCTGCGACATACTTTCGTGGTGTCTGTTATCGGGATTGTACGAGAAACGATAACCTAATGAGAAAATCTCATTTTTATTCTTTCTGTGCAGCCTGCGGTACATAATATTCGTTTCGAACGTTGCCTCGTTGCTGTATGATGTGGACGTAAAGCGGGTACTTTTGGTACCACCCGCTCCTACTAACGTATGATGCCAATCTGTCTGCAAATCCCCACGTTTATATAGTATGTGTCCGTCGGCATACAGCATATTGACGGTGTCTATATCGTACTCCATCATAAGCCTGCCTGTGTGATATTGATTGCTTCCGTCGTTGTTGGCTGTGGAGGTCAGTGTATTGGGCGTATCTCCTTGCGGATATATCTCCCTTTTTACGGAGATAGGCTGTTTTATATGTTTGTCGAGGAAATAGTTGTAAGTAGCCGACAGTCGCAGCTTGTCGGTTACGAGATTGTATATGATGTCTCCGTTGGCTCTGGGCTGGGTATTGGCTCCTGCCGTCAGACGGATACTGTAACCTTTGATGCCGCCTTTGGTTGTTATTATGTTGATAATAGTAGTACCTGCACCTGTATCGTACGAGGCGTCGGGGTTGGTAATCATCTCTATCTTGGCTATGTTGGCGGCGGGGATACTCTGTAATACCTGCGTCGGATCGGCATTTGCCATATTGAAGGGCTTACCGTTGAGGTAGATCGAAAAGTTGGTCTTACCCTTTACCGTTATTTTTCCTTCGCCGTCTACTACCACCATCGGCACACGACGCATAGCAGTGAGCAGGTCTTCGGACTTACTTCGGAGGTCTTTGCCTATGTCGTATGAGAACCCCGACGGCATAAGCTTTACAAACTGCCGATAACTGTAGACTGCTACCTCTCCCAACTCTTTGCCGCCCGGCGTAAGGTAGAATGTCAGAGTATCGCCTCTGTGTGTGCTGTGCGTTATTTGTCGTGTGGCGGGTAGGTAATCCGTAAAACCGACCTTTACCGTCAGTGAGTCGCACTCGGGTAGGGTGATGCTGAACCGCCCTTGGCTGTCGGTATAACCTACCGCACGGCACGATGTATCGTTGCTCGCTACCTCTACCGTTGCATACGGGATAACGTCTCCCGTAACACTGTCTTTGACCACTCCCGACAGACCGTAGGGTTTGCCGTTTGCCGTATTCTGCGAATACAAAATGCCTGTAAGCAGACATAATATTATCAATAATAAGAGTTTCATTATAATTAATCGTCGAGAAGAATGTATAAGTTAATTCGTCCTCTTGCTGCACGCTTTTGCGGTTTCGATACTTATAGGGTCTATCTTGTCTTTTATATAACCGGCTATCGATATAAAATAGTTAAAATTGCGAGGATACCAAATATTTGTAATTGTATATGGTGCATTTTTTGCCCTTCCCTGTATCGTATATATTACCGAGATGTCTTTAAATCTATCTTTAACGATAATCAGATTCATCTTCTTATTAATAAAAACTTCTCGTAAGAAAAAGAGAGGAAACGGAGACCGAGAGTAAGGTATCTTATCTACATTCTGCATATTCACCCACCTGCCGATATTAGAGTCGAAATAATAATAATATGAAACATCGGAGTTTACATCTGCATTCTCATTAGAAGCCGTTATTATCATACAGGGGAGTATTGCAATGACGGAATCTTTTAGAGAAATGCTTTTATGTAAGACCTTTACCGTATACTTCTCTATCTCATTGGTAAGATTGCTTCTGTTGTGTATAAAAGTGTTTTTACCCGATAGCTGTGTGAATGGATTGAATTTTACGGTAAGTGTATCTTCTATGAGTATTGTACTTTCTTTTTCATCGATGGCAACGGCTCTATGTGCAAATACTATCCTGCGCGTGGTGCAAGACACTAGCGATACACACAAAAGCGATAAGAATATTGTTACACTTTTGCTCATAATTAGTATACGTACGTGTTAATTTTTTAGATTTCTTTTGCCTGACCGATTACTTTGTGCATTCATTAAGGCATTATGTTTTTCGGCTGTACTTGTGAGTTAAAGTCAATTTTTGGCTTTTGCCTTGATTTTTTTCAATTCTCCGACAATTACCTTAGGGTCAGCACGCAATCTGTAATCGGCTTCTACAAAAGCGTATCGGATAATTCCCTTTTTATCTATAACATAAGTAGCGGGCATAGGCAACTCGGCAGAATGATTGCCGTTGTATGCCGATAGTTGAAACCCTTGTTCGTAGCGTGTTGCCGTGGCTTCGTCCAGTTTAAATACCAAACCGTAGGTACGTGCTACCTCGTTGTTGAGGTCGGTGAGCACTTCGAACTTCAACTGATGTTTTTCCTTAGTGGACAGACTGCTGTCGGGTAATTCAGGCGTAAGGGCTACCAATACAGCTCCTTCTGCTGTTATCTCGGGTAAGGCGTCTTGCAACTGTTTCAGAGCCAAGTTACAATAAGGACACCAACCGCCCCTGTACCAAGTAAGGACTACATTACCCTTCTCTAATAACGAGTATAATCTTACTTGTTTGCCTTGTGCGTTTTTCAGAGTGAAATCTTTGGCTTTGTCGCCTACTTTCAGTGCCTTCGAGGCATCTTGTGCATTAAGGGTAGCCGCAGACAGAAAGGAGGCTACCAGTACTATTTTTAATATATTCATCGTTTAATAAAATTTGTTTGGGGGCAAAGATAAGAAAAAAAGTTTTTATGACAAAAAATCGAGCGTCTCGATTTACAAAAAAACACTATATTTACAACACCGATAAACAGCACTATTTATCGGGTATATATAATGTTGAATATCCGTAATGTATTTAACATTTATTGTCAATGACAAAGAGCAAAGACTCCTCCGATATATACCCGAAAACGTACGGGTATATATGCGTGAGCCTACAGGTATATACCCGTGAACGCATAGGTATATATGCATAAATTTACAGGTATATATCCGTAACTAATCGAAAGGGAAGATACGAAAAACAAGAAACCTCCTTTCGGAGTATAAAACCGATATAGGAGGTTAAGGAAATACTCGAAGTCGAAGCCTCTTAGGCTTTCACGTCGGCGATAGCGGGGGCTTTGGCGAAACGTGCTGCCACGAACGAACATACGGGCGAAATAAAGTTAAAATATGAATAAAATAAATCGATATTGTTGAATGAATGTTAAAAAAACGAGTGTCAAGTTATTTTTTACGCTTTTTGTTTGGCAATACAAAAAAATACTCCGTATATTTACAAAAAATTTTCTGAAAAGGTATGCAATCTAAGTTTCTGCAAAAAAGCACTGTATAACACGCTTTTTAGAGATGGAGAGCGTGCGGGGGTGATAGGCTTATGTCTGTCTTCCTTATTACATTTATCAATCAAAATGACCCATATAATGGGGTTTGATTTAAGTTAAAATACATATTATAATTCAATTATTTATTGCGACAACAAAAAAATTACGTGGTTATATGAAAGTAGGATTATTTATTCCCTGTTATGTCAATGCCGTCTATCCTAACATTGGCATTGCGTGTTACAAACTGCTTACAAGTCTTGGGATAGACGTTGATTACCCTCTCGGACAAACCTGCTGCGGACAGCCGATGGCGAATGCAGGATTTGAAGGAGATTCGCTGAAGTTAGCCAAGCGCTTCGAGCAATTGTTCAAAAACTATACCTATGTCGTAGGACCGTCGGCAAGCTGTGTGGCTTTCATCAAAGAAAACCATCCCCGCATTCTGTCCGAGCACGGCGAACATGTCTGCGAAACAAGCAAACACATCTACGATATTACGGAATTTCTTCACGATGTAGTCAAGCCTGAGCGTTTCGCCTCCCGTTTCCCGCATAAGGTCAGTCTGCACAACAGCTGCCACGGAGTACGAGAGCTTCACCTCTCTTCCGCGTCGGAGTTGACGGTTCCCTATTACAATAAGATTCGCGCTCTACTCGAGAAAGTACAGGACATTACAGTCGTAGAGCCCGAACGCATAGACGAATGCTGTGGCTTCGGCGGAATGTTTGCTGTCGAAGAGCCGGAAGTATCCGCCTGTATGGGACGCGACAAAGTAAAATATCATATGGCTACCGGAGCCGAATATATTACTGGCGCCGACAGCTCCTGTCTGATGCATATGGAAGGTGTTATTGAGAGAGAACATCTTCCGATACGTACAATCCACTATTTAGAAATTTTATCCGCACAACTATGAGTACTACACACGCCAAGGCAGCCAAAGCCTTTTTATCCGACAAAGTAAACGCCGAATGGCACGACAAAACATTATATATGGTGCGTGCAAAACGCGACCGACTCTCACATGCTATCCCTGAATGGGAAGAACTCAGACATACTGCACGAGACCTCAAACTTTACAGCAACTCACACCTGCCCGAGTTGATCGAGGAATTCGAAAAGAATGCGACAGCCAACGGTTGTCATGTGCATTATGCGAAAGACGCCGAAGAGTATTGCTCTATCATCGAGGAAATCCTTCGCAACCACGGTGTACACAAGTTGGTAAAGAGTAAATCGATGCTTTCGGAAGAGTGTAATCTGAACCCATATCTGATAGAAAAAGGGTACGAAGTCATCGAAAGCGATTTGGGAGAACGGATTCTTCAGCTTCTCAATGTCCGTCCTAGTCATATTGTAATGCCTGCCATACACCTTAAACGTGAGACTGTCGGTAAGTTGTTTGAAGAAAAATTAGGCAGCCAAGAGGGTAATTCCGATCCCACCTATCTGACTCATCAGGCTCGCAAAGCTCTTCGTCAAGACTTCCTGAATGCCGATGCCGCTATGACTGGCGGCAATTTTGCCGTAGCCTCGACAGGTGAAGTGATTGTCTGTACAAACGAAGGAAATGCCGATATGGGAATGTCGTGCCAGAAGCTCAATATATGTGCTTTCGGGATTGACAAGATTATCCCCGACTTGGAATCGCTGGGTATCTTCACACGTCTGCTTGCACGTTCGGCAACGGGACAGCCCATCACGACATACACTTCGCATTTTGGACGACCACATAAGGGTGGCGAACAACATTTTATCATTGTCGATAACGGACGCAGTAAGATTCTGGGTATGCCCCAACATCACAAGGTAATGAATTGTATCCGCTGTGGAGCATGTATGAATACTTGTCCGGTATACCGTCGGAGCGGAGGATACTCCTATTCGTATTTTATTCCGGGTCCGATAGGTATCAATCTCGGTATGCTTCATGACCCACAGAAACACAGTGGCAACGTCTCTGCCTGTTCGCTTTGCTTGTCGTGCTCGTACGTCTGTCCTGCTATGGTAGACCTCGGCGAACAGATATATATATGGCGTCAGAAGTTGGACGGACTGGGACAAGCCAATTCACAGAAGAAGATGATGAGTAAAGGTATTCAATTCCTGATGGAACGCCCGTCTCTGTTCCATTCTGCTCTGAAAATGGCTCCCATCGCCAATAAAATGCCGCGCTTTGTTCTGTACAACGGATTGAACGCTTGGGGTAAAGAAAGAGAACTGCCGCACTTTGCCAAGCAGTCGTTCGAAGCGTGGTGGAAACAGAATCATCAAAAGAAAAACACTAAATAAAGAATCGAAATGAACAGCAAAGAATTTATAATTAATAGTTTGAGGGAAAATATTAAGGAGCGTTTCCCACGTCCCGAAGTGAATATTTCACATATTGTTTACCCCGATAAGCTCAAACAATTTATCGAGATATCGACCGGAGTAGGCGGTCGTGCTGAGGTACTCGGCGAGGGCGAATCTATTGACGATGCCGTGCGGCGTCTCTTTCCCGATGCAGGACGCATCGCATGCAATCTTCTGGAAGTCACTTGCGCCACGTACAATCCCGATTATATCGATACACCTGCCGAGTTGAACGGTACCGATCTCGTAATCTGCCGTGGTATCTTTGGTGTGTGTGAAAATGCTGCCGTATATTTTGAGCAAGAATACTTGCAACGCAGTATATACTTCATTTCCGAATCACTGCTGATACTTCTTCCGAAAGACCAACTGGTCGATACTATGCACGACGCATACCGACGTGTACCGAACGAACCTCCGGGAGAATTCAGGTGCTTTATATCAGGACCTTCCAAGACAGCCGACATCGAACAGGCACTCGTTATGGGAGCACACGGTGCGCGTCAGGCTACGGTATTACTTGTTTAATACGCTCATTTGTACAACTAATCAAAAAAATATGTTATGGATATTTTATTATCTGTTTTCCCGATTCTGCTCTTGTTCGTACTGATGCTCGGTGTGAAGATGGCAGGACACAAAAGCGCATTCCTTACCCTTGTCGCAACATTGCTGATTGCTTTGATTGCCGCTCCTGCCCTCGGATTTGCTCCTGAGAATTATACTCAGGGCGGAGTGATGTGGGCTTTTCTGGAAGGTATCCTGAAAGCGACTTTTCCGATATTGATTATCATTCTGATGGCTATTTACAGCTACAATACGCTGCTCGAAAGCGGAGAGATCGAAGTCATCAAAAAGCAGTTCACCTCACTTACGAACGACCGCGGAGTCATCGTGCTTCTGCTCGTATGGGGTTTCGGAGGTCTGTTGGAAGGTATGGCCGGATTCGGAACAGCCGTTGCAATACCTGCAGCCATTCTGATAGGCTTGGGGTTCAAACCTGGGTTCAGTGCTTTGGTATCGCTGATTGCCAACAGTGTACCGACAGGGTTCGGTGCGGTGGGCGTACCGGTGACCACGCTGGCTAACGAGGTAGCCCCTTCGGGCTGTGCTACACCTGAAGCTATTTGCGACATTGCCTCGAAAGTGGTTATACAACTATCGCCTTTGATGCTCCTTATTCCGTTCGTAATACTTACACTCACCGACAGCTCGCCCAAAAAGATTATAAAACACATACTGCTATCTCTATGGGTAGGCGGTATTTCGCTGGTAGTGCAATATATCTGTGCACGATATTTGGGAGCAGAGACACCTGCTATCCTCGGAAGCGTGGCTGCTATCTTAGCCATTGTAGTCTATGCACGTCTTTTTGCCGGCAGACGCGATGCTGCGACCTCTTCGGTTGCAGAAGAACCCATTACCTTGTCGCGTGCATTACGAGCGTGGAGTGTCTACGGGTTCATTCTGTTTTTTATTCTCATCAGCGGACCTTTGGTCAAACCTGTCAATGAGTTTCTCCGTACACACCTTGTAAGTAATGTACATCTGCCCATCTATGCCGAAGGCAAATATTTTTCGTTCGGATGGATATCTAACGCAGGTCTGATGCTTTTCCTCGGTACGTTTATCGGTGGAATGCTCCAAGGCGTTTCGGCAAAAAAACTGCTTGTCGTCTTAGCCCGTACCGTGAAAAATCTGAACAAGACAGTGATTACGATTATGAGCCTCGTTTCCATAGCGTCGGTAATGAACTATGCGGGTATGATAGGAGTGATTGCCTCGGCACTTGTCGCCGCTACGGGTGTTTACTATCCGTTGTTTGTCCCGCTGATTGGAGCCGTCGGTACGTTTGTTACCGGTAGCGATACATCATCGAATATTCTGTTCGGCAAGCTGCAAGCCAATGTCGCCTCTCAACTGTCGTATCCCGACCCCAACTGGTTGGTAAGTGCCAATACGGCAGGAGCAACGGGCGGAAAAATTATCTCACCGCAGAGTATCGCTATCGCAACTGCCTCGTGCAATATGCCCGGACGTGACGGAGAGATTCTTCGCGGTGCACTTCCGTATGCCATCGGCTATATTATCCTTGCCGGACTGATGGTTTATTTTGCTTGTTGAACGAAAGAAATTCGCTTAATGACCTATTTCTCCGATATATATACCCGTAAACATACGGGTATATATACGTGAGAGAGTAGGGGTGCGTCAGTAAATAATCGAAAGGGGGAGATGCGAAAAGACAAAAAACCTCCTTTCGGAGGATAAAACCGATATAGGAGGTTGGGAAATTACTCATAGTCGAAGCCTTCAGGAAGCCATCTGTAAAAGCGTTGTCAGCTCGTCGGCGTGTGTACGGCAATAATACATCACGAAAGCGATATATGGTACAAAAACCAATATCCCGAATATCAACCATTGAGCGTAGGTCTTGTAATCGACAGTCTTACGGAACACGTAGATAGCCCATATCAGATTAAGCGTCATCGTAATATGCGACATCTGTGCAAAGACGTTGGCGCCGCTCCAAGTAAAGGTAAACAGTCCCATCGTACCGAAATAGTACATCGGCAAGAGAGCAACGGCAAGCAGTGCAGGTTGCCGCCTCGCCAAGAAAGCGACAAAGCAACACAAATACACTATGCTGCTGGGCGAACAAGCGTTGTAAGCGAGCCATTGCACGAAGTTCACTCTGAGGGTGAAGAAGAAATAACCCGAGCCTGCCAACGTCAGCAAAGCCAAGGCAACGGCTAAGATGATACCGGTGATTTTTTCTGTTTTGGAGAGGTTCATAACTTATTATTTTATTGGTAAATATATTTCGGTTTTGAGCTTTTCGGGGGCTGTCTTTCGCGAGTCGTTGAGGTATTTCTCGAAGACGGGTACATTCCTAAGTTCGTATGGGTTTGCCGTAAGCCATTTGCCAAAAATAGCATCGTACACCGACGACAAATTACTGTAAGCTCCTTGGTAAAAGAAGACAGCGTATCTGCCGCCTTGCAGCTCTTTGCAACAGACCTCTCCATCGGGACGGGCAGGTTTGTGCACAACCAGACAAACATCGGTGCGTTGCCGATTGCTTTCGGTAATCTTAGGGTCGTCGTACGACAGACAGATAGTCTCTATGCCTTTCGTAAATAGTTTTTGTTCTTTGACACAAGCCCACAAACGAGCGTAAGCATCGTTGTAATCGAGTGAACCATACTCTCCCGTAAGGGCGACATAGATAATACTTTTGGGTTCGAGTTCTACTATTTTGGGCTCTTTTAGAGTAATGCCCGAGGCGGTTTCTAATTTTTTCATTATATAAATATCTTTATTGGTTCTGTAATCTGTAGGGGTGATATTGTATTGGTCTCGAAACGCCTTGGAGAGCGACGAGGCACTTTCGTAACCGATGTTGAAGGCTATGTCTTCGACCGAAAGCGGCGAATAACGTAACAGCTGAGCAGCGGTTTCTCTTCGCAGCCGTGCGATGAATGTAATAGGCGGTTCGCCTATTATTCCCTTGAAGATACGATGGAAGTGGTGGTCGGACAAGTTGGCTACCGAGGCAAGCTTCCGCAGGTCTAACCTATCGTCGAGGTGGTTGTTGATATATTCCACCACTTTGTTTATTCGCCTGATATAATCGTTCTTGGTAACGGTTTTCATTATAAGTAGGTCATAAAGTTTCGGTGGCAAAGGTAGCCTGTTTTTGTCGAAACGGCTTGCTCTATCTTGCTATTTTCGTACTTTGCTATGGGTAGGATTGTTGGCAAAACTTAAAAACAGACTCTACCGAAACTTAATCTTCGGCAAAGTCTGTTTTGTCGTCTGCAAGAGCGTAATGTCTGTCCCGCTACACAGTAAATTTTTATTTCGGGCATTACCCTCAGGCTCTCACATCGGCGATGGCGGGGTCTTTGGCGAAACGGGCTGCTACGAACGAACATACGGGTACTATCTTGATACCTTCGCGGCGTGCGTACCCGACGGCTTCGTCCAGAAGCAATCCGCCGTAACCTTTGCCACCGAATGCGGACTCCACTCCCGTGTGGTCGATGACGATATTGCCGTCGTTGCGGCGGGTATAGGTCATTTCACCTGCAAAAACATTGTCGTCGTAGATAACGAACCGTCCGCCTTTGTTACTGTCTTCGTGCGATAATCTTACCATATTCAGTCAGTCTATTCGGTTGTACATTATAACTTTTGCGATGGCAAAGGTACGAATAATTCGTCAACATCTATCGAACGACAATCCCTTATTATGTGCGTAGCGGTACAATAGGGGTTCTATATCGCTTTTAAAGAAAAAATTATACCTTTGTGCCATAGAAAAAACATTAGGCTTTTCGGTAAACAAAGAAATATATTCGAAAGACAATGAGAAAAATCGGTATTATTCTCGCAATATTCTGTTTTGCAAATGTCTCTGCACAGAATCTCATAGGCGAAAGTTGGAAGATTAACGTATTAATCGGAATTGAAGAAGAGGGCGAAGAGCAATATATACTCAGCGAAATGCCTACTGGCAGTTCTTCGGGCTATCTCGTGTCTTTTGGTAAGGATAAGACTTTTAGATCTTGCTACTATGCTCTTTGCGGTAATGATTGCTTTACGTGCACTTCGGGCAGATATATAAAGTTGAATGATGATTATATACATTTGTTTGTATATCAAATCGAACAGTGGGGCGAATGTAAGATGGACGAAAGAGTATACAGAGATTTGGGTAAGTATTATATTTACCGTCCGTCGCCGAAGCTTATATACCTTATCAAAAGTAGTGGCAACCTCGCCGAAGACCGACAGATAGCCGAAGATACTCGCCTGCTCGTCTATTTCTATTTTCAGGAGATAACCGATGGGAAAATAAAACTTCGTAGCTCTTATGCTCGAGATATCTCATTGTCGTGGCGGCAATGTGCTCAAAAATATGCCAAAGACGTGCTACGGCTTGCCGACAGCGAAGTCCGTATTATACAGACCCAAGCATCGAATAATAATATGCACGTCTGCCTCGTCAAAGACAAGCGGACAAAGAAGTATTATTACGTGATTGGATATGTGGCTTGTTGGGATAAATCGGGTGAGGCGAAGAAATACTTGTTTCACTTAACGGAGACCGAGATACAGAAGCTAACACACGAATACAACCAACGCAAAAAATAAAAACGAGGCAAAAACCATTGCCCCGTATATCAAACTGCCTGCATACAGCACGCCGAAGGTATCAGTCGCCCGCAGACAATACGCTTTCGACGGGTCTTCTTTTGGAGTATGGGCGTCGGGCTCCGTAGCCTATCCGCAGCAGAATGGTGGGGTATTCGCCGTTCAGCGAGAGACTTCGAGCCATCTCTTCGGCAAGGTCGGGCGTTTCGTTGGGTTGGTTCATATAGGCGTTTGCTATGCCCAAAGCCGTTGCCGTGAGCAGAAAACGCTCTAACGTACGTCCCAAGTTTATCCATTCTTCCATCGTGTTGTGGCGTGTGGCGAACAGCACAAGGTGCGACGAAGAGCTTATATTCGTTCTATCGGTTTTGTTTTGTGTCTTGGCGTTGATGGCTGTCGATATAAAGGCTTTGGCTATAAACTTGGGCAGGTTGGGAGCTCCAAAGGTAGCGTAACTTAGACCGTCGAGATGTTGGTCTTGATGTCGCTTGTTGTATCTCATCCAACTTTTCAGCTCGTCGACAAAGGCGACACTTCCCATCTGTACCTCGTTGCCACGATATATGTATTCGGATATATCGTCGAATGCCGAAGACCCCCGTTCGTAAAAATGAACGGACACCCCCGAATAACAGAGAACAGCCTCTAATGTTCGCAACTTTTCGTCGTCGATACGTCTGCCGTCGTACGTCCTTTTGGTCGTCTGTCTGAGGTCTATTTGCTTGGCAAGGCTGTCGGGGGCGACATCTTTTTTCTTTTCTAAGGCGACGAATATTTTACCGTTCTCTGCAATATCTACCTTCGGTTCATATCCTTTTGTCGTTGCGGCGATACAGAGATTTTCGACGGCACAGCCCAGACTCACGAACAATTCTCTGTCGTGTGGGTCTACGACGGGTAGTCGGCGTGTGGTATCGGCATAAATCTCTATACCGTCCGTTTTTATTTTGAAGAGCCAAGGTTGAGCGTTGTGTCCCGACGGGGCTTTCGTGGCTTGCCGTATCAAATCAATGAAATCTGTGTTTTGTTGAGCGGTTAGTGTGTTTGTAAACATCATTGTCAGTAATATTAAAACGTTAATTTTTCTCATCTTTATTCTATATTAAATGATGATGCAAAATTACGACAAACTATGCATACAAAACGTTGATTTAAGTTAAGAGTTTTTGTTTTTGGAGTATATTCGCTTTTGCAGTCGGCTGAGACTTTCGGGACTAATCCCCAGTAGGTTGGCGATAAACTTTCGAGGCACTCTTTGGAAGAGTTCTGCCCGTGTCTGCATAAGGTGTTTGAAGCGTTCTTCGGGCTTTTGCGAGGCAAGCGATACCGATGTGTCTATGGATTGTTGCAGGATACGCTCGGTTATCAGTCTCCCGAAGGTCTCGTATCGTGGGAAAGCCTTGTACAGGGCATACAGACGAGCCTTGTCGATACAGTATACGGTGGTCTCTTCCAACGTCTGCAGCGACAGACGGGCAGGTGCACCACTCGTAAAACTGACGAATTCCGTAGCCCATTGGTTTTCCAAAGAGATGTCGCAGGTTGTCTCCGAGCCGTCCTCTTTGATACGAAAATATCTGACACTCCCTTTGACGATAAAGAACAGATGACGACACGGGCAAGGGGCTTCGAGCAGCAGTTCGCGTCTCTTGAATGTCTTTTCGACGAAATATTCATCGACAGCCCTTAGCTCCTCGTCGGTAAAGGGGAGTATCCGCCGGCAATAATCTTTGAGAGGTTCGAACATAACGGAGATATTTGCAACGATGGGGCAAAGATACGAATAATTCGCCAATGGCAGCTTGTACCGCACTACTAAAAACGGGATAGAGCAGTGCATTCTATCCCGTTTTCTTACATAGTCGGTCGACTGTCAGCGTTTGTCGCCGATACCGAACTCCAACCACTGAGCTTTGGGAATAGACAACTTCACCACTTTCTTTGCCTCGCTCAGCTTGGCAGAGATAATGTCCATCTTGGCGTTGAGTTCTTCGGTTTTGATTTTTAGGGCAGATTTGAGCTTTTCTTGCTCGTCGTTGAGAGCGATTGCCTCGAGGCGTGTCTTTTCGAGCTCCGTAACGAAGCCCGTATCTATTCCTCTTCGGGCAACCTCTGCCTGATTGGCTTTCAACCCTGTTGCCATCACCTGTGCTTGCGAAATTATTTCCGCATAAGTTCTCTTTAAATTACTCATATTAATATAATTATTAATTGTTATTATTTATACTTCGACAAAGGTACGAAAATATTTTTATATGCAACCCCAATACTGTCTTTTTAAATTTTTTATCCGTAGGGAACAAATCTACACTTGTAGGAAGCAAATCTACACTTGTAGGGAACAGTCCTACACTTGTAGGGAAGTCCCCGCAAAGTGTCGGGAAGCCCCCTACACCTCTAATTGTATATATTTCTATCGTAGGGACGATTTTCTTTTCTTGGGTTTCGGGGCAGGCAACTCACTGCAAGTTGCCTTTACGAGCGAGGCAAGGTATTGGTGGTCGTCGACCTCGGCGATGTAGAAATAATCTTTCGCCCCGTCGTACGGCGGTCGCAAGTCCTCCTTACGTAGCAGTCTGCGTCCCGCTTCCGTCGGCTTTATGTAGAGGCGGTCGTCGCAGATAAGTCCGAATATCTTGCCGTGGCAATAAATGCCGTAGTCGCCAAACATCTTTCTGGCGGTTATCTCACCTGCGTCGGCACATTGGTCAACGACGTATTGTACAAAATCAGGATTACAAGCCATAATATACAGGTTTAATGTTCTTTGTTTCCGATATTATTACGCCTCCACTGTTCGTAGGATAGCTTGGTGAAGTGTTCCGTGCGGCAGTCGTCCATCAGCGGCACGGGCTTGTTATGCTCAGTGTGGTGATAGACGAATCCGCATTTCTCCTGTGCTCGCTTTGATTTCTCGTTGCCATCGTAGTACCCGCACCAAACGGCAGTTTGCCGTAAGTCCTCAAAAGCATACCGAAGTAGTTCGTTTACGGCTTCCGGTATCAAACCCTGTCCCCAATAGGGTTCGCCAATCCAATAACCTATTTCGCACTCATTGTCAGCCATCTGTGCACTGTGGATTTCGCTTTTTTCGGTCATTATTCCGACGCTGCCGACAGTCTCGCCCGTTTCTTTCAGTACAACTGCATAAGTTTCAGGGGAAGAAAGGACTGTCTTTATTATCTCACGACTATCCTCAACGCTTGTGTGTGGTTGCCAGCCCGCAATGGGACCTATATTGGGATTCTGTGCATACTTGTATAGTGCTTCTGCGTCGCTTTCTTGCCATGCCCGCAGTATCAGGCGTTCGGTCTGTAATGTTTTGTTTTGGGTCATTTTTATTTCAATTGTTTAATTAATTCTCGATAATAGTTCTAAGGCTTCGGTCGGTGAAGAGGAGAAGTTCACCGTCTTGCCTCTGTTGCTCTCGCAGATAAAGGCTTCGAGGCTACGGCTCGTATATTTCGACCAGTCGCCGACAATGACAAGCCGAATGCGATAGTTGGAGAACTTCTGAAGAATCTCGCCTGCAAGCTTCGTCTGTAAGTCGAAGAAATCGGGGGTTATGTTCCTCTCGTAGAGGATTATTCCGTCGTAATATTGCCCATATAGCTCTCCAAACAAGTCCGGAACGTCTTGGACATTGTTGATGAACTGCTCTTCCGAGCGGATTTCTAAAAATGTAAGTCCGTCGTTTTTATGCGATATGATTGTCTTTTCTTTCATATTACTTCAATAATTTATTCGCATATTTGTATGTAAACAATATCAGATGGTTCGATAAATCCCACGTCTGCACTTCGTAAGCCACCAATTCGCCGTGCTTTTTGCTAATATCTTTCAAAGCATTGCCGACGGATTTACGAAGATACTCGCTCTCGTGTGCCTTATGTCTACTTATCAGTTCGATAGCCAACGAAGGATTATCCTTGAAGAACGGGCGGCTCGTCCAAATCCTCAATCCTTCGGTTACGGCACGGATAACGTTTGGGTTTTTGTCGCTTATCCATTCTTCGATGAGCGGTAGAGATGCTTCGTAACCTCTGCTTCTGCACACCTCGTCGAAAGCCTTTGCCAACATCTCCTGTACCCGCCAGTTATCGTCGGTGCTCACTCGTTCTTTGAGGAAACGGAGTGCATCGTCGTTATCGACAGCTAATCTTCCCCCAATCACGGTTGATAACATTCGTGCCTGATAAGCTTCGTGCTCGAACAGTTGGAGCGACAACCCGAAACATTGCTCTTTCGAATACTTCGACATAATTTTGTCCGCTCCGTCGTCGATATGCCTAAAGCCGTGCTCGATACCCAGAATATTGTTCAATATGTTGATTTCCACTCTATCCATTATTACGGTTCGTCGCATTCGCACTGAATGTCTTTTAGTAGTCTGTCGAAATTATCTTCGTAGCCATCTTCGTCGATATGCGGCAGCAATGCGTTGGCGTGGTTCCACCAACCGAACGTCATTACCTCTCTGCGGGCGATTTGCAGCCTGTCGGGTGAGCTGTAGTCTCTTTCGAAGCGTCGTTGTAACCCTTCGGGGTCTCCGTTTCGCTTTTTTTGAATCTCGTTTAGTACTGTCCACGCTTTGAGCAGTTGGTCGCCGCCGGCGATGAGGGCATCGCGGAAGTACTTGCAGGTGCTGTCGACCAACTTGTAGTCGAGCAGTTCCTTGGGGTCGAGCCGTGCACGGATGGTTACCCGCCTAAGTTCGCAAGTGCTGTTGATGTATTTTATCATTTTATCCCTCTCTCTTTGCCAGAATTTATCGTCTACTATGTCGAGCTGCTCGAGAAACTCTAACTTCCGGCGGTGTTCTGCTTCGAGCGAATCTAAGAGAACCGGCACCTCCTTGTCGAAATCCGTAGGGTGAGTATCTATGTTGCTTGCGTTGTTCCAGTATATGTGGTCGAAGGTGTTTTGTAGCTGTTGCCTCGAATATTTGGTGGAGTCGAATTGTGCTTTGCACTCGCATAATTCGGTCATATACTCGAAATCGGCGTACTGTGCCGACAGATTGCTATAGCAGAGCAACGACAATAATATAACGGTAGTTTTGTAAAAAATAACAGAAAGTTTTGTTTTATTTCTGTTTATTATTGTTTTAATCATTACTGTATAAATTGAATAAAAAATTAATATGTAATACTTCAAAAAGATTTTATCGGGAAATACTTGTCCGTAAGTTCGATATCTCCGTCGCCCCCTTTTTTATATATCTGAGATTGTTGTCCTTTTCTTACTGCTTAGTATCAAGATATAATGGGTAACTGCAACAAACAGTATGAATATCGATATGTAATCTACGAAAAACATAAGGAAAGCGGTATCGCCCCGCCACATATCGAACGAATAATACATTATTAGTTTTGGCAATATTCCTCTGTTTATAAGAGCAAATATACCGTAGGCGGCAAATATAATTACGCTGATACATAGTATTTTCCATACGATAGTCGGCTGTCTGTCGGTAGCTTGTCGGTTGAGTAGGGTATTGAGGAATCTGCTCCACTGCATACCGAGATGTATGGCGATGAGTACGTACATCCAGTTGGCTCCCAAGACGTGAAGTCGATACATTGTCATACCGTCTGCAAACGCAGGTATAAACCTGAATACCGTACCCGATATAGGTATGGCACTTACGATGGTAACTATCGTAGCTACAAACATCAGTATGTTGATAACCGTGCCCGCCGTACGCTTTGCCGTGTAGCGTCCTTTGGCTATCGACTTTACCCACGCGAAGTTCAAAGAGATATGTATACCGAACAGCACCGCCAAGGCAATGCCCATCCATTCATGGATAGCATTGCCCGTAATGCTGTATCCCATCAACATAAACAACACGGCAAACATAGCGAAATCCGTGCCGATGCGTATTGCCTGTTTTGGATTCATATCTATTGTTTTCTGCTAAATTTATATATTATTTCAGGTGTCCCGACTTTCTTACCCACTCTTTTACCGTAGGTTCGGCTCTTGCCACACTGCGTCCTTTTACGGGTAGCCCTTTGAGTACTTTGGCTCCTGTGGCGAGTTTTTTGATGTCTATCTCTCCTATGCCCATTCGGCTACCTTCGTGCGTCATAAAAGGTACTATCGTTTTGCCCGAGAAGTCGTAGCTTTCCAAGAAGGTCATCACAGCCGGAGCAACCGTATTCCACCAGTTCGGAGAACCGAGGTAGATGACGTCGTATTGGTCGAAGTCTTTGACCGTCGTCTTCAGCTTGGGGTGAATGCCCGATTTAAGCTCTTTTTGAGCAAACTCGGTAAGTTCTCTGTAATCGGAAGGGTACGTCTGCTCGGTCTCGATACGGAAGAGGTCGCCACCTGTGTGTTTTTTTATCTGCTCGGCAATCACCTTAGTATTACCACTCTGCGAGAAGTATGCTATGAGTATTTTCTTTTTGCCGTTTTGTGCGTTTGCATCTGCACCGAGTCCAGTTACCAATACTACTACTGTAAGTATTGTTGCTAATAATTTCGATTTCATTTTTATTATTCTTTTTATTATTAAGTATTTGTATTTATTATTATTTCAATGTCGACATATCTATTACAAAGCGATATTTGACGTCGCCTCGTGCCAGACGGTCGAAAGCCGTATTTACCTCTTTGATGTCTATTATTTCGCTGTCGGCAACAATGTTGTGTCGATAGCAGAAGTCGAGCATCTCTTGTGTCTCTGCTATGCCGCCGATATTGGAGCCGGAGAAACTCTTGCGTCCGTGAATTATGTTGAATGCCCCTACTTTGAGCGGCTCGGCAGGTAACCCTACTATCACGAGCGACCCGTCTACTTTGAGCAAATTTATATATCTGTTTACGTCGTGCTCTGCCGACACGGTGTCGAGTATCATATCTTGTGGCGGGCAAGCCCTCATTTGTTCCTTGTCCGACGACAAGACGGCAGCGTCTGCTCCGAGCCTTTTGGCATCGGTTACCTTAGCGGGCGACGAGGTGAAAACCGTTACATAAGCTCCCATAGCCTTAGCTATCTTTATCGCCAAATGTCCCAAACCGCCGATACCCAATATACCGATATGTTTGCCTTTGCCTGCACGCCAGTGTTTTAGCGGCGAGTATACCGTTATGCCTGCACATAATAGGGGAGCAGCCGAAGCCAAGTCTTCGAAGGCGGGCATCTGCAGAACGTACTTTTCGTCGCAGACGTAAGTTTGAGAGAAGCCTCCGTAGGTCATACCGCCCGATATTTTGTCTTCGCTGTTGAAAGAGAAAGTTACTCCCTGCTCGCAAAACTGTTCTTCGCCCTCGTGGCAATATTGGCAGCTTTGACAGCTCTCTACTATGCAACCCACTGCGGCGAGGTCACCTATTTTGAACTTTTTTACCTCACTGCCTATACGTGTAATGCGTCCTACTATCTCGTGCCCTGGCACTTGCGGATATACGGCATTGCCCCAGTCGTTGCGGATACTGTGCAGGTCTGAGTGGCATATACCGCAGTACAATATCTCGAACTCCACGTCGCAAGGGCGGATATCTCTTCGAGTGATGTTCATTTCGTGCATCGGAGTTGTTACCGACGTAGCTCCATAAGCTTTTATCTGTGTGTTTCCCATATTGTTTTGAGTTGAAATTTTAATTATCGATAAAATCGATTAATGTTAGTCAAAAGTGCAAAGTTAAAAATAAAATATGATTATATCGCCGATTATATTTGTTTTTTTGCCTCTATGCTTCAAAAATTACCCGTTGTGCAGTCGTAATTTTTTTGTACTTTTGGCTTTCGAAAAAAACATTTTTTGCTTTTACGATGAAAAATCTTTTTGTACTGCTCAGACGTTTTATCCCACCATATAAGAAATATGTGCTTCTAACGTTTATATTCAATCTGTTAAGTACCATATTCAATCTCTTCTCTTTTGCTGCCATTATACCTATCTTACAGATAATATTCAAAGTAAATGTAGAGAGTCACTCTTTTGTAGGTTGGGACTGGTCGTCTGTCGATAGTATTGTCTATTCGGTGAAAAACAATGCTATGCATTATGTCGAAAATCTCATTGCTGTCAATGGCGAATTTGTGGCTCTGTGTATACTTGCGGGCTTTTTGGTCTCTATGACGTTGCTGAAGACGGGTTCCGAGTTTCTTGCGGGTTCTATGCTTATCCCTGTAAGGACGGGCGTGCAACGCGATATACGAAACAAAATATACCGCAAAATAATGGAGCTGCCCATAGGTTACTTCAACGAAGAACGCAAAGGCGACATAATGAGCCGTATGATGGGCGATGTCAATGAAATAGAGAGCTCTATAATGAGTTCGCTCGAAATAATATTTAAAAATCCTCTGCTGATATTGGTATATGTGTTTATGCTGTTTATTCTCAGCTGGAAACTCACGCTATTCGTTATCATTCTACTACCTATAAGCGGTTGGCTCATAGGCAATCTGGGGCGTAACCTAAGAAAAAACTCACTCACAGGTCAGCAACAGATGGGCTCGATGCTATCGCAGATAGAGGAGACGCTCGGAGGGATACGTATTGTGAAGGCTTTCAATGCCGAAAATAAGCTCATAGGCAGGTTTGCCAAAATCAACGACCAGATACGCACCACCTTCGGCAGAATCAATCGTCGTCATCTGCTGGCACACCCTTTGAGCGAGTTTTTGGGCACTATTGTTATCTGCGTACTGCTGCTCTATGGCGGTATGTTGATTCTCGACAAATCGAGTTCGCTCGATGCACCTACGTTTATCTACTATCTGGTAGTGTTTTACAGCCTTGTGCCACCGTTCAAAGATTTGTCAAAAGCATCGTACAGCGTTCAGAAGGGAGTTGCCTCTCTGGAGCGGGTCGACGACGTTCTTAATACCGTCAATACCATTACTACCGAGGGCGATATACCGATAAAGACGTTCGACTCCGACATAGAGTTTCGTAACGTGTGGTTTCGTTATGGCGAGGCGTGGGTATTGCGTGATATCAACCTGACTATCAAGAAAGGACAGACCGTCGCTCTGGTCGGACATTCGGGTTCGGGCAAATCTACATTTGTCGACCTTATACCTCGCTTCTACGATGTTACCAAAGGCGATATACTGATAGACGGCAAGAATATAAAGACTCTGAATGTCTTCGATTTACGCTCTCTTATGGGCAATGTCAATCAGGAGGCGATACTTTTCAACGATACGTTCGAAAACAATATAACATTCGGTGTAGAAAACGCCACTCGTGAACAGATAGAGGAGGCAGCCCGTATTGCTAATGCTCACGACTTCATAATGGCTACCGAGCACGGATACCAGACAAATATCGGCGACCGAGGCGGTCGTCTGTCGGGAGGGCAGCGGCAGAGAGTCTGCATAGCCCGTGCCGTGCTGAAAAACCCTCCGATAATGATACTCGACGAAGCTACGTCGGCTCTTGATACACAGTCTGAGCGGCTTGTGCAGAGTGCCCTCGACAGTCTGATGAAAAACCGTACCTCGATAGTAGTAGCACACCGCCTGAGTACCATACGGAATGCCGACCTTATATGTGTGCTCAACGACGGCGAGATAGTAGAACGCGGCACTCACGAAGAGTTGCTCAATCTCGATGGACATTACAAGAGATTGTGCGATGCTCAGAGTTTTAAATGATTGATTGTTGTATGAAAATGAAAGAAATGAATTGTCACAAACTGTTATCGACCGTGCTGTCGCTTGTCGTCTCGGTCGGTTTATCGGCTCAGATGTCGGTCGGAGTAGGGCAGTGGAAGACCCACCTGTCTTACAATGCTACTACAAGTATAGCTCTTGCTAACGAACGCGTGTATGCCGTCAGCGAAGGTTCATTATATTCGGTAGGCAAAGAAGACAATTCCGTACAGATATACTCTAAGGTAACGGGACTGTCGGATATCCAGATAGAGAAAATATTTTACATTGCCGAAAAACAGATGCTATTCGCAAGTTACGGCAATGGTAATATCGATTTCGTAGCCGACGACGGTAGTGTTGTCAACCTATCCGATATTTATAATAAAAACATAACTGCCGACAAAAAAGTAAACGACCAACTCTATTACGATTCATACCTATATTTGGCAATGCCTTTCGGAATAGTCAAGGTAGACGTATCAAGAAACGAAATAGCCGACACATATTATTTCAAGGATACCGACGGAATGTATATCAATGCTTTGTCTATCGGTATAGTAGGCGACAGCCTTTTTGTAACTGCTCCCGACAGGATACTGAAAGCCCCTGCTAAGGGTAAAAACTTAGCAAACTTCGCCAATTGGCAGAAGATAACCGATTTACCCTCAGGGAAAAACACTAAGTCGGTCGTTTTCGAATCGAAGATATACCTCCTCCAAGAGTCGGGCGATGTCAGCGTATTATCGAACGGTGTATGGACGAGCGGTGTGTATAGCGATGTACGCGAAATAAACGTAAGTAACGGACTATTGTTTGTCATTAAAGAGAATGCGATAGAGTTTCCGCAGAAGGTGATGTTCGACTTTCAGCCGCAAATGGCTGCTTTCGATAGCCAATCTTCTACTATCTGGCTCGCTGCCGCCCGCAACGGCGTATGTAAGATTAGACGCGACAATCTTAACGATAGGTCTTTCTATAAACCCAACGGTACTCCTTCGACAAACAGCATTTGGCGGATACGCCCAGCAGGTAACAGAATGATTGCCGTTGCGGGCGGCAGGTGGGATGTCCCCTATGGTACGCCTGCCGATGCGATGATTTACGAGAACGGTCAGTGGACTAACATATCGCAAGGAGAGATAATGTATCGCTTGGGAGTCAAGGCTTATGATTTTGTGGATATTGCTGCCGATGCTGCAGACCCTCAGCACTTCTTTATCGGCTCGTGGGGAACAGGGCTTTTCGAGTTCAGACAAGACAGACCGTATCATTGGTATCATCAGGGTAATAGCGGATTGCAGAGTGGTGTGGTGGGCAATGTTGTCTTCGACCGTCAAAAACGGCTATGGCTTGCCAATCCCGCCACTTCGTCTTTGATAAAATATGCTCAACCCAATGGTAGCGAGGAGTATACGATATTGCCTGTCGCCTCTACATCGCTGCAATCGGTTTGGACTACCTCCGACCTGCTCATAGACAATACCGACCCGAAATACAAATATCTTGTCGTAACTCGTGGTCAAGTCAAGTTTATGGCTATCAATGATAAAGGTACTGATGATTCGGGCGATGACGAAGTATTTACCGCTTCTCAGTTTCTCGACCAAGACAATAAAACATTCAGGGCAGAGCACTATATGTGCGGCGTACAGGACAAAATAACGGGGTCGCTGTGGATAGGTACTACCTCGGGACCTGTCGTGTTACCCAATCCGAGAAATGTTTTCAATAGTAATTATCGCTGCCATAGGGTAAAGATAGCACGTAATAACGGTACCGATGAGGCAGACTATATGCTTGCAAATGAGGTGATATCGACGATAGCAATAGATGGTAACAACCGTAAATGGATCGGTACGGAAGGCTCGGGAGCATACCTCCTTAGCGAAGACGGTACAGAGACAATCCTGCATTTCACTACCGACAATTCGCCTATACTTAGCAATTGGATTCGTACCATCGGTGTCAACCCCCAGACGGGCGAAGTATTTTTCGGCACCAACAAAGGACTTATTTCGTACCAGGGAGACGCTTCGGAGGCAACCGAAGAGTACGAAAATCTGCACGCATTTCCCAATCCCGTACGTCCCAATTATCACGGAGACATCACTATCAAAGGACTTGCCGAAAACTCGGTTGTGAAGATTACCGATATACGCGGCAATTTGGTATTCGAAACATTTGTAAAGGGAGGTATGGCAGTATGGCACGGTAAGGGTATCGACGGCAAGCGTGTTGCCTCTGGGGTATATCTTGCTGTCTGCAACACCGCAGATGGCTCTAAGCATGGAGTAGTAAAAATATTGGTACTTAACTGATTGAGTGTCGATTTTACCCTATTGCCTTCTCCGACAGGCGGTTGAGTATCTCTTCGTATGCTTCGGATATTTTACCCAAGTCTTTCCGAAAACGGTCACGGTCGAGACTTTCGAGTGTCTTTGTATCCCATAATCGTGTAGTATCGGGCGAAATCTCGTCGGCAAGCACCAGAGTGCCGTCGGCAGTACGTCCGAATTCGAATTTTACGTCTACCAGAGTGATTCCTATTTCGGCGAATATTCGTTTCAGGGTCTCGTTGAGGCGTCTGACGATATCGTGTATCTCGGCGAGTTCGTCGTATGTGCTCAGACCCAGAGCCACAGCGTGATGCTCGTTGATGAGTGGGTCAGACAGTTCATCGCTCTTGTATGTTATTTCGTATACCGGTGTAGATAATTGTGTACCGGTTTTCAGCCCGAGTCGCTTTGCCATAGAGCCTGCAGCGATGTTACGCACAATAAATTCGAGTTGTATGAGGTGTTTCTTGCGTTTGCAGAGTTGGTCGCGGTCGCTGAGCCGTTTTATGAAGTGTGTATTGAAACCCTCTTCCTCCAGTTTGTTGTATATCAGAGATGATATTTTGTTGTTCAGAACGCCTTTGTTGGCTATCTGGGCTCGTTTGATACCGTTGTAAGCCAAGGCATCGTCCTTGTAGTGGATGATTATCTGTTCGGGGTTGTCGGTTGTGAAAACCTGTTTTGTTTTGCCTGTATAAAGTAATTCGCCCTGTATCTCCATTTGTTATCAGTTTTCTATTTTTGGAAATAATTTACTGCGTTTTCAAAAATTTTCTGTTGTTTATTGCCATATATGTTTTTGAAAAGGTTCTCTTCATAACGCTCCGAATGCCCCATTTTACCGAGTATCTGTCCGTTTTCGGAAATCATTCCCTCTATTGCATACATCGAACCGTTGGGGTTGAAAGGCTCTTCCATAGTAATATTGCCGTCTAAATCTACGTATTGGAATGCTATCTGGTGTTTTTCGAAAAGTTTTTCCGCCAACTCGCTCGAGATGACCAATTTGCCCTCTCCGTGCGACATCGCCACCGAATGTATCTCGCCTACCTCGAAACCTGCAAGCCAAGGCGAATTTACAGAACTTACTCTCGTGTTGGCTATCAGTGATATATGTCTGTTTATGTCGTTTCTGAATAGAGTTGGCGACTCTTCGGTAACCATTCCGAGACGTCCGTAAGGGAGCAGTCCCGATTTTATAAGTGCTTGGAAGCCATTGCAAATACCGATTATTAAACCGCCTCTGTCGAGCAGGGCGTGTATTTGTTCGGCTATTTTGCTGTTGTTCAGGACATTGGCAATGAATTTACCGCTCCCATCGGGTTCGTCGCCCGACGAAAAACCTCCCGACAGGGCAAGTATCTGACATTCGGAGATTTTTCTGCTCATCTCGTCGATAGATTCGAAAATGTCTGCTTCCGTGAGGTTACGAAAAACCGATGTAGTAACCTCTGCTCCGGCACGAACAAAGGCTTTGGTCGTATCGTAATCGCAGTTGGTACCTGTGAATACGGGCAAAAAAGCGATAGGTTTGGTCTGTTGGGTAGGGTGTGTCATTTGTCGTCTGTCTGCTTGTTGATTAACTTATAAAAATAGCCGATAGCTATCGTATGCAAAGGTACAATTTTATTTTTAATCGCTATTGATATGAAAAACTATTGCCGACGTATCATTTACTGAATTTTCTCTTTATCTCCTCGAATCTGCCGTCGGACGTGATACGGTAATATCTTGTTCGTTTCGTTATTTTTCCATTCTTGCGTTTCTCTCCTTTCAGACGTATTGTGTAGTCTTTGTAAATCCAAAAATTTACTACGTTATAATCGGCATTGTCTCTGTCTGTGTTACCCAAATCGTCCCAAGTATAGCGTATTGCTATTTTTTGTGTTTTTGCATCGACGACTCCTTTGTCGGCAATACACATTTCCCAGTATTCGCTGTCGCCGTATTCGAAAAACATTACGAAAACCTTGAAGCCTCGGTAGTCTCTCAGCGGGAAAATGGCATTGAGACAGTTGTTTGCATATTCTTCGAAGGGTATCTTTTTGCCATCGACTATTACCGTTTTGACACCGTTTATCGTACTGTCCCAGCTTCTTTCTGTAAGAGTATCTACATTGATAGCCGACTGTGTAGTATCTATTCCTAACTTTTTTATGTCGATGTCTCTGCCCTCGAAGAATTTGTCGTCGTCCGTATTATCTTTATCCTCATTGGTTGTGTCGTTTGCCTGAGCCGTATGTAGTGCCAGCTCGTGTGTCTTGTCGCTTTTTTCGGTAGCGGTATCATTGTTTTGCCCTCTTCCCGACCGACAGGAGCAGAGTACGCTGAAAAATATCAATAAAACAAACAAAAACGAAATTCTTTTCATATATTTGGATACTGATCCTCGGGTGTATTACTCTAAAAAATGTAACAAAATTTGATGCAAAGATAGGTAAAAATATTTTTTCCGAATATCTGAGCCAATTCAAGTTTTATGACAGACATTGATAATAATATATTGCTCTTTTGTCGCAATTTTTTTATACATTTGCGATAAATTTCAGAAAACGCACGTACAACACAATCTATTGAGCAACAAATAATGGAGCAATTCTACGAATATATTTTTACAGGTTCTTTTGGCGAATACAATCTCGAAAGAATGGAGATGATAGAGGATTTTTTTGCTAATGTGGGCAAGAAAAACAAATTTTTCGATTCCGAGACATACGAGGCAGTCATAATGTTTCTTATCGAACGCAACAATATTACGCAGGCAAGAGAAATACTTTTTACCGCCCGCGAAATGTTTCACGACAACGTCGTATATCGTGCTTTGGAGGTAATAATAGAGCTCAAAGATAATCTGACCAAAGCCATATCGCACAGCACTAAGTATTACAAAGAAACGCTTGATATAGTCTTTTTGTTCACAAAGGCAGTAGCCTATTTCGATCAGAAAAATTACGATAAAGGAGCGAAAGTTTTCGACAGTTTTTGTAAGAAAGTGGAGAACTCCGACTGGCGTTCGGAGGCTTATCTACAGATGGCTATCTATCTGAATGGCGATAAATACGAAGTGGTCGACGAACCAGACGAAGAGTTTATGACTCGTACTATGCTTATTAAGAAACTCGTAGATAAGGCATTGAAATGCAATACCGAAGTCGATGATAAAATGCTGTTTTTCTATGCTCTGCAATTTCAGATGTTGGAGAATGTAAGGGAGGCAAAAACCATACTTAACAGGATAATAGACAGCAATTCTTATCACCGCGATGCTTGGAGGTTGCTCTCCGAAATACTCTTCGAAGACGAGCAGTATGCCGAAGCAGCCGAAGCTTACAAATACCGTATCGCTATCAACGATGGCAACACGATGAACCACTTCCAGTGCGGAGTATGCTACAGCAGGCTCGGCAAATGGGCTGATGCTCTGCATTACTACGAACTGCAAGAGAAGAATTATCCTGTGATGTTGATGGACAATAAGGAATTCTATTGTACGCTGAAAAACAATCAGGCAGAGTGTCTTATGAAGATGGGAGCTTTCGACCGTGCTCTCGAATTGTGCCGAAAGACATTGGAGATAGACCCGAATAATTTTCAATCATTGGTAAAAATAGCTCAGTGTCATTATTTTATGGGCGATAGCAAAGAGGCGGTAGAGTATCTGCTCAAAGCCCTGAAGATGCACAACGATTATCAAAACAATGAGTACGAGAGTCTTTTCGAGACGGTTGGCGATATTTTTACCGAAATATCAGAAAATCAGGAAGATGCCGACAAGCGAGAAAGTCTATATAACTCCGTGTTGGCATACAGCAAATCATTTATGTTTCTCAACGTTACGGGCAAAGCCGAGAATAGAAATTTCGAAGACATACAGGTTCAGAATGCCATAAGGATGTTGAAAATAGGGCGTTCGTACACCATACTCGGCGATTATACGAGTGCTTTGGTAAATTTTCAGCTTGCCAATTATATGCACTCCGAAATACCCACTCTCCAACTTTTCCTTACTATATGCTACTTCCGCCTTGGGTTTACCCAAGAGGCGTTCATACACTTCGAGCGTATCCCGACAAGCGAATTGGAGCAGTTCAAATCGTTTATGCCCGAACTATCTGAGATAGAGAAAAAATACCGCGAAAACAACAACTTACCAATCTGAATGTTATATATGAATATCAAATTAGTGAAACCAAAGATACATAGTGCTGTATTACAATATATTTTGCCTTTGTTGTTTTTATTTTTGTTTGCTATCGGAGCAAAGGCACAGAGTACCGAGAATATTGAAAAAACCTCGTTGTTTTCGAAGGTAGAGACTTGGTATGCCGACAATATGAATTATGGCACGATAACTGTCCTGATGGCTGCCGAGAGTTCCATTTTCCCTGTCCCGTCGGAGTTGGTAGTGCCGCCGGCTGCATATATTGCCTCTCGCGACGATGGACATCTGAATATCTTTTTGGTAATACTCTTTGCTACCATAGGAGCATTGATTGGTGCTACGGTGAATTACTTCGTGCTCGGTATGTGGCTCGGTCGCAGCGTCATATATAAGTTTGCCGATAGCAGAGTGGGGCGTATGTTGCTACTCAGCAGCGAAAAACTGAAAAAATCCGAAGAGTTTTTTAATAAATACGGCAAACTATCGACTTTCATAGGGCGTTTTATTCCCGTTATCAGGCATTTTATCTCGATACCAGCAGGGTTTTCGAAGATGAACTACCCTGCATTTGCCATATTTACATTTATAGGTGCCGGACTGTGGAACTGTATCCTTGCTCTGCTTGGATATATGGCTCACGGACAGCAAGATACTATAAACCGTTATTCGCACGAAATCGGCTATGGACTATTGGTACTGGTGGCTCTTTTGGTGATATATTTTGTCGTAAGATACATTATTCGCAAGAAGAAAAAACAAATGTCTGTCTGATGGTCGAAAAAGAGCGAATAATCTTGGGTATAGACCCTGGTACTACTGTTATGGGATATGGTATACTGAGAGTTGTAGGCAAGAAGGTGGAATTTGTAACTCTCGGTATAATAAATCTACGAGCTATTAAGGATCACTACCTTACGCTTCGTAAAATATCCGAAGAGGTAACTAAGTTGGTCGAAACGTATCTACCCGACGAATTGGCTATCGAAGCTCCTTTTTTCGAAAAAAATGTACAATCTATGCTCAAACTCGGCAGAGCACAGGGCGTAGCCATCACTGTGGCTATCACACACGATATACCGATTGCCGAATACGCTCCGTTGAAGATAAAAATGGCTATAACCGGACAGGGGCGAGCCTCCAAAGAGCAGGTTGCAGCTATGTTGTGTAAGATTCTAAAAATATCTCCGAGTTCCCTCCCGAAAGAGCTTGATGCAACCGACGGACTTGCCGCCGCATATTGCCACTATCTACAGACATCTACTGCGGCGGAGACCGATACCAAACGATACAAAAATTGGAAAGATTTTGCCGTAAAAAATCAAAAACGTATAAAAACTCAATAACATTAATGCTCGTATTTTGCTTATAAACAAAGTTTTATGTAGGTATTGACAAAATCAATGTATTTATAAATAAAATCTGTTGTCCGTAATGAATATTGATTGTACTTTTGCACCGCAATTCAATAGCAAACGGACATAACAAAGAAATTTGTGAGAACCCGGGTGCATATACCAAATAAAATTTAAAAAAATACTTTATCATTGGGAGAGGGATCTGCAAATCTGTAGGTCTCTCTTTTTTGTCTTTATATGAAGCAGAAGTAAGGCAATTATATTTTTTTTGCTATTTAGCGATTTTTTTAAACTTGGATTGAAAAAAAATGTCTATCTTTGAAAAATTAAAAAATTGATGTAATACGATTTGTTTTTTATAAACTAAAATATTGAAATTGATATGAAAAGAATGTATACAACTTTAATTGCCGTTATATTATTGACAATAGGCAGTTTATCGTTACATGCCTCGTCATTCGAATATTATCCTTACCTTGGCGAAGACAACTTATATGGATTTGCCGAATTTCAGGGAGGGTTGAAGTATGACTACGTGGGCAGTTTTCGGGAAGATTTAGCCGTCGTAATGCGTAACGGCAAATATGGTTATATCGACCGCAAAGGCAAACTTGTAATACCGTTACGTTACGATTATGCCTATTCTTTCTCCGAAGGCTTGGCAAGGGTCTATCTGCACGAACAATGCGGTTTTATCGATAAATCGGGTTTTCAGGTGATACCTTTCAAGTACGACAATGCCTGGGACTATACCGAAGGCTTGGCTGCCGTGGTACTCAACGACAAATACGGATATATAGATATGCAGGGCAATGAGGTAATCCCGTTGCAGTACGACTATGCCTACTATTTCCATAACGACACGGCTCGTGTAGAGCTAAACGGTAAATCGTTCTATATCAATAAAGAAGGACAGTGTGTCAAAAAATGTTCGGGCAAGTAAGATGAATAGTTTTTTTTACATATAAGTTTAAGTCTAACGACATTCAGGAAGAAATGTATTAATTTTATATTTCTTCTTGTGTTTTTATTAGGCTGAATACGTGCGACTTGTGTGTGTTTCTAAAATTATTGTAAAAATATATGTCTCAGTTTGTTTTGTTCTGCGATTTCTCGTATTCGTAGGAAATTGAAGATATAAATCATTAAGGAATATGGTAGAAAATACCGAGCTGAAAATATCTGTTGTAATACCTATGTATAATGCCTCACAATCTATTGTGAAGGCTTTGGACTCTGTTAAATATCAGACTTATAAGTGCACGTATCAGATATTGGTGGTAAACGACGGTTCCGAAGATTGCTCAAAAGAAACCGTAGAAAAATATATACTTGAAAACCCTCAGATGAACATTACACTTATTAATCAGCCTAATGGAGGGGTGTCCAAAGCAAGAAACGAGGGTCTGAAAAGAGCCACAGGAGATTATATCGCTTTTTTGGATAGCGACGATGAGTGGTTGCCCGAAAAAATAGAAAAACAAATATCTGTTTTCCAACATGATATAAGCGTAGATTTGTTGGGAACGAATAGAAATGGCGAACATTTCAAAAGCTTCTTGGGATATAAATTCAGACATCTAACAAGAATAAGTGCAAAATTATTATTGTTAAAGAATTTTTTCCCTACTCCTACGGTTATATTTAAAAGCGAAAAGAAAAAAGCTATTTTCTTTGAAGAAGACCAGCTTTTTATGGAAGATGCTAATTGTTGGATAAGTTTTTGTAAGTCAAATAACTGCTATTTGTTAAACGAAAGTTTAGTAATTACGGGAGCGGGCAAACCGAGTTTTGGCTCTTCGGGGCTATCGTCCAATATGTGGGAAATGCAGAAAGGAGAGTTGAAAAACATACAAAATGCTTATAAGTCAAATATTATCAATTTATTTGAGTATTGTTTTTTTTATATTTATTCTTTATTGAAATATTTTAGACGGTTGATATTAAAGAATATTCGTAAAAGAAACCTCCGAGTAAAAGGCAGCGGAGTAGCAACCCCGACCGTGATTTTAGGGCGGAAGATACTTGTAAAAATACGTTTTTTGAGAGAGAAGAGTTAGCTGCGAGCCGTCAATATGTCTGAATATCTGTTTTGTTTACGCTATTTACTACCTTAAAGTTATGCTCTGAAAAAGAATTAATCGATGGCAGTAATTCGTATATTTTGACACTTACAAAAAAAGTACTAACTTTGAAGAAAATTTTAATATCGCATATAGTATTGATTTTCAAATATATAAATTAAAAAAATAAAATAAGACAATGGCTATTATCAAACCTTTCAAGGGTATTCGTCCCAAAAGAGAATTAGTAGAGAAGATTGCATCGCGTCCGTACGACGTGCTGAATTCGGAAGAAGCGCGTGCCGAAGCTGCCGGCAATGAAATGAGTCTGTATCATATCATTAAGCCCGAAATCGACTTCCCCGTAGGCACCGACGAACACGACGAGAAAGTGTACCGTAAGGCTGCCGAAAACTTCGAGATGTTCCAAAAAAACGGTTGGCTTGTACAAGACAGTAAAGAGAATTATTACGTTTATGCCCAGACTATGAACGGTAAAACTCAGTACGGTCTCGTTGTATGTGCGTATGTAGACGACTATATGACAGGCAAAATCAAAAAGCACGAGCTTACCCGCAAAGACAAAGAGGAAGACCGTATGAAACACGTTCGTGTGAACAATGCTAACGTAGAACCCGTTTTCTTCGCTTATCCGCATAATAATGAGCTCGATGCAATAGTAAAAGAGGTAACGAAAGGTAAACCCGAATATGACTTCGTCGCAGAGCTCGACGGCTTCAGACACACCTTCTGGTTGATAGAAGATGAGGCTAAAATCAAACGTATCACCGAGATTTTTGCCACAATACCTTCGCTTTATATTGCCGACGGACACCACAGAAGTGCTGCCGCCGCTCTGGTAGGCGACGAAAAACGACGTCAGAACCCCGCCCACAAAGGCAACGAAGAGTACAACTATTTTATGGCGGTATGCTTCCCCGACGACCAGCTTACAATCATCGACTACAACCGTGTAGTCAAAGACCTTAACGGTCTGACAGACGAACAGTTCATCGAAAAGCTAAAGAAAAACTTCGACGTAGAGCTGAAAGGTAAAGACATTTACAAACCATCGAAGCTGCACAACTTCTCTATGTATCTGAGCGGCAATTGGTATTCGCTTACCGCCAAAGCCGGCACTTACGACGACAAAGACCCGATAGGTGTGCTCGACGTAACAGTGTCGTCGAACCTGATACTCGATGAGATACTCGGTATCAAAGACCTCCGCACCGACAAACGTATCGATTTCGTGGGCGGTATTCGCGGACTTGGCGAGCTGAAGAGACGTGTGGATTCGGGCGAAATGCGCGTAGCTTTCGCTTTATATCCCGTATCTATGCAGCAACTAATCGATATCGCCGATACAAACAACATTATGCCACCGAAAACTACTTGGTTCGAACCTAAACTCCGTTCGGGTCTCGTAATACATAAGTTGGTATAAATGTGTTAGTTGTGTTTTATTTGTATCGAAACTAATTGATATTATCTATTATGAAGAAGTCTCTGCCGACACGCGAAGAGACTTCTTTTTTATTTTTGGTAGTGTTAATAATTTTTTATAACTTTGCACACTGTAATTTTTAGATAAAAGGCAGTATAGGCAGAACTTATAATTTTCTTATTATTAAAGCAATAAACAAGAGAATTATTTGTTTTTTGTTTTATTGGTAAATCAGCTAAAATATTGATAATATGTCGGAAACAAAGTATATTTTTGTAACAGGAGGAGTAGCCTCGTCGTTGGGAAAGGGTATTATTTCTGCGTCGTTGGGTAAGTTGTTGCAGGCTCGCGGTTATCGTGTTACTATTCAGAAGTTCGACCCGTATATAAATATCGATCCCGGTACACTAAATCCTTTCGAACACGGTGAATGCTATGTTACGGCAGACGGTACCGAGACCGACCTCGACCTTGGGCATTACGAGAGGTTTCTAAACATACAGACACATCGCGTAAACAACGTTACCAGCGGGCGAATCTATCAGGAGGTGATAAACAAAGAGCGTCGTGGCGACTACCTCGGCACTACCGTGCAGGTAATCCCCCATATTACGAACGAAATAAAGGAGAATATCCTCTATCTCGGCAATTCGGGCGATTTCGACTTTGTCATTACCGAGATAGGCGGTACTGTCGGCGATATCGAAAGCCTTCCTTTTATCGAGAGTATCCGTCAGTTGCGTTGGGAGATGGGCAGAAACTGCATCAACATACATCTTACATATGTACCCTACCTCAAAGCAGCGGGCGAGCTCAAGACTAAACCTACACAGCACTCCGTCAAAGAGTTACAGCAAGAAGGCGTGCAACCCGACATTATCGTTCTCCGTACCGAACACCCTATTTCGCAGCAGATGAGGCACAAAGTGGCACTTTTCTGCAACGTTGAGTACGACGCCGTTATCGAGAGTGCCGATATGAAGACCATCTACGAAGTGCCTATCCGTATGCAGGAGGAGGGGCTCGACCGTATCGTGCTGCGTAAGCTCGGTATCGAAGATACCCGCAAAGCGGAGATGGACGACTGGAATATGTTTCTGAACAAACTCAAAAATGCTCATCGTAGTGTCCGTATCGGTCTGGTGGGCAAGTATGTGCGTCTGTCGGATGCATATAAGTCGATAATAGAGAGTCTTATACACGCTTCTGCCTACAACGACCGCAAACTCGACCTCCGACTCATTCTCTCCGAAGATATCACACGCGACAATGCTAAGGAAAAACTCGCCGACCTCGACGGTATCATCATTGCTCCAGGTTTCGGCGAACGCGGTATGGAGGGTAAGATAGAGGCAGCTCGGTATGCTCGCGAAAACAATATCACCTGCCTCGGTATTTGTTTCGGTATGCAGTGTATGGCCATAGAATTTGCCCGCAATGTATTGGGGCTTACCGACGCACATTCTACCGAAGTGGCTGAGAATACCTCCAATCCGGTGATAGATATTATGGAAAGTCAGAAAAATGTGGTAGATATGGGCGGAACAATGCGTCTCGGCTCTTTCGAGTGCCGCCTCAGAGCCAACACCAAGGTACACCGCATATATGGCTCGGATACTATATTCGAGCGACACAGACACCGCTACGAATTTAACTCCGATTATGCCGAACGCTTCGAGCGTAACGGTATGGTGCTGTCGGGGTCGAACCCAAAGACAAACCTGACGGAGATAATCGAACTTGCCGACCCGAAACATTGGTACATAGGCGTACAATTCCACCCCGAGTACAGCTCGACGGTGCTTCGTCCGCACCCGTTGTTTATCGACTTCATACGCAACGCTATACATTAATATTTGATATACAGTATATTTTATTTGACAGCAGGCAACGCCTATTGAGCAATTGCCTGTTTTTTAATAGATTATAAATAATATGAGAAAAATTGTTACTTTACTGTTAATTTTACTTACTGTCTCTGTACAGGGACAGATTTTCATCAAAGAGAGAAAACCCGTACAGGTGCTTCACCAACAGACATTTTACCTGAACAGTACAGCGAGAGCAGCTTTGGGCGGCAAATCGAAAACTTGGTTCAATGTGCCTCTGCCACCGAATACGGTCGAATGGTACTATTCGTTTACCACCACCAAAGGCGAGAAATCCAAGGCATCGGTAGAGCTTTTCGCTCAGCTGACCAAACTTATTGACCCTACGGGAATTACTGCTGTTGCCACTACTGCCATATTCACTATGCCCGGTGCAGGAGTTTGCGATATTTACCTTATGGACAAAGACAATGCCAATATTTTTTTAGAAAAAAGTAAAAATAGAGATTCGTTCGACTACGACTTGTCTGCTTCCAGAGAGAATTTCCGTAACGGCACCGTGCGTATCGACAACTACAAAGGGCAGGAGTGTTATTTGGGGTTCAAAAACCCAAGCCCGACAGAAGGGGTTGCCATTACGTTCGAGATTGTTGCCATTGTCGAAGAGACTCGTATTATAGAGCGTCCGCTTGCCGAGACAAAAGCCGAAATATTCGGTACGCTCGGTCGTAAAGCCTATCTCAATGGTAATTACGATATGTGTCTCGACCTAAGCCTAAAAGCCATAAAAGGCAACGTTAACCTCGGCTGGGTGTACAACAACCTTGGACTTGTGTATCTCATACGAGGCGATTACGTGGCGGCAGTAGATAGTTATGCCACAGCCATAGCCCTATTTGCAAAGAGCGATAAAGCACAATATTGGATAAATGAGGCTATTACAGACCTCAGAGCGTTAATAGAAAAATACGGTCAGCTCGAGGGGGCTGCCGAGATACTCGAGATGTTTGTCGGACAAAAAGACAAACTGATGGGAGATTCACAGCAAAATACCGACACCAAGACAGATTTATTGTAAATAAATGATAACAAGCCATATATCCGAACGACTGAATATATCCGAACGACAGGTTGCCAACGTCATAAAACTGCTCGACGAAGGAGCTACCATACCGTTTATAGCCCGTTATCGTAAAGAGGCTACCCGCAGCCTCGACGAGGTAGTTATTGCCGATATCGACAGAGAATACAGACTACTGCAAGAGATTATAAAACGCAAAACTACCATTATGGCTGCCATCGAAGAACAAGGGCATCTGACCGAGCAGCTAAGGCAACGGATAGAGGTATGTTTCGACCGTAATGAATTGGAAGACATCTATATGCCGTTTAAACCCCGTCGGCGGACAAGAGCACAGATTGCAGTAGAGCGTGGGCTTGAACCACTGGCAAAGACTATAATAAGGCAGGGCGACAGAAATATCGAACAGATAGCAGAAAAGTATGTCGCAGGCGAGGTTGCTTCCGCAGAGATGGCTATCGATGGAGCCTCAGATATTATTGCAGAGAATGTAAGCGAGAATAGTTATGTCCGTAACGCTGTCAGGAGACTTTTTGCTGCCGAGGCGATAATTACGAGTAAGCTTGTGAAAGGCAAAGACGCCGAAGGACAAAAGTATAAAGATTATTTCGACTACTCATCGCCGTTGAAAAGGATACGTTCGCATACGTTGCTCGCTATCCGACGTGCAGAGGCAGAAGGGTGTCTTAAAGTAGATATCTCGGTCGATATCGATAGAGCTATCAATCGCATTGAAACGGTGTATGCAAAAGGCGGTAACTCTATGTGCGGTACTGTGCGTGCAGCCATTGCAGACTCATACAAACGGCTTATAAAACCCTCTATCGAGACCGAGATGGCTGCCCTGAGCAAAGAGAGAGCCGACAGAGAGGCTATCGATATATTTGCCGAGAACCTCCGCCAACTTCTGCTTGCTCCTCCACTCGGACAAAAGCGTGTGTTGGCTATCGACCCCGGATTTCGTACGGGATGTAAGGTGGTGATATTAAATGAACAAGGCGACCTTCTACATAACGAAACGATATATCCTCATCCTCCTGTGTACAAAGCATACGAAGCAAGCCGCAAGCTGGTTTCGCTTGTAGAGGCATATAAAGTATCGGCGATAGCTATCGGCAACGGTACGGCAGGCAGAGAGACCGAAAATTTTGTTCGTAAAATACGTTTTACCGTCGACGGTATTGAGGTTTTCTCCGTCAATGAGAGTGGAGCAAGTATATACTCTGCCTCCAAGACGGCACGCGAAGAGTTTCCCGACTACGATGTAACGGTTCGTGGAGCCGTATCACTCGGCAGGAGACTTATAGACCCGTTGGCAGAACTCGTTAAGATAGACCCGAAATCGATAGGAGTGGGGCAATATCAGCACGACGTAAGCCAGAAAGCACTCAAAGAATCTCTCGATAGAGTAGTGGAGTCGTGTGTGAACTCCGTAGGAGTCAATATCAATACGGCAAGCAAATACTTGCTTACTTACATATCTGGGATAGGCGAATCGCTGGCTCAGAATATAGTACGGTACAGAGCAGAAAACGGAGAGTTTCGTAGTCGGCGGGAACTGATGAAAGTACCGAAGATGGGGGCAAAATCGTTCGAACAGTGTGCAGGTTTTCTGCGTGTCGAAGGAGCGACTAACCCGCTCGATAATACGGCAGTACACCCGGAGAGTTATCCGATAGTGCAGAAGATGGCAGATGACCTCGGTATGACGCTCTCGGAGATGACTGCCGACAAAAACATAAGGCAAAAGATAGATCTGAGCCGCTACATTACTGCCGAAGCCGGATTGCCGACTCTGTCGGACATTGTGTCGGAACTCGAGAAGCCGAGCCGCGACCCTCGCCGCACGATAGCAGTCTTTGAATTCGACCCGACAGTACACGGTATCGAGGACTTGCACCGAGGGATGAAGTTACCGGGTATAGTAACGAATATCACCAAGTTTGGAGCTTTTGTAGACATCGGAATACACTTGAGCGGCTTGATACATATATCGCAGTTGTCGGCAAATCGTATCAATGACCCGACCGATGTAGTGCATATCAATCAGCACGTAACGGTAACCGTGCTCGAAGTCGATACGGAACGGAAAAGAATAGCATTGAGCCTTATTTAGAGTTCGTTTTTACCGTTTTATAATAATCAAATATTCAGTACAATATGGGAGTCTTATATCTTATACCTACTACGTTGGGCGACGGCAATTTACAGGATATCTTGCCTATGGGTAATAGTTTAATTATCAGTAGTCTCCGATATTTTATTGTCGAAAATATACGCTCTGCCCGTAGATTTCTAAAAAGTGTCGATAAGAGTATCTCGATAGACGATATATGCTTTTATGAACTCAACGAACACACCGACCGAAGCGGTATAGATGTTATGCTACAACCGTTATACGAGGGGCATTCCGTGGGGATTATATCCGAAGCAGGTTGTCCTGCAATAGCCGACCCGGGTGCCGATGTGGTGGCTTTGGCTCAAACAAAAAATATAGAAGTGGTACCTCTCGTAGGTCCTTCGTCTATAATACTTTCGCTGATGGCAAGCGGGTTCAACGGACAGAACTTTGCTTTTGTCGGTTATCTGCCCATAGACAAAAAGGCTTGTATACAGCGACTTAAACAGCTCGAAGGTAGAGCCGTTGCCGAGAATCAGACGCAGATATTCATAGAGGCGCCCTACCGCAACAATCAGTTGTTGCAAGATATCTTTTCGACATTGCAACCAACCACAAAACTGTGTATTGCATCTGAGCTTACCACTACCGAACAATATATTCGTACACAGACTATTAGCCAGTGGAGACATATACAAGTAGACTTTAATAAAAAAAATACCATATTTTTGATTTATAAATAATTGTGTGTGCGGCAATTGGCTGATAGACAGAAGATTCGTCTGGTGTTTTTATCTTAGGTTTTAGAAATTGTCATAGCGATTGTAAAAACAAAATTTATACTTAACTTTGCCAAGTTGTTCTGAGGATATTGATTATTGATAAACTGAATACAAAAAAGATGTTACAAAGTATAGAAACTCTCGAAGATGGCTCTATTATAGGTTTTTGGTTGATAGAAGAGACCGAAGACGAACTGATTACCCTCCTCGGAAATCGAAGTGATCTGCTCGATGCGATGGCAAGTTTCAGTAGCGAAAAGCGTCGTTTGGAGTTTGTCGCTACTCGGGTCTTACTCAAAAATATGCTCAAAGAAGAGAAGACAATCGCCTATACACCTGATGGGTATCCGTTCATTACGGATAATTCTTACAATATAAGTATCTCGCATACAGGTAAATATGTAGGGATAATATTAAATAAGTACCGAAAAGTAGGCATCGATATAGAGAAAATCAGTGATAAAGTACTTAGAGTCAGAGATAAATATCTGTCCGAATATGAGCAGAACTTTGTCGAAAAAAACAATGCAAAGGTTCACCTCACACTTATGTGGTGTGCCAAAGAGGCTGTGTATAAAATAGTAAACAACATCAAGATAGACAGTATCAATCAGATATGTATTTCTCCGTTTATCCCTTACATCGAGGGAACCATGGAGGTACAAGAGACTTATACCGACCAAAAGTCGGAGTTTGTGGTAAATTACAGAGTAGAACCGTCTGTTTGTAAGGTATGGACAGTAAAATGATTAAAAACGATATGCAAAAAGTAGTTTTAATAACAGGAGTATCATCGGGATTTGGTAAGGCTATTGCCGAACAGTTGCTTGCACAAGGACACATAGTATACGGTACGTCACGCCGCAATCCTGACTTCGATTTGAATGGTTTGCGGATAAAACACTTAGATGTAACACAAAAAGATGTTGTAAACGAAGTAGTTGGCTCTATCGTCGAAGAACAAGGGCATTTGGACGTATTGATAAATAACGCCGGTATAGGCATTGCGGGGGCAGCCGAGCTTGCGACAGAACAAGAGATTGATTTACAGATGAATACCAACTTTATGGGAGTTGTCAATATGTGTTCTGCCGTCTTGCCGCATTTCAGAGCGAAGCGTAGAGGTACTGTACTGAATGTTAGTTCTATAGGCGGTGTGTTTACTATACCATATCAGGGTTTCTATTCGGTGTCTAAGTTTGCTGTGGAGGCTTACTCCGAAGCGTTGGCGCTGGAAACTCGGCAGTTCGGTATCAATATCGTTATCGTGGAGCCGGGGGACTTCAATACGGGTTTTACCAACAATCGTAAAGTATCCGAGGTTACTCTACGTGATGAAGACTATAAAGCGTCGTTCGACCGAGTGCTTCGAAATATCGAAAAAGACGAGCGAGGAGGCGGAGACCCCAAGTATCTCGCAAGGAAGATTGCTAAGATAATTAATAAAAAATCACCTAAATTTCGCTATCTGATAACCCCCAATATTGTTCAGCGCCTTTCGGTAACGGCACACGGTATATTGCCAAACAGAATGTTTCAGTGGATTCTGAGGCTGTTTTACGGAGTATGATATATAAGAGAAAAAAACAACGGGTTGATAAAAATCAGCCCGTTGTTTTTTGTGTTTCCGAAAAGACTCTGCAAGGTGTTATGCTATGAGAGCTTTGTAGGCTTCGGCATCGAGCAGTTTGCCTGCTTCCGACGGGTCGGTCATTTTTACTTTTATCATCCAACCTTCGCCGTAAGGGTCTGAATTGACGAGTTCGGGGTTGTCTTCGAGTTTCGGGTTTACTTCCAAAACCTCGCCGCCTAAGGGCATAAACAAGTCCGATACCGTTTTCACTGCTTCGATAGAACCGAATACAGCCTCTTGAGTCAGAGTTTCGCCCTCGGTCGTAATATCGACAATCACTATCTCGCCCAGTTCGCTCTGAGCGAAGTCGGTGATACCGATATAAGCCGTATCACCCTCTACACGCACCCATTCGTGGTCTTTCGAATACTTTAAATTACTTGGAATGTTCATTTTACTTTTTGTGTGAGAAAAAATTTATTTTTTGATTTTTAATTTATGTTTCTTACAGAAGTCTTTGAGGACGCCTTCAAGGTTAGGAGTACCTATTTCTTGCAGTTCGTAGCCTACTTTTACTGTCGGTTGTTTGATTTTGATGATTCTGCCCAAATCTATCGGAGTGCCGATAACTACTGCGTCGCAAGGAGTATTGGCGATAGTCTTTTCCAAGTCTTTTACCTGTTGGTCGCCGTAGCCCATAGCCGGCAGCAATACGCCTATTTCCGGATAATTTTTGAATGTATCTTTCAGTTTGCCGACAGTATACGGACGCGGGTCTATCAACTCGGCGGCACCGTGTTTCATTGCTGCCACAGTACCTGCACCTATCTTCATTTCGCCGTGAGTAAGGGTCGGTCCGTCTTCTACTACCAATACCTTCTTGCCTTTTATGAGTTCGGGCTTATCTACCGTAAGGTAAGACGCAGCGTCGATTACTATAGCTTTGGGGTTGATTTTGGCTATGTTTCGGCGAACGGTATTGATGTCTTCGAGTGTGGCGGAGTCTATCTTGTTGATACAGATGACGTCTGATATACGAGCCATTACCTCGCCCGGATAGTACGATACCTCTGCATTCGGACGCAACGGGTCTACTACGCCGATAGTAAGGTCGGGCTGATAGAACGGGAAGTCGTTGTTACCGCCGTCCCAGATGATTACGTCGCAGCCGTCGGGGTCTTTTTCGGCTTGGCGGAGTATAGCTTCGTAGTCTACGCCTGCATAGATGACGTTACGTTTGGTAACGACGTGCGGTTCGTATTCTTCCATCTCTTCGATGGTACATTTATGTTTTTTGAGGTCTGCCACAGTAGCGAAACGTTGTACTTTCTGCTTTACTAGGTCGCCGTAAGGCATCGGGTGACGCACTGCGACAGGTTTCAGTCCCATACCAACGAGTATCTCTATCACACGACGCGATGTCTGCGACTTGCCGCAACCGGTACGGGTAGCACCGATAGCGATTACCGGTTTGGTAGATTTTATCATAGTATCTTTCGTACCGAGCAGCCAAAAGTCGGCTCCGGCAGCGTTTACTATCGCACTTACGCCCATTACGCGATTGTAAGGTACGTCTGAATATGCGAAGACACACACGTCTACTTTGTGTTTTTTGATGAGTGCGGGCAGCTCCTCTTCTGCTACGATGGGGATACCTGCGGGGTACTCTTTGCCTGCGAGCTCGGTCGGATATTTACGTCCGTCGATGTCGGGAATCTGATTGGCTGTGAATGCTACTACATTGTAGTCTTTGTTTCCGCGGAAAAAGGTGTTGAAATTGTGAAAATCTCTGCCTGCGGCACCAATGATAATTACGTTTCTTTTCATAAATTTTTAAATAAAATTTTTATAATTAATACTATATTATTGATTGAAAGTTTTTTCGGTTATAAACATCGGCAAAGTTAAGTTTTTTTTTCGATAAAACAATTTTTTATGCTTTTTTTGCCACAAAAAGAGATGTATTTATCGATGGTACTCAATTATTCTTTCTCTCACAAAGATTTTCTGCTAATGCTTGCTCCGATAGAGGTCAGACGATGCTCTATATCTTCATAACCTCTGTCTATTTGGTCTATGTTGTCGATAACGGATACTCCTTCGGCACTAAGGGCGGCTATCAACAGGGCTATGCCTGCACGTATATCGGGCGAGGTCATATTGTTGGCTCTGAGCCGAAATTTTCTGTCGTGTCCGATGACGACTGCACGGTGAGGGTCGCAAAGTATTATCTGTGCACCCATATCGATGAGTTTGTCCACGAAAAAGAGTCTGCTCTCGAACATTTTTTGGTGTATCAGCACACTGCCTTTGGCTTGTGTGGCGACTACGAGCATTACACTGAGCAGGTCGGGCGTAAGCCCGGGCCAAGGAGCGTCGGCTATGGTCATTATGGAGCCGTCCATAAACGACTCTATTCGGTAGCTTTCCTGCTCGGGGACGAATATGGAGTCGCCCTTCTGCTGTATGTCTATGCCCAGACGCCTGAAACTATCGGGAATGATACCGAGTTTGTCGTATGCCACATCTTTTATCAGCAGCGGGCTTTGTGTCATTGCTGCCATACCGATGAAAGAGCCGACTTCTATCATATCGGGCAGTATTCGGTGACGGGTGCCACAGAGAGTCTCCACACCTTCGATTGTGAGCAGATTGGAGGCAATACCGGATATTTTCGCTCCCATCGAGTTGAGCATCTCGCATAGCTGTTGCAGATACGGTTCGCAGGCAGCGTTGTATATGGTGGTCTTCCCTTCGGCTAATACGGCAGCCATCACTATATTGGCTGTACCTGTTACTGAGGCTTCGTCCAGTAGCATAGCTGCACCCCGCAGCCTATCGACACTCATATCGAATGCTCTTTTCTGTTCGTTGAAGGCGATGTCGGCACCGAGCTTTTGCAGACCTATAAAGTGTGTATCGAGGCGGCGTCTGCCTATTTTGTCGCCACCGGGTTTGGCAAAACGTACTCTGCGAAGCCTTGTCAGCAGCGGGGCTATCAGCATAACAGAGCCTCTGAGACGCGAGCATTTCTGCAAAAACACGTCGCTTGCCAAGAAATCCTCGTTAAGACTGTCGGCACGAAAACTATATTTACCCTTGTCGATACGCCTTACTTCTACACCTATATCCTGCAATAGTAGAATAAGATTCTTGATATCGAGTATTTCGGGGATATTCTCGATTACGACCTCTTGGCGGGTAAGAACGGTAGCACAAATCACCTGAAGAGCTTCGTTTTTAGCTCCCTGAGGCAATATCTCGCCTTTCAGTTTTCGCCCTCCCTCTATTATAAATGACGACATACTTTTGTTTCTAAATTATTAATTTGTAAAAATACAGTGGATAACGATGACAAAAATACAATATTTTTTTGTTTTGAGAGTTGAAAAAAACACCTTTGTTTTATGTTAAAATCAGCGAGTTTATCCAATTCGATAAAGGCTGAGGTTTAATTTGTTTATATATAGAGAATTATCTGTGCAATATGAGATTTCATCTCTCGTATTATTTTTCGTGATTTTCTTCACAAATATGTAATTTACGGTATGTTAGAAAAAACGAAAATAAAATAAATGATGTGTTAATTGTATTTATTTCGCACAAAAATAGTTATCTTTGCAGACCGATAAATTAATAAATAAGCTTATTTATGTATCGTTTTTTACTCACTATAAATGCTGCAAAAGTCTTTCATATTCAAAAACTTATTGTTGTTTTTTTATTGTTTTGCTCTACGGTATCGTGTGTCCGAAACAATAAATGTTCGCAACAATCGGTAGCGATAGCCCGTAAAGACACATTCGAAAAAGAGATACGACACATATACGACCCCGACTCGCTTTTGACCCTGTACGACAAGAGTCTGGACGAAGGCAATATGGTTAAACAGATGGTTGTGTGCGGCAAATATGCCAAGGTGATGAGAGATATGTCGGACTTCTCGTCGTCAATCAAATATAACCTTATTGGACTTGACATAGCCAAGGAGCTGAACGACACTATGGAAATGGTGAGAAATTACAACAGCTTGGGTACCAATTTCAGACGTCTCGGAGCTTTTGCCGAGGCTATGGGATACCACAGCACAGCTATGGAGCTTATAGAGATGTTCTCGGACTCGACGTCGTCGAGTGCACTCAAAAACAAGGCGGTAACCTATAACGGAATGGGCAATATCAGTCTTACTATGGGCTACGGCAATGAGGCAAAGAAATTTTTCGAGCAGGCTCTCAGCAAAGAGCAGTTGCTGGGAAGTCATCTGGGGCAGGCTATAAACTACTCTAACATAGGGGCTATATTCCACGAAAACAATATGTATGATTCTGCGATGTGGTACTACAACCGCTCTATGCAGGAGAATGTAATGGCAAAGTCGAATATCGGTATATCACTCTGTTATGAGAGTATAGGCAGTGTATACGAAGACCTCGGCCGTCTGGAGAAAGCCGAAGAGGCTTATACCAAAAGTTATGAGGCGATATGCGACGACAAGGATATGTGGCACAAAATGCAGTCTTACATAAGCATTGGCAGGATAAACATAAAACAGAAAAGGTTCGATAAAGCAAAGCGTTTTCTCGATGAGGCGCTTGTCGTGATACGCGATATGGGTTCTCTCGAACTTATGGCAGACGTCGACGATATGTTTTATCGTTATTACAAGGCTATCGGAAATCCCGAAAAAGCCCTCTACTTCTTCGAACAGAGCAATACCTATAAAGACAGCGTAAGTGGCGAGCAGGAGAAAAACAGTTTTATGGAGATATGTATCAGTTTCGAGAAATTACGTAACCAACGCAAAGAGGCGATACTCAAAGAACGCAATATACAGCAACGCATACGTTCTCGGTATATTACTATATTGAGTTGTATACTGACTGCTCTTTTGCTGGCTGTGATAATATTGCTTGTACACCTGCAAAAAAACGAAAAGAGGCGTGCCGATATACTCAACGATATGAACAACATAAAAAACAAGTTTTTCTCTATCATATCGCACGACCTTAGGAATACAGCCATAAGTATCAATAGGTCTGTAAAGATACTTGCCGACAATAGCCCGAATATGTCGGCGACAGACTGCAAAAACTTTCTTAACGAACTTAGTCTGACGACCGATACGCAAGTGGAGTTGCTCGAGTCACTCTTGGAATGGGCTAAAATAGAGACCGGAAAGATGGAATTCTGTCCGGCTGCTTACGACATCGGGCAGATATTCGAGATGGTCGAGAAGCAGTTGTATAAATTGCTGAAAGACAAACGCATTTCTATAAAAAGTAATATTGCGGACGAGGTGTGTGTCGAGGCGGACTTCAATATGATATCTATCGTCATACGCAATATATTGTCGAATGCCATTAAATTTTCGTATCCCGATTCGGTGATAGACGTCGTAGTAAACGAAATAGGAGGCAACAAAGTGCTTGTCGAGATAAAAGACTACGGTATCGGTATGACGGAACAGGATATAGCCGACTGTTTCAGGCTCGACCGCTCGGTGAGTATTAAGGGGACTGCCGGCGAGGTTGGCACAGGGCTGGGACTTGTCGTCTGTCGCGAAATGCTGGGTAAACACAACAGCGTATTGAATATCACAAGCCAACGAGGCAAGGGCAGTGTGTTTTCGTTTACATTGAACAAAAGTATTAAACCGCAATAAAGTATATTCCAAATGATTACAGTATTTATCGTAGACGACCACTCTCTATTCAGACTCGGTACAAGGTATTTTCTCGAAAACAACAACCTTCCCGTCAAGGTATTGGGTGAAGCCGATAGCGGCTATGACCTCTTTGTGAAACTAAAACAACTCAAGGAACTGCCGCAGATGATTCTGCTCGATATACTTATGCCCGATATGTCGGGCGTGGAGGTACTCGAGAAGCTACGAGAGCTATATCCACAGATAAAGGTGCTGGTACTATCGTCGGAGACAGCTTTCGCAACAATAAACAAGATGATGAATATAGGTATAGAAGGCTTTATAAGCAAGGCTGCTCCGTATCACGATTTGGTCGGGGCGATAGTATCTATCAGTGAGGATGTGCCTTACTTTGGGTGCGATATATCGAGAATCATAAACTGTGTAGGTGCAATAAAAGGAGGAGTAACCATAGCCCCTACCGCCCGCGAACGTGAAGTGATGTTATATGCCGCCTCGGGTCTGTCGGGCAAAGAGATTGCCGATAAGATGAATATTTCGCTGAGGACGGTAGATAAGCACAAAAATAATATCTTCACAAAATTCGGGTTCAAAACATCGATGGATATGGTCAATTTTGCCGTCCACCACGGCATAATAAAATTGTAGGAGGAGTTTTGATTATTTTTAAGGATTGATACGAAAAAAAAGTAACGCTACTTTTAGTTTCAATTAAACGATAGAGATACTTCAAAAATAGCTGCTCTTTGCTCAACGGTATATTCTCATAATTATCCGTATTTCGCAATTGAATTTTGCCCGCTTTTGTGCAAAAAAACATAACTTTGCACTTCCATAAATATCACACAATGGATTTGGAAAATTATATCACAGCCCATACGGAGCGGGAGCCCGATTATCTGCGAACCATCTTCAGAAACACCAATATCAGGCTACTCAATCCGCGTATGCAGAGCGGGCATTATCAGGGACGGTTGCTAAAAATGTTTACACGTATAGTAGCCCCGCGTAATGTTCTGGAAATCGGTACTTTTTCGGGATATGCCACTCTTTGTCTCGCCGAAGGTCTACCCGACGGAGCACACATAGACACGGTAGAGATAGATGACGAACTCGAAGACTTTATCGTCCAAAACCTCAACTTATCGCCATTTGCAGACAGAATAACACTACATATAGGCGATGCTTTACAAATAGTGCCTTCGCTGGGCAAGGTATTCGACCTCGTATTTGTCGACGGCAACAAACGACACTATCGCCAATACTTGGATATGGTACTGCCTTTGCTCTCGGAGAGGGGAGTGGTCTTAGCCGACAACACCCTGTGGAGCGGCAAGGTATTGGATACTCCCGCAGGTAACGATTACCAAACGCAATCCATCATAGACTTCAATAGATATGTAGCATCCCGCTCCGACATAGAGCAAATCATATTGCCCGTAAGAGACGGGCTGACCGTTATTCGCAAAAAATAGTTGTATAAGATTGGTTATTTTTTTGTAACTTTGCCACATTCAATTTTTATCAATAATTAATTTTTTAAAAGTTAAAAAAAGTATATGAAAAGAGTAATCAGTTCTTCAAAAGCACCGGCAGCAATCGGTCCTTACAGTCAAGCTATCGAAGCCAACGGCACATTGTATATCTCGGGTCAGTTGCCTGTGAATCCTGCTACAGGTGAGGTGCCTGCATCTATCGAAGAGCAGGTAGAACAGTGTTTTGCCAACATCAAAGCAATCCTCAACGAAGCGGGCTACACCTTCGACAATGTAGTAAAATCGGTAGTACTGCTTGACGATTTGGCTAACTTCAACGCAATGAACGATATATATGCCAAATATTACACCAAAGATATGCCTGCAAGAGTTTGCTATCAGGTATCGAAGTTGCCCAAAGGCGTAAAGGTAGAGATAGAGACGACTGCCGTTAAATAAGTGTGCGTTTTTTTGGAACTTTTATTAGGATTATTAAATATGATAGAAACATAGAGTGGTTGTATGGATACGTTTGTCTATTGCCACTCTGTGTTTTTTGCTTGATATACAACACCGTAGATGCTCGAATTCTCCATCGTAATACCCGTATACAATCGTCCCGACGAGGTCGATGAGCTTCTGCAAAGTCTTGTGGGGCAGACCGACAAAGATTTCGAGATCGTCGTTGTAGAGGACGGTTCTACCGTAAAGTGCGAGGATATATGCCGAAAATATAGCGACAGTCTCGATGTAAAATACTTCTATAAAGAGAATTCGGGTCCAGGACAGAGTCGTAACTATGGCGCCGAACGTTGCAATGGCAATTATATCGTAATACTCGACTCCGATGTGATTGTACCGCAGGAATATATAGCCACACTTCGCAGAGAACTGACCCAAGACTACTGCGATACCTTTGGCGGTATAGATACTGCCGACGAGTCTTTTTCGGATATGCAAAAGGCTGTCAATTACGCTATGACATCGTTTTTCACCACAGGCGGCATACGCGGCGGCAGTCGGCAGATGGAACGTTTTCACCCCCGTAGTTTCAATCTCGGTATGAGCCGAGAGGTGTTCGAGGCGGTGGGCGGCTTCTCGGCGATGCGTTACGGTGAAGATATAGACCTCAGTATCAGGATATACAAAGCAGGCTATTCGGTACGCCTGCTACGAAATGTGTTTGTTTATCACAAACGCCGTACCGATTTGGAAAAGTTTTTCGCTCAGGTACGTCATTCGGGTAATGCCCGTATAATACTCTGGCGGAAACATCCGAACTATCCCGGAGCTCTCAAACTCGTTCATCTGTTGCCGTCGGCATTCACTGTCGGTACGCTGCTTTTGGCTTTTGCGGGTTTGTTCAACGCCATACTGTGGCTGCCGATTCTCGTTTTTTCTTTGGTGGTCTTAGTCGATTCCACTCGAAAAAACAAGAGTGTCAAAATAGGCTGTCTGTCGGTCGTTACGTCGTTCGTACAACTATTCGGTTATGGAATAGGTTTTATCGAAGAATATTTCCGACAGAGGCGATAACGTGTCGTTTTTTTGCTACTCGTTCTTATATTACTTCTTTATTGGTTTTGCCTCAGAGACTTTTAGGTTAATCTCTAAGTCGGTTGTTACGTCTAAGTCTCCGACCCAATATATATTGCATTCCCCATTTATTTTGGCAGTATAGGTATGCTTCCCTTTTGTAACTCTTGCTTTGAGTATATTTTTCGAATTCTTTACACCCACTTGTTTAGAATCGGGGATATAAGATTCGGTCAATTTCCCTACATAACTGTCGTCTACGTATATGGCAACACTATCCACAGAACAGTTGACCAAATAAAAATCGGAATAGAATGTAACCTGTTGGTAATTATGTTTCTCACAAGCCTGTATAGCGAATGTACTACATATAATCACTATTGCGACAGCAACAAGGATTATTGCCTTTGTAAAAATTTTCTTTTCCATAATTACTTTTTTTAATTAGCGTGATTAACTTTTTTAAGAACATCGTATTGCAAAATTATAAAATATTTCATAATTTAACTAATGGTTTTTGATAAAAAATGACATAAAAAAATATTACATATCCGTGTATCGACAAATAGAGTGTTATTCGAATAAAAAATAGTAACTTTGCAGGCGATAAATAAAATTGGACTATATTGTATGCCGAAAAATTTGGAGAAAGCCAGAAGAGATTCGTTTTTTAACCTCTATTTTACATCTACTATAAGTATCGCCGTATCGCTTTTTATGGTAGGGTTAGTGGCTTTTTTGCTGCTTTGGGGCAATAGTGCAGCTAAGTACACCAAAGAGAATATCGTCATATCGCTTGTGCTAAGCGATAGCACCACAAACGACGATATTCAACGAATAGAGAGTTATCTGAAAAATGCCGAATTTGTACTGAAATACAAATATATAAACAAAGAGGAGGCACTTGCGGAATATGTTGCCGATATTGGTGATAATCCGGTGGAATTGCTTGGATATAACCCTATTAAAGCATCGTTTGAGGTCAATCTGAAAGCCGAATTTATCAATAATGTTTTTCTGAAAAGTCTCGAAAAAAAGTTTTCTAATTACACTTTCGTAGAAAATGTTGCATATCAGAAAGTTATGATTGCCGACTTCAATGCCAATATTCAGAAGATTTCGGCAGTGCTGCTACTGTTTTCTATTCTGTTACTGGCTATCACCGTGATACTTATCAATAATACAATACGTATATCCATCTACTCCAAACGTTTTGTCATCAACACGATGAAACTCGTCGGAGCTAAGGCGTGGTTTATACGTCGTCCGTTCCTGTTGCGGTTCGTCAAGAACGGGCTGATAGCTTCGTTTCTGGCTTGCTTCGGCTTATTCGGAGTGGGGTATTATATACAAAGAATGGATTTCTCGCTGCCGTTGTACGACTATCGTTTCTTTGTGCCGATTATCGTTGTAGTATTTGCCGTAGGCTTCTTGGTAAGCTTCCTTGCGGCACTTTTCTGTATCAATCGTTACATTCGTATGAAGTCGGGCGACTTGTATTTTATTTGAAAAACGAATTATAATTACAAAACACACAAAATACTGTTTATGAACAAAATAAATTATATCCTGATAGCTGTTGCTGTGGCGGTAATAATTATCGGTTTCGTGCTTATGACAGGCTCGCCCTCGACGGCAACCGAATACAATCCCGACATATTCTCGTTTCGTAGGATAACACTTGCTCCGATAGTATGTCTTATCGGCTTCCTCCTTGTGATAGTGGGTATTATGTATAAGCCGAAAGAAAAAGAATAATCCGCCTTGGGGCTAAAGCAACACCAACGAGACTATTATGACGTGGTTCGAAGCGATTATAATTGCCATAGTCGAAGGACTGACAGAGTTCTTGCCCGTATCTTCGACAGGACACATGATTATCACACAGGGGCTGCTCGGAATGCACTCCGACGAGTTTATCAAAGCATTTACCGTAATCATTCAGTTTGGAGCGATATTGTCGGTCATAGTCCTGTACTTCAAGAGATTCGTGCAGGTTGCCCCGATTAGTGTATTTAGGCTGCCTGCAGACAGTAATTTCGGCACGTGGCAGAAGTTGCGTTATTTTTTGGGGCAGCTTATCCGTAAGTACGATTTTTACTGGAAACTACTGATTGCCTTCGTCCCCGCAGCCGTCTTGGGATTTCTGTTTTCGGACGCGATAGACCGCCTGCTCGAACGCGTAGAGGTAGTGGCTGTTATGCTTATCGTTGGCGGTGTGTTTATGATTTTTGTAGATAAAATTTTCGATAAAACCGACGCAGACCAAACGATAGGCTGGCGTAAGGCTCTCTTTATCGGCTTTTGCCAGTGTGTGGCTATGATACCGGGCGTAAGTCGTTCGATGGCAACGATTGTAGGCGGTATGTCGCAGAGGTTGACACGCAAGAATGCTGCCGAATTTTCGTTTTTCCTTGCTGTGCCTACTATGTTTGCAGCTTCGGCTTGGAAGTTTTACAAACTGTTTGCCGACCCCGCCTCACGTCAGTTGCTCGGGCAAAATATCGATACGCTGATAATAGGCAATGTGGTTGCTTTTGTCGTTGCTATGCTGGCGATTAAGTTTTTTATCGGCTTTCTTACCAAATACGGCTTCAAGGCGTTCGGTTATTATCGTATAGCAGTAGGTGCCATATTGCTTATATTGCTTCTGGCAAATGTCAATCTTAGCGTAATCTGAATTGTTTTATCAAAGTAGAATATAATCAAAATATTATGGAACAAAAGATAGCGAAGGCACTGTTGGAGATAGGAGCGGTTTTTCTCCGTCCCGACGAGCCTTTTACCTGGGCAAGCGGCATAAAAAGCCCTATTTACTGCGACAATCGTCTTATACTTACCGCTCCCGATGTACGAGACGAGGTAGAGAAGGCTCTGGCTCAGACGATAAAAACACACTACGCCGATGTAGAGGTGCTTATGGGCACTGCTACGGCAGGCATTGCACACGCTGCCATAGCGGCTTCTATAATGGGGTTGCCTATGGGATATGTCAGAGGCGGCTCCAAAGACCACGGCAGACAGAACCGTATCGAAGGACGTCTACAAGCGGGGCAGAAGGTCGTAGTCGTCGAAGACCTGATATCGACGGCAGGCAGCAGCATAGAGGCGGTAGAGGCGTTGCGTGAGGCAGGAGCCGATGTGCTCGGTATAGCGAGCATATTTACCTACGGTATGCAACGCGGCATAGACAATCTGGCAAAAGCGGGCATCAAGAACGTCAGCCTGTCGAACTTCGACGTATTGATACGAGTGGCTGCCTCCTGCGGATATATCAAAGACAGCGACGTAGAGCGACTGCTCCGCTTCCGCAACAATCCGAACGACGAGAGTTGGGTGGTACACTGATATTAATAAATAATTTATCAAAAATTTCTCAGTAAAAAGATGTTGAGTAAAATACGTAGTTTGTTGGAGATAACCGACTTTACCGTAGAGGAGATAGACGAACTCGTAGCCCTCGCTATGGATATTATCGCCAACCCGAAGAAATATGCCGATGTGTGCAAGAGCAAGAAGCTTGCGACACTTTTCTACGAGCCGAGTACGCGGACGCGATTGAGCTTTACTGCTGCGATGATGGAGCTCGGCGGTAATGTCTTGGGCTTTTCGGACGCTGCCGCATCGTCGGTAAGCAAAGGTGAGGTGGTAGCCGATACGGTACGTGTGGTAGAGAATTTTGCCGACATCATAGCTATGCGGCACAACAAAGAGGGAGCACCCTGGGTCGCCTCGCAATACGCCTCGATACCGATTATCAACGCCGGCGACGGTGGACACTGCCACCCGACGCAGACACTCGCCGATATGCTCACTATTTATCGACACAAAGGCAGATTTTCCGACCTTACCGTCGGTTTCTGCGGCGACTTGCTCTACGGACGCACTGTACACTCGCTCACCAAGGCAATGGGGCGTTACAGGGGCATACAGTTCGTGTTCGTATCGCCCGACGAACTGAGGATACCCGATTACCTGCGTAGAGATATTGACAAAAAAGGTTACCAATATTACGAGACCGACAAACTGGAAGAAGCGATGCCACGTCTCGATATACTCTATATGACCCGTGTACAGAAAGAGCGTTTCGATAGCGAAGAGCAGTACGATAGGCTCAAAGATAGCTTTATCCTCGATATGCCTAAGCTACGACATGCCAAAGACGATATAATAATACTGCATCCGCTCCCCCGTGTCAACGAGATAGCATACGAGGTAGACGCCCACCCCGGTGCTCTGTACTTCGAGCAGGTACGCAACGGCAAATTCATTCGTATGGCTCTTATCTATACTTTGCTCAAATGGGCTGAGGAGGGTAGACGACCGACTTCGTCGGCAAACCTCGTAGAAGCCTCCCCCTGCGGCAATCCTCGTTGTATATCGACGGTAGAGAAAGTACCTGCAATATACACCGTACACGCCGACGGCACGAGGCACTGTATCTACTGCGACGCCTTGGAGGGCTCACAGCCAAGCCATATTCCGTAAATGTCTCTACGATATGGAAAAAAGTATTACCTTTGCGGCGAATTTCGTCATAAACGAGGTTTTGAATAAATACGTTTCTGTCTCGGTTTTGTGGCAATATTTCGGAGTTCTGTATATTTGTGAGAAAATTGCAGAGAGAGGGCGATAAATAAAAAATAAAATAATAAAAAACAACTTTAAGTAAGGGTAGAGATTGTTCTTTTACCCATTAATTTATAATATAAAAGTAATAAACTTACAAGAAATGCGATACGACAAAATACTTGTTCTCGACTTTGGCAGCCAATACAATCAGCTAATAGCTCGCAGGATACGCGAGATGGGTGTCTTTTCCGAACTTTTGCCCCATACCATTACGGCAGACGAAATATCGAAGATGGACGACGTCAGAGGGATAGTCTTTTCGGGAGGTCCGAAGAGCGTTTACGAAAAAGATGCCTTTACATGCGACCCAAAACTATTCGACCTCGGCATACCAATCCTCGGCATTTGCTACGGTATGCAGCTTACGTCGAAGCACTTCGGTGGTACCATAGGCAGAGGGGCTACCAAAGAGTACGGTAAGATGGGGATAAATATTGTAGACCGTTGTATGCTGTTCGACCGTCTACCCGAGCACCAAGACGTATTTATGAGCCACGGCGATTCTGTTACCGAACTGCCCGTCGGATTCAGACTCGTTGCCAAGAGCGACAACGGCATAGTAGCCTCGGTATGCGACGAAGATAGACGTATATACTGCGTGCAGTTCCATCCGGAGGTAAGGCATTCGGTTTACGGCAACGATATAATCAGAAATTTCGTATTCAAGATATGTCATGCCCAAAACAATTGGACGATGGGCAATTATATAGATATGCAGGTCGAAGAGATACGCCGTACGGTGGGCGACCGCAAGGTGCTTTGCGGTCTTAGCGGAGGAGTAGACTCCACTGTTGTGGCCGTATTGCTGCAAAAAGCCATTGGACAGCAACTCACCTGTATGTTTATCGACCATGGATTGCTGCGTAAGGACGAAGGTGAGCAGGTAATGCAGACCTGTGGCGACTTGTTTGGCATCAATGTGGTGAAAATCGACGCCAAGCAGAGATTCCTCGGTAAACTTGAGGGAGTAGCCGACCCCGAGAAAAAACGTAAAATCATCGGCGGAGAGTTTGTCTACTGTTTCGACGAGGAGTCGAAGAAACTCGGAGAGTTCGACTTCTTGGCACAAGGCACGCTATACAGCGATGTCGTCGAAAGCGGCACCAATACGGCACAGACTATTAAGACGCATCACAACGTAGGCGGGCTACCCAAAGATATGAAATTTAAGCTGATAGAGCCGCTCCGCAAGCTATTCAAAGACGAGGTGCGTGCTCTGGGAGAAGCCCTCGGTATCCCTCATGATATAGTGTGGCGGCAACCATTCCCCGGACCGGGGCTTGCCATCCGTATCATCGGCACAATCACCGACGAACGCCTCGAGATAGTACGCAATAGCGACGCAATACTTCGCCATGAGATAGTAAAAGCAGGCTTAGACAAAGATATATGGCAATATTTCACGGTGCTTACCAATATACAGAGCGTCGGCGTGATGGGCGACGAGCGAACATACGATTACGCCATTGCCATCAGAGCGGTTACCTCGATAGACGGTATGACTGCCGAATGGGCACGAATACCTTATGACGTACTCGAGACGGTGAGCCGCAGGGTAGTAAACGAAGTCAAAGGCGTCAATCGTGTCATATACGATATTACCTCTAAGCCACCCGCAACGATAGAGTGGGAATAAAATGCTTTCTTTTAGGGTGTTGGGCATTGGAATTACAACCGTTTCGTACGAAGCCGATTATAACTTTTATTTTTATTCGTTTCAACGATTAAAACAGTTAAACGATTAAAATTATACAAATAGCCTTATGAACACTCTTTTCGTGATACTCGGACCTACGGGTGTCGGCAAGACCGACCTCAGCATAGAGGTTGCCCGTATGCTCGGCACGTCCGTCATATCGTGCGATTCGAGGCAGATTTACCGCGAACTGAGTATAGGCGTAGCCTCGCCTTCGCCCGAACAGCTCGCTGCGGTAAAACATTATTTCATAGCTACACGTTCGGTAGATGAACACTACAGTGCGGGGCAGTACGAACTCGACGCCTTACCCATAATAGAGAGTGAGATAGCCGCCAACGGATGTGCCGTGATGGTAGGCGGGTCGATGCTGTATATCGATGCCGTATGTCGTGGAATAGACGATATACCGACCATCGACGAGGAACTGCGTCGGAGTGTCAGACGTATATACGACGAACAGGGCATAGAAGAGGTACGTCGGAGGCTGCGTCTGCTCGACCCACAACACTACGCCGAAGTCGATTTGCGTAACGTCAAACGTATGTTACACGCCTTGGAGGTTTGTTACCAGACGGGGCAACCTTTCTCAAAACTGCGTACGGGCGGCATCAAACGGAGAAGTTTCGAGATAGTAAAGATAGGGCTCGATTGTCCGCGTGAGGTATTGTACGACAATATCGACCGTCGTGTGCTGAAGATGATACAGCAGGGGCTCGAGCAAGAGGTTCGTTCGGTCAACGACAAACGACACCTGAACGCTCTGAATACTGTCGGATACAAAGAGATGTTTGCATACCTCGACGGCGAGTACGATTTAGACCGAGCTATCGAACTGATACAGCGAAACACTCGACATTACGCCAAGAAACAGCTGTCGTGGTTCAAACGCTACGGTGACGTACAATGGTTCTCGCCATACGACAGGCAAAGAATATTAGATATGTTAAGTATCAGGCATTAATGTGTCGTTTTGGTATTTCCGATAGACTGTTATCTGCATACGACGAAACGGATGATTTTATCCTCTATCATTAAGAAATAAACTCCATTATAAAGAGAGGAAACATCTAATGTCATTTCTTTTTCGGCAGATGTCGTATTTGTCTTCATAACTACCCGCCCGCTCGCATCGGTTACCGTCAGGCTTTTGTCCGATAACGAATAGGGTAGTCTGATGTTGAGGACAGACCGTGCAGGAATGGGGAAAACACGTATCGAGTCTTCTGTCGCTATATGAGATGATGAAGTGGTACTACCTTCGTAAGGATTTTTGCCGTAATTTTCTTTACCTTTATAGTCGAAAACCGCCCAGTTGTGTTTTTTTGCTATGGCTACATCGGCTACAAGGCATACATTCTTTTCTTCGTTATTTTTAGTATCGATAATATATAGTTCTCCTGCTTTCTTGTTTGTCCTGTCGCTAAGACTATTAACCAGATTTGTCATATCTTGTCCCTTTATCTCATTGGCATAGCAATATAGAGATGTCAATTCTTTATTCTCCGAGAGATTGAGTTTGTTGATGTCGTTTTCTTCGCAAGAAACAAGGTTTAATGCCGTATTTTTGGAAATGTCCAATGTCGAAAGTTTATTCTTGGCACAATACAATGTTTCCAACTTGGTGTTGTTGAATAGATTTAGCGATGTAAGCATATTCTTTTCGCATGTTAATGCCCTCAATTCGGTATTTTTCGATATATCGAGTGCAGATAAAGAGTTGTTGGATACGTACAGCGCCGTAAGTTTATTGTTCTTCGATATATCTATCGAAGTCAGCATATTTTCATTACACGATACGAATATCAAATTAGTATCTTTGGAAAGATCTAATGAAGTTATCTTGTTTTTATAACACAAAAGCGTTTCCAAACGTGTACTATCGACTATATTCAGGTCGGTGAGCTTATTGTTGGAACAATCGAGCAGTGTCAATGCCGTATTTTTGGTAATATCCAGATTTGTCAAAGAATTGCCCTGACAGTAAAGTTGCGATATTTTGCCATATACCGCAATGGTATTGGTACTTTGTGCAAACTCCACGAAGCCGTTGTATTCGGTAACTTCCTCGCCATAGTCGTACAGTTTATTGTTGTTTTTGTCTATCCAAATATAAGGTTTTGCTTGTTCGTCGGCTTTTAGTTTCAACTTCCAAGTACCTTCCGTACGCATTGTGGTCAAAACCACAGAGGGTTGTTTCGTGGTATATTTAGTATCATCGACACCATCGTAAGGCTTATGTTGAAAAAAATCGAGCACTTCCCAGTTTTTATCTTTTGCCGCTTTCACTTCTGATACGAGAGCGACATTCCCCTCCGAATGAACCACAGAGTTTACAATAAATATTTTTCCCGCATTCGAACTGCTCCTGTCGGGTAGACTCTTGATGAAGGCGTCCATTCCTTTCCCTTTGATTTGGTTACCGAAACAATGAATTTTTGCCAAAGCGGGACAATTTTTTACACTTAAAGATGTCAACATATTACCGTTAACGTCCAAATCGGTAAGCTCCGTATTATTAGAAACATCGAGAGTAGTAAGTTTATTGCCGTAGCAGAACAGTGTTTTCAGTTTAGTGTTTTTCGATACATCGAGAGAGGAGATAAGGTTATACGTACACCATAATACTTGCAATTCGGGATTGCCTGTAACGTCCAATTCCGTTACCGAGTTTGCAAGACATTGAAATTCTTTAATCTTTCCATACAATTTAATAGTTTTTGAGGATTGTATGTGGCTATAATAAGTTCCGAAATCCATACCCTCTTCTCCCTGGTCATAGCTGCCGTTATTGTTGAGATCTATCCATACCGACGACTGGTCGGCTTCATCTGCCTGAAATTTAAAATGCCATACACCGCTTTCTCGTGAGGTAGTTACCGTTATGTAGGGTTGGTTTACATCGTAACTCGGTGGTGTTTGGGCACAAATAGAACTTATACCTAACAACAAAATAATAATTAGAACAGATTGTACTTTAAGTAATGTATTCATATCATTTAATGAAAAAATTGTAAATAAAACTATTTCTGTACTATAAAACGAATGACCTCATCCCCGATTCTCAAAAAATAAATACCGTTCACAAGACTGCCTATATCCAACAAGCCCTTAGATAAACAAACCGAAGAGCTTATAACTACCCGCCCGCTCGCATCGGTTACGGTCAGGCTTTTGCCCGATAACGAATAGGGGAGTCTGATATTGAGGATAGACCGTGCAGGAATAGGATATACGCTGACTGAGTTTTCGAGTACGGTATGTTGAATCGAAGAACCTTTTTCGCCTTCGTATGGGTTTTTGCCGTTATTATTTGCAGCCTGCCAATCGTATATGTTCCAGTTTTTCTGTTTTGCTTTGGTAATATCGTCTGTCAAGCAGTGGTTTTGCTCTCCCGTGTCTTTGGTGTCTATAACAAATATTTCACCCTGCCCGCTTCCATTCCTGTCGGCAAGAGAGGTCAGCAAACGAGCAAACTCTCCGGTCTGTATTCTGTTCGAGAAGCAATATACAGCCATTAATTGTCCGTTATCGGTCACAGACAACTTATCGAGTTTATTGACGCTGCAATCGAGTTCTGCAAGTTTAGTATTTTTAGATACATCCAACGAATTCAACGAGTTTTCCGAACAAACGACGTTAGTTAGCTCCGTATTTTCCGACAAATCCAGAGAAGTTAATTTGTTTTGCCTGCAATACAATTCGATGAGGTTCTTGTTGGTAGATAGCGACAAAACCGACAAATCGTTGCTGAAACAATACAACTTTGTCAGTTCTACGTTTTTAGATATGTCCAATGCGGTGAGTCTGTTTCTATCGCAAGATAATTCGATAAGCATACGACAGTTCGATACGTCAAGTCGTTCGATATTGTTCTGATTGCAATAGAGTTCTTTCAGACTGTTGCACGCCGACAAATCGATACTCGACAGATTGTTTGCAAAACAATAGAGTTCTTCCAATTCGTTATTATCAGGCAGCTTAAGTGTAGTAATGTTATTACCGTTGCAATACAGTTTTTTCAGTTTGGTGTTATTGATTACATCGAGCTGTGTCAATTTGTTTTCGTCGCAAAATAGTGAAGTCAAGTGATTATTTTTCGAGACATCGATGTCGGTCAATGTGTTATAAGAGCAGAAAAAGCCCGTAACCTTGCCGTAGATAGTTATCGTTTTGGCTGTTATAGATGGCTTGTACAGTACGTTGAATTTAATCTTTTCCTCTCCCTTGTCGTATGTTCCATTATTATTAAGGTCTATCCAGGCAGTAGCTTGGTCGGCTTTCTCCATATAAATATTGAACTGCCATTTGCCGCTCTCTTTTCCTGTTGTCAGTTTTATAGACGGTTGGTTTGTGGTATATTTGTCCTGTGCCTGCAATAAACTCCCCGAAACTCCTACTATAAGTAGAATAATTGACATTCTGAACTTTCTCATAATTATTATGTGTTTTTTTACGATTAAATCAAGTTACCGCATAGAGGACGCAAAGTTATAAAAAGTTAAGTAAAGATTAGTAGTTATTATAAAAAAATTACCGCCGCCATAGAGATGTTTCGTGTGCTTATTGGGTTGTTTTTTATTGAGTATACAGAATGTTAGAGATAAAAGTAAAAAATTATTTCGTATCTTTGCAAAAATATTTAAATCGAAAAAAAGTACTGATAGATATGAATACCGAATTATTGAAACAATGCGAAGCCAAAGCCCAAAGCTGGCTGGCCGGCAACTACAACGAAGAGACCAAAGAAGCTGTACGCAGGATGTTGGACAACGAAGACAAGACCGAACTCATAGACGCTTTTTATCAGAATCTGGAGTTTGGTACCGGAGGATTACGAGGCATAATGGGAGCAGGCTCCAACAGAATGAACATATATACCGTGGGAGCGGCTACACAAGGATTGGCTAATTATCTGAAAAAACAATTCCCCGATAAAAACCCGATAAAAGTTGTCATAGGGCACGACTGCCGCAACAACTCTCCATACTTTGCCAAGACGGTAGCAAATATCTTCTCCGCCAACGGCATCAAGGTATATCTTTTCGACGCACTTCGCCCCACACCCGAAATATCGTTTGCCATACGACACTTGGGCTGCCAAAGCGGTGTTATGATTACCGCCTCGCACAACCCCAAAGAATACAATGGCTACAAGGCGTATTGGGACGACGGTGCTCAGCTTGTTGCTCCGCACGATACGGACGTGATAAAAGAGGTAAACAAGATAACCGATATTTCGAATATTAGGTTCGAAGCAAACCCCTCGTTGATAGAGATGATAGGCGAAGATATGGATAATATTTTCATCGAAAAGATAAAGACATTGTCGCTATCGCCCGATGCTATCGCCCGCCACAAAGACCTAAAAATAGTCTACTCGCCCATACACGGCTGCGGTGCTAAGCTCGTACCTATGGCTCTGCGGGCATTCGGATTCGAGAACGTAATAAAGGTGGACGAACAGTTCGTACTTAGCGGCGATTTCCCGACAGTTGTATCGCCCAACCCCGAAGAGTCGGCTGCTCTCGACCTCGCCATAAAGAAAGCAAAAACCGTCGATGCCGACATAGTGATGGCTTCAGACCCCGACTGCGACAGAATAGGTATTGCCGTCAAAAACGAAAAAGGCGAATGGGTACTCATCAACGGCAATCAGACCTGTATGGTATTTACCTATTATCTTATAAAGAAATGGCAGGAACTCGGCAAACTCAAAGGCAACGAATATGTGGTGAAGACCATCGTTACTACCGAACTGATAAAAGACATTGCACGCAAGGCAAACGTCGAACTCTACGACTGCTACACGGGATTTAAATGGATTGCTGCCATAATGCGTGAAAACGAAGGCAAAAAAATATATATCGGCGGAGGCGAAGAGAGCTACGGCTATCTGATAGAGGATTTCTGCCGCGACAAAGACGCCGTATCTGCTTGTGCTATTATGGCTGAGATAACCGCTTGGGCAAAAGACAACGGCAAGACTTGGCTCGAACTCCTACAAGACCTCTACGTGGAATATGGCTATGGCAAGGAGAAAGGTATATCCGTTGTACGTAAAGGACAGTCGGGTGCTGCCGAGATAAAGCAGATGATGACCGATTATCGCAACAATCCGCCACGAGAGATAGCCGGCTCTAAGGTACGGCTCATCAAAGACTATCAGACTCTTAAAGCAAAAGACCTATCCGCAGGCACAGAGACTCCGATAGAGATGTCGACTACGTCTAACGTTTTGCAATTTTTCACCGAAGACGGCACCAAGATTTCCGTTCGTCCTTCGGGTACGGAGCCTAAGATAAAGTTCTACATCGAAGTAAGAGGCGAGATGAAGTCGAGAGCCGACTATTACGATGCAGAGGCAAAAGCCGACCGTAAGATAGACGCCGTCCGTAAAGATTTGGGAATATAGTATCAGACGTTTTATTTTGTTCAAAACAAATCTATATTATCTGTATATGATAGGAGATGGTAATTTCATAAAAGGGCGTGCATTGAGTCTTAAATATGTATTCAAAGGGATGTGGCTGCTTGTCAGTCGCGAGCACGCTGCAATGGCTCAGGTATCTATTTTTGCTTTGTTCATAGTGTTGGGGATAGTCTTTGGCATCTCCACCGTCGAATGGGTAGCACAGACCATCTGTTGCGGTATGATACTGACAGCCGAAGCCCTCAACACCGCAGTAGAGAAGATATGCGACTATATACAGCCTGCCTACGATAAACGTATCGGGTTCATCAAAGACGTATCGGCAGGTGCTGTCGGATTTGCCGCCTGTACGGGTGTGATTGTGGTTATAGTGATATATTATAAATATTTTGCCCGGCTGTTTATATAGTCTATCGATAGCCGGACTAACCGAATGAGGAGGTAATATATGGAACTAAATAAGATGTACAAAGACAAAATACCCGATGAGAAGCTTGCTACGCTCGATACAGATTATCAGCGTGTTTTGCAATCTCTTATCCAAAAGACACAGGACGGCTCGTGGACTCTAAATCAGCAAAAACGACAGAGGAGCAGTATCCTGCCGCGTATTGCGTTGTACAAAACTTTTTTGCAGTATGGTATCGAAAAAGAAAAAGCCATCGAACTTACAAGAGAGCGTGCAGAATATTTAGGAAATAAAGCAAATAAAGTTCTTAAAACGTGCTTTGCTTTTCCTTGTTTTTCAACGGTTTTCAGGAATGTTTTCAGAAAAAGTATGAATGGTACGGAGATTTGGACAAGCCAATTTTTAAAAGATAATAAAAAAGAGCTGGATATCAACATATACAAATGTCTCTGGAAAGATACGTGCGATTACTTCGGCTGCCCCGAATTATGCGAACTGTTTTGTTCGGGCGACTGGATTGTTTTCGGCAATATAAGGCGTCTTACCCTTAACAGAACGCAAACATTGGGTACGGGAGGCAATGTTTGCGACTTCCGTTTCAGATTCTCATAATGCTGAAATGGAAAATAAAAATATTGACCTGTAAGTGTTTGTAGAATATTTGTTTATGTTTTTTGTGTGAAAAAATAAAATAATTGTACCTTTGTATGCCGTTGTTTTTGTGGTGAACGTATTTTTCGTATGAATATAAACAGGGACGAATTAGATAAACTGACGCTCGAGTTAAAAGACGACAAATTGCGGAGTGCTGCATTTTCTAAAATAGTGGAGATGCTCTCTAAGCCGATATATTGGCATATACGCAAGATGGTTCTCTCGCACGACGATGCCGACGATTTATTACAAAATACGTTCCTCAAAGCGTGGCAGGCACTCGATACTTTCAGGGGCGACAGCCAGATACATACGTGGATGTACAAGATTGCCTCCAACGAGACACTCACTTTTTTAGCTCAGCAACGAATGAAGAATACTTCGTCGTCGCTTGAGATGGAAGAGTTGCTGCTCAATAATCTAAGAGCCGATAGCTACTTCGACGGAGATGAGTTGCAGAGACGTTTGCAAGAGGCGATACTCACTCTGCCCGAAAAACAGCGTCTTGTGTTCAATATGCGTTATTACGACAACATACCGTACGAAGAGATGGCTGTCATTTGTAACAATTCCGTAGGTGCTCTGAAAGCTTCGTACCACCACGCAGTGAAAAAAATAGAGGCTATTTTCAAGGAAGATGATTAAACTTTTGTACTATTTTGTGTCAAAAGGTGTAAAATATGATAAAAAACAGTTTGTTATTTAGGAAGAATTAAATTGATTATAAAAATGGAGCATAATTTTAATTTTGACCGGTGTAGTACGGAAAATCCTTTCTCTGTGCCCGAAGGGTATTTCGAAGACTTCTGTCGTCGTATGGAAGTACTCACTACGCCTAAGAAAATATCGTTACTTCAGCGTATCAGACCGTATTGGTATGCTGCGGCAATGGTTGTGTTGATTCTGTCTATTGGTGTTTTTTTCTTCCAAAGTAGAAAGATAGAGGAGCAAAACAAGCAAAAAATGGCAGAGATAGAGTACAACAACGCCATAAACAAAATATTGGTAGACGAGACCAACGAAGATATGATTGTAGATTATATCCTGGCGGGTACGGATTAGTAGGATAGGGTAACGATGTAAAGTATTTTTGTAGACAAAAGAGTATTTGTAAAGTTATGATTAAGTATGTTTTAGCGGCATTCCTCTTTACGATAGGTTTAGCGGAAGTATATGCACAAGATGATTTGCAAAGTATCAGCGAGCAGATAAAGGCTCAGATGGATATAGAAAAAAATCTGTTTTTCACCCAGCGTATCGGGCTTACACAAGACCAAGCTGCCGACTTTTGGAGCTTGTACAACAGCTACCAGAAAGAAGAGACCGAGCTGCGGCAGAAAGGCGAAGAGTTGATAGAAAAAGGTTCTGTCGACAATTTGTCCGATATGCAGTATCAACAGATACTGAAAAACATAATGGCAAACGACAAGAAAATATGTGAGCTGAAAGAGAATTTCTTACGAAAACTCGATAAAATATTAACTCCCAAGCAGAAAATACTTTTCTGTAAAGCTACCCGAGATTATCGAAGTTTGTTGCTGCAAAAGCTTAGGCTGCCCCCTCGCTATGGGCACAGTGCCACAAAATAGCGAAAGGTGCTTGATGTTTCAAAAATAAATATTACCTTTGCAATCCGAAAAAATGGTTCCTTGACCGAGAGGCTAGGTAGCGGTCTGCAAAACCGTCGACAGCAGTTCGAATCTGCTAGGAACCTCATATATACAAAGAGAGGCAATTTCGGCAACGATGTTTGCCTCTCTTTTATTTTGTATGCTCTCTGCGGTAAATCGGCTTAAGAGTTACAAATCGTAAACGATTCTCTAAGGAAGACGGAGGTATTTGCCTGTAACGCTACGAGGATTGCGGGCGATGTCGTCGGGAGTGCCTGCGGCGATAATCTCTCCGCCTGAGGCTCCTGCATCGGGACCGAGCTCGATGATGTAGTCGGCACATTTGAGCACGTCGAGGTTGTGCTCGATTATTATCACCGTATTGCCGTTCGTTACCAAGCGGTCGATGATTTTGAGGAATACGTTGATGTCTTCGAAGTGCAGACCTGTCGTCGGTTCGTCGAGGATGTAGAGCGTTTTGCCCGTGTCGCGTTTGGATAGCTCGGTAGCGAGCTTTATCCTCTGTGCCTCGCCACCCGACAGAGTAGTGGCAGCCTGCCCCAGACGGATATAGCCTACGCCCACGTCTTGCAGCACCTTGAGCTTGCGGACAATGTGCGGTATGTTCTCGAAAAACTCTACACTCTGGTTGATAGTCATATCGAGAACGTCGGCAATGGATTTGCCTTTGAATCTAACCTCGAGTGTCTCGCGGTTGTAGCGTTTGCCACCGCAGGCATCGCACTGTATGTAGACATTGGGCAGGAAATTCATCTCGAACGTCTTGTATCCGTTGCCGTCGCAGACAGGGCATCGCCCGCCCGCAACATTGAACGAGAAGCGTCCCGCTTTGTAGCCGCGTATCTTGCTTTCGTTGAGCTCGGCAAAGAGGTTGCGTATGTCGGTGAAGATATTGGTATACGTCACAGGGTTCGAACGCGGTATACGCCCTATGGGGCTTTGGTCTACTTCGATGACTTTGTCGAGATGCTCGAGTCCTTTTATAGCGGTGTAAGGTAGGGGTGTGGCATTAGAGCGGTAGAAGTGCTTGCTCAGTATCGGATGCAGCGTCTTATTTATTAGCGACGATTTGCCGCTGCCGCTGACACCTGCGATACAGACGAACATACCGAGGGGAATGTCGAGAGTAACGTTTTTCAGGTTGTTGCCTGTGGCACCCGACAAGACAAGGTGTTTGCCGTTGCCCGTACGTCGCTCTTTCGGCACGTCGATAGCTTTCGTACCGTTGAGATATGCGGCAGTGAGCGTATCGGCTTGCAAAAGCTGTTGCGGTGTACCGCTAAACACGACCTTGCCGCCGAGACGTCCCGCTCCGGGTCCCATATCTACGATGTAGTCGGCAGAGAGCATCATCTCTTCGTCGTGCTCAACGACAACGACTGAATTGCCCATATCGCGGAGCTTTTTGAGCGAGTCTATCAGCTTGATATTGTCTCTTTGGTGCAGTCCTATCGAGGGTTCGTCGAGGATATAGAGCACGTTTACCAACTGTGAGCCTATCTGCGTGGCAAGCCTTATGCGTTGCCCTTCGCCACCCGACAGAGTCTCGGTGGGGCGTGCCATTGTAAGGTAATTCAATCCGACTTTTAGCAGAAAATCGAGCCGTGTAGATATTTCTTTGATTATCTCCGAAGCTATTTTCAGCTGACTTGCCGAGAGTTTGTCGGGTAGGGTATCTATCCACGTTTTCAGACTGTCGAGCGGTAGAGCGGATATTTCGGCTATATTCTTATCGTCGAGGCGATAGCTTAGAGCCTCCTTATTCAGTCGTGCTCCTTTGCACTCGGGGCAGGTTTGGGTGTTGTAAAATTGCCCCGCCCACTTCTGCTCCGATGCCGTTGCCGACTCGTCGTTGTGTAACTCGATATAATGAATAAGCCCCTGATAGCTGGTATTGTACGAGTATCCTCCATCGCCTTGCGAGAACTCTATGTCGAGGTTGTCTGCCGAGCCGTTCATTATCTCGTCAAGTCCCTCTTCGGGTATCTTCACTATCGGTGTATCGAGGTCGAAGCCGTGTTTGCGACCGATTGCCTCTATTTTTCGGAATATGGACAGTGTGTTTTTCGCCTTGCCTATCGGCAATATGCCGCCCTGTGCTATGCTCAGACGTCGGTCGGGGATTATTTTGTCCATATCCACCACATTTACCGTGCCTATGCCGTTGCATCGGGGGCAAGCACCTTTGGGGGTATTGAACGAGAAGTTGTGCGGAGCTGTCTCGGCGTATGCAAGCCCTGTCTTGGGGCACATCAGCAGCGAGGAGAAGTATTGCGGCGTGTGGCTGTCGCGCTCCATTATCATCATAACGCCCTCGCCGAGCTTCATTGCGAGTCGTATGCTTTTGGCAATGCGTTCGGTATCTTTGGTGTCGACCACTATTTTGTCGATTACTACTTCGATGTCGTGGTTTTTGTACCTGTCGAGCTTCATTCCGAGCGTTATCTCCTGCATCGTGCCGTCGACACGCACGTTGGAGTAGCCCTTCTTTCGTATGTTTTCGAACAGCTCGCGGTAGTGTCCTTTGCGGTTCTTGACCAGCGGGGCAAGTATGAGGCAGGCTTTGCCCGAATATTTGTCGAATATCATCGCTAATATTTGCTCTTCGGTGTACCGTACCATTTTCTGCCCGCTGGCATACGAATACGCCTCGCCCGCCCGCGAGTAGAGCAGTCGGAAAAAGTCGTAAATCTCGGTAGTAGTGCCTACGGTCGAACGCGGATTTTTCGACACGGTCTTCTGCTCGATGGCGATGACAGGGCTCAGTCCCGATATCTTATCGACGTCGGGACGCTCCATATTGCCTATGAAGTGCCGTGCGTACGCCGAAAACGTCTCGATATAACGCCGTTGCCCCTCGGCGTATATGGTGTTGAATGCCAGCGACGACTTGCCACTGCCGCTCAGCCCGGTGATGACCGAGAGCTTGTAGCGGGGAATGTCTACATCTATATTTTTGAGGTTGTGGGTGCGAGCACCGAGCACCTCTATCTTTTTGTCTTGTTCCACTATAACGCTATACTCCTAAAAAAACAGTGCAAAAATAGTAAATAAATTGCGAAAACGTAACGGTTTCCGTCGATTTATACTATACGATGCATATCGTTTTTTTATCGTTATTTGTCGTTACTATACAATAATATATTTGTATGCCCAAACTGTATTGCGAGATATAACCCTATTTTGTAATACAGTTTTTTTACGTAAATTATAGAAACTATACAATATTTTTTTGTTTCAATAAAAAATTTAATAAAGACGAAATAGTTTATTTATGATATTATGTCGGAATAATAAAATACCGAATCATATATAATAGTATCTTGATAAAACAATATAATACTAAATAGTATATTATAGATTTTATTATGATTCTATGATAAACGAAATCGTTTTTATATAAAACATACTATTTTTATATGAAGACTAAAACGTATTTCTTTAAATAGAGATTTTTCTATAATATACGAAATAGTATTTTATTATTACAATCTATTTCTATAAAAAATCAAATAGTATTTAAATGAAATAAACGGTTTCTATTAAAACTCTTTTCGTATTGAAAAATAATATTACGTTGTATAAATAAAATGTATTATCTTTGCATTGTGAAAATATATTATACAAAAATATAATAGTATTATGAAAAAATTAAATAAAAACTCACGTATAGCAGAAGTGGCTGATATAGCTAATCGTATGGTATACTTATTCGAAAAGGAGACAGTAATAAAAGACGACGAAGTACTTAAAAAAGTATTCGCCGATATAAGCCAATCATCTGCTAAACTAATAGATGCTATAAAAAGTGATAGGATACTCTCGGACTTGAAAGTTGCCGATAAGGTAAGAGATGAAGCTATAAGAAGACTTGAAAAGATGTTGAAAGGATACTCTGTAATGCCGATAGAATCTATACAAAAAACAGGTAAAAAGCTATACGGAGTATTTGCCAAGTATGGAGTAGGTATTACTCGTAAGAGCTATTCGGAAGAGTCTGCATATATAAAAGCATTGCTAATAGATTTTTCGATGGAGGATATAAAAGCAGACGTCGAATCTCTGACAGGACTCAAAGAGATACTTACAGAAATAGATACAGTACAGAAAGCATTCGATAAGAAGCGTATGGATTACGAAAAGCTAATAACAGGTAATACGTATAAATCACAAACATATACTTTGAAAATGGATATTGTATCCAAGATAAACAATATTATAGTGCCATATCTAATCTCATCGAAAAATACAAATCCTGACGCTTTCACAAACTTTGCTAACGTTACCGATAAAGTTATATCCGATATAAATGCTTTGGTTAAAAGTAGATCAAAAGTTAAGAACGATAAATCAAAAAATGAAAATAAAATAGAAGAAACAACTACATAGTTATATATATTAATATGATTGTTTTACATTATACTATACTATATACATTATGTGATATTATACGAGAAAACTACAAATAAGGGAAAGTACTCCCACATTATGAAACATTAATATTTATTACATTATAAGGCAGTATTATACTTTTTGTTATTAAACACTATTCGTTTAATATTTTGTAAGCAGTATTATACGACGAAGCAGCGGTAGAGTTACGAGACTACCGCTGTTTTGTATTTAATACATATAGGGTATTGAGTAGTAATATACATAAAAAGTATATGAGCGAAACGTATTCCGCTCATATACCGATAAAAAAATGTTAGAAAAAGAATTAATATTCGATGTTTGTTTTCGTCAATAATTAACCGATTGATGTGTACATATATTATTCCGTACTTATATTGTTCGTAAACGATATTACATCTTATTTGGCAGTTCTATACCGAGTAGCGACATAGCATTGACGAGTACCTTAGAGATTGTACGACAGAGCACGAGGCGAAGGTTACGCACGTCGGCGTTCTCTTCGCGAAGGATAGGGCAGTCGTGGTAAAACCGACTGAACTCCTTTGCCAAATCGTAGCAGTAGTTGGCAATCAGTGCAGGCGAGAATGTCCGAGAGGCTTCGCCGAGTACCTCGGCAAACGACGACAGATACTGTATTATATACTTCTCGCTATCTGATATGGAGACGGTGTCGCATACCGTTTCGAGTACTATGCCATCGTCGGCTGCCTTACGCAATATGGAATTTATGCGGGCGTTGGTGTACTGTATGAAGGGAGCCGAGTTGCCGTTGAAGTCTATCGACTCTCTTGGGTCGAAGACCATATTTTTTACAGGAGCGACTTTCAGTATAAAGTACTTTAACGCTCCCAACCCGATGATGCGTGCCGTCTGCCGTGCCTCGTCGGGTGTCATCTCGGCAATCTTACCAAGCTCTTTCGTAATATTGTATGCTTCGTCGGTCATCTCGTCTATCAGGTCGTCCGCATCTACGACAGTGCCTTCGCGGCTCTTCATCTTGCCTTCGGGGAGCTCTACCATACCGTACGAGAAGTGAACCAGCTCTTGCCCCCAGCGGAAGCCGAGGCGGTGGAGCAGGATAGCGAGAACCTGAAAGTGATAGTTCTGTTCATTGCCTACGACATAGACCATCTTATCTATATCGTAGTCCTCGTAGCGGAGCTTGGCTGTGCCTATATCTTGCGTCATATACACCGATGTGCCGTCGGCACGCAGGAGCAGTTTCTCGTCGAGCCCGTCGGCAGTGAGGTCTGCCCATACAGACCCGTCTTCTTTTTGGTAAAACACACCTTCGTCCAATCCCCGCAAGACCTCCTTCTTGCCGACGATATAGGTCTGCGACTCGTAATATATCTTATCGAACGAGATACCGAGACTGCGGTAAGTGGCATCGAACCCTTCGTACACCCAGTTGTTCATCATATACCAGAGGTCTATTACTTCGCCGTCGCCCTCTTCCCAACGTTTGAGCATCGCCTGAGCTTCACGCATTATCGGAGCGGTACGTTCGGCTTCTTCTTTGGCTACGCCCTGTGCGGTGAGTTCCTCTACCTGCTTGCGATACTCCTCGTTGAAACGTACGTAATATTTACCTACCAAGTGGTCGCCCTTGATGCCGCTGCTCTGCGGCGTCTCGCCATTGCCGAACATCTTCCACGCCAGCATAGATTTGCAAATGTGTATGCCTCTGTCGTTTACGATATTGGTCTTGACTACCCGCCAACCGCTTGCCTCCTGTATACGGCTGATACTGTCGCCGAGCAGATTGTTGCGAATATGTCCGAGGTGCAGCGGTTTGTTTGTGTTTGGCGACGAAAACTCTATCATCATCAGCGGCGACTTTTCGTTTGCCTTGACGAAGCCGTATTGCCTGTGGCTGTCTATCTCGTTGAGCAGCCGCACAAAGTAGCCTCTGTCTACAACCAGATTCAGAAATCCCTTAACAACATTGTACCGCACCGCCAAGCCTTCGGCTACGAGCTCGTCGCCTATCTCCGCAGCTATTGCGTCGGGGGCTTTGCCCGCCACCTTGGCGAGCGGAAACACGACGATAGTGTAGTCGCCCTCGAACTCCTTTTTTGTCGGTTGGAATACTATTTTATCCTCCGACACCTCTTTGCCGTATCTATCTCTGCAAAAGCTTATTACCTTTTCGGTTATTTGTTTTTTCATTATGCAATAATAATATTATGCGTTTCGTCTAAAAATCTTTGGTACTGTTTATTTCGAATGAAATTGTTCCTCGGGTCTGCTCATAGCGTTGAGACGCTCTATTTGCTTGTCGAGGAAGAAGTTTATATACTTTTCGTAATTCTCGGTTTCGTAGAAGTCTATGATTGCTTCACGATATTTCAAGGTATCTTCCGGTCTCGACGAATATACGGGTACGATGTTCGAAGACATCAATACGGTACTCTCCAGAGTACGTGCCGTCCTTTTGTTGCCGTCGTGGAAAGGCTGCAGCCTCGCAATATTGCAATGCAAAAAAACAGCCCTCTCAAAAGGGTTCTCGTACAGATATTGTTCGTCGAGAATAGTGTCGAAAATACAAGCGACGGTATCTCTGTCTATTGGAGGCTTGTATTCCGTCCCCACTATTTGCACGGGCATATCTCTGAACTTTCCTCTATAATCCGTTTGCAGCAGCTCATCGGTCAATGACGAATGTACGGTTTTCACAAAAAACTCGTCTATCTTCACTCGTTCGTTATGCTTTACCGTTTCTACAATACTTATAAACGTATTGTAGAGGTTCTTTATCATTTTTGTCTCCGAATATGTCTTCGATGCCGTAATATCATCTTTAATCAGAACTTCTGTCTCTACCAAAGAGTAGGTATTGCCCTCTATGCGTCCCGAGTAGTAACACCAGACTACAGCTAAATTTTTCAGTTCGAAACTCTCCAGATTCGAAAACTGCGAATACCTGTTGTGTATAATATATTCCGCTTTTGCTTTGGCTGCATTATCGAAAAATACCTTATTCATACCTCGCTAAAAATCTTTGGTGAATAATTTTCCTCGTTTTTTCCATATCAGCAGCAATATCAACCCAAACAGCAATCCGCCGAGATGGGCGAAATGTGCCACGTTGTCCCACGAGAAGTTGGCAACACCTGCAAAAAGCTCTATCAGACCGTATACGATGACAAATACTCGTGCCGGTATAGGTATAGGCAGGAAGAACATATAAAGCTTCTCTTTGGGGAACATATAACCGAAAGCAAGCAGTATGCCGAACACAGCCCCCGACGCCCCGACGGTAGGGATATTCATCAATATGTATAGTCTAACAATATAGTCAGATAAATTTGAACCCTCGCTCAGAACTTCATTGGCTTCACCCATCGATATATGCCTCATTACGGCAGGCATATCGGAGATGTGGCTTGCGATAGAGCAGTAGTCTATGTACCAGACTGTCTGCTGTACGATAGCTGCTCCCAGCCCCGCAACGAAGTAATAAAACAAAAATTTCTTGCCGCCCCAAAACATCTCGAACAGCCGCCCAAACATATACACGGCAAACATATTGAATAATATATGCTCTACGCCCGCGTGCATAAACATATAGGTGAAGAACTGGTAGACCCTGAACTTCTCCGATAGGACAAAATGCAGCCCCAGCGTGTCGTTAAGCTCTATTCCTGACTTCGACCGCAGAACCGTCGTTGCAATAAGACAGAGTACGTTTATTATAATTATGTTCCAAACAACAGGTGCCGTCGAGAAAAAATCCCTCCTATTTTCCATAACACTTTCTTAATTTTTGTGCAAAATTACATTAATTTAGTCAAAAAAATCGTTTTTTTTTCACTTTTTCCAAATAATTTGTTGATTATCAAAAAAAATATACTACTTTTGTCGTCGAATAAAATAACATTATTATTATCCATTTAAATTAAAATTTAGTTTCTATGAACAAACAAGATTTAGTAAAAGCGATTGCTACTGAAGCAGGTTTGAGTCAAGTTGATTCGAAAAAAGCTCTCGAAGCTTTTGAAAATGCAGTGAAAAAGTCTTTGGTAAAAGGCGAATCCGTTACAATGATAGGTTTCGGTACCTTCTCGGTTGTAAAACGTGCAGCTCGTAAAGGTATCAACCCTGCTAACGGCAAACCGCTCCAGATCAAGGCTAAAAAGGTTGCAAAGTTCAAAGTTGGTTCGAAACTTGCCGAAGCTGTTGCAAAGTAAGTTTTATCTAATCGAGTGAAAAGTGGGCACTAAAAGTTTTTAATGCTCACTTTTTTTTATCAAAGCCACGGCATAAGCCGTTATCCCCTCTTTTCGTCCGACGAAACCTATCTGCTCGTTTGTAGTAGCCTTTATTCCTATATCGGCAGACGGTATGTTCATCACCTTTGCCAACACGTTTTTCATCGCATCTATATGCGGATTTATCTTGGGTTCCTCGGCACAGACGGTAGAGTCTATGTTTACCACCTCGTACCCTCTGTTACGCACCAAATCGACCGTTCGGGCAAGTAATACCTTGCTGTCTGCGTCTTTGAAGCGTTCGTCGTTGTCGGGGAAATAGTGTCCTATATCGCGTAAGCCCGCAGCTCCAAGCAGAGCGTCGCATATTGCGTGGATTAACACATCGGCATCCGAATGCCCCAGAAGTCCGTGTGTGTGCTCTATCTGCACTCCTCCTATTATCAGCTTACGTCCCTCTACCAGACGGTGTACGTCGTATCCAAAACCTATTCTCATAGTATGATAAATTGTATTTTGTTTTTTCGGAGGGCAAAGATAATATAATTTGTTACGACAAACAAAAAAATGACTAACTTTGGGTTCTGAAAATAGCTTTTGTAGAAATAATATAAATAAATAGTAATTAATCAATTATGGCACAAGTATCAGAACGCGGGAAGATTCTGCCCGCATCGCCTATCAGGAAACTTACCCCTCTGGCAGACGCTGCCAAACGTCGTGGTATCCACGTTCATCATCTGAACATCGGTCAGCCCGATTTGCCGACGCCTCAGGTAGCTCTTGACAAACTCAAACACATCGAACGCAAGACGCTTGAGTACAGTCCTTCGGAAGGATTGTTGAGCCTGCGTAAGAAAATGGTGGAATATTACGCCTCTATCGGCGTAACGCTCGACCCGAGCGAAATCATAGTAACTTCGGGGGGCTCTGAAGCGCTGATGTTTGGTTTTATGGCGTGTATGAACCCCGGCGACGAGGTCATTATCACCGAGCCGGCGTACGCAAACTATCATTCGTTCGCACAGATGGCAGGTATCAAGGTAGTTCCTTTGGTGTCGAAGATCGAAAACGGATTCGCTCTGCCCGACATTGCCGAGTTTGAGCGACTCATCACACCGAAAACCAAAGCAATCCTCATCTGCAACCCCAATAATCCGACGGGGTACACCTACACCAAAGAAGAGCTGTACAAGATACGCGACTTGGTGAAGAAGTACGACCTTTTCCTCTTTGCCGACGAGGTTTATCGTGAGTTTTTCTACTCCAAAGAGCCGCTCATCTCGGCAATGACACTCGAAGGAATAGAGCAAAACGTCATACTTTGCGACTCGTTCTCGAAGCGTTACAGCGAATGTGGTATCAGAGTGGGAGCACTTATTTCGCACAACAAAGAGGTTTGCTCTACCGTGCTCAAATACTGCCAAGCAAGGCTTTCGCCTCCGTTGCTCGGACAGATAGTGGCAGAAGCCTCTATCGATGCTCCTAAGAGCTATCTGCAAAACACATACGACGAGTATATCGCTCGACGTAACGTACTCGTAGAGGGTCTAAACAAGATAAAAGGCGTACACACGCCGATGCCCAACGGAGCGTTTTATACCATTGCTCAACTGCCTATCGACGATGCCGATAAGTTCTGTGCTTGGATGCTGTCGGACTTCAGCTACGAGGGACAGACTGTGATGATGGCTCCGGCAACGGGCTTCTATTCAGACCACGCCAACGGTAAAAATCAGGTTCGCCTGGCTTATGTTCTCGAAAAGGGCGAATTGGAAAAGGCTCTGGTGGTACTTGCCAAAGGCTTGGAGAAATATAATTCATAATAAAATAAATTATGTTTTTAATTGATTGACGTTGCACAACGCTGTTTCCAATAAAAAGGAGCAACGTTGTGCATTTTTTTCTGCTTCGCCACCGAGTCAGGTCGGCTCTAAAAATATTTTTGTAATTTTGTCTGCCCATTCATTACGATGGGTAAAATGATAATATACAGTTTTATGGGAGAATTACGTTGGAAACGGATTTATGATACAGCAGAGGAAGAAGACGGTTTCAGGATTCTTGTCGATCGTCTCTGGCCTCGGGGCGTGGGCAAAGCGGCTGCACAGCTTGGCGCTTGGGCTCGGGACGTTGCCCCGTCGGCTGCGTTACGCAGTGCCTTTCATAAGAACGAGACGGATTATAAGACCTTTGCCGAAGCGTACGAAAAAGAACTGTACGACAACGACGAGATGACCGAATTTATCAAAGAGATAAAAAACAAACTGAAAACAGGTAACGTAACGTTGTTGTACGCAAGCCGAGAGCCAGAACATAGCCAAATTCCAGTCTTGCGAAGTTTTATCGAAAAAAGGCTAAAAGAATAACCGCTATTTTGATGCGTATATGCTGTATATTTCAAAGTATTTTTGGATAAACCGTAAATAGATGTATAAATGAGTGTTATAAATGGGAAAATAAAAGGGATACAATACGAAATTGTATTGGCAGATAATCTAGAACATATTGATATTGAGAATTTCAACATCAATAAAGTGCCTTCTTGTTGCTTATTAAAAGATGGACAATATTCTTTTGCTATTTCCAAATGGGTATCTCCTAAAAGAACACGTTCGTACCCATTCGAAAGAGTCTATAATACACTTAATACATCTAAAAAAATAACAGTAATACCGATTGTAAAAGACGAAGGAATTGCTGGAGATAGGGATTTCATACAGTGGGATACAATTTCCTTGATGTCTTTGTTAGATGTTTTTGTTATATTGGGTTATTACTATATAGCTGATATTAAGGGTAAAAAAATCACTAATCAACAATTCAATAATGAGTATATTATCTCACAAATAAAGAAAATAGAAAAATATCATAGCTCCGCACTGCATTGGAATTTAAATGAACTAAAAAATAATCTGCACAATGTTACAAACAAAGCTCAAGAGTCTTACTGCAAAATAGAAAAACAAACAGGTATAGCATTGCATAGTATAAAAGGATTAGATGACTTTAAGCATAGAATAAGTAAAGACATATCTGAGTTTATGAAATTTTCGAGAGACAAAGCACAACAAGCTCAAATACGAGAAGCACAAACTTTGCAACCTAAAGAAAGTTTATCGACACTCTCAAAAGCCCAAATAACTATCAGCAATTATTTGGGAGGACAATATTTCTTGACGGTAGATGAAATCCTTATAAATAAAAACACTCTATTTTTAATAGAAAGCAAACATAGCATCAATACTCAACTCCCAAGTAAAGGAGATATAAAAGATGGTTTGTTAAAAATGATTCTTTATAACAATTTATCCGATGTCGAGATAGATGGTAAAAAGATAAATATAAAACCTGTATTAAAACTTACTTCTACTTTATTAAAAGGTAGTATTTTATCATCTGATAACAGGAAAAGAATTCAGGCATATTGTATGGAAAATAAATTGTCTAAAAGAAACATGGAAATTATTGAGAAATTGTTTACAGAAGCACATTTAAATAACTTTATTGTAAAAATAGAACATTCAGTATGATAAAAAGTCCATTAAGGTATCCTGGTGGAAAAAGTAGAGCAATAGACTTAATCTCAACATTAATTCCTGAATTTGACGAATTTAGGGAGCCATTTTTAGGAGGTGGTTCTGTATTTATTTATGCAAAGCAAAGGTTTCCAAACAAAACTTTTTGGGTGAATGATTTGTATTTTGAACTTTATAAATTTTGGGAAATAACACAAAAAGATATAGACGGGCTAATTGAAAATATATATCGATGGAAAAAGCAATTCCCCATAGGAAAAGAACTTTATCATTTTCTAAATGATAACTTATATAAATTTAATGATTTAGAACGGGCTACAGCTTTTTTTATCTATAATAGGATTACTTTTTCGGGAACAAGTCTTAGTGGAGGATATAGTGAAGCTGCCTTTTCCGGCAGATTTACCGATAGTAGTATACAGAGATTAAGACAATTGGCAAAAATCATTGATAAAACATATATTACCAATTTTGATTATACAAACTTAATTGATAAGGAAGGAAAAAATGTATTTATTTTTCTTGACCCGCCTTATTATTCTGCTACAAAATCAGCTTTGTATGGCAAGAACGGTAATTTACACAAGACTTTTAATCATATAAAATTTGCCGATAATATGAAGAAATGTAATCATAAATGGCTTATTACTTATGATGACTCACCTCATATTAGAGAATTGTTTTCTTTTGCCAATATAATACCGTGGAATATTGTTTATGGAATGCGTAATGTTACTCCAAACTCTAATCAGAATGGAAAAGAAATTTTCATTTCAAATTATTTGAAATCTTTACCAAGTGAAAGACAACTTTCTTTGTTTAGATGAATTTTACCAATCCTTTTCGTTACGAATGATTTCGATAGATAATATTACAGTGGAGTTTGGCGGCAATGCCCTGTTTGAGAATGTCTCTTTTCTGATAAAAGAAAAAGAGAAGATAGCTCTCATCGGTCGCAATGGGGCAGGAAAGACAACGCTTTTGAAGCTGATTGCAGGCGAAATGTCGCCGACACGCGGCAATATATCGAGACCCAAAAACCTCACGATAGGTTATCTGCCGCAGCATATCAAGGTAAACGACTCGAAGACCGTACGCGAGGAGACACTCACGGCTTTCGAGAATATTTTTGCCATACGAGCGAATATTGCAACCCTCACTGCCGAGCTCAACGAGCGAGACGACTTCCACACAGCCGAATACGGCAAACTTATAGAAGAGCTTGGTTACCAAAACGAACGGTTGCAGATGTTCGACTCCGACAGTATCGAAGCCGAGACCGAAAAGACTTTGATGGGATTGGGATTTCGTCGTACCGATTTCGAGCGACGAACCTCCGAATTTAGCGGCGGCTGGCGTATGCGTATAGAGTTGGCAAAGATACTCCTTCGCAAGCCCGACCTGCTACTGCTCGACGAACCGACAAACCACCTCGATATAGAGAGTATCAACTGGCTCGAGTCTTTTCTGAAAAACTCCAAGAGTGCCCTGCTACTCGTAAGCCACGACAAGGCTTTCGTCGATGCCGTAACCACGCGTACGATAGAGATTTCGTTAGGTAAAATATACGATTACAAGGCGAACTATTCACGATACCTCGAGCTTAGGGCTATCGACAGAGAAAATCAGATACGTGCCTACGAAAACCAGCAAAAACTCATAGCCGATACACAAGATTTTATCAATCGTTTTCGTTATAAGCCGACAAAGGCGGTTCAGGTGCAGAGCCGTATCAAGATGCTCGAAAAGCTCGAACCGATACAGATAGAAGAGGTCGATAATTCGCGGCTCAACCTACGGTTTCCGCTCCCGCCACATTCGGGTACTATCAGCCTCGATATCGAAAACCTGACAAAAGCTTACGGCGAACATACCGTTTTGCAGAATATCGATATGCAGATACGGCGAGGCGAGAAAATAGCTTTCGTCGGCAAGAACGGCGAAGGGAAAACCACTTTGGTAAAGTGTATCGTGGGCGAACTCGATTTTATGGGTAGTCTCCGCCTCGGTCATAACGTCAAGGTGGGGTATTTTGCCCAGAATCAAGCTGCTACGCTCGACGACAGCAAAACCGTCTTCCAGACTGTCGACGATATTGCCACGGGCGATATCCGCACCAAGCTACGCAATATACTTGGAGCGTTTATGTTCGGTGGCGACGATATCGACAAGCGGGTAGCAGTACTTTCGGGCGGCGAACGCAGCCGTCTGGCAATGATAAAACTGCTGCTGTCGCCCGTCAATATGCTTATACTCGACGAACCGACAAACCACCTCGATATTTCGACCAAAAACGTATTGAAAGACGCTATCAGGCAGTTTCCGAGTTCGGCTATCATAGTGAGCCACGACAGAGACTTCCTCGACGGGTTGGTGGACAAAGTGTATGAATTTGCGGATAAAAAAATCATCGAGCATATAGGCGGTATAGGAGATTTCTTGCGTGCTAAAAACTTCAATTCGCTGCACCAGATAGAGATAAAAAATACCGACAAAAAAGATATTGCTCCCCAAGCGGTGTCTGACAGCAAGTTACAATACGAACAAAACAAGGAGCGTGCCCGACAGATAAAAAAGCAGGAGCGGCAGATAGAGCTTTTGGAGAGTGATATAGCAGACCTCGAAAAAGAAATCGCTCGGCTCGAAGCCGAATTTACCGACGGCAATTCGTCCGACGAACTATCGGTAAAATACCATAAAACCCAACATCTACTCGAACAGAAGATGTACGAATGGGAAATACTTTCGGAAGAGTTGGAAAAGATAAAGCAATAAAAAAATAGAGTCGAACTCTCTATAAATCCAACTCTATTTGTAAATGTTCTACTTAATTACTATTCCCACTCAACAGTAATATAAAATCTTAATTTATTATTATTATTTTGGAAATCTATTTTTTCAGGATATTTACTTCCATCATGTGGAACTTCGTTAATAAGAAAAAAATAATATCCTCCCATGTATTCATTTTCTCCTACCGAATCATAATCATAAAAATTTATTTCAAATTTTGTGCTTAATCCTACTAATTTTACAGGAAACCCTTGTGTAAAGTATAAAGGTAAGTCTCCAACAACAACATCTTCTTTTCTATAATCTTTCCAACTTATACTATTACTTCCACTAGTTATCACAAAGAAAATATCAGGAGCAGAATATGCGTCCCAACTACTACCGTCTGCTTTGGTAAGAGGATACGAAGTTAATGTTAATGATTTGATTATTAAGCTTTTTGGAGTGTCTCTGACTGTAATGGTTTTACTTATTACGCTTTTTTGACCTTTGGAATTTGTTGCTGTTAATGAAACGTTATAAATTCCTCCTGTTTTAAATACATGATCTGGATGATTGAGTGTAGAACTCTCTCCATCTCCAAAATCCCACAAACACGTTTTATAATTCGTTGATGTGTTGTAAAACACAAATTTACTTGGAGCGAAATTGCCAATCTCATCAAAATCGAAATTTGCTGTTGGAGGTTGATCCTTTTTGCATGATACCATTCCTAAAATGATAGTAGTTACTAATACAATTGTGTTTTTTTTCATCGAATATATATAAATAATTTATTTACGCCTCCACTTTATAGGCTATCGGCTTCTCCTTTTATATTTGATTTAGTATTTTGCATACAAAAATAGCGTGGAACTTACCTGTCTGAACTATCAGGTTTCCACGCCTATGCTTCCGGCAAGTAGCTCCACGCCGTACAATACGGCGTTTCACATACTTATTCTCGAAGCATACCTTTGTAAAAGGTTCAAATTGTGGAAAGCGATAGTTCAAGAATAGCTGTAATACGCTATTTTATTGTTTTTTTACTTTATTTTTCTCCCGAATATTTATGTATAAGTTTATGTTAATACTTTCTGAGTGCAAAGGTAATTAAAAGTTTTGAATGCCATACTTTTTATTATGAATAAAACAATTCTTTTAATCTCTTTCTGAGGAACAAATATTAATCCTTGATCAATTTTTCGGTTTTGTTGCCGACCCTTACCCAATATATTCCTTTGGCAATATCGGAGAGAGATATAACTGTTTCCTCCGCAATAACGGTAGATGTATATACAATACGACCGTCAAGAGTTATTATATTTATTACAGAAGATATCATATTACTTGGTACTCTCAGTGTTACTCTATCAGTAGCTATATTCGGATAAAGTGCGATAGCAGACTGTGTATGTTCTATACCGCTCGTATTTTCGCCATTGTACAAAACAGGAGTTCCTCCATTATAGTCGTATACCGTCCAATTTTTGTTTTTAAGAATATCGACATCGTTTTTAGTCGCTACGTTCTGCTCGGCTGTATTGGTCTTATTTACAATGAATAGTTCATACATAAGCCCTGTATTATTTTGTGGTATACTATTAACCAAATCGGTCATATTACTGCCTCGTATTTTATTACTATGTAGGTATATCTTTTTTAGTTTCGACATTTTACTCAGGTCTAATATCTCTAACTGATTTGCGCTGCAAGAGAGTTGTTCCAAATTCGGTGCTTCGGTAAGTGTCAACGACGATATTTTATTTTTGTTGCAACCGAGTACTTTTAATTTATCCGTTTTGCTCAACTGTACCGAAGTGATTTGCTCTGCTCCGCAACCGAATATCGTAATATCTCCTGTGAAGGTAACGGTTTGTTCTGTCAGAGTGTAGTCTGTAAAGTCTCCATTTTTGAAAATATTTGTGGTTGCTCCCTTGACAACAGGAGCAGTGCCTTGTTCTGTCGAAATCAATAAAGTGATTGTCTGCCCGACAACTTTTTCGGTAACTATTGTAATAGTCCCCTGTGCGTACATTTTCCCTACCAAAGCTCCTATGATGAGGAGCACAGCTAAAACTTTAAAACTTCTCATAATATTTCCGATTTTATATGGTTTGTTAAATTATGTGTTTCAATTGCAAAGTTATAAAAAATTCAATTCGGTTAATCACAAAAAATAGTATCTTTGCATAACAGATAAGGAAATAAACCTAATAGAGTATGAAAATAGCGATAGTTGTAGCTTTGCAGACGGAGTTTGATTTGGTAAAGAATATCTTTACGTCGTTCAAGGAGGTAGAAAACAGACATATAACCTTCTTCAAGGGCGATATATCGGGCAAAGAGGTAGCTCTGATGAAATGCGGAATAGGCAAGGTGAATGCCGCCGTCCGTCTGTCTGAGCTTATCAATGTATTCGCTCCCGATATGGTAGTCAATACAGGTGTGGCAGGCGGCATCGATACGGAAGTCAATGTTGGCGATGTTGTCGTAGGTCATCAGTGTTGTTACCACGATGTATGGTGCGGCGAAGGTGCTTGGGGACAGATGCAGGGTTTGCCGCTCTATTTCGATGGCAGCCGAAAGATACTGGATATTGTAGAAGGCTTATCTCTCGATAATCTCCACACAGGGCTTATCTGTACTGGCGACCAGTTCATTACCGAGGCGATTGGTTTACAGACGATTAAACGTAATTTTCCGAAGGCTCTGGCTGTCGATATGGAGAGTGCTGCAATGGCTCATATTTGCTATCAACGCAATATCCCGTTTGCTTCTATACGCGTAATTTCCGATACCCCAGACAAAGAAACCGATAATCAGACACAATATTTCGACTTCTGGGAGACTGCTCCGAAGCGTACTTTCGATGTGCTGAAAAAAGTTCTGGAAAAACTCTAAACCTCGTGTCTAAGAATAAGTTAAAGAAATTTGCCGAACTTGCTGCAATGGAAAATGTTTTTGAATTTCCGTTGCAGCGTATACTTGCAGGAGACGATTTTCCGTTGCGAGGAGAGTGGGGTAAGAGCTTTTTCGGCAACTCTAATCCGATAGTGCTTGAGCTTGGTTGTGGTAGAGGTGAGTATACCGTAGGTCTTGCTCGTAACCATACCGACAAAAACTTTATAGGTATCGATATCAAAGGAGCTCGAATGTGGACAGGAGCAACCGAAGCACGCGACGGAAAATTAAAAAATGTCGCTTTTGTACGAACTGATATTCATAATATTAGTACTTTCTTCGGTAATGGTGAAGTTTCGGAAATTTGGCTTACTTTTCCCGACCCGCAGATGAAAAAGCAACGCAAGAGGCTTACATCTGCCACTTTTCTCGATAATTACCGTAAAGTGCTTACAGACAACGGACTGGTTCGTCTGAAAACCGATAGCAATTTCCTTTTTACATATACGAGCGAACTTTTGTCCGCAAACAAAATCCCTGTAAACGAAGCTATTACAGATGTTTATTCTACTACCGACAGCGAACGGCACGGTCTACTTGCCTCTATCAGAACGTATTACGAAAGTCAATGGTTGCAGCGAGGCATCACTATAAAATATATCGAATTCCGATTGCCGCACGCAGCCGTTATCACCGAGATAGACGACAGCCACATACCTCACGACGAATACCGTAGCTACGGCAGGCAACGCCGCTCGAAACTCGGTATATAGCGAAGATATTTTTTTCGTGATGAGCATTATTTTTATTACCTTTGCACGCATAAACAAATAAACACAATTCAATTTATGTCGAAATCACTTTTTATTCTTATGCTATCTATATTAGGTTTTATCGGTTGCAACGCACAGAGGGGCTCTTCGATAGATTCCAAAGAGGCTTACGGTCTGATAAAGGCAGACAGCAATATAGCCATTCTCGATGTCCGTACAGCTAAGGAGTTTGCCGACGGGCACGTGGCGGGAGCTGTCAATATCGATGTCAATCAGACGGATTTTGCTCAAAAGATAGACGAGCTCGACCGTTCGAAGACATATATCGTCTATTGCCGTTTGGGACGCCGTAGCAGAAAGGCGGTCGGCATTATGGCTGCCAAAGGCTTCAAGAACCTGTACAATGTTTCGGACGGTTTCGTGGGTTGGAACAAAAACGGGCTGCCTTTCGAGAAGTAATAAGGCAATACAAAATTGCTCGGGAGTAATCCAAGAATTGCTCAGGAGTAATCCGGAGATTGATAAGTACCTTTTGCGAGATTGCTATATAGGTTTCGAAAGAAAGGTATATAGGTTTCAGAAGAAAGGTATATAGGTTTCAGAAGAAAGGTATATTGGTTTCAGAAAAAAGGTATATAGGTTTCAGAAAAAAGGTATATAGGTTTCAGAAAAAAGGTATATAGGTTTCGAAAGATTGATAAGTGCCTTTCTAAAAAACGATAAATGCTATGTATACTAAACTTTGGCTGTCGATAATCGGGCTACACGCTCTGCATCAGATAGAAGAGAGTATAAGTTTCTTCCGGTGGTATATCGAATGTTACGATAGAATACCCGATTGGTTGCATATACAGAGTGCCGATAACGCACGACTTGTGGTAGCTCACCCCGAATATTTCATCTTCGCTACCTTGTTGCAATTGCTGTTCGTGTCAGTTTTGGCTTTTGCCTTTCGCCGCAACGAGCGGGTAACGCGTTTGCTTATTTGGTGCTACCTTGCGGGGTTGTCGTTTTTCATCGTTTGGCATATCCTTATCTGCTATTTTGCCCATTCGTACGCCCCTATTATGGTTACGTGCATAGGAGGGCTGTATCTGATACCTCTATTTGCATATAAGCTCTATAAATTGGGTAAACGGTAACTTAGACGCCGCCTGCGTGAGGGATAGCAGCGGATACGCAGCCGCCGGAGGCGGCAAGTAAGAGCGGATAGCCCGACCCGAAGCGAAAGCGAGGGGCACGCCCAAATCATCGTCATTATCGCTCGGGTACGACAATTTTTTGTACCTTTGCACCTCATTATATTATAAAAAAGTAAGACAATATGAATTTCAAACGCACAAATATAACGACAGCATTGCCATACGCCAACGGACCCGTACATATCGGGCATTTGGCAGGGGTCTACGTCCCCGCCGATATCTACGCACGTTATCTCCGCAACAAGGGAGAAGAAGTGGTTTTCATAGGCGGTAGCGACGAACACGGCGTGCCTATCACCATCAAAGCAAGGAAAGAGGGCGTTACGCCACAGGATATTGTAGACCGATACCACGAAATAATCAAACGCTCGTTCGAAGAGTTCGGTATATCGTTCGACGTATATTCGCGGACGACCTCGAAGACACACTACCGTGTGGCATCCTATTTTTTCAAGAAACTATACGACAAAGGCGAGTTTATCGAACAGACTTCCGAGCAATATTACGACGAAGAGGCGGGGCAGTTTTTGGCAGACCGTTATATCACGGGTAAATGCCCTCACTGCGGCAACGAGCGTGCATACGGCGACCAATGCGAGTCGTGCGGGACGTCGCTCAGTCCGACAGACTTGATAAATCCCCAATCGGCTATATCGGGCTCGAAACCCGTTATGCGTCAGACACGCCATTGGTACTTGCCGCTCGATAAGCACGAGGCTTGGCTTCGCGATTATATACTTAATAATCACAAGGAATGGAAAACAAACGTTTACGGTCAGTGTAAAAGTTGGCTCGACGTGGGCTTGCAGCCCCGTGCCGTCAGCCGCGACCTCGACTGGGGCGTACCCGTACCGCTCCCCGACGCCGAAGGCAAAGTGCTGTACGTATGGTTCGACGCTCCGATAGGCTATATCTCCAATACGATAGAATTGTGCAGTGAGAAGCCCGAGAAGTTCGGCAATTGGGAGCGTTGGTGGAAAGACCCCGAGACGCGTCTCGTCCATTTCATCGGTAAAGACAACATTGTTTTCCACTGCATAGTGTTCCCCGCTATGCTCAAAGCCGAAGGCTCGTATATACTGCCCGACAATGTACCTGCCAATGAGTTTCTCAACCTCGAGGGCGACAAGATAAGCACTTCACGCAACTGGGCTGTGTGGCTGCACGAATATCTCGTCGATATGCCCGACAAACAAGATGTGCTGCGTTATGTGCTTACAGCCAATGCACCCGAGACAAAAGACAACGACTTTACGTGGCGAGACTTCCAAGTCCGCAACAATAGCGAACTCGTGTCTATTTACGGCAATTTCATCAATCGGACATTGGTATTGACGGGTAAATATTTCGATGGCAAAGTACCGCCTCGCGGTACACTCGAAGATATAGACAGCGACGTATTGGCACAAATAGCAGACAGTAAGGCGAAGATAGAGCAACTGCTCGACAACTTCCATTTCCGAGATGCTCTGCGTGAGGCGATGAATCTTGCCCGCACAGGCAATAAATACCTTGCAGACACAGAGCCTTGGAAGTTGGCAAAGACCGATATGAACCGTGTGGCAACGATACTGAATGTTGCCCTGCAACTCTCTGCAAATCTGAATATAGCATTCGAACCGTTTTTGCCCTTCTCTTCGGCAAAGCTTCGGCAAATGTTGCAGTTCGACTCGGTACGGTGGGCAGACTTCGGCAAGACCGAACTGCTACCCGCAGGACACGCATTGGGTAAGACCGAACTGCTATTCGAACAGATAGACGATGCCGCCATCGACCAACAAATAAACAAACTACAGCAAACGAAGGCTACCAACGACGCCCAATCGCAGACAGTAAAGGCGGTCAAAGAGACAGTCGAATTCGACGACTTCCTCAAACTCGATATACGTGTAGGCACAGTCGTTGAGTGCAGTAAGGTGCCCAAAGCGGATAAACTCTTGCAATTCCGTATAGACGACGGTATGGGCGGACGCACTATCGTGTCGGGGATTGCGGCACACTACCCCGAACCCGAGAAACTCGTCGGCACGCAAGTGTGTTTCGTTGCCAACTTTGCCGCTCGTAAGCTACGAGGTATCGACAGCGAAGGTATGATACTCTCTGCCGAGATGCCCGACGGTAGTTTGGTACTGGTGCAGCCCAATACTAAGATATCGGACGGCAGTACGATAGTTTAACCTCACACACCAACGGGTGGTACTATGCAGATAAACGAAGCGGAATTTGTGATATCGAACAGCGATTTCAGGCGTTGCCCACAGGGCGATACGACCGAAGTAGCTTTCATCGGGCGTTCTAACGTGGGTAAATCGTCGCTCATCAACTACCTGACAGGCAAAAAGGATTTGGCTAAGACTTCGTCGAAACCCGGCAAGACACTCCTTATAAACCATTTCCTTATAAATAAGCGTTTCCACATAGTAGACCTACCCGGATACGGCTTCGCCAAGGTGAGCAAGACACACCGCGAGAAGTTGCGTAAGATTATCGAGGATTATATAATGTTTCGCCCACAGCTCGCCAACCTGTTCGTATTGCTCGACAGCCGCCTATCGCCGCAGGCTATCGACTTGGAGTTTATGGAGTGGCTCGGACTTGGCGGCGTACCTTTCTCGATAGTCTTCACCAAGACCGACAAGCAATCTCGCTCACGACTGATGCAGAATATCGAAACCTACCGTACCAAGCTCTACGAAACTTGGGAGTCGCTGCCGCCGATATTTATGACCTCCAGCGAAAAACGCGAGGGACGAGAAGAGATATTGGATTATATAGAGAAAATAGTCGAAGGGCAAATGCTCTGAGAGGCAACCGCCACACAAAAACCAAACACATAAAAAACACACAGCAATGAAAGCACTTTTTGCAGGAAGTTTCGACCCATTTACCGTCGGACACAAAGACATTATCGATAGGGCTTTGCCGCTATTCGACGAGATAGTCGTAGGAGTGGGTTACAATATTTCGAAGCAATACACATGCTCGGCTGAAGAGACTGCCGAGACTATCGTAAATATCTACGCTCACGAGCCGAAAGTAACGGTAAATGTATACAGCGGTCTGACAGTAGATTTTGCCAAAGAACTGTCGGCAGACTGTATTCTACGAGCCATTCGCAGTGTCAAAGATTTCGAGTATGAACGGGATTTGGCAGAGGTCAACCGCCGACTGTCGGGCATAGAGACAGTGTTTATGTTTTCGTCGCCCGAACTGTCGCACGTGTCGTCGTCGATGGTACGCGAGCTTGCAAGCTACGGCAAAGACATAAGCCGCTTTTTGCCGTAAGAGGGAGATTAATTATATTCAATCGTTTAAGCGTTTAATTGTTTAAATGAGGTTTTGGAGATTAGGTTCTGGAGCTAATTGTTTAAGCGTTAAATTTTCAATTGTTTATAAATATAGGGACGAATAATCATCCGCCCCTATATTTTATACATTCTTACATTCCTAAATCCTTTATTTCTTCTCTTGTAGACTAACGTGTTCATCGACGGTAGCTTCTTCGGCTACTCCTGTGCTGTTGCAATTGTATTGCCCCTTAGTAGCGGGTATGTCGGTGTTGTCCTTATTATAGTACTGTACCCGCCAGTTCTTAGCTGTGGCATTGGCGGCATTGGTGGCATCAACGATATAGGCGTTTTTCGACTCATAGTCGTATATTGGCTTTATCAATCCCATCTGGGTAGAATCATTTCTATTGGGAAGCTGACAGTAGATATCGTCGAGTGCCTGAGTAGTAAAAGCATTGTCGTAGCAATTTAACTTCTTCAACAAAGTATTGTTGCTTACGTCGAGGCTCGAAAACTGATTGGAGGAGCAATCGAAATTAATCAACTTCGTACACTTGCTCACATCGAGGGTAGTGAGTTTATTGCCGAAACAATTTAATTTAGTCAACAGCGTATTTTTCGTTATATCAAGGGTGGTAAGCATATTACCGTGACAATATAACTCCTTCAATAGCTTATTGCTGCTTACGTCGAGAGTAGTCAGTCTATCGCTAGCACAGAATAATCTCGTCAACTGAGTACACTTACTTACATCGAGTACAGTGAGATTATTGCCGTAGCAATCTAACCGCTTCAACAACGTATTTTTCGTTACATCGAGAGCGGTGAGATTATTTTCGGAACAACTTAACTTTACCAACTGTGTATTATGGCTTATATCGAGTGCAGCGAGCTGATTTTCGGAACAATTTAACTCTACCAATAGCGTATTGTTGTTTACGTCAAGAGCAGTCAGTTTATTGTCGTAACAATCTAACTCCGTCAACTTTGCATTCTTCGTTACGTCGAGGATAGTGAGCCGGTTGTGGGAACAATCTAATTCGGTCAAATGTTCATTATTACTTATGTCGAGAGCAGTTAGCCAGTTGTGGGAACAACCTAACTCCGTTAACTGTTCATTATTACTTATGTCGAGAGTAGTTAGTTTATTACCTGAACAACTTAACTCCTTTAATTTCACATTATTACTCACATCAAGGACGGTGAGACGATTGTAAGAGCAACTTAACTTTCTCAATAACATATTGTTACTTATGTCAAGAGCAGTTAGTTTATTATCGAAACAACCTAACTCCTTCAATTGCTTATTATTACTCACATCGAGGGTAGCGAGCTGATTCTTGTAGCAATATAAAGTCTCCAACTGCGTATTATGGCTTACGTCGATGGCGGTAACTTTCTCTCCGTTGTCGTTGCAAGCGAAGCCACTTACATCACCGTAGACTTTCATCTCAGAGCTGTGGGCTGTAAAGGTAAAACTAATGTCGTACCATTTGGTGCCGACCGTGATATTTCGTATATTGCTACCGCTCACTATCTTTACGGGCGTGCCCGGCGTATAAGCCTTAAAGTCAAGATTTATCGCCTCTCCATTTTTGACAGCAAGGGTGATGTAACGTTCCATATTTACTTTCTGTGCCGTCATAGTGGTACTCGCGAGAAGCCCTATCGTGAAGACCGCTAAAAAGAAAACTTTTCTCATAAGTAAAAAAATGTATCTTTTAAATAGGTGTATAATGTCATATACTTACCATACATAGTAATTTTACGAGGACAGAGGCAGTACTTTGGGGGCAAATGTAGAAAAACCACAATTATTTATTTATCATCTTATTGGATATGGCATAGATAGTCAGCCCTGCTACCGTGTGTATTTGTAACTTGGTCGAGATATTTCGGCGGTGGGTGGTGATAGTATGTACAGACAGATTCAGGTTATCGGCTATCTCTTTGTTGGTAAGCCCGTTAACTATTCTTACGAGTACCTCTTGTTCACGTATTGTCAATGCTTCTTCGGGCGAACTGCTCTGATTGAGGTTTACCTGTTTGGATATCTTCGTTTTTATTGTTTCCGTAGTATCGAAAATGGATATCACCTCGTCGAATTCGCTCAAAATCTGCGAATAGTCCAGAGAGTGTTGTATGGCTATATTTTTGCACACACTCTGTTTTTTTATCTTTTTTATCTCTGCGAGTCGTAGTACCGACAGGTCTGTAAGGAGTATGTCGGGTTGATATTTCATAATCAATACCGGCAGATTGTTATAGTCTGCCACCTCGTATATATCGACATTCTTACCCCATATCTGTTTTATGACAGACTTGATGCCGACGGCAATAACCTCCGAAGGTTCGTATATTAATATCTTTATTTGCTTCACTTTACTTTCACTTTATTTTCGAGTTTCTGAACAATTGGTACCAGCAACTTATCCTCTACCGATATGTGCGAAAACAGGTCTTCTTCACACACAAATATATCGAAAAGTACACTGTGTATTTCGTTTGTACTCTTTGCAGGATAATACTTTATGATAATATTCTTGAATTCCGTCAGGCGTTCTTCTACGTGATTGTGCTGACGGGCAAAAACATCAATACTGTAAGATTCTTCTTTACGGTTGTCTATCAATGACTCGATATACGGAAAAACCATCATATTCTCGTATTCCATATGTTTTTTCACCTCAGCCACATATTCGTCGAAGTAATATATGATAGCCTTTGCAAGTTCGTTTGAAATTTCGTCTTTGTCTTGATTGACAATATTATACAGGTTCTCGCGTATATTTGGCAAGCGATAATTCAAAAAATAGTCGTGCGAAGATTTTAAATACGACACCACCTCCTGTACAGAAATATCTTGATTATCTATGATATGTCTGTAATTGGCAGCTTCGAGCAGTATCTCCACTATTACCAAGAATGTAGCAACATCGATATCATTCTCGCTACAAACCTCTTCTATTGTTTTGTCGCCAAATCCGAGCGGAATACCGAAACGGCTCATCACAAACAACATTTTATAGTGACTTGTGATAAGTCCGCTCATTTTATCTGTTGGTTTATACATTGTTACAAAAGTTATACTGAATAATAAAATAGATTTGACAAAGTTAATAGTTTTTTTTGTTACTTTTGTAGGAAAAAAAGATTTTATGCAAATATCACAAATAACAGATACTCTTGAATCTTTCGCTCCGATAGCTCTACAAGAGAGTTTCGATAATTGTGGACTATTGGTAGGTAATCCGCAATGCGAGGCAACGGGTGTATTGCTATGTATCGATGTTGTAGAAAATATTGTAGACGAAGCCATTGCGTCAGGTTGTAATCTTATCGTTGCTCATCACCCGCTGATTTTCAGAGGGATAAAAAAACTTAACGGTAAAACCTACATCGAACGTTGTATCGAAAAGGCTGTCAAAAACGATGTGGCAATCTACGCTGCCCACACCAACTTCGATATTACCCGACGTGGCGTCAGTCATAGAATGGCAAAGTTACTAAACTTACATAATATCAGAATATTATCGCCTAAAAAAGATATACTGTGCAAGGTTGTTACATTCATACCGTACGACTATCTGGAAAAACTAAAAGTAGCTGTGGCTCAGGTAGGAGCAGGTCATATAGGTAATTACGACTCTTGCTCGTTCTCCTCCTCGGGCGAAGGCTCGTTTAGAGCCTTGGAAGGAGCACAACCATTTGTAGGAGAGGCTTTTACTCTGCATACAGAGCAAGAGAGCAGAGTAGAGTGGATACTCCCCACGTATATACTTGACAATGTGCTTAATACAATCAAATCCACTCATCCCTACGAAGAGCCGGCTATTGATGTTTACCCCCTTGCCAACAAGTGGGATAACTATGGGCTGGGCGTCGTGGGCGAACTGACGGAGGAGCGTACCGAAAAGGATTTCTTACTGCAGGTCAAAGACATTTTCGAGGTCAAAGCCATAAGGCATTCACCCCTTTTGAACAAAAAAATAAGAACAGTGGCGCTATGCGGCGGCTCGGGAGCCGATTTTATCGCAGATGCAAAACGCAGTGGAGCAGACATATATCTTACAGGCGATATAACATATCATCGTTTTTTCGAAGCCGAAAACAGTATTGTTATTGCCGATATCGGACACTTCGAGAGCGAACAGTATACGAAAGAAATTTTTTATGAACAAATTACCAAAAAATTTCCTAACTTTGTAGTCCGTTTTTCGGAAGCGGAACGAAATATAGTTTCTTACTTCTGATAACGCTGTAATTATTTAATAAACAATATTTTAATATAGATATCATTTATGGCAACAAAGAAGAAAACAGAGGTCAAAGAAGAGGAAGTAAAAGAGGTAAAAGTAGCCACGAAAACAGCAAAATCTTCAAAATCAGAGACTTCGGCATCAGTTCAAAATCAACAGGAACTATCTGTCGAAGACAGGCTGAAATCGCTCTACCAATTGCAAAAAGTGATGTCTAAAATAGACGAAATCAAGATATTGAGAGGCGATCTCCCGATAGAAATACAAGATTTGGAAGACGAAGTTCTCGGGTTGCATACACGCCTCGAACGCTATACGACAGAGATAAAAGACAACGAAAAAAAGATTGCTGCAGGCAAAAATGCCATCGAAGAGGCAAAATTGAAACTCGATAAAAAAGCAGAGCAGCAGAAGCAAGTAGTAAACAATCGTGAATACGAGATACTTAGCAAAGAGATAGAAAACCTCGAACTCGATATACAGATTTACGAAAAGAACATAAACGACGCTAACTACGAGATAGAGAACAAAAAGAGCGAATTGGAAGCTCTCTCTGCACACATCGAGGAGAAGAACGAAGACCTTAGGCTCAAGAAGACAGAGCTCGACCAAATAATAGTAGAGACCAAAAAGGAAGAAGAAGACCTTCGTGTGTCGGCAAAAAACCTTGAAGACGGAATAGACAACCGCCTGCTGACAGCATTCAAACGTATTCGTAAAAATGCCCGCAACGGCTTGGCGGTAGTACCTATCGAAAGAAACGCTTGCAGCGGTTGTTTTAGCAAAGTGCCGCCACAACGCCAGCTCGATATCCGCCAGCGTAAAAAAATCATCGTTTGCGAAAACTGCGGTCGTATAATCGTAGACCACGAGATGACCGACGAATAGGCGTACCATATCTCTGCCACAGGAGGTATATCGGTCGATTCTGTATAGGAGGGGATTTCTACAAAAGCTCCGCAAATAAATAACATTTTACCATTTTAGTTTTTTATCATATTTATTACAACCTTGCATATCAACCTTATGCAGGGTTTGTTTTTTGTGCGTAGTGTCCTTAAATAATACTCCTCTCGTAAGAAATTTGTATATAAAAAGCAACTAATATTACTTACTTGTTTGCTTCTTTTTCGGTTCCGGGGTTAGCAAACAAGTAATGAAATAATGCACAAAGCAATCAAACAAATAACACCTGCTGCTGCCATAAATCTCAATCTATTTTGTCATATATTTATATAAAACAATTGCTACATAAATATGAAAACACGCCCCCTTCATATTTATAAACCACACAACGAGCATACTTTTCTCAATCATTTTATATAATAAAATACACCATATTTCATATTAATAAAAACAAGACATAAATACGAATATTTCCTATTAACAACGAAGTTTCTATATAAATAATTAGCATAAAATCAGTATTTTAATAAAGCAATATAATTTAATACATTATCTGCGAATCGCTGTATGTTATTTGTATTTATAAATATACTACTAAATATATGTATTTTAAGAGATAATATATTATATATTAGTATATTGCATAGTAGGATATAATCTAATACTTTATATTTAACCCAAATACCCTATTTCTAAAACAAAAAGATAAAATATTACTCCGTATAAAACTATTTTTTACCCTGCACAGTATATACGGAGAAAAAAATAGCTTTTTTAGAATTGTCGACAAAAACAATACGTTCGCAGATTTTTTACTTATAAACATCAAAAAAAATATCATTTCACACCAAAAGTATTAATACGCTTATTCACAGACAATTAATATTTTATCGTACTTTAAGCCAAAATAGAGCAAATAGGGCATAAAAACATATCATTCGCAGCGTAAATATTTTTTACTACTAAGACCGAAAATTAGTTGAACATAGACAATCGTAAGAACACTCATTGCCGAGAGGTGTCGACAGCCGATGCTGAGCGTTCGATAGTTGTATGTGAGAGTAAAAAATTGAGAGATTAGTCATATTTTCTAATTTATAAAAATAAAATCAATCCTATATTAGTTGTTTTATAAATATGTTTTTGTGTTTATATAAATTTATTTATCTTTGTAAATTCGTTTTTATAACTAATATCTATAATTATGCACAGTAGAATATTTAGGTTTATAGAGAGTCTTCAGATGACGCAGTCCGATTTTGCAAGTAAGACAGGAATAAGTCCCTCGGCACTGACACAGCTCAAAAACAATGCAGGCAACCTGTCGATAGACAACGTAATAAAAATAAAAAAGGCTTTCCCAAACATCTCCTTAGATTGGCTTATTTCGGGCGACGGAGAGATGTATGAGAAAATAAACGATTCTCAGAGCCCCAGTTTGTTTCCAGATTTCGTAGATAACGCAGCCAAACAAGAGACTACGCCGCCCGCTGCTGCCTACGAAGAGACGAGGCGTAGTGTCTCGGAAAACGATGAACGAACCATACCTATACCTGCCACTGCTACGGCTGCAACGGAGGCGTCTAAGGAGGTGAAGGTCGTCGAAAAAGTAGTTGAAAAGATTGTAGAGAGGAGCATACGTAAGATAATAGTTTTCTACGACGACGGCAAGTTCGAGGAGTTGGTAAAAGAGTGACACGCCTCGTTATGCAAAAAATTACTAACTTTGCGTGCTTTAATTTAAATATACAGAAAAAATATGCAAAGTAAACTCGGACTTGATTCTCAGAAGATTTCGCACGCCAAACAGATAGCAAAAAATATAGCCGGCGATGTGCAAAATTTTGTCGATGGCTATACTACCGTTACCGTAGAGCGTACCGTATGCCGCCTTCTTGGCATAGATGGTGTAGATGCCAACGGAGTGCCTCTGCCCAACGTAGTGGTAGACCACCTCAAAAACAACGGCATACTGGGCGAAGGTATTATGTTTTGGCTCGGCAATACGATGATAAACACAGGGCTCACCACTCAGGAGATAGCCGAGAGGGTCGCCCAAGACAAACTCGATATATCGAGGCAAAAAATAAACTCTCGCAGCGAGATAGAAGCTGTCTTACAACCGATTATAAACAAGACCATCGAACGCATAACCGAACGCCGCCACAAACGCGAACATTTCATCGAGACCGTCGGCGAGGGTACCAAACCCTATCTGTATGTCATCGTGGCAACGGGTAATATATACGAAGACGTCGTACAGGCTCAGGCTGCCGCACGGCAAGGAGCCGATATTATCGCCGTCATACGTACTACGGGGCAGAGCCTGCTCGACTATGTGCCCTATGGAGCTACCACAGAGGGATTCGGCGGTACGTTCGCCACGCAGGAAAACTTCCGTATAATGCGTAAAGCTCTCGACGAAGTAGGAGCGGAAATAGGGCGTTACATACGTCTCTGCAACTACTGTTCGGGGCTATGTATGCCCGAAATAGCCGCTATGGGAGCACTCGAAGGACTCGACGTTATGCTCAACGACGCTCTGTACGGTATCCTTTTCCGCGACATCAACCCGCAGCGAACGCTCATAGACCAATTTTTCAGCCGCGTAATCAATGGTTTTGCAGGAGTCATAATCAATACCGGTGAAGACAATTACCTGACTACCGCCGATGCTGTCGAAGCGGCTCACACCGTCTTGGCGTCGGACTGTATCAACGAACAGCTTGCCGCTATCGCAGGGCTGCCCGAGGAGCAGATGGGGCTGGGACACGCCTTCGAGATGAACCCCGAACTCGAAAACGGTTTCCTCTTCGAGCTGGCACAGGCTCAGATGACACGCGAGATTTTCCCCAACGCACCTCTGAAGTATATGCCGCCCACCAAGTTTATGACAGGCAATATATTCCGCGGACACATACAAGACGCACTCTTCAATATCATCGGCATCTGGACACACCAGGGACTGCAGCTACTCGGTATGCCCACCGAAGCCATACATACGCCCTTTATGAGCGACCGTTACCTGAGTATCGAAAACGCAAAATATATCTTCGGCAATATGAAGAGCATAGGCGACGAGATGGAGTTCAAAAAGGACGGTATCATACAGAGCCGTGCCCAAAAGGTGCTCGACGACACAATTGAGCTATTGGACAAACTACAGACCGAAGGACTCTTTACGGCTCTCGAAAAAGGTATCTTCGGCGACGTAAAACGCTCTAAGACGGGAGGCAAGGGACTCGACGGCGTTGTCCGCAAAGGCGAGAATTATTTCAACTCGTTCATACCGCTGATGAAAGACAGGAAAAAATGATTTTTTTTAAGTCAAACGATATTGTATATTAAATTGTTGTCAATAAAAATAGTAGTTTTATGATTAAAAAGTTAACGGTTAAGACTTTGTTTTCTATTTGTTTTGTTTCTTTCTTTTCTTGTAGTCCAGATATTAGTTATAAACAAATGGAAGAGCAAGTAGGTAAAATAACATCATTGACCGAACTCGGTACGGTAGAATATGTCGTTACAAAAATAGTAAAAGCAAACGACGACGCTACTTGGTACAAATTCGGGGATAGGAAAATACTATTTTCTTGTAAAGCAATTCTAAAATCAGGAATTGATTTGAGTAAATTGGAAGATAGCGACATTCAAGTAAATACTGAAGAAAAGACTATAACTATTACTTTGCCCAACGCGGAATTATTATCTGTTAATTTAAAACCTGAAAATATCAAATTGATTTATGAAAAAACGTCCATAACACGTTCTTCTTTTTCAAACAAAGAGCGAGATGCCGTTTTAGCCCAAGGTGAAGCAGATATACTAAAAAGTGTTCCTGATATGGGAATTTTTGATGATGCAGAGAATAACGCAAAACTGTTCTTAGAGGCATTTTTTAAACAAGCCGGATTTACAAATGTAAATATAGAATTCAAAAAACACAGTTAATTTATTATGAAGAAAGTCATTATAGTAATAGTAATTTTAGTAATTTGTATTGTTGCTGTTTTAATCGGATGGAAATTCTATAATAATGGTAACTTTCAAAATATTTTCACATCAAAACCGATTACTATCGATAAGACAGAGAATGTTATAGAGGAGATAAATAAATTAGCCGAGTTTACTACTGCTACATATTATCAAGAAATAACCATCAACAAACTAAAAAAAAGAACTTTATTTGATGACGAGTTGGTTATCATAGTAAAAGGTAAAGTCCGTGCGGGTTTTGATATGTCGACTTTGACCGAAGGAGATGTAATTATCGAAAATCAAACCATTCGCATAAAACTCCCTCCCGTTAAAATATTAGATGTCATTACCAATCCGTCTAATTTTGAAACGTTCGTAGAGTCTGGAAAATGGTCTTTTAAAGAGGTAAATAAATACAAAAAAGAAGCAAGAGAAAGGCTCGAAAAGAATGCTATCGACGGCGGAATATTGGACTTGGCAAAAAAGTCGGGAGTAGAAAAACTTACTGCTCTATTCAAAAACCTTGGATTTGCAGAAGTCGTAATTGAGTAATCAATAAATTAAATAAAATATATAAGATATGAAAATAGTAAATCAGATTCTAAGATTGATATTGTTAATAATCACAATGTCAATAGTTTTATTTATGTTCCTAGGAGATATTGCAAAAAATAGTATGGCAGTTACAATATTTTCTATTGCATTAGGTATTTATGCTTTTATAATATGTGTAGTTGGCAATAGAATTACCAAGGCTAAAATATGGGCTTGGGGGTACGTATTGATTTTGTTAGGACTTGTATTGTCTCTTATGCTATTAGCAGCACAAAAAGAAGATACAGATACTCATTCTAATTGGGTATATTACATAGTATATGCCGTATTTGCATGTTATGTACTTTATAAGGTAGCTTCTAAGAAAAAATATTCTGATGAGAAAGACCATAAAGAATATAGAGTGACAGATGAAAGAAGAAATATAAAAAGTATTAGTAGAGAAGAGGAAAGAATAAGACAAGAAAAAGAGGATGAGGAGGAGAATGAAAGAATAAGACAAGAAAAGGAAGAAAAAAGAAGACGAAAAGAGGAAGAATTTAAAATAAAAAAATTAATTGAGGGTAAATACCATATAAGAATTGTTGGTTGGGTAGATGGACGTTCAATTGATAAAGAATTCATAATAGATAGTACCCAAAGAGCAGGATTTAGCAACAGGAGCAATTTAGAAAATTGGGCAAGAGCAAATTACCCAGGTAAGGAGTATAAAGGACTTAATGCATATATACGTAGTTGTAATTTTCAAGATTATGAAAAATATAAGGAACTATTTTGATTCAATAATTAAATTAGAACCAATATATTTTGTATAATGTAATAGAGGCGTATATGTGTAATACGTCTCTATTTTTATTTTGGGAACTGCATTGTGATACAGTGTAGCGAACCGTGTTGCTTTATAAGCGGCAAGCAGTCGACGAGTACTACCTCGCGGTCGGGGAATATGTCTTGCAGCCTGCGGCGGGCAAGTTCGTCTTTTTGAGGTGAGCCGTACGAAGGCACTACGACAGCTCCATTGATTATCAAGAAGTTGGCATAAGTAGCAGGTAATCTCTCGCCCTCTACGACTACCTCGTCAGCCATAGGCAGCGGCACGAGAGAATAGGGTAGTCCCCGACCGGTCCTGAAAGCCTTCAATTCCTCTTCCATCGCTCTAAGTTCATTGTAATGAGCGTCTCCCGTATCGGTGCATTGTACGTATGCAATCGTATCTTCGTTGCAGAAACGTGCCAAGGTGTCTATGTGGCTGTCGGTATCGTCGCCTTGCAGAGCTCCGTTTCGTAGCCACAAGAAGCGGTTGGCTCCCAGATGTCGGCTCAGGAGTGCCTCCAGACCGCTTTTTTCCAGATAATTACGGTTGTCCGATAGCAGACATTGCTCGGTGGTAAGTATCGTTCCCTGCCCGTCGGATTCTATACTGCCGCCTTCGAGTATTATCTGCTTGAGGTCTAAACACTTATACTCAGACCAAATATTACCGTAAAGAGCAAAAAGCCTCTCGGTAATGAGGTTGTCGCTATTGGCGGCAAATTTGAGCCCCCAGCCATTGAACCCGAAGTCGAGCACTCGCTTTTCGGTCATCGGCAGTCGTCGGCTTTGTCCGCCGTCTTGCAGCAGGCTGTCGAATACGGTGATACCTCCGAAGTCGCGTGCCCAGGTATCGTTGGTCTCCACCTGCACGAGAGTCAGGGTAGTATAGTCTGTGGTAGTCATAACTGCCATATCGCTGTCGCTGCCGTCCCTCCAAGTGCCTGTAATCTCTTGCGACAGACGTTTACGGGCTTCGACCGTGTCGTTGCAGAGCAAGACCACATTCTGATACCTCAATATAGTACTTATTATATGTGTATAACAACAGATTACTTCGTCGAGCATATAGCACCAATCGGTCTGTGCGTGGGGGAGAGCAAGCATAACGAAATCCTGCGGTTCCCACTCGGCGGGCAGTCTTCTACCGACAGTCATAATAGGCTGATATATAAATTATTATTGATGCTCGTTGTAAACGCTTTCAATTTTATCTACCACATAGCAACTTGTGCCACGCCACGGAAGTGGGGCGAAGTACTCTTTGTAGTGTAGCTGTACGTTGCTGCCGGAGAGTTTCATAAGCTCGTCGGCAAGCGAGGGGTCGGCTACCGAAAACCGAAATTCGTTGTTCTGTATCGTTCCCTGAATCTGCGACTTGAAGCCTTCCTGAATCAGAATGCCTTCGTAGGTCTTGAATACATATCCTTTATAAACCAGATAGTTGAGGTTACCGGCTTTGATACCTTCGCCGAATACATAGAAGTAACGCACATATACGAATATTGCTGCTATGGCAATAATACAGGCTATGGAGATTGATATGATTTTTGTTTTACGTTTCATTATGATAACCGTTTTAGTTGTATTGAAAAATAATGGAATTAATAGACTGCAAAGATACGAAAAAATAGTTTCGATATTACCGACCGAGACAGAAAAAATTATAGGAAAAAAACAATCTCATTTTTTCCTATAATTTATATTATGTTAAATAGAAATTCTTATAATCGTGTGAATAGTAATTTTTTACTGATTGAATATATACATTTATTAATAATAAAAAATAGGAGAATAAAAAAATGAAAAAGATTTTAGAATTAATCTTAGTAGTTGTGTTGCTTGGCTCGTGTGGACTTCGTAGAGACGTGGAAAGATTAGGGACAACTATAAGAAGCCCGTATAAGGGACAAGTTACCATATTGGAAGAAGGAAGTGATGTTCCAGAAGGAGCCGAGCGAGTAGCCTCTATTTTTATAGGAGATAAAGGACTGACGACTAAATGTAATTATGATTACGTTATGGCAGATTTGATGAAAACAGCCGCACGTTACGGAGCTAATTATGTTATTTTAACAAGCAGGGAAAAACCAAGCTTTTGGACAACAACCTGCCATCAGGTAAGGGCATTAGCCTATTGGGTTGACCCGAGTTTGCTTAACAAGCAAAAAGAAGTTAAGAAAGAAGAAAAAAATACTGATGAATGATGTACCCTACTCTATCAATAAGTATCTGTAAAACAAATATATAAATGAATTAGTGAATAATAAAAAATGGAGATTGGAAAAATGAAAAAGATTACATTTATTTTAATTACGATTTTTTCGCTTGTATGCTTATTTTCGTGTGAGAAAAAAACAGGATGGGGAGGTAAAAAACCCGATATACCTGAAAAGCCTATCAATGGTATATCCGTAGGTTTTATGGTAAATATGATACCGGGATTTGCTCCAAGAAAAGTAACTTTTATTAACATGACTAGGGGACAAGCGTCTCGATGTGTTTTCGATTTTGGCGATGGTTCTACTGCCGAAGTGGAACTAGGAGGATTAATTTCCCATACCTTCGAAAAAGGAGTATATAATGTAAAATTAAAAGCTTTCGACAATCAAGGCAATGAAAAAACAACAAGCAAAATGCTGCACATTTATTCGGCGTTACAGATAAAATCATTGACTTTACTGCAATACCCTCTTAAAATTTTAAATTAATTCATCAAAACGGAGAGGCATCTTGGTTGGATTATAGAGCAAAAGATATCGCTCCTTCTGAACTTCCGTATACTTTTAAAGATGGATTTCCTGTTACTCTGACCAATTCTAATTTCAAATACGAATTAAATTTTTACGATTATGACCCTGTCGGTCAAGACGAGTGGATGGGAGGATATTATTTTTATATAAAAAATTGGATGAATAAAAGCGGAAGTGAGCTGCCCGGTAAGATAAATTTTAAAAATTCTGACTCAGAACTCAAGTTTGAATTAAATGTTAATTGGATATTATAAAAAATAGGAGATTAAAAAGATGAAAAAGATTGTTGTATTGTTGGCAGTAGCCGTGTTGATGTCAGTATCTGCCTTTTCGCAGAAGCCTACATATTACGCGAAAGTAAATAAAGTAGAAGGCTTATATATATATGTGAACGCTGAGCCCGTAGACCAGTACGAAGAGTTGGGGTATCTGAAAAAAAAAGGTCTTTGGTGGCAGTGTCAATATACTGAGGTTTTTAATTATTTTTTTAAAAGGTGTAAAAAGGAATATCCCAGAGCGAACGCACTTATCTTGTATTTATCTGCCGAAGGAGGTAAAGCAACAGCTATCTATATTCCTGATGTAGAAAAAGTAAAAGGGGCAGAACTGCCCACTAAGTAACAGCGAATTACATTTAACATAATATAAATTATAGGCATTAAAAACTTGTGGCAATTTAGCCTATCAAATTCTATTATGTCCGACTACAAAAGTAGTATATTTTTTCAAATTTTCTACAAAAAAATAAAATTTTTTGATCTCTATTGAATTTATACCTAATTTTGTTCAATGATTTTTGAATATCAACTAATTATAAATAAATGATAGTCAATGGTTTCTTTGAAGTTTTTGACCGAAGTATACGAATTAATTGGTGAACAAGGCTATGCAATAAGTTTTTCGCCTGCAAAACAAAAAAATTTTTTGATGTACTGCAACGGTAATTTCATCGGGGGCTTATTCGACGAAGCCTTGTACTTTGTCTTTACCGACAGAGTAAACGAGATGTTGGGAAACCCCGAATCCGAATACCGTGGCTACTCTACTACGGCACAGCATAGAATGCTCCGTTGTCCTTTGGAATTGGGCAAGCAGGCTTTGAAGACAATCTATACTGAAAAATTCGAAGGGAGCAGGCTTGTATACGATATGACATATACGAGTATCGGTGCGTCTGTCCTCGAAGATTTCTATGATGACAACGTCGTTTTTCTACGGTTTTGCTACGAAAACGGCTTACTGAAAAAATCTCCACTCGACAAAAAAAGCCGAATAATCCGAACGGTTTACATCAAAAGCGATTTAACGGAGCGAGGAGTGAAATATTTCTATCTATTGTTGCGTAAGTTTCTGGTATTCTATGACAATAAAGGAAAAACGGATTTGGAGAAAATGCTAAACCGCTGGCTTGGTAGTTTTCAGGAAAATGCCGATAGTTTATAGATTTAGTATCAAGACAGATACCAGAAACAGTATATATCTCTACAATTTCGAAATCATTGTTTTTCAAGTTATTTGCCTATACTACTTACAACTTACTATCTTTTAGGCGTTCGGCATTTTCGGCAATGGTAAGTTGGTCGATACACTCCTGAATATCGCCGCCAACAAAGGCTGGCAGATTGTATGCGGTATAATTGATTCTGTGGTCGGTTATACGTCCCTGAGGATAGTTGTATGTGCGTATCTTGGCACTACGGTCGCCGCTTGATACCATTGTCTTGCGCTTGGAGGCAATATCGTCTATATACTTCTGGTATTCAATATTATATATTCTCGTACGTAGCTCGGTCATAGCCTTGGCTTTGTTCTTCAGCTGCGACTTCTCGTCTTGGCACTGTACGGTGATTCCCGTGGGGATATGAACGAGTCTGATAGCCGAATATGTGGTGTTTACCGACTGTCCGCCGTGTCCCGAAGCACAGAATATATCGGTTCTGATATCGCTCTCTTTGATTTCTATATCGAACTCTTCGGCTTCGGGCAGTACGGCGACCGTGGCAGCCGAAGTGTGTACCCTACCCTGACTCTCGGTAGCCGGCACACGCTGTACGCGGTGTACGCCGCTCTCGTACTTCAATGTACCGTATACGTTATCGCCCGATACGCTGAAGATAATCTCTTTGTATCCGCCCATCGTACCTTCGGTAAATGAGGTTACTTCGGTCTTCCACCCCCTCGATTCGCAATATCGGGCATACATCTTGAATAGGTCGCCCGCAAAAATGGCTGCCTCGTCGCCTCCTGTGCCTCCGCGTATCTCGACGATGGCATTTTTGCCGTCTTGGGGGTCTGCCGGCACAAGCAGTAGTTTTATCTCCTCCTCCAGAGGCTCTATACGTGGCGTAACGGCGTCTATCTCTTGCCTTGCCATCTCGCGAAGTTCTTCGTCTTTTTCGGTTGCCAACAGGTCGGTTGCCTCCTGCAGATTTTTGAGCAGAAGTGAGTATTCATCACGTTTTTTTATGATTTTCTCCAAATCGGCATACTCTTTGTTGAGCTTAACAAATCGCTTGGTATCCGCTATTATAGCAGGGTCGGTGATGAGCGTAGATATTTCGTCGAACTTCGAAGACAGTCCGTCGAGTCTATTTAAAAGATTATTTTCCACTATTTTGATGTAAAAATTATTACGGTGCAAAGGTACAAAATAATTTTTAGTTACACTCTTACAGGTCGTTTACCGAGACGTATAAGAATGAGCAATATTTTTATTACCTTTGTGGCATAGTTTTTTCTATTCGAATAAATAATCATAAAAATCATAATACTATGCAAGTGAGAAATTATATCAAAGAGAACGAAAAGCGTTTCTACGACGAGCTTTTTTCGTTGATTCGTATCCCTTCTATCAGTGCACAGTCGGAGCACAAGGAGGATATGATACGCTGTGCCGAACGATGGCGTGAACTCTTGCTCCAAGCGGGCGTCGACAGATGCGACATTATGCCGACAAGTGGCAATCCCATCGTTTTTGCCGAAAAACGTGTGTCGGGAGCTGTTCGTACGGTGCTTGTATACGGTCATTACGACGTTATGCCGGCAGAACCGCTCGAACTGTGGTCGTCTGCCCCATTCGAACCCGAAATAAGAGACGGCAAAATATGGGCTCGCGGTGCCGACGACGATAAGGGTCAGTCGTTTATGCAACTAAAAGCATTCGAATATTTGGTCAAAAACCAAGAGCTCAAATGTAACGTCAAGTTTATCCTCGAAGGCGAAGAGGAGATAGGCTCGCCCTCGCTCGATAAGTTCCTCAGAGACAACAAAGAGCTACTGAAAGCCGATGTCATACTTGTCTCGGATACTTCGATGATAAGCAAGGCTACGCCGTCGCTTACAACGGGACTGCGTGGATTGGCATATTGGCAAATAAAGGTAACCGGACCGAACCGCGACCTGCATTCGGGACACTTCGGAGGTGCTGTGGCAAACCCTATCAACGAACTTTGTAAGATTATTGCCCGTATGGTCGACGAAAACGGACGTATCACCATACCCGGCTTCTACGACGACGTGGTAGATATGACACCCGAAGAACACGAAAACTATGCACGCATACCCTTCGACGAAGAGGAGTACAAAAAAGCTATCGACATCACCGATGTAAAGGGCGAAGTACACTACTCTACCCTCGAACGCAACAGCTGCCGCCCGTCGTTTGACGTATGCGGTATCTGGGGAGGTTATCAGGGCGAAGGCTCTAAGACGGTGATACCCTCTGTGGCACAGGCGAAAGTATCTACTCGACTGGTAGCCAACCAAGACCACGAGAAGATATCGAAAATGTTCGTCGATTATGTAGCACAGATAGCCCCCAAAGGTGTACGCGTAGAGGTAACCCCGATGCATGGCGGTGAGGCATATCTCTGCCCGACAGACCATTTCGCATACCGTGCCGCCGAAAAAGGGTTCTACAAAGCATTCGGACAGAAGCCCGTCGGAGTACGTCGCGGAGGAAGTATACCTATCATTGCCAATTTCGAGAAAATATTGGGTATCAAGACTATATTAATGGGCTTCGGGCTTGAAGACGACGCTATTCACTCGCCCGACGAAAACTTCGACATCGATATTTTCCGTAAAGGCATCGAGGCTATCGTAGAATTTTACAAGAACCTCGAATAAAGCGAGTTTATATCTTAGAGATTTTTACACGAAAAAGCCATTCTGCCCGATGTAGAACGGCTTTTTTCGATTAGTAGGGGAAAACCGAAAATAAAAACATATCGAGCCGACAGATATATTTATTATAATCAAATACTTATGCAAATCAAACATAGATTTTACCCAAATCCACAGCAACAGAATACTTTTTTGGTACAAGTCAATTGGTAAAAAAATATTACCTTTGCAGACAAATTGGAAGAAACATAAACAAATAATATAAAATATAATATGGTTAAAGTAGGTATTAATGGTTTTGGTCGAATCGGTAGAATGGTATTCCGTGCTATCGTAGACAATTTTTCGAACGACGTTCAGGTGGTTGGTATCAACGACTTGTTGGAGCCGGCATATTTGGCTTATATGCTCAAATACGACTCTGTACACGGTCGCTTCAATCACGATGTGAAAGTGGAAGGCAACTTCCTTATCGTCAATGGCAATCGTATCCGCCTTACGGCAGAACGCGAGCCCTCGAACCTCAAATGGAACGAAGTGGGTGCCGAGGTAGTAGTCGAATCGACAGGTCTGTTCCTTACAGACGAAAAGTCGCGTCAGCACATCGCTGCAGGAGCTAAAAAAGTGATAATGTCGGCTCCGTCGAAAGACGACACTCCGATGTTCGTTTTCGGTGTGAACCACGAGAAATACGCAGGACAAGACATTATCTCGAATGCTTCGTGTACTACAAACTGCTTGGCTCCTCTGGCAAAGATTATCGACGAAAATTTCGGTATAGTAAAAGGCTTGATGACAACAGTGCACGCTGCTACGGCAACTCAGAAAACCGTCGACGGACCGTCGCAAAAAGACTGGCGTGGCGGACGCGGTATATTGGAAAACATTATACCTTCGTCTACCGGTGCTGCCAAGGCTGTGGGTAAAGTATTGCCACACCTCAACGGCAAACTGACAGGTATGTCGTTCCGCGTACCGACATCTGACGTGTCGGTGGTAGACCTCACCGTAGTATTGGAAAAATCGGCTACTATGGAGCAGATAAACGCCGTAGTGAAAAAAGCATCGGAAACTAACCTCAAAGGTATACTCGGCTATACGGAAGATGCCGTTGTCTCTACCGATTTCAGAGGCTGCTCGCTTACCTCCATCTACGACGCCACTGCCGGTATCGGTCTCGATGGCAACTTCGTAAAACTCGTATCGTGGTACGACAACGAATGGGGATATTCGAACAAAGTAGTCGAAATGATTAAGGTGATTTCGAAGTAATGTTTTAAACATTCATAATTATCTCCCAAAGGCTGTCTTATTAGGGTAATCACCCTGTAAGATAGCCTTTTATTTTGGGGTAGTTTTATCATTATTCTCCGTATACCGCCGCAAGCAATTTCCGTAACGAATATCAATCGAAACAAAACAGACACATCCATCTCTCGAATGTGCCTGTTTTTGTAGATAGCGATGTCTATTGCGACGGGTTTATTTATCTATTCCTACACGATTGAGGATAAAGGCAAACTCGAACGCCGTATCCTTGATACCGTCGTAACGCCCCGTAGCACCGCCGTGCCCCGATGTCATATCCATACGGAGGAGGAGTATGTTGTTGTCGGTTTTCAGAGAACGGAGTTTTGCCACATATTTGGCAGGCTCGTGGAAGAGTACCTGCGAGTCGTTGAGTCCGCCCGTTACAAGCATATTTGGATAATTCTGTGCTTTGATATTGTCGTAAGGCGAATATGATAGCATATAACGATAATACTCCTCTTCGGCGGGGTTGCCCCACTCTTCGTATTCGCCTGTGGTCAGCGGCAGGCTTTCGTCGAGCATAGTGCTGATGACGTCGACAAAGGGTACCTGTGCCACAATAGTCTGATAGAGGTCGGGACGCATATTGGCGACAGCACCCATAAGCAGCCCGCCTGCAGAACCGCCCATAGCTGCAAGTTTGGAGGCAGAGGTGTATTTTTCGTCGATAAGCAGTTGACTGCAAGCAACGAAATCGGTGAAAGTATTTTTCTTTTTGAGCAATTTACCGTCTTCGTACCACTGTTCGCCGAGGTCGCTACCGCCGCGTATCTGTGCTATGGCAACGACGAAACCTCTATCGATGAGACTGTAATACGAGGCACTGAAATATACATCGGAGCTGACTCCATAGCTGCCGTAAGAATATATTAGTGCAGGAGCCGAGCCGTCGCGTTTGAGCCCTTTTTTATAAACGACAGCCATAGGTACTTTGACGCCGTCGGGAGCGGTAGCCCACAGGCGATGTACCTCGTAGTCGTCGGGGTCGAAGCCCGAGGGTACTTCCTGCTCTTTGAGCTTGGTACTGCTGCCGTCCGCCAAGTTATATTCGTATAACGTGGTCGGGCGATTGAGCGAGGTGTAAGTGTAACGGAACGTCTGCGAGTCGTACATCGGATTACCGCCGAGCCAAGCCGAATATACAGGCTCGGGGAACGATATGACACGGCTCTGCCCTCCTCCGACAGGGCGGGCTTCTATACGAGTGAGACCGTTTTTACGGAGTTCGAGGACGACGTAATTTTTCAGCACATCGATACTCTCGATACGTGTCAGGGTGTCGTGAGCTACAAACTCGTGCCAACGTTTGCGGTCGTCGTAGCCTGTCAGAGGCAACTCGTATATCTTACCATTGAGGTTGTTACGGTCTTTGTATCGAAGATAGAAACGGTCTTGGTGTGGATATACCGAATACTCCACATCTTTGACCCGCGGCAGAAACACCGTAAAGTCGTCCGTCGGGCTATCGGCATAGACGTAACGCTCTTCGGACGTTGTGGAACTTGCACTCGATATCCAGATATGGCGTCGGAGCTTGTCTGCCGTTACGTAGGTCGAGAAACGGGCGTCTTTCTCCTCGTAGACGACGACCGACTTCTTGGTATCGATATCGCTTCGACAGATACGGTACGACCGCAACGATTTATTGATAGTGCTGTAAAAAAGCGTTTTGTTGTCGTTAGCCCAAGCTGCCGAAGATGCTCCGTCGATACGGAAGTCGAGGTCTCTGCCCGAAGCAAGGTCTTTTATCTTCATAGTAAATTCGGCATACGAGCCCGTTTCGTTGTAAAAATAAGCAGCCTTGCCGTTGTCGGGACTTATGTAATAACTGCTGAAAATAAAAGCGTTCTTACCTTCTGCCATTTTGTTTACGTCGAAAATAATCTCTTCGGCAGCCTTCATAGAGCCTTTGCGACGGCAGAATGTACGATACTGCTTGCCTTTTTCGCTACGGCTGTAGTAGTAATATCCGTTTTTGAACGTCGGATAACTCTCGTCGTCTTCTTTGATACGCCCGATTATCTCGTTGTAGATACGCTTCTGCAACTCTTTGGTAGACGCCATAACGGTATCGGTGTAGGCATTTTCGGCTTTCAGATAGTCGATTACTTTTGGGTTATTTTTGTCTTTGAGCCAATAGTAAGGGTCGATACGTTCGGTGCCGAAATTGACAAAAGTATCGGGGATAGCTTCGGCTATCGGAGGTTTCGGAAAATCGCTTTGATTCATAATTTTAGAACTTTCTTTTTTGGTATTACACGATGTTATTGCTGACACAATGACGGCAAGCAACATTACTAAACTTATTTTTCTCATATCTATAAAATTTATTATTTAATTCTTTGGGTTAGACAAACCAATATTTATTTGTGTCTCTTCATAATGTATTTCAGCTTCGGAGTCTCAATTACCTCATCGATTTCAAACCCAAGTTTCTCATAAACCTTCTTTGCATTTTGGTTGAAATCAAAAACCGATAAAGAAACACTTTTAATATTATCGTCTTCAAAAATAAAATCTACAAATCCTTTTAGTGCCTCTGTACCAAAACCCAATCCTGTTTTTCGGGGATTTAACACATATCTGCCTATGTGTATATTATCTTTGTCAACTCGTACTTCTTGTATCATTCCGATAAATTCACCTTCATTGAAAATCGAAAACGTATTTTCCAATTCTTTTATTTTATCGCAGTTTAATGGATAAGAAATTTGAGTACCCATCCATTGCTCCTGAAACTCTTTTCCTTGTTCGTTGGACCATTCACATAAAAGTAAAGCATTGTCTTTATTTATCCCCCTTTCAAATCTGATATTCATATTCAATCCTCACCAATTCAAGTTTATCCAATTCTATAATTATGACGTTCCATTTTTCGCAAGTAAGTAAAACTATTTTTGAGATTTTTATATTTCAAATATATTTCATTGTTCAATCTATTCCCAAAGTGTATGCTGTGCATAGACCTCAAATTGATTTGACTTATCATTACTGAAAAAAGTAACTTCTATTGTGTATCTTTTCCAAAGCATATACGGATATGTCTGCATTCTGAGAGAAAAATGTTCATTTCCTTTAGTTTCTTGGTAACTAAGCGGAGAAAGTGAGAAAATATTTCTCATATTAGTTTTTTTAAAATCATTGAGTGACAATTTTGAAATATTTTTATCACATATATTCACATCGCCAAACGACTTGCTTTTTGATGAAATTCCGAAGTATGTGATGACACAGTCTTTGAGTCTTGCCTCATCTTGATACCTTGGCGTTAAATTCACATAACCATACCATTTTTCACCCTTGACAAGCTCGACTGTCTGACCATAACAAAAATGACTATCTCGTTTATTTACAATTATGTCGTTTGCGGTTTTCCCTGTGAAAGTAAATCCCTGTGAAAGTAAATCATTTGCCGTAGTATGCCCGACAACAATCTTATAATCTTCTACTTCGATAATAGGAGCTTTTGCCGGTATTCCCGTCATTATAAGTGTAAGTATGCAGGTAACTATTGATATTAGAATCATACCTATTACTGCATTTGAAGCAGCTGAAAAATCACTGTTAAATTTTGTTTTTCTTATCACAGGAATTATGAAGCTTAAGAGCAATTTTCCCCAAAAAATAACCATTCTCATAATAATGATGATTAAAAATTCTGCAAACAACCAAAATTTTATTGCATCATTCGAACCGTATTTATCATAAAAAATAAAATATGCTGCTATACTTCCTATTACTACTCCTATTATATATGCATTGACATCATTTAATGCAGACCTGTCTGTAAAATCTTTACATATATCTGCTCCTCTTCCCTTTAGGGAATGTCCTATTTTATACATCCACTTAGGTACATCACTGTTATTTTTCACGGCAATCACGAGTTTTATATATAAATATACCGTAAAAGCCAATGTCAGTGTCATTGCAATAAAAAAAATCAAACCGCCGATAAAAAAATTCATTTTAATTAGCTCTCAACGAAAAAATTAAGTAATGCTTATTTTAAGGAAATATTATATTTGTTTGGGGTCAGACAAATCGGGATTTATTCGTATATCTCAAAGTTTCAGTATTGCAATAATCTCATTTCCATCCATATCGCCGGTTTCAGTAAAACCAAATGAATGATATAATTTACGAGCAACCTCATTGTCAGGCTCATAGGAAAGCCAGCAGTACTCTGCCTTGCCGCAAAGAAAGGATTTAACGAAATTCAAACCAAGAGCAATGGCTTCCCTTCCAAAACCTTTTTTCTGATACTTTTGGTCAATCATCAAACGCCAAAGGTTATAGTTTCCTCTTGCTATATAAGGTGCATTATCCCAATAATCATCTACATCGTAGCCAATCATAATAAATCCAACGGGAATTTCGCCATCATAGATACCAAACGGAAACGCAAATCCATTTGCCGTAATAGTGATGTATGCTTCAACGATACTTACATCATTTGCAGCAACAAAGCCTTTTTGTGACTCTGATACACGCAATTTAGTTATTTCCCATACGTTTTTCCCATTTACTTTTTCCAAATGAATCATAATGCCATTTCTTCCACAACTTCTAATTTATCCATTTCCCAACATATAATTTTGTAACCATTCTTAGAATTTTAATTCGATGTTATGCTTGACGACAAATTCAGCATAATATTTTTCGCCATTGTTGACGACTTCTTTATTCTCTTTCAGTAAAGAAATAGCTTTTTCCATATTTGTCTTAACATACGGTAATTGATGACGGTCTATATAATTTTGAAATGCCATAGTCAAATGCTCGTGAGTTCCATATCTCAACAAAAATGCCGTTGGAATTACAAAACCTGCATCGTATTCAGGTTCGTCTGCAAAAACACAAAAACCTTTCTCAGCGACCTCTGATATAATAGCCATAGGGTCATACTCCATTCGTCGTATAAATGGCAAAAAGCGTTGGGAAAGAATCTCTTTTATTTCCGTCATTGATTGTTTGTACTGCTCTACTCCATAAAAATCCCACCAACGAAAAGAATCTTGTTTTTTGTTGGAAATTGCCAGCCCCTTACTCCAAAAGCACTCTTTTCCCCTCCTATCAGAAATAGAACATTTCAAAAATGCTTGTGCAGTTATGCCTGCTCTATTATTACGATTAATTTGTGGAGAAATAGAAACCATAAAATCAAATACTTTGCGAATTTCTAATTTGCTTTTTATATAATTAAACCCGTCAGGCTTCATAAATTCAGCAATCTCTGTCATTGCACAGGCAATAATTTCTTTTGGGGGCATATCATTTTCAAAATTGTCCATAATTCTATATCTCCAATATAAAAAACTTTAAAGGGTGCTTTCTCCTGTTTATGAGCAAATTAGGTATAAATTTTGAATCCTACAATTGTATCTAAATTATACAAAGATATCCGTTGTTTAACTAATCTTAATTATTGCTTATATCACTCATTACAATTTACTCCCCTTTTAAAATGGTATAAATCAACTCCTGATAATATTTCTGTCCACCTTCGTTATTTGAATTTTGCTGTTTTTGTTTTAAAAGCGCAATAACTTCTCCCTTATGTTCATTTGGTATTTCTGTTATATGTTCGTTTACTATATTTAAAAATGTTGTCTCAGCCATCTTCTTAGGAGTCATATCTTTGATTTTCATAAAATACTCCCAAGAATTTTCTTTTTCAAATCTTTTTAAGTAAGGTAAATGTATTGCTACATAAACACCTACATTTTTAATAAACATATTTGTTTTGAAATAATCATAGATTTCATCGGTTTCCTCTAATCCATATCTACGAATCATATTTCCAATCGAAGAAAGAATGTTTATCTGTATTTTCTTATTTTCCTTGTATTTATCAGCAATTTCTAACAGCACATTCGCAAATTCAAGATTTGTAAATAGAGCTTTGAAATAAAAAGACACTTCATCTCGAGGTGTTTTCTCAAATTTTTGAAGCAAATTAGAAATTTCATCTTCAGAAAAATTTTTGAAATTCATTAGTTCATTTTGCAGATACTTTATATTGTCTATTTTATTCTGTATCTTTCTGTTTATCTGATGCATAAATTACCTCTTTTGAAAATCCCAAATTTAACTAATCCTATAATTTAGCTTTTTGATTTAAGTGTTGGGGTCAGACAAATCAGGATTCATATATCTATAATCTGCAATCATTTCCTGCCTTTGCTGAGAAGTAAACTCTCAATCATAACGCCAACCAAAGCAATTGGAGTTATCACAAAATTCCCTGATGTAATTCTATCATTAAAGTAAGCGACTGAAATATCATGATCAAGAAATTTATTTATAACTAAATACTGTTCGATTTCATCAAGTAATAGAGCGTTTTCCTTGAGTCTTTCATCAGTAAAATTATTTGAATAATGTATGCTTCTCATTAATGGTTTCAACTTCGTTTGGGGATATGTCTCTTGAAGTTCTCTTTTTAGTTGCAGGATAACATCGTCAAATGTTTGATTGTTTAGACTATCAAACTTACTCTGACACAAAATTTTCTCACCACACAAGTGTTTTTTTAGTTCCATAGCTTTCGATTTCAAATCAACCATAACACTTTCTTCTCCTTTATTATTTATCTAATTCAATAATTTAGCCGACTTCGCCACAAAACACTAATATTCAAGCCATTAAATCCACTCGTCTCTGAACCTACCTTCCGATAATATCGAGCGTCTTGTCGAGCATAAATTCGGCAGAATGTCCGTCGCCGAAGAGTGGCGGGAATTGCGGTTCGGTATCGATATATTCGTCGAACGACCTTACGATAAGTTCCTTGTCGGCGTCGGTGATGATGCCTGCGTGTTGCTCGACTATCTCTACCCATTCGGTCTCGGGGCGTAGTATGAGGCACGGTTTGCGGAAGAAGTACGCCTCTTTCTGTAACCCGCCCGAGTCGGTCATTATCAGGCTTGCGTGTCGTTCCAAGACGATGATTTCGAAAAACGACACAGGCGGTATTATCATTATATCGGGGTTTGAGGTAATCCTTCGGTAATCGTCTTCCGAGAGGTTCTGCGGCAACAGCTTCTTTGTACGCGGGTGCAGGGGCAATACTATCTTGTATCCACGTTCGGTTATTTCGAGAAGGGATTCGGCTATTGCCGTCAGGCGTTCGGGGTTGTCGGTATTGTTGTCGCGATGGATAGTGGCGAGTACAAACTTCTCGTCTTCGAGACCGAGGCGTTGGAGGATGTCGGTTTTTTCGTCGGCAAGACGTGCAAAATAGAGCGAATTGTCGTACATAATATCGCCCGAATGAAACACGTGTCGGCGGTTGCCGTCGGCAAACGTTGCCTTCGACGACAAAAAACCCTCGCGACGCAGATTGTCGACTGCTGTCTGTGTCGGAGCAAACAGTATGGTAGAGAGGTTATCGCAGACGATACGGTTTATCTCTTCGGGCATAGCCATATTGAACGACCTGAGCCCCGCCTCGATATGGACTATCGGCAGGTGCAGCTTCGATGCCGCCACAGCTCCCGCAATGGTGGAGTTGGTATCGCCGTACAGCACTATGGCATCGAACGTCTCGTTTTCGAGCACCTCTTCGATACCTGCAATCATCTTAGCGGTCTGTACGCCGTGTTTGCCGCTGCCCGTATTGAGGTTGAAGTGTGGACGCGGTATACCCATTTCGTCGAAGAAGACGGCAGACATATTGGCGTCGTAATGTTGCCCTGTATGCAGTATCTTCTCTTCTATCTTGTCCGAGAAACCGTTATTTATAGCCCTCGACAGTGCTGCTGCCTTGATTATCTGCGGACGTGCACCGATGACAGTGAGTATCTTCATTTTACATTATATTTATTTTAGCAAAATCCGTTAAACGACTTTGAAAAGTCCGAACATAGTAAGCTGGTACGCCTGTGCCATAAGGTAATAGAAAACCAAAGAGTATAGTATCCCTGCCGACATCAGTAGTTTCAGCACAAGGCTTGCAGCACTGTATTTTTTGCCTTTCGAATACCATATAAACCACAAAAACAGAGCAACGAAAACGATAAACACGTTAGCAGGCGAAAAAAACGTAAAAAACATATTCCCTTTGGGAGTATCGAAATAGAGCCAATCGAATACGAAAACAGCCAGAAGACACACCGCCGCCAATACGGTAACCGTTATCTTGGCATTACGTTCGCCCCAGACGATAGGCAACGTACGACACTCCATCTGACGGTCGCCTTCGAGGTCTTCCATATCTTTGACAATCTCGCGTATAAGCGTTATGAAGAAGGCAAATACGGCATATCCGCATACCCATCGGAAAAGTTGTTGCAAGACAGGTGTCTGCCTTATAAGGTCGCCGTAATATGCGGTCTGTACCCCACTCTCGGCAACGAGCAAAACGAGTATTGCCAGAGCACAACACAGCGAAACTATGACGTTGCCGATAAGGAACTGCCGCTTGTAGGTCGACGAGTAGAACCACAACATACCCGGCACGATGACAAAGATAAAGCCGAGCGAGATGTTCTTCAGCCACACCGCCAAAACAATCCCGATAAGCACACCCACACCCGTAAGTGCGATGTAGAGCCTCATTGCCGACTGTTTAGATAGCCGTTCGCCGATTACGACACTCTCGGGGCGGTTGATACGGTCAATTTTCAGGTCGAAATAGTCGTTGATGACATACCCTCCCGCAGCGATAAGCACGGTAGCAAGCACCATAAGCCAAAAGGCAGCGGTAGGCAATAGCGTCGTAAGTCCGTATTTGTCGAATATCGGAGATATTATGGCAGTATATATGAGCCATTGCGTAATGACGATAAAAATAAGATTTTTGAAACGAAATAGTTGTATCATTTTTTTTGATAAATTCTGTATGTCTATTCAAACACACAATTAAACATCGAAAAGACAGACGGCAAAATTACAAAATTATTTTTAGAAATAGAGCCAGTCGGGGAGATAATAAATTGTTACGAAGAGGGCTTCAGCTTCTTCAAAAGCAAAATAAAGAGCATAACTTAATATTTTCGCTCCCCCAACCACCTTTTCCGAAACATAGAGAGATGATTTTCTCTTTCCGAATGCTGTTTTTATAGACGGTATTTCGAAAAATTCGATATTTTTTATCACAAAAAATACGTTTTTTCTATGGCAACAGAGACAAAATATGGGCATATCGTTTTAATATCTGCTCCGTCGTGGCGTAGTCGGCAAGGGTTATAGCTTTGCATGGGATATCGTCGAGCTTTTTGCCTACAAACGAACGCTTCAATCGTTCCAATGCCTTATCATCGATACCCTCAGTATCCTTATATCGGAATTTCACACAATAGGAGATAACCCCATCTTCCAAATAAAATTTGAAAGATTCGTCATCCGACACATATTCGATAAGAAACAAACTACCATTGGTATCGTAGTATGCTTCTGTGCTCTCGTCTAATTTAGTGGAATAGCCTTTTACCGTAGTACATTTATCCGCCCGGTACCTATGCACTCGTTTATTGCTGTCGCAAGTAAAAGTTATTATATGATCCCTATCCACCACAGTATCGCCCTGATTCTCTTGATAAGAAAACTTAAATTTACTTTTTTTCAACTCGCCTTTTTCTTCTTTTTTATCAATGATATAAGCAAATAACAATCCTCGCCTTCTCTTCTCGTCCGCTATGCGTGAGATACCGAACTCTTGTGTCTGAAATTCCAATATATCGCTATAATAGGGATATTTATAAAGTTCAAGAACTCTGAGTAATGTCCGGGTGTCCGAAAAGCTTTTCAGACAATACGAGCTCTTATAATTATAAAGTCTCACAGGTTCACCTACTTTCTGCACTTCGCCACACCATATTCCTCTTGTCGTATCCCCGTCTTTTTCGACGCGGTGGTCGTAAAGAATACAATCGTACTCCTTTACGATACCACGATGCAGAACACAATATTCTTCAGTATTGATACCGTTTTTTCTTATATTATGGTCGAAATATATCAGTTGCCCGTTTTCGTCGTAATAGAAACGATAAATCCTATAATCGGCATCGTCGCCGCCCTCTCGTTTGTATGTTCTGTATTTTCGAAGGCGGTTGTTGCTGTCGAAGAATAGGCGTTTGCCGATATAGATGTGCTTACGCCCGCAAGAATCCGCTTCATCTACAAAAATAGAATCGCACCGCAAAGGCATAGCATCTATAGCATTGACGGCACTGTATATTTTTTTGTTGAGAGCCCTGCAAGGCTGCACCGTATCGGGCTCTGAAAACATTTGTGCATATTTATCGGCTGTCGCCGTATTCGTCTCTTTCTTATCTTGTTGTGCATACAGGGCATTTGCCATCGCAATCATAAATATTGCAACAACGCCTTTTGCAGATAATATTTTAAGGATATTCGTTTTCATCTCTGTATATTGTAATTTTTATTTGTCATCTAACATTTGAACCCTCATTATATGAATGACTTGTAAAGCAAAAATCATAAAATCTTATTAGAAATAGAGCCTCTCTAAAGGTTAATAACCCGTCCCGAATAAGCTTTTCAGCCATTCCGAAACACACTCTATTACAACCCGCTTTCGATTGCGGCTCTGGTACGTAGGATAAACTCGTCCATATTAGACCTGTCGAGGTCTTGCGTATCGATAGGTTCGTGGAAAGTAACGGTGATTCGCCCCGGTATGACGTAGCACGACGAGGCAGGCAAGACATCGAACGCCCCATCTATAGAGACAGGTACGATAGGTAACCTCAGGTCTTCGGCTATCTTGAATGCTCCGCGTTTGAACGCACCGAGCCTACCCGTCTTGGTGCGGCTGCCTTCGGCGAATATCACGATAGACGAACCGTTACGGAGCTTCTTTTCGGCTTCGTCTATACTGCGTTTGGCACGGATAGGGTTGCTGCGGTCGATGAAGATATGCCCGGCTTTGTGGCAGGCAAAGCCTACGAAAGGTATCTTACGCAGCGAGTTTTTCATTATCCATTTGAATTTATTAATAAGCCAGCCGTAGATGACGAAAATATCGTATATGCTCTGATGGTTTGCCACGAATATATAAGATTGGTCTTTGTCGTAGTTCGAGCGTCCGATTACATCGACACGTACAAACGAAAGACGACACAATAGCCTTCCCCAATATTTGGCGGGCATATAGCACCATCTGTAATCGCCGATGAATGAGAACATTATTGTCAATATCGATGCCGCCACGGTAACGAAAGCACCTAACGGTAAAAAGACAAGAACGAGGTATAGTAGCCAAAATGGATTGATTGTCCGTTTCATAAGAATAGCTTTTGGTAGCGGTAAATATTTTGTTCTTCTAATCTATCTCGAGTTTTATACGCTTTATACGACGTTTCTCCATCGCTACGATGGTAAATGTGTAGTTTTTGTACGAGACGTGTTCGCTTACGTGAGGCATCTCTTCGAACATTTCGAGCATCAACCCCGCCAGAGTATCGACCTCGTCCGTAAGATGGTCGAATTCGTCGGGCGATATATCGAGTATCTTGTAAAAATCGTTGAGAAGTATCTTACCCTCGAACTCGTATGTTTTGTCGTCTATTTGTTCGTATAATTTATCGTCTTCGTCGTATTCATCGGCTATCTCACCGATTATTTCTTCCATAATATCTTCCATAGTTACTATACCGAGAGTGCCTCCGAACTCGTCCACTACGATTGCTATATGTACCTTATACTTCTGAAAATCAAGCAGCAAGTCGTCTATTTTCCGTGTCTCGGGTATAAATGTCGCAGGACGTACAAGCGTCTGCCAACGGAAAGTATTACCTTTGTTGATATGAGCAATAAGGTCTTTGATGTACAATACACCGACGATTTGGTCTAAACTTTTTTCGAATACAGGGATACGCGAATATCCCGTCTCTATTATCTTGGCTATGACATCGGTAAATGGAGTCTTCAGGTCGATTGCTACGACGTCGAGACGTGGCGTCATAATGCTGTCGACCGACAAGCTGCCGAAATGCACGATACCACGAAGAATATCTTCATCTTCGTCGTCGATATGGTCGGTCAGATTGAGTGCCTGCGACAGTTCGTCGACCGATATGGCTTGCCTGCGATTCTTCATTTTTTTCTGAACAAAAGAGGTAGACTTCACAAGACACAGCGACAGAGGCGACAGTAGTTTGTCCATTATCGTCAGAGGTTTGGCAGAGAACCGAACCACCTTCATAGCGTTCTGCGAGGCATAGAGCTTGGGCATTATCTCGGCAAAAAGCAGTATTACGAACGTTATGACCACTGTCTGTATCACAAATTCGAGCACTACCGACGAGCCGAAATCTACCATCATAGTCATAAATATTGCCGACAATACAGCCACTGCTATGTTACACAAGTCGTTGGATAGTAGGACTGTGGCGAGTAATTTCTCGGGATTTTTGAGCAGCCTTATGACCGACTGCGATTTTGCGTCGTCTTCGCTTTTACTCTTTATCTCGTCGAGATTGGCGGGCGAGAGCGAAAAAAAAGCCGTCTCCGCTGCCGAATTGAACGCCGACACCACGAGAAGCCCTACGATTACAGCCAAGACCCCCAAAGCCTGAACGTCGAACGGCTTGAAGGTTACAGTGTTGATTATTACAACGTTTAGAAGCATTCTTTTGTAATAGATAGATATTTTTTTGCATTGCAAAGATACTAAACTATTGCGACACTACAAGCGATACCCTTATTTGTGAACTATCCGTAGACGGCATATATCAATTTTGCTTGCGTATAGCGATTATCGGGTTTGCAATGAGCAAAAAAATTATTACCTTTGGAGTCTGTTTTTTATATTGTGGTAATATGAAAATAAGAGATTATTACACAGACTATTATTCCAAAATTCTGTTGTGGCGTGAAAAGTACATCGGCGAAAACAGTTTCATTATAATACTGAGCCTTTTGGTAGGGATATTGTCCGGTATAGCTGCCTACATAATGAAGTTTTTCATACATCAGATACAACACTTCGTTGTAGGGCTTACTCAAAACTCGGTCAATTTCTGGTATCTCGGCTTGCCGATGTTCGGTATATTGCTTGCCGCTTTGTTTGTGAAGTACGTTGTGAAAGACGATATTTCGCACGGAGTTACCAAGATACTCTACGCCATATCGCAGCACAAAGCTATCATAAAGCTACACAACACTTGGTCGTCGATAGTAGCGAGTTCGCTTACGATAGGTTTTGGTGGTTCTGTGGGAGCCGAAGCCCCGGTAGTACTTACCGGTTCGGCGATAGGCTCCAATCTCGGTCGTTTTTTTCATTTAGACCAAAAGACGCTTATGCTGTTGGTAGGCTGCGGAGCATCTGGAGCTATTGCGGGCATATTCAAAGCACCGATTGCGGGAGTGGCTTTTACGCTCGAAGTGCTGATGCTGGACCTTACGATGGCTTCTATCTCGCCTCTGATAATATCGGCTGTATCGGGAGCAGCCATCTCTTATTTCCTGACCAACGACCACCGTGCAATATTTTACTTCGAGACGTTCGAGCCTTTCGCTCTGGACAGAATACCGTTTTTGGTGATTCTGGGAGTTGCCTGCGGGCTTATGTCACTGTACTTTGTACGTGGTACCAACTGGGCAGAGACGATGTTTAAAAAGATAAACGGCTTTTGGGTAAAGCTGCTTATCGGTGGTGTATCGCTGGGCGTGCTTATTTTCTTTTTCCCCCCATTGTACGGTGAAGGTTACGACTCTATCAGAGCACTTCTGGGAGGCAATTTCGAAGAATTGTTTTCTCAGTCTCTACTCTTCAATTATCGTGATAGTGCCTGGGCAATAATCATATTTATAGGAGCTATGGCATTCTTGAAAGTATTTGCCTCGGTCTTCACCAACGGCAGCGGAGGCACGGGCGGGCTGTTCGCTCCGTCGCTCTTTGTGGGTTGTCTTACGGGATTTCTGGTGGCATTCGTAATGAGGTTGCTCGGAGCCGACGTGCCTTTCTCCAACTTTGCCTTTGCCGGGATGGCAGGGATTATGAGCGGTGTAATGCACGCTCCTCTGACAGGTATTTTCCTTATTGCCGAGCTTACGGGCGGTTATTCGCTTTTTATGACACTTATGATAGTATCTGTCATCTCGTATCTTACGATAATAGTATTCGAGCCCCACTCGATATACGCTATGCGTCTGGCAAAGAAAGGTGAGCTGCTGACACACAACAAAGACCGCGGCGTACTGATAATGTTGACGATGGAGAATGTCATAGAGACCGACCTGGAGCCTGTGTATCCCGATATGACACTCGGAGACTTGGTACACGTAATATCCAAATCGACACGCAACATATATCCCGTAATAGAGAGAGGCAGCGGCAGATTGCTCGGAATAGTAACACTCGACGAAGTACGCAATATAATGTTCCGCTCGGAACTGTACGACAGATTCAAAGTAAGCCGTCTGATAACATCGCCGCCCGCCAAGATAGAATACAATACTCCGATGGAGAAGGTTATGGATATCTTCGAGAATACTGGAGCGTGGAATCTGCCTGTGATAGACGAAAACGGCATTTACAAGGGATTTGTATCTAAGTCCAAGATATTCAACTCTTACCGAAGAGTACTCGTTCACTACTCGAACGATTGACCGTCAACAGACTACTATATTCATTATCACACCCCAAATATCTCCGCAAAGTGCTATATAAGTTCCTGCAAAATAAGATTTCGGACAATCTGCCTTTTGTGCCCAATACCGAACAGAAGCACTGTATAGAGTTATTGGCAAAATTCTGTACCGACAGGCTTACGATGCAGTGTTTTTTGCTGAAAGGTTATGCAGGAACGGGCAAGACATCTATCGTCAGTGCTTTGGTACGTGCTATGCACGAATTGGAGCAGAAGACCGTTCTGCTTGCCCCTACGGGTAGAGCAGCGAAGGTATTTTCCGTCTACTCGGGTATGGAAGCAACATCGATACACAAAAAGATTTACCGACAAAAATCGGTATCCGACTTTCATTTTATGCTCAATTACAACAAAGCAAAAGACACCTTATTCATTGTAGACGAGGCATCTATGATAGGCGATAGCGTCGCAGAGAACAACATATTCGGTTCGGGCAGGTTGCTCGACGACCTTATAGAGTATGTGTATAGCGGCGACAATTGCCGTATGATACTGCTTGGAGATACGGCACAGCTTATGCCTGTGGGACAAAATTATTCGCCTGCTCTGGATAGGAAAGTCTTAGAAAAATCGGCACTCGATATAACCGAATATACACTTACGGAAGTCGTAAGGCAAGCCTCCGACAGCGGAATATTAGCCAATGCGACACATTTACGGTATTTACTCGACAATACCGTTTACCGAAATCCTCAGATAACGACCAATTTCCCTGATATTACGAGCATTACGGGAGTCGAACTCATAGACAGCATATACGCTTCGTACCGAGAGGTAGGTGAAGAAAACAGTATCGTCATAACCCGTTCGAACAAGAGAGCCAACCTATTCAATCAAGGCATTCGTAATCAGGTACTACAACGTGAGTCGGAGTTGGCAAATACCGATATGGTGATGGTGATAAAAAACAATTACTTCTGGGCAGAACGCTATGAGCGACTAAACTTCATAGCCAACGGCGATATAGCACAGATAGTCCGTATAAAGCGATATACAGAGATGTACGGGTTCAGGTTTGCCGACGTTACGCTGCAACTGCTCGACTACGATATGGAGATAGACTGCCGTCTGCTGCTCGACAGCCTATCGGCTGGCACCCCCAAAGACAACGACAACATAGGTAAGCGGCTATTCGAAGAAGTAGAGAAAGATTATGAACACATCACCAACAAACGCAAGCGCTATCTGGCTATGAGGCAAGACGAGTATCTGAATGCCATACAGATAAAGTTTGCATACGCCATTACCTGCCACAAGGCTCAGGGAGGACAGTGGCAACACGTATATATCGACTGCGGTTATCTGACGGACGAGATGCTTAACAAAGAGTTTATACAGTGGCTGTATACGGCTTTCACACGGTGTCAGCAGAAACTTTTTCTCATCAACTTCAAAAAAGAATTTCTGGCAGACACCCAACGGTAAATCGAAAAAGAAATTACGTTTCCGAAGACAATAAAAAATCATATTGTACCATTCGGTATTTATTTATCAAAAAAATATTAAATTTGCACTCATTTTTTTAAGACAAAAAATAAATACAAACAAACAGACAAAAGCATATTATGTTCAAAGACGTATTATCTATCGGAGGTAAGCCCGGACTTTTCAGAATGGTCTCACACGCAAAGAATTATATCATTGTAGAGTCGCTTATAGACGGTAAAAGGACACCGTCGTATCAAAACGAAAAAATATCGCTTCTACGGGATATTGTGATGTATGGCAACTCGGGCGAAAAGCGGCTGAATGAGCTTTTCAAGGCTGCTTTCGAATTGGAAGACGGTAAAAAAATAGAAATAGACATAAAAAACAACGCCCAATTGCAGGAGTTTTTTGCAAAAGTTTTCCCGGACTTCGACAGAGACCGTATCTATCCCAACGACATAAAGAAATTTATCAGCTGGTATAATATCCTAATAAACAAACAGATAACAGACTTCGATATAGACTCTGAAGAAACGGAAAATACCGAAGAGACAAAATAAAAATAGTATTCGGCTATAACGGACTAAATAGTTCAACGACAATACAATGTATGATTTGATTGTCTGTAATCCACCGTACTTTACCGACAGCCTCGAATGTCCCGACCCGAGCCGTAACAATGCAAGGCACAATGTAAGTTTGACCTACGAAGAACTCTTCGATTGTGCCCGCAAGTTGCTATCCGAAACAGGACGTCTGGCAATAATAATCCCTTCCGTGCAGTACGAAAAGATATTCGCTTTGGCAAAGGAAAATAATATGTTTCTGATACGGCAGACCAACGTCCGCCCTACCCCAAATTCGGCGATAAAACGTTATTTATTGGAGTTCTCGCCTACGGAGATACCGTTGCAGGAAACAGACCTTACGATAGAACTCTCCCGACACAACTACACTGAGGAATATAAGGCTCTTACAAAAGATTTTTACCTATAAAACATATTAGCATACGGCATTTTGTTTGTCGGTCGTTTCCTTTTTCTTCGAAATCATCTGACTTATCAGGACACCCGACAGAACGACTATCATACCGATTATTTTATTGAATGTAAGTGTCTCTTGTCCAATGATAACGGCAAACATAATAGTAATAACGGGAATGGCATTCGTAAAAACATTGGCACGGGATATCTCGATATTTTTGACGGCATACGAGTAACCCATAAAAGCTATCGACGAACAGAAAACGGCAAGCATCACCAACGCCAACACTGTGTATGGCGTCCACTGCATCGCAGCCAATTCGCTCTTGTCTACCGTCAGAAACATAGGCACATAGAGCACTGCCGCTATTATATTCTGATATATAATAATCGTAATCGGCTTATAATGAAGAAGTCTGAACAACATCATATTGTAGCCCACTGCCGAAAAAACCGCAAGCAGCAGCAACAGTACTCCCGTTACATTAAATGTCCCTACCACACTGTTACCCAACGATATAATAGCTATGCCGACGATAGAGATAAACACCCCTAACAGTACTGTCCAACTAATCTTCTTTTTATAGAAAAAAAACAACCCAAATGGTACTATTATCGGTATAATCGCTATGAAGATGGCGGCATAACTTGCGTCTACGAGCTTAAGTCCGTAATTCTCACCTATGAAATAAAGAAACGGTTCGAAAAAAGCGAGCAGGAAAAACTTTCCGTAGTCTTCGCGTCGGATTTTCTCGAGCTGCTTAGTAGCCATAGCTATAGCTAACAACAAGGCAAAAGAGATTAATAATCTGACTGTTATTACAAAAACCACATTAAAATTATGGTTGAGCAACTCTTTGGTCCATACGAAACTGATGCCCCAAAATATCTGTGCCAATATTAAAGCGATATATGCCTTAAATATCTTTTTATCCTTCACTTTTATGAGATTTTCGCTATTATTTCGTTATATTTTTCTTCCAAAATACTGTTATTCAGCACATCGGGGACACCGCTATCGGAACTTTCGCAAATGGACTCGACGATGGGTATCTGTGCCAAGAGCGGAATATTTCGTTCTTCGGCAAAACGCTTTACTCCCTCTTTACCAAAGATATAGTATTTGTTATTGGGCAATTCGGCAGGCGTAAAATATGCCATATTTTCTACCAAACCCAATATAGGTACATTTATCTTGGGATTTTCGAACATCTCTATACCTTTGATTGCATCGGCAAGGGCTACGCTCTGCGGGGTCGATACGATGATAGCACCCGTAAATTTCAGTACATCGACAGCAGTAAGATGTATATCGCTCGTGCCCGGCGGCAAATCGACAAGGAAATAGTCCAAATCGCCCCAATCAGCCTCTTGCACAAGCTGTTTGATAGCATTACTTGCCATTATACCTCGCCACACGACAGCACTCTCGGGGTCGACGAAGAAACCGATAGACAGCAACTTAACTCCAAACTTTTCGGCCGGTCGCATACAGTTTCTGTCGCCCACAGACACGAGTTCGGGACGATAGTCTTCGATACCGAACATCTTAGGCACCGAAGGACCGAAAATATCTGCATCGAGCAATCCCACACGATAACCTTTTTGGGCAAGAGCCACAGCCAGATTCGACGAAACGGTAGATTTACCGACTCCGCCTTTTCCCGACGAAATAGCAATAATCTTATCGGCATTCACTGTGGGCGGTTGCTCTGCTGCTACGGGTCGCACCTCTTTGTTTTTCACATTTATGATCACTTCACACTCTTCGCCGATATGTCTTTTGATTGCTGCCTCCGAAGCTTTCACTACCGATTTCATAAACGGAGAATTCTTTTTGGGACTTATCAGAGAAAACGATACCTTGTTGCCGTCGATACGTATGTCGTCTTCGACCATACCACTCTCCACAATATTCTGTGGTTCGCCGGGGTAACGTATCTCGGCGAGTGCCTCTAAAATTAATTTCGGATATATACTCATATTATTTTGTATGTTTGATTGTTATAATTATCTGATAGTAATATTTTTATTACCAACTACTTGTGGCACCACCTCCACCCGAGCGACCACCTCCGAACGAACCTCCGCCTGAGCGACCACCTCCGAACGAACTACCGCCGAAACCTCCACTCGACGTATGTGTAAGGCGTGGAATCGACACACTATCTTCTTGTTGGAAACCACAATATTTACAACGCTTTACATTGATACGAAGCCCCTTGCTGACATAAGTGGGGCGGGTGGCTATGTACGAGTTTGCCAAACAAAAACTGCGTGTACCACATTGGGGACAATTGCTATATTTATGTTTTTCGTTATACTTGTTTATCTCCACACGACCGCAATTTTCACATAAAAACACGTCGTAATCTACGGATTTTATCTTCTCTTCGAATGATTGTTCAAGAGTAAGGTATTTATTATCATTGGTCTCAGACAACAATTTTGTGAGTGCCCCGCAGTTTTTGCAACGAACGCTTTGGCGTCGGAGTTTGTTGGCAAATACATTTTTCAATATATTAATAGGTATCATATCCATAAATAACAGAAATCCCAATAAGAAGAGACTTATAAGACTAACTCCCAATATAGCTAATGTAATGACTATTATTATAATACCTACAAATATCATTCCTATTATCAAACTACCGTATGCCTTCATAGCATTGTATCGTTCGGAATTGTATTTGAACTTTTTACTCTTGGCTATAGTATTGCTTTTGAGCAACATAGCTATAATTACTATCAGCAGCACTGCTACGGGTACTACAAATACAAAAGAGGGAAACTCCGACTCGGAATCATCTTCGAAAAACTCTTCGTTTTCAACAGTTTCTACCGTTTTTTTTACCCCTCTGAGCATACCCTCATCGTAATTACCTTCTTTGAAATAGGGCACCATCTCGTTCATCTGTATCCTTTTGCAGATGGCATCGGGTAAAACTCCCTCCAGCCCATAGCCCGTCTCGAAACGAATTTTACGTTGGTCTAATACAAAAAGTATTAATAAACCATTGTCGCTCCCCTTTTTACCGATACCCCAACGTTCGAAAAGTTTTACGCCAAAATCGAAAATATCGTTATCGCCGATAGAATTGAGTACCACCACGGCAACCTCTGCTTTGTTTTTTGCTTCCAAGTTTTGCAGCATAGTATTGAGCTGATAGACAGTCTCCTCCGAAATAATTCCGTCGGGATTTGCTACAAACGCACTTGCATCGTTAGTTTTTGGATTGGGTACTTTGTCGACCGTATACTGCCCATTATACGTTATCTCCGATGGAGAATGTCCGTCTTCGGTAGCTTCTTGCGGATATACGTCGCCGATACTTACGAGAGCAAGCATTATCGTACAAAATAGTTTTTTTATAATACAATCCATATTAATCTTCTGTAAATTCATGTATCTCAATCAAAAATTCATCAAACTGCAAGCATTCAAGTATTTATTTACTATACTTTTTTGGCTTTCTATCCTTGCTTTGAAAACTGCCGCCTCGTCGGAAGCTTCATGCATAGTATTGTGTTCCAACATCTTGTGAAGTTTATCTATCTGCGGCAAGAAAGCCAATGTCTCATCTGTAAAAAACGACTCGACAAATCTCTGCCACACAATATTTTGTGTCATCTTCGACGGGTGTACCATATCGTCGGCATAGAAACGATAATCTCGCAACTCGTCGAGCAATATTTCGTAAGCAGGGAAATATGTCAATTGAGCGAAAGCGTTTACAAGTTGCTCTACAGCAAGCAATAACGTAGCTTTGTTCAGAGAATTGTCGACAGCTCCGTCGCGTAGATAACGTACAGGGCTTACGGAAATTATCACTTTTATCTCTGGTGCTGTTCGGAATATCCTATCCAGAAGAGGTTTATAGACATCGACTATATCACTAACAGAGAGTCGTTTGCGGACAAAATTATTTTCGGGCAGCTTATGGCAGTTTGCCACTACTCTGCTATCACGCATATATACCCACGACGACCCGAAAGTGATAATAAGAAAATCGGTCTTAGGCAAGATATTGTGAGCATCGGCAATCTGTTGGTTTGCCCTATCGAGCACTATCTGCGGGTCGGCATCGGAAAAAGCACTGTGATACAAATAGCTGTGCCATAGCCCGTTGTATCTGAACAAATCTTGGGGGGTCAAATATTTTTCGTCGAGAATACGCTCCAAACCCTGAGCGATAGAGATAGGATTGAACAGTATGCCAAACGGATTATTGATGCCCTCGAAGCGGTATTTGTGTAGATTTTCGCCCATATTTTCGGCAAAACACGACCCCAACAACATATATTTACTGCGATGGCTAAATATCTTGTTTACAGGCGTTTTTACCTCAGTAGTGAACTTCATAACTTATATACCGACAAATAAAAAGTTTATCTTATACCGCCCGTTGCCCCGAAATCGAAATCTATGTGAGAGATTACCGAAAACACTGTTCCTCGGCTATAAGTAGTGAAAAATCCCGATACTCTGATGTCTGCATCGAGGCATCTGATGTTTGTCTTCACCTCCGACGGCGGCGACGAAAAAAACGGATTTTGCATACCCGTAGATGCAGCCTGCGACACAAATCCCGAATACGGATTATTAAAGTTATCTATCCTAATATTCAGAGTATCACCCTTGTGTATGACACCTTTTCGGACAAAATACGGTACAGTATAAACTTTGTGAAACGAACGCAAATACTTCTCGGGCATAATCATAGTATAATCGAATATACCGATAGTGTCTTTACCTTTCCAGTTGTAGACACAAAAGTTATTGTCGGTGGTGAAAAAAATCTCTCCATATACGAACATAAGAGGGAACTTGGAGATGGCTTTGTCTGATAGTTTCACCGAATCTATACGAGGAGTATTGGTCATAACGGAGCGAGCCTGATAGTGTTCGTCCTGCCCGTTACCGTCGAAGTCGAGCCGTATATCTAAAACATATTCTCGCCCTGCTACCATATCGAGCGAGTCAATATAGTACCTACCTGCAACAGTATCCGACTGTAACTTGTAAATCTCATTGTTTGAGGTTATTGTTACCGTGGCAGTAGAGATAGGTGTCGGTGGATATTGCGAGAAAAAACCCATCGATTTGCTGATACTCACATAATTCCTGACACTATCCTGCGAGAAAGCACCGAAAACAACGACACGAGGATTCGAATCGTTGGTGTGTATATCGATATCTTCCGTGCACGCAATCGACAAAACACTACAAAATATCAACAATTGCAATTTATATAAAAAGGTTCTCATATAGCATCTATTTACATTATATATATCTTATTTGCCTTTTACATTTATATCTTCTACGAATACCCATCTGCCGCCTTTCAATCGATAGGCGTTGAACGAAAAATCGGGTCCGTATGATAAAACCTTACCGTCGACGACCTCCATTGGCGACAGATTATCGAACTCAAACTGTTTCTTTGCCTTATCGTATTCCAGATACATCGATACTCGCTTGTCGAACTCAAATACAGTCCTCGACTTCACCGTCGTTTGTCTCCGTTTAGAATATTCGTCGTAAGATGTTTTCACAAAAACGGGAAGTCCTAATATCGGCTCTTCTTCGCTAAAATTGAGTACATCGATGATTTTCTGATTGAAATCTCCGACACTTCGTGAACCTAAGAGAGCGTAAAAAGTTACTCCCCTCGATTTGAATGGAGTAATACTGTAATACAAGGCGCCATACCAAGAGTTGTCATAAATCTTATATTCGTCCACAGGTTCTTTGCCAACGGTTTTTCGCAACAGAAACGAATAACCGTCTGCCCTCTGAAAAACGACATTATATATATTCCTTTCGCGTAGAGGTACAACCCACGAATATAGGCATATAGCTTTGTCGGCAGATACAACTTTGCCAATATTCCTTACGCTATCGAAAGGTAAAGAAAAAGCATTGGCTTCGTTCTTTTTCAGGGTCTTCATCATCACCATACAGATAGAATCGTTCAATGCTGCACGGTTTTCCGTATAGTTGGTATCTTGTTTGATTTTTTGGAATAATGCATTGATACGCAAGGCGTAATCCGTAGTATTGGCATTTTGGGTAAAAACCCGAATACTACAAAGCAGGCAACAGGATACAAGCAATAATTTGGTTTTCATCTTCCGCTGTTTTTTATCAATTCTCCGAGTGTAGTGTTGAAAGTGTTTTTTCTTAGTATCTCTTCCAATGGCAGATGAAGGCGATAGCTCCACGTATGATTCGGATTATCGGGATAATTGATGCGTTCCGACATAAAGTCTTTTGCCGCCGTATCGTCGTTTATAGCCAGATAGTCCTGAATGGGAATTATTGCCCACATAGCATCGGTTTCGAAAAGCAAAGCTAATATTTTTTTTGCAATCTCCGAAGTACATCTCTCGGGAGCCTCCCCCGCAAGTCTGAGCACATTGCCGTACAGACTGCGTACTCTATCCCTATCCTCGCCCCACCACATACGCAGGGTAGACGTATCGTGCGTGCCTGTGGTAACTACCGAGTTGTATGGGACTCTGTCGGGAACGACAAACTCCGCCCCCATCTCTTTGGGCATACGCAATACCTCGAGCGACAGTATATTTAGTTGCCGCATAACATCGGGCACCGAAGCAGGCACCATACCCAAGTCTTCGCCACAGACGAGCATATCTATATCGTCGAGTATCACAGGGAGCTTGTTTAGAGCACTTTGTCGCCAAAACTCATTATGACGGCGGTAGAAATAATCGTTATAAAGACGGTCGAAATCCTTTCGTTCGTCGTACGTAAGCCCTTTGTACGCCTGTGTCTTACGTGCCATAATGCGAGGATGATAATGTGCAGGCTTGTACGGGTCTTCTATAAAAAGCACATTGTCGGTATCTGTAACAATCAACTCTTTACCGTCGGGATACCGTAAAATGTACTTCTCGTCGATGGGTAATTTGTATTGCCTGATTTCTTCGACCGACAGAGGCAAAGCGGGCGAGAAATATCCCAACAATCCGCTGCTGACCGTCAGAGGTATCTCCCAAATCCTGAAAAAGCCCAATATATGGTCTATCCGTATGGCATCGAAGAGTGTCTGCATAAAGCTGAACCGTTGCCGCCACCAGCGGTAAGCGTCTTTTGACATATTCGCCCAATTGTATGTGGGGAAGCCCCAGTTCTGTCCCTGGTCGGAGAAGTCGTCGGGCGGAGCTCCTGCCTGCTTGTCGGTATTGAATAAGTGCGGATATTGCCACACGTCGACGCTGAGTCTGCCGACACCCACAGGTATATCGCCCTTTAAATATATCGAATGTGCATTCAGATAAGACTTGGCTTCTCTAAATTGTTTGAAAAGATGATACTGGACAAAGTAATAAAACTCAACCTTTTCGGCATTGTCTGTAGCATATCGACGTATCTTTGTCTCGTCTGCCGAAGCCCAATCATCCCAAGCGTAGAAATTGCCTGTGCCGAAATCGTCTGCAAGACAACGAAATACGGCATACGGCAAAAGCCAGCCGTTTCTTTGCTCGAAACTGAAAAGCGTACGCCTTAATGTGTCGTATAGGGCTGCGTCTGCTCGTTGCTCCCGATACAACTGCCTTAGTACGCTGAGTTTAAGCCGTAACACATCGGAATATTGTACTCGGTGTTGCTCGTCGAGGCGGCGACGCTCCCGTTCGAACTCACGGAGTAAATTAGTGTCTTTTATCTCACCTATCTTGTCTATATTTACGTAGATAGGATTGAGAGCATATATCGATACCGAACGGTATGGATACGAGTCTGTATCGTCGAACGAAATATTGGTATCATTTACAGGCAATATCTGTATGATTTTCTGATGTGTAGCCACGCACCAGTCTGCCAAGAGGCAAAGGTCTGTAAATTCGCCTACTCCCCAACCGTTGCGGCGTCTGAGCGAAAATACCGGCACTGCCACGCCGGCACCGTGCCAATCGAGAGTACCTCTGAAAACAGCTCTGTATCGTCGGTAGGCTTCATCGCTCCGTTTAGAGAATATACGGTTATCGCCATCTTCCCAGAGGTTTATATGCGACGTCGACGGGTCGAAGACGACGAACTTAAACTCAAAGCTATCGGGCAGACTACCGTAATCTACGTCCACCCGCCAACGGCGAATACCAACCCTCTGCATAGCCACAGGCTTATGCCAGCAACCAAGCGTGGCACACGAACCGACAACACCGATATTCAGTGTCTCGACTATCGGCTGGTAATCAATGATAAATGTTAATTTTGAGCTAATAGACGAATTAATCATTTGTAGGATTGCATTCTTTTTTCCGACATTACAGTTAATGCCACACTCTATTTATTTCAATGTAATCCCGAATTTTCATCTCCTGACTGATATATACAAATAGCAATGAGCTTTACCGTCTTTTGTATATTCTGCAGGCACACTACTTTCATAATCAATGGTAAAGGCTCTTTTTAATGTCCCTGTGTCGGTATCATCCCATACTTTTTTCCAAGCCTTTTTTGTACATAGTTCTATGTTTCCATTGTCATCAATAGCCTCATATTTTTTATACAAACCATTTTCTACTTTCTTTTCTATATCTTCAAAAAAGAAACGATTTACTCCCACTATGCTAATATCATAATCGCCTTTCTCACCATTTTCGTAATTACTATATTTTGAAATGGGAGAGATACCTTCCACAAAATTATGTTCGCTATCAAACAAAACGGGTAGTTTCCCTGCTGAAATATCTTTCCATAATTCACTTATTTGGCTGATACCTTTTTCTGTATTATTTGTGCGAATGGTAACCTCTTTCAATATATATGCCATATTCGGTATGATATTTTCAATTAAATATTATCGGTCATTCTTTTTGTAGTTTTGCCTCTTCCCAAATCTCATTCATTTCGTCGAGCGACATATCTTTAAGCATCCTGCCTTGTTTGATTGTCTTATCCTCGAGATAGTTGAAGCGGGAGATAAACTTTCTGTTGGTCTTATCTAAGGCATCATCAGGGTTTATGCCATACAGACGTGCTGCATTGATGAGGGCAAAAAACATATCGCCCATTTCGGCTTCCATTCGTGCAGTATCTTTCTCCCGCAACTCCTGCTCAAACTCGCCGAACTCTTCTTTGACCTTGTCCCAGACCTGCTCTTTTGCCTCCCAGTCGAACCCTACGGACGCCGCTTTTTCCTGTATCCGACAAGCTTTTATCATCGACGGCAGAGCCGAAGGCACGCCGCTCAACACGCGTTTGTTGCCGTCTTTTTCTTTTAGCTTCAGCTCCTCCCAGTTCTGTTTTACCTTCTCTGCCGTATCGGCTTCGACATTGCCATATATGTGAGGATGTCTGAATATCAGTTTCGTTACTAAGGCGTCGCAGACGTCTTTTATATCGAAGTCGCCTGTCTCGCTACCCATACGGGCATAGAAAACCACGTGCAGCAGCACGTCGCCAAGCTCTTTTTTGACCTGTTCGAGATTGCCTTCGGCGATAGCCTCCGACAACTCAAAAACCTCTTCGACCGTATTGTTACGCAGCGACCCGAAAGTCTGTTTCCTGTCCCAAGGACATTTTTCTCGCAACTCGTCCATCACATCGAGCAGACGTGAGAACGAACCCAATATTTCTTCTCTGGTGTGCATCGTATATACTTATTTATAAACACATTATCCAATAATTACAAAATAATACTGTTATTATTATGCCGATAGTGATTTATCAATTGAAAAAGTCGTCGTTCTTTTTATTCTGAGACTGCTGTTTCTTTCCGTCTTTACTCAACCAAATATCTACTCTTTTACCCGGTACGACACTCTCGTGTGGCTCGGGTATCTGCTTGTATACCTTGTACGTACTGCGTTCCTTATCGTTTGCGGGTTGCGGATTGTCGAAGCCCACATATCCTACAACAAGATTGCTGGTTGTAATCAACTTCTCTGCCTCGGCAGCTGACAATCCGAACAGGGAGGGCATCATAACTTTTTCGCCCCCGTATATACTGTCGTTGCGTCCTACTACGAGCGACAGCGTAGAGCCGTCGGGTACTTCGTCTCCTGCACGCAGAGATGTGCCGTTGAGTTTTACCTCGAGCACCATATCCGAATATTCTGAAGGCACCACACTCACACTGCCCACATTGAAACCGAGCGAGTTGAGCGTATAGGTAGCCTGTCGTTGCGAAACGTTTATAAGGTTTGGCAGAGCTATCGTCTTTTTCTGTCTGGCATTGACGGTGAGGAATATAATCCTGCCACTTTTAACACTCAGCCCCTGTTTGGGAGTCTGTTCGACTATTACGCCCGGTTTGGCATCACGCATATAGACCGAATCGACTATCTCGAGAGCCAAGCCCGATTTTTTTATAGCTTCCTCGGCTTCGTTTTCGTACAATCCTATAAGGTTGGGTACTTTTATCGCCTCACCGTGGTTGGTATACGCTTTCAGTATCAGTAGTATAATAGACCAAAGAATAATTATAGCCAATACAGCCGCTCCTATATTAATCCAAAAGAATTTACTCTTTACCAATTCTTTGACTTTCGTCAGTATAAAATTAAAATCAAACTTGAAGTTAAACATATAATTTATTTTATTTTGTAAGCTATGCGAATTAACCATTTACTACCGATAATCATCTGTTTATCAAACATAAAACACATAGATTGCTTATCGATAATTTGCCACAAAATTACGAAAATATTTTTTAATCAGACAAAAAAACAGGTATCGCCTTATCTATCGTTTGCCGTAAGTATATCGTTTGCAAATTATTTTTACTACATAATCTATAAATACTCATTAAACACAAAATTGATATATAATAGTTTGTATCGATTTTTTTTATACCTTTGCTCACAGATTACAGAAAACATAATAAATTATAAATATCGTATTCACATAAAAAAAAGTAAATCGTTATGAGAAAAATTCTTTCATCGGAACTGATTATAAATGAAGACGGCTCTATATTTCATCTTCATCTGAGACCCGAACAGATCGCCGACACGGCGATACTCGTAGGTGACCCCGGTAGAGTGGATATGGTTGCCTCTATGTTCGACACCATAGAGTGCAGTGTACAGAATCGGGAGTTTAAGACCGTTACGGGACTATATGGAGGTAAAAGAGTATCTTGCGTATCGCACGGTATCGGCACAGATAATATCGATATTGTAGTAACTGAATTCGATGCGCTGGTAAACATAGATTTTGCCACCCGCGAAGAAAAACGCAATCACACACAGCTCACACTTGTGCGAATAGGCACATCCGGAGGGCTACAGCCCGAATGCCCGATAGGGACTTATGTCGTTTCGAATCGCTCTATGGGATTCGACGGTTTACTCAACTTCTACGAACACAAAGAAGGGGTAATGGATATGGATATCGAAAACGCCTTCTGCGATTTCGTAAACTGGAATCCCCGACTGCCACGTCCATACACTGTAAATGCCGACGAAGAACTCGTAGAACGTATCGGCTTCGATATGGTGAAAGGCATCACTATATCCGCACCCGGTTTTTATGGTCCTCAGGGCAGGTATGTACGACTAAAACCCATAGATATGGACTTGAACCGTAAAATAGAGGAGTTTCGGTACAACGGAGAGAAGATAACCAACTTCGAGATGGAGAGTTCTGCCGTTGCAGGTCTTGGGCGTATGCTCGGACACAAAGCAATAACAATATGCCTGATAATAGCCGGACGTATATCCAAAGATATGAATACCAACTACAAAGGCTCTATGGAGGGTTTGGTGGAGACCGTATTGAAACGGTTGGTCGGCAAAAAATAGCATTACTGCAATCGACTATTGACAATTATTGATTACCTTTGCACTCGCAACTTCGTTAAGTTTTTCATTGGCGATTTTGCAATATGCCTCCGTAGTTTAATGGATAGAATAAGAGATTCCGGTTCTTTTGGTTGCAGTTCGATTCTGCACGGGGGTACAAATCGGCTCTGCTTGCCTCTTGATTATCAGCTTGATTGTCGGAGGCAAGTTTTTAGCTTGGAGAGTTAAACTCCGTATGAATGCATAATTTGCGATGTTGTACCTGTGCTTCGCTATCAAAAACATTTCGATTTCCCTATGCAACCCCGCTTGCAACATTTTCGTTTTTGTACGTCTTGTTATAAGAAATATTTTTTTAATATTCTATTGTTTTTTGTTACCTTTACTTTCAGATTTTTCAATAAAAGCAAAACACCAAGTATCTTATGAAACGAGTAATATTTTTATCTCTTGTAGCTGTATTGCTATGTATGGGATGTGACATATCTAAAACCATATTATTTAAATCTTATGTAACAAGATATTTTTATAGCGAAAATATTCAGCTTAGAATAACCGATGCAGGAAACATATCAATATACAGAGAGTATATGTCAGAAAACAAGAAAGTTAAAACAGCTATTTATTCTTTCAACTCTAAGGGCGAGGAAAAAAAAATATACGACGAACTATGTAAAATTCACAACGACCTTAGCTATAACCAGAAAAGAAGCTATATAGCTGACCCTCTTTGGGGAAAATGTTCTGCTATCGATTTCAGGGAGATAGACGTAGTGAGTAACAAGGACTTCGACTCTGAGCACCCTGCCGGTAAGTCGTTAAAAGATGTGGTAAGGTTCGTATCCATATCGCCTAAACAGTTTATAGACAGTGGATATAAGGCTACTTTCGACTGGAAAAAGAACGAACCCGGGTTCTTTGCAAAAGACCCGATGATTCCTTCAATGTTTCAATCAGAAACAGGGTGTTATTTCCCGATAAACGGACTGCTGTCTGATATAGGTACGGACGAGATGCAGATGTTGCCCGTAAATACTCATGGGATACTATTTTTCGATAAGCAACCAACAGCCGAAAAAGAACACTCGCTTACGGTAACAATCTACACGCGTGAAGGGAAAAAGTTCGTCAGAAACATAACGAAAGTGTTTAAGTAACTTTGCTACACAATAAAAAGCTGTAATACGTTTGGCTAAGCCAGATTATTACAGCTTTTTTATGAAATAGGTGTCTGTGCTCAAATACGGGTTTTCTTTTTCAGTTCGAAGTCGCGTCCGAGATAGTTGTTGCGGACGGTCTCGTTATCTGCCAGTTGCTCCGGTGTACCCTGGAATAGTATCTTACCTTCGAAAAGCAGATAAGCCCTGTCGGTAATAGCAAGCGTCTCATCTACATTGTGGTCTGTAATAAGGATACCTATATTCTTGTCTTTCAGACTCCACACAATATCCTGAATGTCCTGAACGGCTATCGGGTCTACACCGGCAAAGGGTTCGTCGAGCATAATGAAGTCGGGCTCAATAGCAAGACAACGAGCTATCTCGGTACGTCGGCGTTCGCCACCCGACAAGCGGTCGCCTATGTTTTTGCGAACGTGTTCCAAGTGAAACTCGGTAATGAGGCTTTCGAGCTTATCGCGCTGCTTCTGCCTCGAGAATTTGGTCATCTCCAATACGCCTCTTATATTGTCTTCTACCGAAAGTTTGCGGAATACCGACGGCTCCTGTGCAAGATAACCTATTCCCGATTGAGCACGACGATACACCGGATAATCGGTTATATCCAAGTCGTTGAGGAATATCTTGCCCGAGTTTGGCGTAACGAGCCCCGTTGTCATATAGAACGTTGTAGTCTTACCCGCTCCGTTCGGACCGAGCAACCCCACTATCTCGCCCTGACGTACCTCGATAGAAACGTCGTTTACTACCGTGCGTTTGCCGTAGGTTTTAAACAGACGCTCGGTACGAAGTATTTTCCCTTGATTATTGTCGTCAGACATCGATTGTTGTGTTGTATTTATATTTTTAATTAGTAAAAATCAATGCTTTATATCATTCGGCTCGTGTTTGTATTTAAATATCAAAGCAAAAGCGACCGCCACTACCAGAGCGAATCCCGCAAAGACGAACCACGACGTTTGCCAGCCCGCTACTTTTGCCAAAGCGTCTGCTTGCGAATAAACAAAGTGATTTACAATAGCTTGAGCAGCAAACATACCGATAGTTGCCCCCAGTCCGTTGGTCATCATCATAAACAGTCCTTGTGAACTCGAACGAATCGACTTGTCGGTCTCTCGCTCCACGAAGAGCGAACCCGATATATTGAAGAAGTCGAATGCTATGCCATAAACTATCATCGACAGCACAAAAGCCCATACTCCGCTGCCGGGGTTGCCCACCCCGAAGAGCCCAAACCGAAATACCCAAGCGAACATCGACATCAGCATCACCTTTTTTATGCCAAATCGGCGGAGGAAAAACGGAATGAGCAGAATACAAAACGTTTCGCTCATCTGCGACAACGAGATGAGTGCATTGGCATTGTTGGCTCCGAACGTATCTGCAAACTCGGGTATGCTGCCGAAGCTGCGTATAAAATCGTTGGCATAGCCGTTGGTTATCTGCAGCAAAGCTCCCAGCAACATAGAGAAGATGAAGAATATAGCCATTTTCTTATGTCTGAACAGTACAAAGGCATTCAGCCCCAGAGCTTCTGCAAGCGATTTGCGGACTTTGCTCTTATCTGTCTCACATCGCGGCAATGTAAAGGCATACACGGCTAAAACGATACCCAAAATTGCCGATACCACAAACTGTATTGGAGTGTTTTGGAACGCCTCGCCGTCTGTCTTTGCAAAATTGACAAACAGCATAGAGCAGATAAAACCTATTGTGCCGAATATACGTATCGGCGGGAAGTGTTTGACCGTATCCAGATTCACTTTGCCGAGCGAGATATATGCTACCGAGTTCGACAGAGCAATGGTAGGCATATAGAAAGCCACACTAAGAGTATATAGCGTAAACAGCGGAGCAAAAGCCACCTCTGCCCCACTCTGCAAACAGTAAAACCCTGCGGCAAACATAAAAGCGGCTGCCAGTCCGTGGCATATACCGAGCAGTTTCTGTGCCTCTATCCAGCGGTCGGCAACTATGCCCATAAGAGCGGGCATAAATAGCGACACCAGCCCCTGCATTGCATAGAACGTACCGATATTGCTACGCATAGCCTCGAACCCGCCCAAATATGCTCCCATAGAGGTGAGGTATGCTCCCCAGACCGCATATTGCAGGAAGTTCATAACGATAAGCCTTATCTTCATATTCAGTGTGTTATATTAAAAAACGTAATGTCAGAATGGAAAATCTGGTGGAATGTTTGTCGCCTCGCCCGCTGTTCCGGCTTCTCGGCGTCGGTTTATCTCGTCGCGTATCTTTGCTGCCTCTTCGTAAGCCTCGTCTTCTACGGCTATACGAAGTTCTTCGTTGAGCTCTGCCAGCGACATATCCTGTATCGGCATCTTATTTATCAAAATCTCATTGGGATTGGCGACGAGATTTTGGAAAAATTGTTCGACTATATATTTCTCTACATATATAGGTGCGCCTGTCTCTATGGCAAGAGCCAAAGCATCTGATATACGTGTAGTTATCTCTTGTTTGTTGCTGTCTTGTATCAGTACTATTTTTGAGAAAATAACGTGCTCTTTGGCTCCGAATATTATTATCTCGCGTAGGTCTATCTTGTACATTTTGAAAATGTCGTTCATAACACTGTATGGCATAGGACGTTTGAATATTTTGTTGTTGAGAGCCGCCGCTATAAAATCGGCTTCGAACATACCCAAAACGACCTTCATCACACGGTTACCGTTAGTTTCGCCAAGCTCTATGACACGGTAATTGTTGTTGTTTTGCGAAGTATAAATACTTTTTACGTATACTTGTATCAACTCTTTGTCTTCCATTATAAGCACAAATCAAATTAACATATTTTCGAATGTTGCGGCTACAATCATTTGCAACCGCAACATTAACCATAGTCCCCGATGAGGTACTATTTCCCTATCATTTCTACTGCAATGTCGTATATGGTAGTATCGTCGAGAGTTACAAGCCCGCCGTCGGGACCGGCTTCTATATGAATTCCGATTGCTCCTCCGTCTTTGAAGTTTTGTCCGCCGAAATAGTTACGAACCGTTTCCACCTCCAGAGAAAGTCTCTTTGCTATTTCCTGCATTGCACCATCAGGCAGACTATCTTTGAGCCTGCGTAATTCATTAAAACTTATTACTTTTGCCATATTTTTATATGTTATTTTTATTATCAAAATTCAAGTGCTAATTTATAACATTTTATTCGAATGGCAAAATATATTTTTATTTTTATCCAATATTAACATTAAAAAATGTGATGCCGCCTCGACAGAGACAGCATCACGTTCATATTAAGCTTAATATCGTGATTAATTACATTATGTGTATTTATAAAACGATTTTTGCAAACTTGTTTTTACCGTTTCCTCCAAGAGTGACAATGTAAGTTGCTCCTTTCTGTAAGTCGCCGATAGTAACCGATGTTGCACCCGGAGTAGCTTTGTATTTACCAACCAAATGTCCATCGACAGAGTACACAAACACGCCTGCTGTGGCAGCTATATTTGCATCGTTGATATCTTTCAATATCACTGTTACCGACATATCGTTATTTACAGCAACAGTCAACTGTCCCGCATTTGCCTCAGAATCGGTTATTGTTTCGGATATACCCGTAGCATCATCATATCGGAAAGTTACATTTTTGCCATTCTCTGCTATATTTTTTATAGTTACTTTCGGATATGGTTTTTTATCTGATGTTTGTGGAACAAATACCGTTTTCTTCGATGTGCCGGGATATGTATCACCCAAATATGATCCCTGAGTACCGTCTGCTTCTATAACATCGAATCGAAGGTTGCTCGGAGTGTTGTTTGGCTTATTGGCTTCCCACAAATATTTATTAAAATTAACTCTTGTTACCAACAAACCGTGTCCAAGCCTACCTGCTCCACCTGTAGAATATCCTTTCTCTTCCCATCCTACTCTCTGTTTGTTTTCGAACATATAGTAATATTTAGGATCAGGGTCTCCTCCTTTGAGGTTGTGTGTACCGGTTGTGGTAATAATATACGCTTTGTTTGTTGTTACTATTGGTTCCAATGTGTGGTCTCCCGTTTTTCCGTTTAATATTTCGGGAGTAAGGTATCCAAGGTAGAAACGTTCATGTGCAAGCCAAGTAGGAGGAGTCCTGCCGGCATTGTTGTAGCTGCCTGAGGTCATAATATCCCAGTCACCTACGGTAAATGCATTTGGATTTTCAGTGTTATAATAGTCAGGCAAACCCAAAACGTGACCGAATTCGTGGCTGAAAGTACCAATACCACACATTATTCCCTGATAGTTCAATTCCGAAGTACAAGCATATACATTTACCCTTTTTCCATCTTTTGTGATAGATTGTCCGTACAATGCCCACTTATGAGGCCATACAGCATCTTCTTGCGAAGTCTCAGCTTCATTAAGACCTGCATAGTATACAAATACCATATCTACGCTTCCATCGTTGTCTGTATCAAATTCAGAAAAATCAACATCATTGTCGGCAGCATTACAAGCATCTATAACCATCTGTCTGGGATTCTTGTCGGTACCTGGGTCACTAGTATTGCCCCCATAATAAGACATATTTTCCGGTAAGTCGTAAGGACCATATACTACGAATTCGGGGTCGAACTTCTCGAATGTACTTGCGCGGAAATAGTCGTTTGCAGAACCTGTAGCACCATTTTGGCTGTAGCCACGTTCATTTAGCAAAGCGGTAAAGTCAGCCTTAGCTGTTGAAGATTTAAACTTTACATCTTTAAAATTAACCAATATCACCAACCCTTTACGTTTACCGAACAGCGGATTGGGAGCTCGGTGATGTTCGGTATCACCCAACTTTTGTCTGATAGCTACTCTTGCGGCAACTTCCGCTTCCGAGGAGATACGTTCGCTATCCATCTTCTTTAGAAAAGCTCTCTCTTCTGTACTTCTGTTTTGATGAGCTACCACGCCTGTCGAAACCAATACGTTGTTTCTAAGAATAGCGTATTCGTAGTCGCCTTTGGCATTGAGCACGAGCGGATAACCGTCTTCGGTAGAGCTATAATGAAACCACTCATCGCCACATTTGAGGATAGTGAGCGTGTTGCCGTCGGACTGCATAACCTTGATAGGATATGGAGATGCAGGAACGGCAAATCCTTGGGCTGCAAATACAAGCAGCAATAGTACATAAATAGTTTTTCTCATAAAATATTCTTTTTTTTTACTTTATTTTATAACGAGCAAAGTTAATATTTTTTGCAATACAGATATGCTTAAAAACGTAATTTTTTTCTATCGGATACATTAATATTCTCATCATCAGCTTTTTTACCACTAAAAAAAAGCCCCACAAATGTAGGCAGGCAAAAATTCATTACCCAAAACAGAGTGCTTGCTGCGATAATAGAGATAGAATTGACCGAATAACGACCGAAAATCAATATAGCCCACGAACTGCGGACTGCAACCTCGAATATATTTATCAGAGGAGTAAAGGTAAGAAAGAGATAGAATACGTTTATTGCCACAATCGCCTCTATAACAGCAATATCCAACCCAAAAGCGATTAGTATAAGCAAAAACTGAGTGCTGAAAGCGAAATACTTCAGCAACGATACCGTAATAAGTTTCACCAACTGACTCGCAGTAGTATAGTACAGTCCGTTACCTATCTTACGTACAAAACCGAAACGGCTCCTTTGCATAAATACTCCGACTGTATGTATCTTAGACACAAACACCACTGCCAAAAGCAAGAGCAATACAATCGAAATAAAGATTTTTGTGTAGTCGATACCCGAAAAATCGGTGTTTTGTACAAAAAAAAACAGACTCACAAACCCACAGGCAGCAATAACCATAGTCTGAACAATACTGCCGACAAAGCCCATAGCAACAGCCTGAGTACGACTACCTTCGGGCAGTAGTAAGGCTCTGGTAGGATACTCCCCTACCGAATTGGGCGTAATGAAAGCTCCTGTATATCCGAAAAGTACGGACGATAAAGCTTTTGCAAAAGGAAGCGAGACAATGTTACGCAGTACCGTTTGCCACTTGATACTCTCTAAGATAACATTAACAGGCAACAAAGCAACAGCCACAACGAGCAACAAAAATCGCTGACAGGAAGCCTTACAAAAATGCTGTAACACAATATGCGGGTTATCTATATTCAGCACCTTATAAACCAAGAATATAAGGCACAGTATTACTATCGCATAGCGGGTAAGACGGTAAAGTGACGATTTTCTCAAAACCTGCAAAAAAACGAAATTATGGCAAAAGTAATAATATTTTGCCATAATCGCGTCGAATTAAAAGTTTTTGTTTGGAAGTATATTAAATTTAATTTATGGATTCGGCGATATGTATGTGAAATAGTTTTGGTTTATCGAGAAGTCGAATCTGCCATTTTTTATGACAGTATATTCGCTGCCTGTTTTGAATTTTACAAAGAACGTCCCCGAGAGTATCACTCCTATTCTGTTATCGTCTATATTGAGGTTTTGTGCCCTTCTGAAAAACAATTCGCCCTCCACCACATCGAGTGTAGTAGCCGAAGAAGCTTCGCCTATTTTCATCTTTACCTCGCACCCCGTTGCTGTCAGGTTTATTTTGGTATTGTGCAGTTTGAGCAAATCTTCGTACGACTTACATTCATCGAAAGGGAACGTAAAGTACATCGTCATAGGAGCATAAAGATTCGATGAGTAAAAGTCTGCTGTCCTCTTACGCACACCGTCGAAGACAACCAACATTTTACCCTGATGGTACTGCATCTTCAGAGGAGTGATACCTTTGTTTACTACAAAATAGTCTTTTTCGAAAAGCGCCCCGAAAGTATTGTATCCCGATTCAGTATAGGCAGGCAGATTGTGGTCAGACTCGTCGGCGATAAATATTATTTCTTCCGTTATGTCATGTGTAACAACATTATGTCTCGAACAACTTCCGAAAAAACATATTATTGCTACAAGCGATAAAAATAAATATCCTGCTTTCATACAATTATTAAAATTAGAATCATTAATAAACAAATATTTGGAATAAACTAAAAGTCAAGCGGTATTTTTAACGACGTGTTGATACCTATGATATGCCCTCTGTATTCGGAAAAAGAGGTTAACTTCGATTGGCTGAACGAGAACATAGGGAAATGCACTTCAAGATTTCCGAAAGGTCTGTGCATTTTGCCTATCTTCAGCCCCATACCGAGATAGCAGTAGCTCGAAAAATTATCGGGCTTGTTCAATTGTTCCTTTATCTCCTGCTCGTGTTTTGCCATAATGAGGTTAGTAAATTTTACTTTTGTGCGGGTGAATGCCACAAAATTGAACATAGCTCCGAGGACAAAGTATTGACGCACAAAGTGGTCTCGCCTGCGGGGATAAAAACGTAACTCCAAGGGAATACCCAAATTATAAACTGTCTGTTGTATCTCTTCTATTCGTACATAATTGGTATTATTCACATTACCCGGTAGTTCCCATACGAAAAAACCACCGACTTTCGCAAGTTTGTCGTCGGTAAAACTTAATCGCACGCCTGAGGTAAGACTCAGTCGGTCTGCCAATTGATATTCGGGTTTGATGCCTACGTAGTAGCTCGTCTTCAACCAATCGTTACGAAAATTGGAGTGGGGCGACAGATATACCGATGTAAGGGCAGCTCCGTAAGAATTTTTGGGGATTTCACGCACTTGCGATGGTACAATTATATTATACGACATCGGGTGCAGACCTGCTTCGATACCCAAACGCCACACGCTCTTGGGGACAGCCTTGTCCTGAGCCGACAGACTACCGCTTATAAACAACAGGCAGATAGCCGCGATTAAAAATCTGTTTCTTTGCATATTCTGATAAAATTCAAATTTGTTTGACGAAAAACTATACAATAGACGCCAAAATCTCAGAATGTTGCAAACGACAAATCGATTTTTCTGAAAAATATTATTTTCTTGCTGATTTTGAGGCTAAAAACTCATTTCGTTTGCCTGCGAATATTTCGAATTTCCAGAGTTCGCACTCCAAGTCCCCATTTAGAAGGGCTATTTTTTTCGAAGGTTTCAGTCCTATCGATTTAAGCAATTCGCTATCAGACGATATTATCCACACGTCCATTCCCTGACAGCGATGTTTTAGAGTCTGTCCGATAGTACTGTACAAATTATGTATATTATTATCTGTCAGCCTTTTGCCATAAGGTGGATTGGATATTATAATACTCTTACCCATAGGAGCTTCAAAATCGGATACATTCGCAGTTTTCAGCTCTATGTATCTGCCAAGTCCCGCAGATTTTATGTTTTGTGTAGCTATCTCGATGGCTTTTGTCGACAAATCGGAACCATATATTTTGTGTCTGAAATCACGTTCTTCACTATCGTCATTGAGTATCTCCTCGAAGAGGTCGGCGTCGAAATCGTTCCATTTCTCGAAAGCGAATTGTTTACGGAATATCCCCGGTGGTATATTGAGTGCTATCAGAGCCGCCTCTATGAGCAGAGTACCCGAACCGCACATAAAATCGACAAAGTTGCTGTCGCCACGCCAACCCGAAAGTAGTATCATACCTGCCGCCAATGCCTCATTGATAGGGGCTTTGGTCTGTACCGAGCGATAGCCGCGTTTGTGCAGGCTATCGCCCGAAGAGTCGAGCGATACAGTACATTGATTGTTAGAGATATGAATATTGACATATATATCGGGATTGGTCAGACGTACAGAAGGGCGTTTGCCGTACTTTTCGTTGAAAAAGTCGGCAATGGCATCTTTGGTGCGATACGATACGAATTGCGAATTTCGGAAAGAGTCTGAATATACTGTGGCGTTCACAACAAAGGTCTGACTGACAGACATATACTCGTCCCACTCTATTTTTTTTACTTCACGGTAAATGGTATCGGCATCCGATGCCTCGAACGACCGTATCGTCTTCAAGACACGCGAAGCCGTTCTAAGCCATATATTGGCACGATACATCAGCGACAAATCGCCTTCGAACGATACGGCACGTCTCTCTTTCCGTATATTTTGAGCACCAAGGGCTTTCAGTTCGTCGCAAAGCACGTCTTCGAGTCCCAGAAATGTTTTCGCTACGTATTTCATTGTTAATTATTGTTTTATACAGACCTTTGCCATTTTCACTTCGAACACATCTTCGTAATTTTCTATCCAACCTATCAAGGCAAACGTAACCTGATTATTTTCAAAAGTATTACGAGTAATATCGAAAATTCGGTGTATGTCGAACTTATCTATTACATAAAAAGATGTTTCGCCGCAAAATTTGTTGCGAATAGCTACCTCGCCAGCACATATATTTGGCAAAGTGTATACAAAAAGTGCAGGAGAGGGGAAGTAGTCGTCGTTGTTACGTATCGTTGCCTGATAATCCGTATCTACTGCAAGCGACGAGGAAGAGTTGAAAAAGATGACCGCCACATCTTCACGCAATTCGAATCTGTCGGGCATATCGGCAAGCAACATTTCGGAAGCCACAAAAGCCATCTTGGACAAACAGTCCATTTTGAAAAACTTGGGATACTCCACTCCCATTTGCCTGTAATAATGCACTATCTCAGCCTGATTGTCAAAGCTGAGACAAATATGTCTTTCGATAATAATGTTCATAAAACGATACCGAACGATTGTATTAATTGGCTCTCGGGTGAGTATTTTGGTATAGCTTTTGCAACTCCTTGAAAGAGGTATGAGTATATACCTGTGTGGCAGCAAGCGACGAGTGTCCGAGCAATTCTTTGATAGAATTGAGGTCTGCTCCGTTGTCGAGCATCGTGGTAGCAAATGTGTGTCGCAGCGTATGAGGCGAATGCTTGGTTTTGGTAGTGATAGAGCCAAGCTCACGTGTAACGATATTATATACAGCCTTGTCGTATAGTTGCCTGCCGTGCTTGGTTACAAACAGGTAATCATTGTCTGTCGTTATTCGTTTTTGCCTTATAGACAGATAGTGTTTTATCTGGTTTTCGAGTGCTTCACCGAAGGGGACAAAACGTTCTTTGCGGCGCTTGCCTAAAACCTTTATTGTCTTACGTTCGAAGTCTATATCGCTTATTTTGAGCTCTATCAGCTCCATACGCCTTATTCCTGTCTGGTAAAATATCTCTATCATAAGAGCATTGCGTGCTGTCTCAAAACTGTCGTCAGGCAGAATCTCGTCCGTACCCAAAAGGTTGATATCTTTTTCGGTAAAAAATACGGGCAGGCTTTTTATTATCTTGGGAGCAACTACGTCGACCGGACTGGAATCAATTATATTCTTTTGTAGAAGAAATTTGTAGAAAGACTTCATCGAAGATAATTTGCGACACACCGAACGAGACGTTATCTTGTTTACACTTATGAGCTCGGCAATCCACAAACGAATATCGTCTATTTCCGCTTTCGATATATCGGTACTGTTGTTTATCCTCGAATAGTATGCGGTAAATTGGTTGATGTCTTTCCGATACGAAGAAACAGTACGAGATGAATAATTTTTCTCATACTGTAAGTATCTTAAATACTCTTCTAACATAAAAATATTTTGTTATTCTTCTTGTGCCTTAAGTTGTTGAACGTAGACGGCGTGCATTTTTGCCTCACGTTTCACAACCGACGGTTTGTGAAAAGCCTGACGGCGACGGAGCTCTCTTACCACACCTGTCTTCTCGTATTTGCGTTTGAATTTTTTCAAGGCTTTTTCGATAGCCTCGCCCTCTTTAACTGGTACTACAATCATTTACTTGCGTCTAAAATTTTAATAAGTTAGAATTTTATTTTTTGTTAATTTTATCAATCGTTTACAACTGCTTAAAACAGCGGTGCAAAGGTAATACTTTTTTTGTTTATACCAAACATTTACTAAAACAAAAACGCCAAATTCATAAAAAGAATCATATCAGGTAGCCAAAAAAGAGATATCCGAGCAATATTGCAGACAATACGGCAACCAAATCCGCCAGCAATCCGAGTGCCAAAGCGTTACGTGTCTTGGTGATGCCTACCGAACCGAAATATAGAGCAAGGATATAAAATGTCGTGTCCGACGACCCTTGCAGTATACAGCAGACCTTGCTTACAAACGAATCGGCTCCGTAGGTATTCATCGCTTCGAGCATCATACCGCGGGCACCACTGCCGCTGAGCGACTTCATAACAGCCGTAGGCAAAGCCGGTACAAAATCGGTAGGTAGATGACAGAACTCCAAAAACTTACCAATGCCTGCAAGCAGAAAATCCATTGCTCCCGAAGCACGAAACATACCAATAGCCACCAAAATGGCTATAAGAAAGGGAATTATACCGACGGCGACTTTAAAACCTTCTTTTGCTCCCTTGATAAAAGCATCGTAGACATTAACCTTACGAACGGCGGCAGCAACGATAAACGAACAGATGATACCGAGAAGTATGGTGTTGGACACTATCTTCGAATAAAAGCCCACCTCCTCGGGCGACATCGACGAGAACGCCCAAATCATAAGACCAAGCAGAGCAACGATAGAGGCTATGGTAACGACGATAGCCCGTTGAAACAGATTTATCTTCTGCGATACAGCCACAGCTATAAGCCCCACAAGCGTAGAGAAGGTAGACGCCATTAGTATGGGCAGAAACACGTCCGTCGGGTTTTGGGCTCCCATCTGTGTCTGATACGTAATGACGGTAACGGGTATCAGAGTAAGTCCTGCCGTATTGAGCACAAGGAACATCACCATAGGGTTGGAAGCAGTATCTTTTTTCGGGTTCAGCTCTTGAAGTTCTTTTATGGCTTTCAGTCCGAGGGGCGTCGCCGCATTATCGAGTCCGAGCATATTTGCCGAAAAATTCATAAACATAGAACCAAGAGCGGGGTGTCCGGGGGGAACATCGGGAAAAATCTTCGAGAAAAAAGGCGAAGTAATCCGAGCCAAGAACTCTATGGCCCCGCCGCGCTCACCTATCTTCATTATCCCCAGCCAAAGAGTAAGCACGCCCGTAAGCCCTAACGATATTTCGAAACCCGTCTTGGCATTGGCAAACATTGCGTCCATCACGGCATTGAGGCTATTGCCATCGCCTGAGAAGATAGTAACCAACACTGACGTCATTATGGCAATGAGGACAAAAGCTATCCAGATATAATTCAAAATCATATTAGTTTCAATTTACAAAATTGATTATAATTACCGTTTCTGCAATATAAGGCGAGAAAACATTCCATACAGGTCTGCCACATCGCCTGTATTGCCGAGCATATCGAGATGGCGGGCGATGGTCTGCGTGTCGCCTCGTTTTGCAGGTCCCGTCTGAGCCTCGGCAGGCGACATATATTTGAGCTTATCGACCGTCTCCTGTATGAGCGGTAGCAGCACATCGTAGAACCGTAGATTGTCGGCGTGCAGTACGTCGTCGGCAACCTGCCATAGATAGTTCGCAAAATTGCACGCAATGACGCCCGCCAAATGCACACGCCGTCGCTGTCGGCTGTCGACATCGAATACTTTGAGCGACAGACGGCGGGCAAAATCTCCTATACGCCGTAGATTGTCGGCACTGTTGGCTTCCGTGAATATCGCCACACGCCCGAAATCGACCATACGACCGCGAGTAAATGTCTGCAATGGATAGAGCACTCCATAGTTGCTTCGCTTTCCTTCAAAAACGGCTATATCGACACTCCCCGATGTGTGCAGGTGTATCCCTGCATCTGTTTCTACATTGTCGACTACCTCCGGCAGAGCGTCATCTGAAACGGCATAGATATAAAAATCGGCATTGGGGTAAATATCTCGGTAGCTATCGGTATGTTCGGCTCCGACCTCAAGAGCCAGACTTTCGGCTTTGTGGGCATTCCTACCGAATATTTGCAGGACGCAGCAACCACACAGCGGCAGACAGTGTGCCAACTGCCACGCTACATTGCCTGTACCTATTATAACGGCTTTCTGTAACATTGTCATAAAAAGTTTATTCTACACGGGTTAAATTCGATTTACAAAGAAAAGCGTACAAAGATACTAAATAGTTTCGAGTTGTATACGCAGCCATTTCATAATTTTAGTTATTCGAAGTACAAATAGCTGCCGTCGGCAACGGATAATTCGTAATTGTTTTATTACCTTTGTGCCTCGATTTATTTTTAATAAAGTAAAAAAATATGTTGAAGCAACGACTCTCGATAAGTCAGAGACAGAGGCTGTCGCCTATGCAGATACAGGTAATACGTATGCTCGGCTACTCTACCGTAGAGATGGAGGAGATAATCAACAAAGAACTCGAAGCCAACCCTGCACTCGAAGAGAGCGACGGGGACACCGTAAGCGACATTAGCCTCGATGCGAGCTCCGATACCGACGACAGCGAGTTCGGCGACGACGACGGCTCCGCAATGGCTGACGACATCGACATAATGGAAGCAGACTCGTATTACAACGACGATAACGGAGCCTATTCGATAAAAAACAACTTCGACGGGCAACGCGATACGATGCAATCGCCCGTATTCTCTGCCGAAGAGTCGTTTGCGGAGAATCTCTTCGGGCAGATAGACGAGACATCGGCAGACGAAAAGACAAAACAACTCGCACGTTATCTGGTAAGCAGCCTCGACGAAAACGGTTATCTGACCAGAAGTTTGGCAAATATTGCCGACGACCTTATGTTTTCGATGAACGTAGAGGTGTCTGAAGAACAGCTTTCCGAAGCTCTCGATATAGTACGGCAACTCGAGCCGGCAGGTATCGGAGCTCGCAATCTACAAGACTGCCTATTAATACAAATAGGTAGAAAACACAGTAATCCGAGCACCGAATTGGCAACTATTATATTGAAAAAATATTTCGACCAATTCACAGAAAAAAAATACAATTACATCAAAGATAAGCTAAGCGTAACCCAAAATGAGCTGGAAGATGCAATAGCGGAGATAACAAAACTAAACCCCAAACCCGGTAGCGAGTTAAACGCAAGCAAAGCCTCCGATGCCGCATCGCAGATAGTGCCCGACTTCACCGTGGAGCAATACAACGACAATCTGTACGTTTCGCTCAACGGATTCAACTACCCGAAGCTCTCCGTAAGCAGAGCGTACCGTGAGATGCTCCAAGAGCTTGCAGCAAGCAACCACAAAGACAGTCGGACACAGAAAGCGATAGACTTCACCCGCCAAAAGATAGACCAGGCAGATACATTCATAGAGTCCATAAGACAACGTAACAATACTCTTATCCGCACGATGATAGCCATAGCAAACAAGCAGCGGGCATTTTTCTTATCGGGCGACGATACGCAGCTCGTACCGATGAGACTCAAGGACATCGCCGAAATATCGGGATACGATGCCTCGACAATATCGAGAGTTACCAACGGCAAATACGTACAAACGTCATATGGAGTGTTCCCACTACGGTATCTATTCTCGGAAACCATACATACCGATAGCGGACAAGGGGTGTCCAGCAAGAAGGTGATGTCCGTCATAAGAGAGACGGTAGACGGAGAAGATAAGCATAACCCTTTGACGGACGACCAAATAAAAGAGCGCCTCAATACGGAAGGCTACCGCATAGCACGCCGTACAGTAGCCAAATATCGCGAACAGATGAATATACCCGCAGCAAACAAACGGACTCGAAAAGATTAAGTAAAATATACTTATTTATTATATGACAAAGGCAGCGAAAATACTATCCATAATATTTCACCCCGTATTCGTAACTCTGTACTGTATGGTAACTCTTTACATTACAACAGATATTGCCGAGACTCTCTCTACGGTAGACAACATACTCGTATTCTCACTGATAATATCTTTCACCATAATCGTACCCTGCCTCGCTATATGGATACTATACACGAGAGGTAAAATAAGCGACCTAAATCTGTCTGTCCGCCACGAACGTACACCCATATATCTGATATCTATGACATCGGCTCTGGTATGTGCTTACCTTATGTTTGCTTTTTTGGATATATATTTTTTCGTATTTTTCTGGGTATTCGCAATACTTTCCGTAGCACTGACCGCCTTGGTAAATCTGTGGTGGAAAATTTCGATACACAGCTGCGGTATGGGTATACTGTGCAGTTTTATGGTACTTATGAGTATGCTTTATTCGATAGATATATTATGGTTGTGCGGCTCTCTTTTCGTTGCCGGAGCTGTAATGACCTCCCGATGTCTGCTCGGAGCACATACGGTAGAGCAGACACTAACGGGCTTCGGCGTCGGTTTGGGGTTCGGCTTAATTCCTTTGGGTCTCCTGTTGTGTGTTATCAATAATTTTCTTACCTTTGCAGCCTGTTAGAAAATAAAAAGATAACGGCTTGGCTTACGGAGCAATATCTTTTAAAAGAAAAAATTTATTACAAATTTTCGCAGATGTTGAACAATTCAGGACAAAAGATAATGAAACATAAAGTATTGTCGATATGTATATTGGCTGTATTACTCGCCGGCTGCAAAGAGGATTTTTCGGTTTGGAAGAAATATAACGAAGATTGGCTCGAAAACGTAAACAAGCCATACATAGAGTCGTTAAGGGACGCCCCCGTCAAGGAGGGCTACATCTCTGCCGGTATCACGGAGTCGGGCATTCAATATATCATACGCCACGAGGGATTCGGCAAGACAGCCAAACTAAGTTCGCTGGTAACGGTTACATACGTCAACCATCTGATAAACGGCACGACAGTAGGGACAGTATCGAAAAAGACCTCTATAGAGGTAAAAAAGTTCTCCGCCGGATGGCAGGAGATGCTTTGCGACCGCGGACTGAAAGAGGGAGCTAACTTCACCATATACATTCCCTGGCATCTGGCATTTGGTAAAGCGGGGCAGAAGCAGGCAGGTATATCGAAATATTTCATACCTCCATACTCGGTAATAAGGTGCGATATGATAGTTCATGAAATACGCAATTTCCCGCCCGACGCCAAATAACGATACTTAACAGAGTTACCCACAAATAAGATTACACACCCAAAATATATGAAAAAGGCATTCATTGCAATATTATCGTTGATATTGACAACAAATATATTCTCGCAAAAGATAGAAATAGGCTTCATCGGGGGCTATCATCATACTTTTCCCCACGCCTTCACGAGCGGCGATATCGACGTTGTCCGCTTCAACCCGCGTTCGGGGGCAGGCTTTGTCGCCGGCGGCTATTTCGGATGGAACTTTTACAAAGACTTCGGAATGGACTTCCAGCTGCTATACACTATGCGTTCGTATTCGTTCAATATGTCGTACAACAACGATACAACACGAAAATATTCGACGATATTCAAACGTCAGGTATTCAGCATAGAATTGCCAATACATATCAATTACCAATTTAAGGTCAACGATGACCTGTCGGTATACCCTGTGCTCGGTGCGACAGTTAGTATGGGCATACACGGCAAAGACCTCGCATACGAAGACTCAGAGTATCGTAAGCCGATAAACAAAGAGACAGACAGCGGCGAGCTGTTCGGTAAAAGCGGCAGAATGTACCGTTTCGAAGTTTCGCCCGAAATAGGAGTACTGTTCAAGTATAAAAATTGGGGTATCCGCCCTATGTATTCGGTCGGGTTACTCAATCGCACGCGTAAGGAGTTCGATTGGACATATCCTCTGCCGAGCGGGCAGACAAAATTTTTATTCAACCAAAGGGCAACACTATCCGTCATCTACACTTTCAAGTTGTAGACGTGGAGTTGTAATATTAAATTAGAGAAATAAACCAATTTTCATAATTATCATTTTAAACTTTATTGTTTAAGTTGTCAGAGGTACGATGCGATATCATACCTCTGTTTTTACTTTTATTTTCCAATCTTAATTGCTCGGTAAAAATACACTTCAGACAACAAAAATCCACCCCTGTAATCATCTGAAAAACAAGCATACGGACATCGTGGTATTTCCGATGCGTCGGAAAAATTTTCATTAACCAAACTCGCTATATCAATTTATTACCTCATTCCCCGTACGCAGACGAGTTGGGCATTAATCCTTTTGCCTCTGCATACCGCCTCTATCCTAACGACATATATACCGACTTCGCATAGAGCATCGGTGTCGTTGCGTCCGTCCCAGAGGAGTACGCCCGAAGTGCCTGCCGGCAGATTGTTTGCCAGAGTCTTCACCCTCAGCCCCGTAGGTGTGTAGACGGTAGCCGATATGCTGTATCCGCTCTCGGGTAACTTGTAACGGATGGTGAGCAGGTCGCGGTAGCCGTCACCATCGGGGGTAAATGTCTCGTAATCGAGCCAATAGTGTTTATCGGCAGTAGACGTGGTAGCGGAGTATTGTGAGTTTTGGCGGGCAGGCGTACCGTAGTTCTCGGCAAAGGAGGCACTTGCCCAATTGCTCGTGTCGTCGGTGGGTAACATCGGGCTGATACGCTCCAGAGCCACCCCACGCGAATTTACCACCGAGGGCGACTGCATATCGTCAGCGTAGTTGAGTTCGTCGAGCACATAAGTATTTGCCGTACAAAGGACTATATTACCCTCCTTATTTGGCAAAGTCGGCAGCACGGTATCACACCTTACCCCATCGGCTTCGCCACAGCTATAAACGGAACATACCGACCGTATATCGTTGCTTATAAGCAGGTATTTATAGGGAAATAATAGTATACTATCGGCTGTAACGGCACGGGGAGTTTTGAGCTGTCCGCTACCGAGACGCGAGGTAATACAAATATTCGCCAGATTTATCACCTTATTGCTTTTGTTGAAGACCTCTACATACTCACCTACTCCCTTGTCGGTATTGTACAATACTTCATTAATAACCAAGTCGCCTACCTGCGGCTCTTGATGACGGGCAAGGCGGAATATCGCTCCGTCGAGCGCAAAGCCCGATACGCACTTCAGGTTCGATGCCGAAATCTCGACGGTATCCGCCGACAAGGCGGGCGAGAAAGTAAGCACGACTCTGTCTGCCTTCGGTTCGACGACCTCAGCAGACGCAATCGCCACATCAGACGACAGATAATTCGATACCCTCACCGCTGCCGAGTCGTTCATCTCCTTATTGAATATAAGCACGCACGAGCTGCTGCCTACGAGCCCCACAGCCGAAAGTTCCGGCTGTACGTTATCGGCATTTGCAGCTTTCATAGAGTTTGCCGTACAGGGCGTACCGCCTTTGTCGTCGTGCGAAGGAGTCCAATTAGCCGAACTGTTGTGCAGATTGTCGCAGTCTATCCTCTCGAGTGAAAAGCCGCCGTTTTTTCGGGAAATATCGTTACCGTACCAACTGTCGGAGTACTCAGTCCAAGTTACCGTTTTGCCGTCGGCATCCTTTACGGTTATCAACCCTCGTTTGTTGGTAAGCGACGGCAGCGACTTTATTTGAGCTACTTCTCCGAACTGCTCGAAAGCAGCTTTGTGAGCCGCACTGCATAGCACAATATACCCGTTGGGGGCTATCTCGCCCGCCTCGATAGTCGCCTTACCTCTACCGCAAAACACCTGCCAGCCAGCAAGATTTATCTTTTTGTCGGTACGGTTGTACAGCTCGATATACTCTGCATTCGGTATAGAACTGTTAATCGCCTTAGGGTTTGCCATTATCTCGTTTACGACCACAGAGTGACGTCGGATATTTTGCTGCTCTACCACGTATGGCTTACCCTTTACCACAAAGTCGTCGAATGAGTATTTATCCTTGGCTTTCGACGAATAATTTACAAATACTCCCGAATATGCGGCGTTGGCTATGTTACCATCGATAGCCTCGCCTTCGAGCACGAAGTCGGTTTCGGTAGGCAACTTCGACCACAGCTGCCAGCCCCATTGTTCGTTGCGTGTAGCCTTCACCTGTACGCGGTTGGCTGTACCTGTCAGTCGTGAGTCTGTCCCGTCTATTATTTTTGTGATATTTTTGCCATTCTGCCTATACAGAGCCACCTCTTTCTGCTGCCCACCGATAAGTATAAAGTACCCTTTGAGCGATATATCGGTGAGGTCATCTCTGTCTGCCATCAGATAAAAACGCACATAGTTCGTCGACGTCAGATTGACGTTTGCCTCCACCCTACACTCCCACGAGGCAGCCACAGAAGCGACCGACGGTGTAGACAGATACGCCTTGAACGAACCGCTACCCGATGCTGCCACATCGCTCAGCCTTAGTACACCGTCCGCTACGGTGAATTTATCCACAGTACCGCTCCATATAGGGTTATGAGTGAAGTCGCCGTCGGTAAAGTCGTCTGTGAACTGAGCCATTGCTCCCACCGATACAAGCAACGGGAGCAACGGCAATATTATGCTTTTTATGACACTCATAGCGGAGACAGACGGAGCGAATGTTATTTATCTAAGGTTTATTTTCTTGTCTTTCGGATATTTTACAGAATAAGCTATGCGAAACTCCCTGCTCTCGCCCGCCGCCAAGTCGAAATCCCACGTAACGACGCCAATATCCTCCTTGTTGTAGGTCGGTTTGGTTGTCTCCTTGTCGAGCAACTCTACCTTTATCTCTTTCTGCGACGAAATAGGATACTGCTCTTTGAGAGTAAACTTGACAGCCTTGTTCTGATTGTTTTTTACCGTAATCTTATACGCCAGAGTAACCTTAGTATCGCTACCCAATATCTTCACCTGCGAGAAGTCTGTGAGCTTTTCGCGTTTTACCGATATTCGCTTGTCCGAACCGAGCGTTACGGACATTACGTTGTTGGTCTGCGAAGTGTTCAGGTAAGTCTGCCCAACGTATGTGCCATCATAAGTAATATTCGCCAGCCCCGATAGGATATTGAGTTTTTCCCAATCCTTGAAGTCCGCTACAAGGAATGCGTTCTGGTCGAGCTTAGGAGCAGAGTAGAATTTATATTCGGGCGACAGACTGTAATCTTTCAGGTCAATTATCTGCTCTTTGCCGTTACCGGGGATAGTGTACGGCAAATCGATTTTGTACTCCATAGCAATGTTTTTCTCTTCGACGGCAATGTAATCCTCCATCTTTTTGGTGGTAATCAGCACCACGCCGCCTGCTCCTCTCGAGCCGTACATAGCTGTTGCCTGAGCCTCTTTCAGCACAGTCGTGCTTGCTATCGAATTGGGGCTTATCTCGCTTATGTCGCCGTCGTACGGCACTCCGTCTACAACATACAGAATCTGCTGCGCATCGGATACACTCCTTACCGCCCTTACTTTAACTTTACTTAAAGCCGATTCTTCCAATGCTATGTCATCTTTACTTTCAGCTGCATCATAAGTGATGGCATTACTCATCTTTTTATTCATTTCACCGTAGTATCCGTAATTGTTGTACACAAAATCGAGAAACCACGTATCGAATACGGGAGCGTCTTTTGTCTTCGAAGGCGTTGCAGTCGATAGAGTTATATTTACATTGTTCCAATCGATACCTGTATTCTGGCTTACCTTAGACCTTCCCTTGAGCTTGACAGGTTTCGACACGTCGGCTACGACCATATCGTAGAACGGCACCCAACGAGCCTGCGACGTGAAATAACTTACCGTAACAGTTGCATTCGTGGCATACGAAGCCACAAGATTCAGGTTCAGTATTCCGTTGAAGACACCTTTCTTGCCCTGCTCCTGCCGTAGCTGTGCCTGCAAGTTGGTGAGTTTCTGCGAGAGTTCGGTCTTTTTGAGGTTGTCGTCGTATATAGATTTTTCCAGAGCTGCCGCCTTGTTGTTATAATAGTCGAGATTCTGGGTGATTTCGGCTGTGGTCAGGTGTTTCTTGACCATACTCGTACTGCCTTCGGTTTTATTCGACAGATTGTTTTCGACCCCCTTTTTTAGCAGTTCGAGCGAAGAGGTATTGATTTTGATGGCAGAAGCAAGCCTCGCTATCATCGCATTATAATTATCGATAGAATCTTTGAGTTTCTTGATATAATCCGACGATTTCTTTTCGGTCAGATAGTCGGTAGTAAATTCCGAAGCTGCCACCATTACACTATTATTGACATTTATTTTGAGCGAATTGACATCGATATTCGGAGTAAGCCCTTCGATAGTCAAGCTATTTTCGCCCTGTCGGAGCGATACATTGACGGTGTGTGTCAACTCGGCTCCCGAGAAGTAGACGGTAGCTCTCTTCAGTACTCCCTTGACATTTTCGGCATATATATTTATAGTTGCAATTGCCAGACAGATTATTAACGTTATTTTCTTCATCGTATTCCGTATTTATTAATTTGAAAAAACGAAATTGTATTACCGTAAGGTATTCTTGGCTGCCGTAAGAGCCTTGTTATAATCCGGTTCATTACCAATATCGCTTACATATTCCGCATATACGACTTTACCTTTGGGGTCTACTACCACTACCCCACGAGCAAGCAACATATTCTCTTTGAGGAGAAAACCGTATTTGTACCCAAACTCCGAGTGCATATAGTCCGACAAGGTGTAGATACGGTCAATGCCCTCGGCAGCACAGAAACGCCCCAAAGCAAAGGGCAAATCCTTCGATACGGTGAGTATCACAACATTTTTCGATAAATCGGAAGCCTCCTTATTGAAACGGCGTGTCTGCATAGCACACACTTTGGTATCTACCGAAGGAAAAACGGATATTATCACCGTCTTACCCGCAAAGTCCGACAGCGACACAGGTTTACTGTTATTATCTGTCGCCGTAAAATTAGGTGCGACATCTCCTATCGCTACCATATTACCAAGCAAAGTGAGCGGTGTCTTACCCATACTTACTATGCCTGACGTTTCCTTCACTTCCTGTCCTACAATGTGTTGTAGGAACGCTACTGTAAATATTACTACTAATAATTTTCTCATAAAATATTCTTTTTTGTCGGCTAAATTATAAAATAATCTTCACATAGAAAAAAAATGTAGCAATATGCATAAACAAAAAGTACCTGAATCATCACTGATTCAAGTACTCCCCATTATGAAAACAATATTATACTCCTATTTAGGCTATATTTTTATCTATTTCGTAAAATATTCTTTTACTTTTTCGTTTATTACCATTTCTTCTTGGAATACGTAGGCACCTGTCTTTGGCGACTTTACCATCTTGATTACCTTTGCGTGTCCACGCCCTTCACCTTTCTGCAACGATGCAACCGCTTTCTTTGCCATAATCTACAATTTTATTTAATTTCTCTGTGAATAGTTACTTTCCTCAATATCGGATTATATTTTTTCAGTTCCAAACGAGCTGTCGTATTTTTACGATTTTTCGTCGTGATATAACGTGATGTGCCAGGCATACCGCTATCTTTGTGTTCGGTACACTCCAATATCACTTGTACTCTTGCGTCTTTACCTTTTTTTGCCATCGAAATTCCTCCTAAATTACATTACAAACTTAATATCATTCCAATTGCAATAACCTTTTGCAACAGCATTTTTCAGAGCCGCATCCAAACCGTTTTTGTTGATTGTACGCAAGCCCGCAGCAGAAATACGAAGACTAATCCAACAATCTTCTTCTACGTAATAGAATTTTTTATTGAACAAATTTACATCAAACAGACGTTTTGTTTTGCGGTTTGAGTGCGAAACATTATTGCCGCCCATTGCTCTTTTCCCTGTTATTTGGCAAACTCTTGACATTTCTATTTATTGCTTATTTTTTTATGATATTCTATATTATTAAATTCAGAGTGCAAAGGTAATACTTTTTTCTAAAATACCAAACCTATTCCGTAAAAATTATTTCTTGATATTACGTATTTTTTTTGTCATATCGCTTATCTTGTATATAAGCTTCTCTAAGATAGATACATCATCTTGTTCAAACTCTTCGGTTACATAATAGTTGCCCATCTTTTTGTGCATACCATATCCATAGCCATAAACATAACCAATTTTCGATTTGTCCACATCGTTCAGAATAATGTATATATCTTCAATATTGTCGGAATACAGACGTTTAGACAGATCGGTAAATTCCATTTTATTAGTCTTGAAACTTCTGACTACAAGCAACTTAATATCCACGACAGAAAACAAAGCATAAGCATCTGCCACAAGTCCCAACGGCGACGAGTCGATAATAATATAATCATACATCGATTGTAGCTCTGCAAGCATTTCCAACAATTTATGACTCCTTACAAATTCGCCCGGATTGGGAGGGATTACACCCGCTTTCAAGAAATCGAACCCATAAGGCGTTGATTCTATGGCTTCGTTAAGCGAGCAGTCGCCTATCATATAGTTTACAAAGCCAAGTTTGTTTTTGACCATACCGCCGAGATTCTTAGTAAGATTTGGTTTGCGAATATCGAAGTCTATCAATAATATTTTCTTATTTTGCAAAGCAAACACACCTGCCAGATTCAACGATATATATGTCTTACCGTCGCCACTTTCGGTCGATGATATTAGTACGGTTATTTTCTCCTTACGTTTCAGTATAAACTCTATCTTGGTACGAATCACCCTAAGCTGCTCGACAAAGTATGAGTTCGGGTATTTAGACGCAATCACTCGTTCGTCGGCTTTGTGCTTGGTATGGCGTACCGAACCGATTGTCGGGAATCGGTTTCTGGTAGCTCTTTCGATATCTTTTTCTGTACGTATAGCATTATTAAGCAACTCTTTGAGGATAATCAAAACAGCAGGTATAGCCAATCCGATAAAAAAGAAAATCATATATTTCTTCTGCTTTTGATTGGCATTTACCAATTGCGATGTTCTTGCTTTCTGCATAACTGCATTATCTGGGGAGTTGGAGGCTTTACGTATCTGAGCCTCAGACCTTTTCTGCAACAAGAAGGTATAATAACTGTCATTTATCTTATATCTGCGTTCGTAATCGAGCATTCGTAGTTCTTTATTGGGAGCTTCCACAAGGAGCTTGTTCAGAGCCGACAAATCGCTTTGATACGAACTTTTCTCTATCTTATAGACATCGCTTACGGAGTTAATCAACTCGTTCAACTGCGTTTTTATCTGACGTATCTGCGATATAACTACATCATATTGAGGATTTTTGACGCCAAGGTCGAGTAGTTTTATCTGCAATTCGTTGTATTTATCTACAAGAGCAATAAGTCTGGGTTCCTGAATACCTATCGTAGTGGGCGATGCCAAAGATTCGTTGTCGATATTGTTTTTCAGATAATTCCTCAGATATTTGAAATATTCGTCACGCAGTCTTATCTGCTTTCCCTGATTTTCGAGAGATTCCATTCGCTCTGTCAATATCGAAGTATTATTCTGCCCATACATTTTATTGGCTACCTTAAACGAATTGAGATTCGACTCGGAGCGACTCAGCGAGTCGGATATGATACCGAGCTGGTCGTTGATAAACTGTATCGTTTTGTCAGCTTCGTAATTTTTTTTGTCTAAGTTGTCGTCCAAGAAACTCTGTGCGTGTCTGGTCAGAAAATCGACGTCACGTAGCGGATTATCGCTCAAGACAGAGATATTCAATACAGATGTATTCGGTATCAGCTGTATAGCCAATTTTGACGAAAATTCGGCAATGAGCTCCTGACGGTGTCTGAAACGAAAGTGCACTTTGTCTACATCTCTAAAAGCTTTATTTTCAATCACCTTGATAAGAAAATATTTACACCCGACAGGTTCGTTGTACCTGCCTTCAACCGTCTCCAATTCGACATCTTCGTTATCGAAAACTTTTATGGTAAAGTAGTCGTTGTCTTTTCGTTGGTAGAGATAATATTTACCGTAACTTATATCGGATATGGATATTATATCGATGTCTATCGGAGAGGTGGCATACATCGGACGGTTTTTGAACTGCAATTTTTTATAAAAATCCACTCTAAACTTCGGAAGACTGTCGATAGTTCGCCCTATCAGGTCTTGCGACTGCAACAACAGTATCTGGTTTTCTATATTAGTCTGGTCAAGGCGGTTCATTACCGAATTGAACCCTTGTCCCTGCATATACGACAACGAACCCGCCTCCTGCTTCAACAGCATACGCAGCGAAGAGTTGTAAATAGGCACAAAACTACGATTCTGATAATATGCAATAGCCAACGAAATAAATACTCCCAACACAAAAAGATACCAATATTTGAGAAACCGTATAGCCCACTCCATAAAGTTGAAAGACGATGTCTCCTCTTCGTTGAAAGTATTATTCGATATATTGTTATTTTGTTCCATTTTTTTATTGGCTATGAGTTTATAAAAATCATTTTTTTATTTTACGGTCAAAAGAACAACCAAAAGGGTTATCGACGAAGTAATCAATCCCACAAACTGCATCAGATTTTCCGACATCCAGAATTTTCGTTTAGCCACATCGACATATATCACATCGTTCGGTTGTATGTAATAAAACTCCGAGTCTATTATACTTTTCGTTCGGATATCGAAAGTCTTTACCACAGTCCCCTTCTCTGTCTGGCGGATAATCTTAACTTCGCCGAAAGCCGCTCCATCGCCTATACCGCCCGCCATAGCCAACGCCTGAAATATATTTAGTCGCTCTTTGTATATCGGGAAATAGCCTCTTCCGGCTTCGCCTATGACACAAAATGTCTGGTTTTTCAGAGCCAACTTGACCTCTACGTCATCGGCAAATTCCTTCAATCGACCACGAAGTATTGCCTCTGCCTCTTTTATTGTTTTCCCCGCCAATGGTACTCGTGTAATATACGGAAAGTCTGCCGTACCGTCTTCGAATATCCTGTATGAATTTATGTTTCTGCCCGATGTGCTACTGAAAGGGAACATATATTGCAGCGATGCGTTATTGGTAATAACCCTTATCACCAACTCGTCGTTGGGCTGCAACACATAATCCGTTACTGCCGTAGGCGAATACTGAGGCAGACTTTTACGTTCTTGCAACAAATTGGTACTTCTACGGGTGTAACAAGAAAATAACACAAACACAACTAAAAACAACACTATCTTATTGATTATCTTTATCATAGTCCACTCTGATTAATAATTACTATTAGTTGTTTTTGGAAGGAAATATAAATTTATAAATAATTGCCCCCAACGAAACAGTAGACGCAGCTATGCTTATGGCATTAGCCAAATGTGCCACCCCTACCCGCTTAGCAACGGTCTGTTGTATGTAAATCACATCGTTGGGTTGAATATAGTAGTATTCGGAGTTTATGATTTTTTCCGTCCGAAGGTCGAACACTTTTACAACTGTTCCTTTCACAGTAGTTCTGACCAATTTAACCTTAGACCTATCCGCATACATCGGTAAATCGCCAACCATAGCCAACGCCTGAAAAATCGTAACTTTATCGTGCGGCATAATAACCCTCTTGGATACACCGCCTCCTATTACCGAGAAACTGCGATTGACAAGGCTAACATCGACAGATACATATTTGGCTATGTCTCTTTTGAACATATCCTCGAGTTCCGACTTAATCTGTCGTGTGGTTTTACCCAAAACTTGCAACGAACCTATATACGGATAATATATATCGCCCTGTTCATCTACAACATACAAACAAAGTCGTGATGAAGCTTCATCTGTATTATTATAATCGGAGGTGTTTTCGTTGCAATTATACAGGGCAATATCTTCCTTATTCAAAGAATAGACTCTGATATTCAGATAATCGCCTTTCTGAACCGCATACTCGCTGAAACCTACGGTATCCACATAGTTGGGGATACCATCAGAGGGTTTCTGCATATAGTTGAGACTCTTGGTAGTAACGCACGAAAACATACACAAGAATAGCGGTATCGATAATACTGTTTTACGAAACACAATGATTTTATTTTTTTAAGGTCGGATTACGAAATGTTATTTATACGACTACAAAATTAATAAATTTAGCTGTACATATAATAAAAATATTTACTAACTGTATTTTCGTCAATTACAATTAGTAAATATTTATAGTATTATATCGTTTTTTTTGAGAACAAACTTCTTCTTAAAATCCCTTTTTCTATCCAACACTCACCATTACACCACAGAGTGTCGAGGAGATTAGAATTGCCATTGATAACCTACTGTTATTCCAAGCACATAATACATATCTACAAATCGAGAAGTCAGACCTCGTTTTTCAATATGTGGTTGATGAGGTGGATTTGGGTGAGGTCCTTTGTAGGTATACGGAAAACCGTCGAAGTTGTGGTTTTCATTATCCATTAGAGCAGCTCTAAAATTGAACTCGGCACCAATCTGAAGTCCGTTTTTGAAATTATATTTATAACCGACACCAAAAGGAATCACGGGAGTATTCAGATAAACATTACGTTCAGCTTTATAGGTTATATCGTTACCCTTTATATCGCTGAAAGTAACACCTATACCAGCCAAGGCATAAAAATCTAATACCGGGGAAGTTATAGTAAATGGGTGATACTCAACTATAAAAGATGGCTCGAAAACTGTAGACTTAAACTCGTAACTATCGCGTTTACCCGACAATTTGGCATGGATAACATTGGCACGCAGTTTTATATATTGATAGAAAGAGTAAGCAAAATTACCTTCTACATAGTAGTTGGACTGATATTTGGAATTGCTCGAAAAAATCCAAGTTCTTTCAATATCCCCAAAGTAGTAACTGTTCCCTCCCGCTAATGTTATAGCAACAGCATTATCATATTGTCCGTACAATCCCCTACGGCTTACCGAATGGGTTCTGCGTATTTGGGCGAATATCGACACTGAAACCAATGATAATATACACAAAATGACTAATTTTTTCATATAAATAATTTATTATTTAATAAACGTTTGTATTTCACTCGAATATAAAAGTATAATTGTCAAACATATACAACTTAAAGTGATATGACAGATAATATTAGCTCAATTCACAGTCGTGATATAATAATTCCTTTATAAACATAAAACTATAACCAACAACACATAATCGCTCTAAATTATTTGCATTTGAAATAACAATTAAACCGATTTGCAAAGTTAATACTTTTTTTAGTATCTTAACCAATAAAATTGAAATTAAATAGTTTTTTTTGCAAAAATCTGTTTTTACCTTATTCTGTCAAGAGATTTTACAAGCTTTTCGTCTCTCCTTATAGCTCTTATTGTCAGTATACTAAGCACCAAATTTATGATATGCAGGAAAAATATTAACGAAAAATTTATATTAAGACTACCATTTACTTCCTGCACGGTCTGCAATATTTGCCTGTATGCCGTCACAAAGAACATAATACCAAACAGATAGAACAATACTACCAAAAAAATTATTGACACCGATAAGAGTACCTGCAAAGAGCGTTTTTTGAACATAAAAATAGCAAACAACGCTACAACAGGTATCAATATCGCCGTGATTGCCAAAAACTTACCCCACAGACCACCTATTCCGACACACAGGCATTTTAGAAAGTCGAAAGCGTAAATTTTCGAGAGACCTACATCGGGAGAACATACCCCCATAATAGGGAAACAAAGTATCAAAACTCCCAAAACTGTAATTATCAACAAATAAACTGTTTGTATTCTCTGTATCATCTGATTATAATTATTTTATATTAAAAACATACTATTTTTTACGATAAAACTCTTCTTAAGAAGCCTTTTCGTTTCGATTTTCTCTCTATACCTGTCGTGCTCAGTACGCTTTGCCACGACTCTCTGTTAGATATCATTCTGTAAATCAGTCCCCAATCGGGTAATCCACCAATATTTCTGTCGTCAATAAAAACATCTACCGATATTTTGCGGGGCTTTGGTTCATCGGCAATTTCGGGGTGAAGTTTATTGACGGCATAAAACTCGACTCCCTGCCGACGGCAATATTCGACGGCTTCGTCGAGCAGTTTTCCCTCGCGTACCGTCCAAAGTATCACTTGATGCTGATCTTCGTATATCAACCTTTTGAGCACATCTATTGCAAACGGAATAGGTTTGCCTATGTAGGGATAAGCCTCTTCTACTATTGTACCGTCAAAATCTACTGCTATTTTCATAAAATTCTGATAATCGGAAAATTATTCGACAATTTCGTTATTTTCGGGCATAAATACAGCCATCTCCTGCTCTAACCGATTATGCGTAGGAATACACAATACCAAAATAATCAATTCTATACCAATAAGATATAGCATATCGTTAAGTTTGCAGACGAAGAAAAGTATTATTGCACACAATAATCCTATCATTATGAACAAGATACGAATACGCGAAATATTTATGTAGCCTCTTATCTTATCTTCGTGAGCTCCATAAGTCGATATTTTTGCCAAACGTCTCTTAAATAGGCTCAACGACAGCGGTATGGATATCAGCACGTAAAGAATAACAATGGTTTTCAATACATTGACAACCGAAGGCGAAACCTCAGAAATATACATAGCCGCAATATAACCGATAAGTACACCTAAAAGTGCCACACCGACGGCAAAAACAAAATCGTATTTCAACTGTTTATGTGTTTTACTGAAACCCATCTCACAATCAACTTATAATGAATACTTTATCCTATTAACAATGCTTCTTCCGAGGGTAATTTCGTCGGCATATTCCAGAGAGTTACCAACCGCCACACCACGTGCAATGGTAGATATTTCAATATTGTAATCGGCAAGTTTCTTGTAGATATACAGACAGGTCGTATCGCCCTCCATATCGGGCGAAAGAGCAAGAATCACCTCATCTATGCCGCCTTCTGCAACACGTTGTACAAGCGCAGGTATATCCAAATCGGCAGGACCTATACCGTTCATTGGCGATATTACTCCTCCGAGTACGTGATAAACACCGTTAAACTGTGCCGTATTTTCTACTGCCATCACATCAGCAACACTCTCTACGACACATATCAACCTATGGTTGCGTTTGGTATTGATACATATCTCGCACAAATCGTTGTCGCATATATTATTACACACCCTACATTTAGAGACCTCCGCACGAAACCTGAGTATCGAATTACCCAGATTCATAGCATCGGCTTCGTCCTCTTTGAGTAGATGAAGAGCATAACGAAGAGCCGTCTTACGACCGACACCGGGAAGCCGATGAAACTCGTTTACCAAGTTTTCGAGCAGTTCAGACGGATATTTTACTTCGTTCATCAAACAAAAATCTTTATAAATCGGCTAACAGAAAAGATAAAAAACAAAGGTTGTGAAAAACATTAACCCACAATAAGTTTTACAAAAGTACTATTGTTGCCTTTAATAGTTTTCACAAAATATATACCTACCGGAAACGCCGTAACATCTATGGTTTTCGTATTGCCTTCGGAGACTAATTTGCCTTGATTGTCGTACAGATACCATTTGTCCACATCGGTTGCAAATGTTGTAACGCTTCTTGTGGGGTTTGGATAAAGTTTTACCGACATCAAGGTTGTAATCTGCTCAAGATTGGTCATAATCGGGTTTTCTCCATTACGAAAAGTCCAATTTTTACTTTTGGCACGGCTTATATCTTCCGATGAATACCTGTTGCCCTCGTGCGAATCGCTATCCTCTGAGTTGAGATACACTACAACACTTTCGTCGGCAGCACTACGCACTCCAAGACTTTCGGTAAAAAGACGGCAACCTTCGAGCGAGATTTTATTATGGTCTACAACAATATTATTCAATGCCTTACATCCTTCTACGGATAACGTAGTCAACTGATTGTGGTCGCAAGCCAAACCTTGCAATAAAGTATTGTTTTTCAGCTTAATATTGACAATATTATTATAACTGCAGCTCAAAGACTCGAGTAAGGGATTGTTTTCGAGGTTCAACTCTGTGAGCTTATTGTCGCCACAGCTAAGTATAGCCAGTTGTTTGAGCACAGACAAATCCAAGACAGACAGTTGATTGGAGAAACAATATAACTCTTTTAGCTGCTTGTTGTGAGTAAGGTCGAGGTTGCTGATACTATTCAATTTACAATTGAGCTCTATAAGTTTTGAATTGGCTTTCAAGTCTATGTTTTTCAACAAGTTATCTCCACAATACAGCTTTTTGAGCAACGTATTGTTTTTCAAGTCTATCTGAGACAGGTTACATCCTTCGCAGTATAGCTCAGACAACTTTGTGTTTTGCGATACATCGAGCGAACCTAACTTGTTTTTACTTGCATTCATTATAGCAAGATTTTTGCACGTAGCGACACTCAGCGAAGTAAGTTTATTTTTATAACATCCTAATTCTATGAGCTTTACAGCTCCCATCAGGTCGAGAGAAGATATTCGGTTTCCTTGGCAATATAGCAACAGCAGTTCGGAGGCAGTGCCGAGCGTCAGTGTCTCTATTTCATTATTATCGCAGTACAGCCGAGCTAAGCGTTCGTTTTTGGAGACATCAAGGTTTTTCAATTTGTTTATATCGCATTTGAGTACCAGTAGCGACTTTGCCTTAGAGCAGTCGAGCTCGGTCAGCTCCATCGACGAACACTCTATACCCAACAAATCGCCCTCCAAGACAAGCGTAGGAGAGGCAACCGGCAGCGTAAGTTCTACAGAGGTTGGCTTCGAGACATCGGACGATACGGTATATTTCTTCTTTTCGCCACTGCCGAGGTCTATCTGCACACTTTTACTTTTTGCCGATATACTGAGGCGAATGGAGGTATTTTTGCCAAGATTGCTTTTGAGTATTATCTGTTCGTTATTTTGAGCACCGGACAACAAAAACCCTCCCAGCAAAAATAATGCTATAAAAATTTTTTTCATTCAGGCATAAAATGTTTAGTACAAAATATTGATAAAAAGTATTTTAACGATATAAAACAGGTTCGTTACAAAATGGCACAAAGATATAAAATATTTTTCTATTTTGTGCGACTTTTACCCGTCATATTTAGCAATTTAGGTAAATTTAAGAAATCAACATTCATTCTCGATAATATACGCACCGACAATCTCTCCATAAAAAGCGGTATGTAAATCTCTGTTATTACCATAAAAACTGCTGTCGACATTCTTCGGGTACATAGTATCAGGGATATCCCCTGCACAGATAAAATCCTCAATATCTTGCGTTTGCCGATATATCACTCTACATTCGAGTGTAAGCGGCAGCTCGGCAATACCGCATACGTTTACATTGGGACTTTCGACAGTGTGTAGTCCGAGAGCGGTTATCTTGTCTTCGGTACGCCCAGAGTGTCTTCCGAGGTAAGAGATAATGTCTTGCGGTCGCTTGCCTTGCGGTATATTAACGGTAAATTGGGGATTTTTCGTCAATAGTTCGTGTGTAAATCTGCCTGTTCGCACGAATGTAATAAAAATAGGCTTATTCCATTCTACCCCAAGCATTCCCCACGATATAGCCATCGCGTTTATACGCCCTGCGTCAGAAGTTGTCAGGACAACCCCTTTGCGAAGCTCTTCAAGAATATGAGTCTGATAATCGGTTATTTCGATTATTCTTTTCACAAATTTATTTGCCATAATATATTATATATAAGTTATTTTAACAATATTTTTTCGAACGCTTTACGCGGTGCACCACGATAATATACCTCTCCGCAATATATATAACCGAGCTTCTCGATAATACGAAGCATAGCTATATTGTCGTAATTGGTATCTACCCTGATGCTATAAATATGGTTGGCAAGGCTTATCTCTTCGGCTTTACAGAGCATTATGCAGCCGAATCCCTTACCCTTTGCCTGTGGACTCACCGCCATTCTATGCACAGTCGTATATGGTTGATTGCTAAGCCAACAACCCTCTATGTCGTAATATGCAGGCTCTCCCTCGAATGAAACTGCCATATATCCTGACACTTCGCCCTTATACAAAAGTAGTTGTCCCATATTATCGGCTATATCCGTCTCTATGGTCTGAATATCGGGATATCCGTCTTGCCACTGACTGCTCCCCTCTCGCTTGCGTACCTCTTTGGCAAATAAGATAATATCCCAGATTGCGGATATATCCGATATTTGTGCCGGTCGAAAAGCTATATCGTACATTTTATCAACTGATTATAAGCAGCAACCAATTATATATAGCCCCTAAAAACAGTATTCCGTCATTAATTTGTTATTCGCATTCGCTCCCATAAACACTGCGGTATCATACGCCAGACGGCAACCAGAATACGATACCGCCAATCGATAGTAATAACGCGTTGTCGTCGGTTGATAGCACGCACTATCTTGTCGGCTACCTTCTGCGGAGTCATCAGCATAGGATATTTTTTAGTACCATCGAGTAGATCTGTTTTTACAAAACCCGGACGTATCTCGGTAAAGTGTATCTTTGCCTTCTCCATATGGGCAAGTTGCGCCAAGGCATCAAGATATGTCCTCTGAAATCGCTTGGTAGCCGAGTATGCGGGAGCTACTCCTATGCCCCTCGTGCCGGCAATAGAGCTAATGGCAGCAATATGTCCGCCATTGTTATCGCTGAAATATCTGTATGCCGTATCTATCATACGAACAAAACCCAAAGCATTGGTAGCCGTAGTTTTCAGCTCATATTCAGGCTCCAATACAAGACTCTGAAACCCAACTCCTGAGGTGAGCACAAATAGGTTCATTCCGCCCATATCGGCAATCAATTGATGGAGTTTATTTATAGAATCGTCTACATTGACATCTATTACACTCGTAAAAACCCTGTCATAATCAAGCGCCCTGAGACGCTCAAGCTCTTCTGTTCGGCGACCTGCCACTCCGATGGTATACCCTTCGGCAAGCAGGCGTTTGGCAATTTCTCTGCCGATACCCGAAGTTGCACCAACCACAATAGCTTTTTTTACTTCATCAACAGCAATAGTATTCCGCATACACCTTTCTTTTTTAATCAATTAACTATAACACAAATACAACTCACACGCCTACTCGGAAGAGCATCGGAAAGTTAAGCGACAACAAAGTTATGAAATATATTCCGAACCATTGCCATAAATCCGATAACTTTAATCTATTTTCACAACAAAAAAAGAACTCCGTTTGAGAGTTCTTTTCCATTGAGTAATCAGATAATCAATATCTCTTTTCGACCTCTGCCCAAGATATAATCTTCCACAGTTCTTTGAGGTGGTCGGCACGGCGATTTTGATAATCGAGGTAATAGGCGTGCTCCCAAACATCTATGCCCAAGATAGGCTTAAGTCCTTTGGCAACGGGGTTACCTGCATTTTGTTCTTTGGTAATCTGCAATTTACCTTCTTTATCGGCGGCGAGCCACGCCCAACCGGAACCAAACAGCGAGGTTGCTGCAGTCTCGAACTCGCTACGGAAGTTTTCGAAACTACCCCACGCCTCTTCGATAGCTTTTAACAGCCGACCGCTCGGGCGACCTTCAGATTTGGGGGCAAACTGTGTGAAATAGTAGTTGTGGTTCAATGTCTGACCGGCGTTATTGAACAAAGCTCCGTCGGATTCGCGTACTATGGTTTCCAAATCGGCATTTTCGAACTTAGTACCTTGTATGAGGTTGTTCAGGTTGTTTACATAGGTGGCAAGGTGTTTGCCGTGATGCAAATTAATCGTAGTTTCCGATATAACAGGTTCCAATGCATTTGCAGGATAAGGTAATACTATCAATTCGTGTTTCATATCAGATAAATTTATTTTTTTAATTAATACTTACTGTTTTTATTTTGTGCAAAGGTATAATAAATTTTACTTATACCGAAGATATTTTTATAAAAAAAATTAATGACTGCTTTCGTTGCATATATCGATTATTGTCTCACTTCGTTTATATCGACCCTCTTACCGTTTTTCATCGCTATCATAAAAGCGTCGGGGAATAGTTTACGTATCTCTGCCTGCATACGCAATACTTCGTCGTAATCGGTACTGCTGCCGTATGTATATTTATACATATTCTTGTCTTTGTAATACGAACATTTTAGTTTTTTGAACCTGTAATCGTCGTCTTTCAGAGGCACAGAAGATATAAATACCTGCCACATAAATACCACTTCGTCTTTACTCTTTACCTCATCTTTTGGGGTAGCAGACACTGCCGACAAGTTCGTGTTGGTATCGGTATCGCGTCGATTGACGGATTCGCCTGCCAATGCTTCACGACTCAGGTCGAAGTCTTTTTTGTAACGAATGATACCGTCGTAGATACCTCGAGCAAGGATACGTTTGCCTTCCTGCGAATTCATAAAACGACGTTCTTCTTCATTGGTAATATACCCTACCTCTATCAAAACGCTGGGTATGAGCGTCTGCCAGGTTACATAGAGCGATTTTTGTTTGACACCACGCAGATTTCGGTCTTTCGCTCCCATCTCGGTTCCTATATATCTGGCAAGATTGGTGCTGAGGTTAAATATCTGTGCTTGTTTTATTTCGTATATAGCGTTGAAAGTCTTATTGCTCGAGTAGTCATAGCGTTTCGCTTCTTCCTCTCCTGCTTTATTAACGGTCTTTATAGAGCCTTTCTCCCTGAGAGTATTGGTTTTACGTTCGATATTTTCTACCGTCTGTATGTATACCTCTACGCCGTGAGCAGATGTAACGTCGCGTTTTTTCTCTTCGTTATAAGCCGAATTGACATGGATAGAGACAAATATATCGCCATCAGCTTTGTTTGCCAACTCCATACGCTCCTCTTCTTTCAGTTTTTTGTCCGTCTTGCGAGTGTAAGCTACCTTTATATCGCTGTGCTCACCAAGCATATCACCGACCAGCTGTGCTATATCGAGCACTATATGCGACTCACATATACCTGCACGCGTAGCTCCCACATCGCTACCGCCGTGTCCGGGGTCGAGCACTACCGTGAAAGGCTTGGCTGCATTCAGTTCGAGGAGCGATACGAACAATATTGATACTAAATAGATATATTTTTTCATTTGTGTAAAAAAGTTTTTATTTAGACAAAAATTTATTCTCAACACTTTTAAACTCGGCATAATAGGCTTCGGCAGCACTGCTCAGTTCGGCATACCATTCGGCTCCAAAGCGTCGTATCAGAGAGTTTTTCAGATAACGATAGACAGGTATACCACGCTCTTTGCCGCAAATTTCGGCACCACGACAACACTCCCAACGATGCACATTTACAGCCGTGAAAGTATCGTACTCTTCCAAACGTACAGGATACAGATGACACGAAATAGGTTTAGGGAAATCGATAAGCCCCTCGTTGTAAGCTTTCTCTAAGGCACAGAGACAGATGCCGTTTTCGAAATACGTAAAGACACACTCTCTACCATCTACGAGCGACGTAACATTGTCTCCGTCAACATCTACATAACTCGTCCCTTGACTGTCGATTACCTCCAGAGCACGTGCAGACAAAAATTGCCGCACGGCAGGCAACACCTTGTTGAGTTTCTTTACCTCTTCTTCGGTGAGTGGTGCGCCGGCGTCGCCTTCGACACAACAACAACCGCGACATACGCTGAGGTCGCAGCAAAACTTATGTTCGAACAAATCGAAACTGACAACGGTATCACCTATCTCAAGCATTTGAACGGTAAATTTAATTCGTTACGAAATTCGGTGCAAAGATACGAAATAATAATGGTAACAACCTTATTTTTATCATTTCACACACGTATTTCGTAAAAAACAAAAGCCTCTTATCTTATACAAAAAGCGGGCAGTTCTTCACTCTAAATCCGAACAGCCCGCTATAATTCTCTATTTTACAATTGATTATCTATACCTAATAGAACGTCCCGGACGAATAACGGTTGTACGGCTGATGTGATTGAGACGACAAATCCTCTTCACAGTAGTACCGTAGCGTTTGGCAATATACGACAGTGTCTCGCCATGACGCACTCTATGGTATTTCATCTGGTTAAATCTCTCAACATCTGCCTTATGCCTGAACGTCTCGCTTTTGGTAATACAGTAACTATCCGCAAAACATCTCTCTGTCGAATAATCTATTATCTTGCCTGTATTGAAGGCATTGCCCAAAAATCTGAATTCGAAGTGGAGATGAGGACCTGTCGAACGTCCAGTACTGCCTCCCAAGCCTATCAGCTGACCGGCGGTTACCTCCTGATTTACTCTAACCAAAGGTTTTGACAGGTGTGCGTAGAGCGTCTCCAAGCCGTTGTTATGTCGTATGACTATATAATGACCGTATCCGCGTGCTTCGTATTCGACGATACGAACCGTGCCTGCAAACGAAGAGACAACAGAGTCGCCGACCTTCAACCCGATATCCGTGCCGTAGTGATAGCGTCTCCGACGTGCTCCGAAATTGGAGGTTACGTGGTTGTTGGCAGCAGCGGACTTTACTACGGGAAATACGAATCCGCGGCAGTCTATCCAAGTGCTGTCGGGGAGGTCGTTGATTTTTATCTTATACGGGTTCAGAAATTCCGATGTCCACGAGAATCCGTACAGTTCTTCGGACGGTACGTCGAAGTCGATATCTATGTCTTCACCGAAAGTATCTTCGGATTTCTCTTCGGTTACAACTTCGTATACCGGCGGAGTTTGGGATTGTTTGTTTACGTTTACGTTTTCGTCTTTCTTGGTAGCTTCCGAAGAGGTCTTTTTATTGACGTTATGTTTCTTCTTTTTGCTGCGTTTCTTACTTTTATGCTTCTTTGTACTGTGCTTTTTGGATTTAGATACACTTGTAACCGTACTTTTCCTTGCTGCCGAGGAGGTAGCCCCCTGTGTCGTTACAAGTGTGGTGGCAAGAAAGATAATGGTAATTAAAATAATCCTCTGTAATCTCATAATCATTTCCTCTATTTATTTTATATACTCAAAAATGCTACCCTCTAAGACTATTATAGTATCGGAGAGCAGATTATATAATATTGATTTACTTCATTACATATAAATAACATTGTCTTCTCTAAAAAAATTTCTCTGTATTCATCTCTTTTCATCAAACATATCGGGGTATTGCCCATAGACTAATTGCCACACAGCGGGCAGCTCCCGATTCGGTCAAAATCAATGTCTTCTGTAACAGTACAAAATGCTTTCAGAATTAAAGCCGCAAATGTATAAAAAGTTTTTTATATGACAATGCAAAAATGTGTTTCGGAGCAAAGTTTAACAGAATTTTGGTGAGATATTGCTAATTTTTGTACTATCTTTGTAAAAAATTTCGAATAATGAGCAATATAGTAGCAATAGTAGGACGTCCTAATGTGGGCAAATCCACTCTGTTCAACAGACTGACGAAGAGCCGTAGGGCAATAGTAAACGACGAGGCAGGCACTACACGAGACCGTCATTACGGTAAGGTCGAATGGAACGGCAAAGAGTTTTCCGTAATAGATACTGGAGGCTGGGTCGTGGGGTCGGAAGACATCTTCGAAGAGGAGATAAACCGACAGGTGAGTATAGCCATCGAAGAGGCAGACGTCATACTGTTTGTAGTCGATGTACTAAGCGGAGTGACAGACCTCGATATGTTTGTGGCTCAGGTATTGAGGAAAAGCGGTAAAAACGTGATAGTCGTGGCAAACAAAGTGGATACGTTCGACCTGCAATATCAGGCGACGGAGTTCTATTCGCTCGGGTTGGGCGACCCGTTTATACTGTCGTCTGTCAATGGGTTGGGGAGCGGCGACCTGCTCGACGAGGTGCTCAACAGATTCCCCAAAAATGAAAAAGAGGCGGAGAACCTCGACGACCTGCCGAAGCTCGCCGTCGTAGGACGACCCAATGCGGGCAAATCGTCGCTTGTAAATGCTTTCCTCGACGACAACCGCAATATCGTTACCGAAATAGCAGGCACCACACGAGACTCGATATATACTCGCTACAATAAGTTCGGGTACGACTTCTATCTGGTAGATACGGCAGGCATACGCAAAAAAGCCAAAGTGAACGAAGATGTGGAGTATTACTCCGTCATAAGGGCAATACGAGCTATCGAAAACAGCGACGTATGCGTCTTGATGATAGACGCCGAACGCGGCATAGAGAGCCAAGACCTGAATATATTTTCGCTTATACAGAAAAACAAGAAAGGGCTCGTGGTATGCGTCAATAAATGGGACTTGATAGAAAACAAGAGCAACAAAGACGTAAAAACATTCGAGAATGCCATTAGAGAACGATTCGCTCCGTTCACGGATTTCCCCATAGTCTTTACTTCGGTCATCAACAAGCAACGGATATTCAAAGTAATAGAGACGGCTATGCAGGTATACGAAAACAAGACACGCAAAATATCGACCAACAAACTAAACGAATTTTTCCTGCCGTTGATAGAAAACTACCCGCCACCCGCCATCAAAGGAAAGTACGTAAAGATAAAATATATTACGCAGCTGCCCGATACTCAGGTGCCGACGTTTATCTTCTTTACTAACCTGCCGCAGTATATCAGAGAGCCGTATTTCAGATTTCTCGAAAACAAACTCCGAAGCCAGTGGCAATTTACAGGTACCCCGACACTGCTGTTTGCCAGACAGAAGTAAGATATTATTATTAAGCAAATAATATAAATTTATCGGCGGGTTACGTACGGAAGATACATACCGTCCGTCAAAATGGGCGATACGATATGCCTATGTCGTAGACGTCGGTTTGCTCGTGCCTCTTTACATAACGCACGATACGCACTGTTACAGGCAGCAACACAACCTCGTACAGAGTTTTAAGGCATATTTGCGTCAGCATAAGCTGTATAAGCAGACGGTACGATATTTGCCCCAAGAAAGCAATATTGAAAAAGAGGAGCGAATCCACCGTCTCGCCCACCACTGTGGAGGCAACCGCCCGAAGCGAAAACATCTTGCCCTTCTGCAACACTTTCATACGGCTCATAACGTAAGCATTGAGCAGAGAGCCGCACAAAAAAGCCACGAAACTCGCCAGACTTATCCGCATCGTGCTGCTAAGTACCAGCTCAAAGGCTTCTTGGTGTGTAAACTCGGCTGTCGGCGGCAGCATTATGGCAAACTGGAAAACCAATATAGCAAAGGCATTCATCGCAAAGCCGAGCCATATCATCAGCCGTGCACTGCGGTAACCCCACACTTCGGCTACCAAGTCGTTGATGATATACGAGACGGGGAAAATAAACAGTCCGCCCGTAAGAGGAACTATCCAGATAGTCGTCAGCTTCTGCTCTACGATATTGGATACAATAAGGCACGTGGCGAACACAACGCCACAGATAAAATAGAGATTGGATACTTTTTTCGTCATATTCTTGTTTTTTTAGTGGTTATCAAGCACACTTCGCCTGTCTCGGTTGAGAGGTATTAGCCATCGGAGAGGCAGACACTCGCATTTCAATTTGTTTTGAACTTATACTTCACCTCTTGAAGTTGTTCGTTGGCTTTTACTATCTTGGTTTTGAGCTCGCTTTTATACTTTTGTAGCTTTGCCCGTAGCTCGCTATTGCCTACTGCCAATATCTGCACAGCCAATAGCCCCGCATTCTGCCCCGCATCGATACCGACGGTAGCCACAGGGATTGCGGGAGGCATCTGTACTATCGCCAGCAGGGCGTCCATTCCCTGCAACGAGGCACTTATCGGCAGTCCTATTACAGGCAACGACGTAGACGCTGCTATAACCCCCGGCAGATGTGCAGCCATACCGGCACCAGCTATTATCACCTCGATGCCGCGTTTGTCGGCAGAGGCAGCAAACTCTGCCACTTGGTCGGGTGTACGGTGTGCCGACAGAGCGTTCATCTCGAACGGCACTTCGAACTCATCGAGTATCTTCGCCACTTTCTCCATTACGGGCAAGTCCGACGTGCTGCCCATTATTATACTTACTTTCGGTATCATAATTATGTCTTTTACTGTACAATATATTATATTTTGTGTGAATACATCTTGTCTACTTTATATAATCTATGGTGCCATACTTGGTAAGCACTACCGAGGTCGTAGGTTTGTCGAACATCTTGGCAGGGAATGCCGTAGCATATCCGAACTGAGGAAACAGGTATTTTCCTTCGCTTATCTTACCGCTCAATGCAGAGACAACGACTGTTGCTTCTGGAGCTATGTTGTAATAAATACCGTTCTTCTTGCTCTTGCTCGCAGCGGTAGACGGAGCGGGCATATCGGCGGATTTGACCGATATATATATCGGTTCGCCTGCGTAATCGTCTTTGTCCACCACTCCGAGACGTGGCGAAAAGCGACAAACAACCTCGTCGGTTATGGATTGCTGCGGCACGATGCGGAATATCTTGCGTTCGGTATAATATTGCGTCTTCCCTGCAAAAAGTTCCGTCAGGCTTCTCTCGGCTGCATCGAGCTTTTCGAGCATCTTGTTCAGAGAATTAACGTCGAACTCGCCTTTATCCTCACCCGACAGCAAGTCTGCACGACTCTCTCTTATATCGAGTATCTGTCGAGCAACGAGCTGTGCCGTCTTCTCTTCGGAGGTGGCTTCCAGAGCTGCCTGTTCGAGCAACGAGTAATCGAACGTCGAGGTAGTATCCGCTGACGACAGACCACGGATAGCGCTGTCGGATGCCGTCTCTACGGCAATGTCGGTATTTACGCTGCGTATAATCCCCTGTTTGTCGGTTTTTATCTTATATGCAACTGACTTTGGAGTTATGGACACGGCATACCGTTTGGTAGAGTCAGGTATCTGACGGTCGGTTATATCTACCTTCGCAATACGGTAGAAACTGCTGTCTTTTATTACCACATCGTTGAGCGAAAGGAAACGTTTGGCGTAGTTTGCAAACCTGCCCGCACGACGTATCACCTTCTGTTGCTCCACCGAAACGACTATTTCCGTGCGGGGCAAAAAGTATACAACGTGGTTCTGAGGTACGGCACTCCCCTTCCCCAACGGCACAACGTTTGTCTGTGCCACAGCCGTTGCCGCACAAGTCGCTAATAATACGGATAACAATATCTTATTCATACCTATAAACTTTTTATTTGTAATCTTTCTTCTGTTGTCTTAAATTTATTGAAACAATGTCGGCAGACACTCTCGATACTTACCGATGTATGTTGCAATGCCGATTAGACTCAAAAAATATCATTTTCTCTTGTTTCTCAAAAAAATTAAGTAAATTTGCCGAGTAAAATTTAGGGTTGCAAAAGTAACTATTTTCAACCGAAAAAGCAAATAAATAAATCCTACGCAAAAGATATGAACAACCTAAAAAAGCAACTTGCCGAACTTACAGAGCTTGTCGATATTATTGCCGCTCTCGACAAATACGGTAGCCGACCTACGGCAAAGGATAACTACATCAATGACAAACTACGCCTGCAACACACCTTTTGGAAAGAAGCCCAAAGCCTATCGACAGAGATTGTTCGGCGTATCGAAGAGCAATCGGCAAATATCGCAACGCAGCTGCAAGCCTTAGAGCCTAAGAATACGACACCGACCCAAGAGACGCCGATTGCGGCAAAACAAAAAACGGTTATAGATAAGCCTGTACAGACGATAAAAGAAGATATAAAACCACCACAACCCGCAGCCACAGAAGAGCCGCAGCCTATATATGCCCCAAACGCACCGACGGCAATGAGGGAAACGCCCAAGACCGACACCACTGCACAAAACGAGCATAAGTCTGAGGTACAGACCGAATATATTGTCGAACAGCAGGTGAAGCAAACGGTTGTCGTTGCCGAGCAGCCTCGAAACCCACAGAATAAGTCGCCCGAACTTTTCGACAGAGTAATAACGGGCGAAGTAAGACAGACCGATACCATACGGCAAACCGTCAAAGAGACCAACGCCGACCGCCCACGCCCCAAAAACCTGAATCATCTGATAGGCATAGGCGACAGATTCAGATTCAGCCGAGAGTTGTTCGGAGGCAACGGCGAAAAGATGTCGAAGACACTCAACGAAATAAACAATATGGCTACCCTACAAGAAGCAACCGACTACATAACGGTAATACTAGGTTGGGACAAAGATAACCACACGGTACAGGATTTTATCGCCGTGCTCAAAAGGAGATTTTAGCCGTATATCATACACTTCATCAATATTTCGCCTAAAAGCATATAAAAAGACAGAGTCGGTTGCTGTACAAACACCGACTCTGTCTTTTTTGCACGGTAACGATAGTTTTAGTACCTTTGCGGAAATTTTTTTGATTCGTCGATGAAGTCGTATAAAACTCTAATATTCATAATAGTTGTAATCGTATTGCTCGCTGCCGTTTGTCTGCTTTTCCCCTCCGACGGCGTACCATTTCTGGGCAGACGGCTGTTTTTCCCCACGCTAAAAGAGGTACTATCGCCCGAAAAGTCGGTATCCGTCGACGAAAAGATGCGTGCTTTGGAAGAGAGTATCAAGATGCAGGCTATCACCGACTCCATCAACACCGCACGCGAGACGGCAAGGCAAGACTCGATACGCTTCTACAAAAAATTTTTCACCACACACTCGGCTCGTTTCTATCTGCCTGCAGACGATTATTCGTTTTTCGACACGCTTTTCGAGGCAATGGAGCAGTGCAAGACAGACAGTTCTATCGTCCACATACTACACTACGGCGACTCGCAGATAGAAGAAGACCGCATATCGTCATACATACGTCAGAGGCTGCAAGAACAGTTCGGCGGTATGGGAGCGGGACTGTTACCCGTTATGCAGCCGATACCTTCGGCGTCGGTAGGTCAGAGTGCTTCGGGGGCAATGGAGCGTTATATCATTGCAGGAATGCACCAAAACCGTGCTCCTTCGAACCGATACGGTATTCTCGGGCAGTTTGCCATAATGTCGGGAAACGGCTCTATATCTATCCGTTCGCAGAATTATAGCCGCACACAAGACAACGTAAAAAAATGGAACGTGGTTCGCCTCTTTGTCGGCACCAACACAACACCGCTGTCGGCAACGCTCATATCGGGCAAATACTCCAAGACGAAAAGTATCGATGCTCCGAAATCGTCTCCGACGGCACTGACGTGGTATCTACCCAGCCCGACAAAACAGATAACCATCAACCTGACAGGCAATGCCGAGCTATCGGCAGTGTCTCTCGACGGGCACTACGGAGTCAATGTAGATAATATCCCGATACGCGGCTCGTCGGGTACGTTTTTCTCACAGATAGACGACAACAGTATCTCTCTCACTGCCAAGACACTGAACGTAAGGCTCGTTATGCTCGAGTTCGGAGGTAATATGATGCCATCAATCACACAAAACAATATCCAAAACTATATGGATATACTCGCCCGCCAGATAAACTACTTCCAAAAGATATGCCCGAAAGCTAAGGTAATACTGATAGGTCCTGCCGATATGAGTACCAAAATTCGCGGTAGCTTGCAGACATATCCGTTGCTACCCACTCTTGTGGAGGAGATGAAGAACACGGCTCTTGCCTCCGGAGCAGGCTTTTGGGATATGTACGAGGTGATGGGAGGCGAAAACTCTATGATACAGTGGGTAAAAAACAACCCCGCACTCGCCGCTCCCGACTATATACATTTCACTCCACGCGGAGCCGACCGTATAGCGGAGATGTTCTACGAAAGCCTCAATAATTACTACGAATACTACAAAATGCGAAAAAAATGACCTCCAATACAAAAACGATTTACTCTGCTCTTATATATATATTATTTCTGCCGACAATACTCGCCGCCCAGTCTTGGTTGCCCGTACCGATAGAGATACCCGAATATAACTTTTTGGAAGACAGCAAGAACACCCTTGTCGTGCCTCACAAGGGCGACTCCACTTTGCTTAACAACTTCTTTGCTCGCTACGACACACTGCTCCGAGAGCACAAAGGTAAACTGAACATAGTACACATAGGCGGTTCGCACGTACAGGCAGGCGTACTGACCGACCAAATAAGGCTTAACCTGAACAATAACGATTTTTCGGCGGCACGCGGATACATTTTCCCATATAAAGTAGCCCGTACCAACAATCCGCACTCTTACTCGGTATCGTACAACGGCAGGTGGCGTACGGAACGTTGTGTAAAACGCACACACGACGTAGAGCTCGGAGTAGGCGGCATCGCCGTATATACCGATGATGTAGACGCCGATATAAAAATAAGCCTGCCACAGACAAAGAGCATTGTCAAGAGTTACTATCAACGAATAAAATTGCTCGGGTACGTCAAAGACGGTGCCGATTGGGCAGTGATGCCGGTAATAAAGACAAATAACGGACTAAATCAAATATTTTATCCAAACTACGACTATGTCGACAACAGCCATTACACATTCGATTTGCGGGGCAATTACACCGAGTTCAACATATATTTCCAGCAACTCGATACGGTAATACATACGTTCGTGGTTACAGGTTTCGTGCTCGAAAACGACGAACCGGGTATTGTCTACCACGCAATCGGCACGAACGGAGCTGCCGTACCGTCGTACCTCGGCTGCGAACGCTTCGACAGCGAAATATCGGTGCTTGCTCCCGATATGGTAGTATTCGGTATTGGTATCAACGATGCCGTGCCGACAGACTTCGATGTAGAGGCATTCAAAAACAATTACAATACACTGATGGCAAAGATACGTAAGTCTTCGCCCAACTGCGTCTTCGTATTCATCACCAACAACGACTCGTACAGGAAGGTACGCCGTCGTCGGTACGCCCCGAACTCGAATGCCGTCAAGGTACAGAAAGCTATGTACGAACTTGCGATACAAAACCGTGGGGCGGTATTCGACCAGTTCGAACTTATGGGCGGTCTGCGGTCGATGCGTAAGTGGCAGGCGGCAAAGATGGCAAAAAGAGATTTGATACACTTTACACCCAAGGGCTACCAACTGCTTGGCGACCTGTTTTACAACGCCTTCATAAATTATTATCTGGGATTGAGGTAATTTTTTTGTAACTTTGTAGGCAATTTGGTCAGCGAACACATCAATTGAGAAAAACAAAAAAAGTAATTAATATGAATTTCTTAAAAACATTATCGATTATGGCATTAGCCTTAGGATTGGTTGCCTGCGGCAACAAAAAGACAGATGCCGACGGGAAAGGCGCTCCGATGATAGAGAAGTCGGACATCAAAGTAGATGGCGGTCTGATGACACCCGAAGTACTATGGGCTTTTGGGCGTCTGAGCGATGCAAAAGTATCGGCAGACGGCAAAAAAATCGTTTACGGCGTATCGTATTACAGCGTAGAGCAAAACAAGAGCAATCGCGAACTGTTCGTCGTCAACACCGACGGTTCCGACAACAAGCAGATAACCCGCACCGCCAAGTCGGAGAACGCTGCCAAGTGGGTCAAAAACGATTCTCGGATAGCATTCCTATCCTCAGAGAGCGGCTCGTCGCAGATTTGGGAGATGAACCCCGACGGTAGCGACCGCACACAAATAACCGACCGCGAGGGTGGTATCAACGACTTCATCTATTCGCCCGACAACAAAAAGATACTGTTCGTTGCCGACGTAAAATACGGCGAACGCACATCGGACATATATCCCGACCTGCCTCAGGCAACAGGTATGATAATAGACGACCTTATGTACAAACATTGGGACGAGTGGGTACAGAGCGTACCGCATCCTTTCGTGGCAGACTTCGACGGCAAAGCCATTAGCAACGAAAAGGATTTGCTGCAAGGCGAACCGTACGAAAGTCCGATGAAGCCATTCGGCGGAGCCGAACAACTTGCTTGGAGCCCCGACAGTAAATATATCGCCTACACCTGCCGCAAAAAGACGGGAATCGAATATGCCGTCTCGACCAATTCGGACATATTCCTCTACGACGTAGCACAGGGAAAAACGGTACAAAACATATCGGAAGGTATGCCCGGCTACGACATCAATCCGCAGTTCTCGCACGACGGTAAATCGCTGGCATTCTTATCTATGCAGAACGACGGCTGCGAGTCGGACAAGAACCGTCTGGTAATAATAGACCTCACCAACAACCAACGTGCCGACTACACCGACGGCTGGGACCAAAGTGTAGAGTCGTTCGTGTGGGACAGAGACGATAAAAACATCTTCCTCATCAGTGTATGGCACGGCGAAACCCAGATATACCGAGCCGACCTGAAAGAGAAAAAAATATCGCGTATAACCGACGGACAGCACGACTACGAAGCCGTAGCTCTCGCAGGCGACCGCCTGATAGGTACTCGGCACTCGATGCAGATGCCAAACGAGATATATTCGATAGACCCCGTTAGCGGCAAGCAAACTCAGATAACGTTCGAAAACAAACATATCCTCGACCAGTTGAAGATAGCCGACGTCAAACCACGTTGGATAAAGACTACCGACAAACAGGATATGCTGGCTTGGGTGATATATCCGCCCGACTTCGACCCGACGAAGAAATATCCCACTCTGCTCTACTGCCAAGGCGGACCGCAGTCGCCCGTAAGTCAATTTTGGAGCTACCGTTGGAACTTCCAGATAATGGCAGCCAATGGATATATCGTGGTTGCTCCCAACCGTCGCGGACTCTATGGCTTCGGGCAGAAGTGGCTCGAACAGATAAGCGGCGACTACGGCGGACAGAATATGAAAGACTACCTGTCGGCTATCGACGACGTATGCAAAGAGAGCTATGTCGACAAAGACCGTCTGGGCTGTGTGGGAGCGTCGTACGGCGGATTCTCGGTATATTGGCTTGCAGGTCATCATCAGAAACGATTCAAGGCATTCATAGCTCACGACGGTATGTTCAACTTCGAACAACAATACCTCGAAACTGAAGAGATGTGGTTCGTAAACTGGGATCTCGGAGGTGCCTATTGGGAAAAAAACAACGCCATAGCCCAACGCAGCTACCAAAACTCGCCACATAAGTTCGTAGACAAATGGGATACGCCGATACTTGTAATTCACGGCGAAAAAGATTACCGCATACTTGCCTCGCAGGGTATGGCTGCCTTTAATGCCGCCAAACTACGCGGAGTACCCGCCGAACTGCTCATATTCCCCGACGAAAACCATTGGGTACTCAAACCGCAGAACGGCATACTGTGGCAACGCACATTCTTCAAATGGCTCGACAAATGGCTGAAAACCCCGAATGCACAGTAACAACCCATCGGCAATAGAAAAAAGCGTAGCTGTTTCGTATAAAAACGGGTACGCTTTTTTAATAACTTGCTCGGAGGAGATAACTACCCTCTACGAAAGAGGTATAAGTCTTTCCGAATAGGTTTTATCTCCGAGTGTAATCATATTATTCTATCCTCATATTCGGCAAAACCTTTTTATGCTTGTTTTTTCCACCTTTTCAGATACGAGTCGAACAACTGCTTCTGCTTCGTTTTCAGCATATTTAACATTATATATATACTCTCTTCTTTGGCAAAGGCTTTGCCGTCGAAATTTTTCATAAAGAACTCGATAAGCTCTGTCGTGGGGCTATCGGGATATTTGCGCAAAAATCGCGTAAACTCGGCAAGAGTCTCGGGGGTAAATATATACGCTTCGCTTTCCTCGTCATATTCAGCAGTAGGCGTATTGTCCATTCCCAAAAGATAATCTATCTGATATGTGAAGTAACGCTCCAAGACATTTTCGAGGAGTGCGGTGTTCGGATGTTTACGCAAGAAGCCCTCCCAGACGACAATTCGCTCGCCCAAATCTTCAAAAGATATTGACAAGCCCGCATCTGCCTGATACAATACGGCATCTTCTTCCCGTAATATTTTCAGATAATCGTAAAAATCTGCCGTTACATATTTGGCAAAAATATTGTAATAAAAATAGGGCTGTGTACGTATCTCAACATACCCTTCACCCAATTCCCAAAAATAGAGTCCGTATCTGTCCATATCCCTTTCTTTGGCAGTCATTACTTTGGAAGAGATTTCGTTCAAAGAGTAAAAATTGTCGGTATACCAAGAGTCTTCTCTATTGATACAATCGATGATTTTCTGATTCTCTTTCAGGTAAGACAAATACAATTGATTGGCTTTTTTTGGGGTGGTCTTTTGTAGTTTTTTTATTACCTCGCCTTTCAATGCTTCGAACTGTCGGTAGCAGGCAAGAGTAGTATCCTTGCTTTTATCGGCAGTCTGTATGGCAGTGTTTGCAACGGTTGCTTTTTGCGAGTAGGCAGATGACGTATCTGTCATCAACAACATCATACTCAAAATAGATATTACAAAAATCTTTTTCATAAAATCAATCCTATTAGTTGACAATAATCAATAATCTCATTTGTCGGGCTCAATATCCTTTTGTTCTCCTCGCTGTTTCTTACGCGACGACATAAATAGCAGTATGCCCAAAGTAACGACGAGTGCCGCCAGTATCATCAGCATCTCGGTTTTGTAGTCGAGCGGATGTACCCATATCTCTTTGAATACATCGTGTCTGCCAAGCACTTCGACAAAAGTCCAAAACACTATTACCGTCGGTATGGAGTATCTGATGGCATAACCCCACGACGATATTTTGATAAGGCGTGCCATCATAAAAAACGAGCCGATAAGGCAGGCTACGGCAATACCGATGGTAACGGGATGACGGTCGCCGAGAAAATTTTCGTCGTAGGCAAACATCAGCAGCAGATAACTCGTCCACAATATCATATTCATCTCCATAAATGTTACCAACGATGTGTTGCGTGTTATCGGTTTTATCTCGACACGCGTCTTGCTTTTTTTGAAGAATACCTTTTGCAGATAGTTGAAAAAATCGCAACCGCTCTTGATGCTAAACAGATACAGGAACATAAACATCACCCAGAATCCTACGGACGAAGGTAGCATAAGATATTCGGGCTTGGTAATCACTTCGCCGGCAGCATTGAGTAGCGGCTGTACGTCGAGACGATGAGCGAAGTAAACATATCCGAACTCTATCCAGCCTGTCCAGAAGAGCAATGCTCCGAACATACCGAACAAAGTCTGACGTGTGTCGCCATTGGCAAACACCCCTACGATAGTGAGTACAAGACCGACAGCACCCATAGCGAAAGCCGAATAATAGAGCTGTTGGTGTGTGAGGAAATGCTCCATAAGTATCATCAGAGCGTGCCCGAGAGGCATCGTAAAAAGCACTATGAAGAACGATAGTGACCCGACGAGTATAGATTTTCTATTTACTTTATTCATTGCAATTTATTATTATAATTAAGTTATTAAAAATTTGTATCTTTTTCTGTACAATCAGCCATTCAGCGAGGAAAAGACGCCGTTTTTCTATTTGGCAAGAGATTGCAGGCGGGCGATATATTTGCCCAGAATATCGAACTCGATATTGACCGTACTACCCTCTCGTATCTCTTTGAAATTGGTATGCTCGAAAGTATACGGAATGATAGCCACCTCGAAACTGTTGTCTGTCGGATTGCACACTGTCAGACTTACGCCATTGACCGTTACCGAACCTTTATCGACGGTGAAGTACCCGCGTTCGACCATCTTGCGGTCGGCTTCGTACTCGAACCGATAGTAATAGCTGCCGTTCGCTTCCTTTACGGAGCGACACACAGCCGTCTCGTCAACGTGTCCCTGGACTATATGTCCGTCGAGACGCCCGTTCATTATCATAGAGCGTTCGAGGTTCACACGGCTGCCTTCTCGGAGCAGACCGAGATTGCTGCGGTCGAGGGTTTCGCGTATCGCAGTAACGGTATATTCATCACCCGCTATATCGACTACCGTCAGGCAGACGCCGTTGTGTGCGACGCTCTGGTCTATTTTCAGCTCGTCTGTAAACGAACACTTCAATGTTATATGTAGGTTATCTTTGTCTTTTACAAGGCGCGTAACCACAGCAGCCTCTTCTACTATTCCCGAAAACATTTTTTTTCTTTTTTTAAAATTTTGAAGTGCAAAGATAATCTTTTTATCATTACAAAGGTATCTGGCGTGCACTTCTGAATCGTGCAATAGTGATGACGCCGTTATATTCGTCTATATGATAGTATAGGTAGTATTTTCCTCTCATAAGGCTACGACGATATAGGTTCAAGTTATTATTATACTTAGCCAAGAAGTACGGATTCGCAGCTATCTCTTTCTCCAATTTCAATACTGCAGTATCTATCTTTTGCGGATAAAGCGTGGAGCCATTTCTATCCTTCCAATAACTTAGCGTATCAACATAATCGATTTTTGCTTTATGAGCCCACTTTACTTTCATTCCTCGTGATGTTTAATATTTCGGCTGCCTCTCTATGCACATTTTCACTATCAACTACCATTCCCTGCCGTATCTGTTCGTCGGCGATAGCGATAGCTTCGAGGTCTTCTTCGGTAAGTTCGGGGAAGACGTCGTCTACTATTTCGGTAATAGTTGCTCTCGGGCGGAGTCGCTCGAAGATAGGCTCGAAAATGGGTATATCTTTCCTGTCTATTGTGATTTTATACGTTGCCGTTTTCATATCTCTAATCATTTTATTTTCTGCAAAGGTAACCTTTTTATTAGAACTATTGAAATAGTCTGTGATTTTTCTTTTTATCCTTTTTTAGTTTCTGATGCTATCGCTTACGAATGTTTTCTCCTTACTTTTCGCAGCAAATATAGCAAGAGTTTTTTGTCTCTCCCAAAAATCGATAACTCAAAACTTTTTACTACCTTTGCCCGACATTTTGCTGTTCATTAGTTTTCGAGACAGAATAATTAATAATAAAAACGAATTATATTTTATGACAGAAAAAGTAGCAACTCTATTGAGAGACAAAGCCTCCGCCCGTTGGACGGCTTTGATACTGTTGGCTATGGCGATGTTTTTCTCGTATGTTTTTATGGACATACTGTCGCCTATCAAAGATTTGTTGGAATCGACACGCGGCTGGGATCCCGATGCTTTCGGTACTTATGCCGGCTCCGAGACATTCCTTAATGTATTCATCTTTTTCCTCATCATCGCAGGTATCATCCTCGATAAGATGGGAGTACGTTTTACGGCTATCCTCTCGGGGCTGGTTATGCTCGTCGGTGCCACTATCAACTGGTATGCGGTAACGGAGTCTTTTATGGATTCGTCGCTCAAAGTGTGGTTCGACAACCATCTTAACTACATACCGCTCTTCGACGAGCTCGGCGTATCGCCGTTTTACAAAGGTATGCCCGCCTCGGCTAAGCTATCGGCTATCGGGTTTATGGTGTTCGGCTGCGGCGTAGAGATGGCAGGTATCACCGTTTCTCGCGGTATCGTAAAATGGTTCAAGGGTAAAGAGATGGCTCTGGCGATGGGCTCCGAGATGGCTCTGGCACGCTTGGGAGTGGCTACGTGTATGATATTTTCGCCCGTCATCGCCAAGATGTTCGGTCGTATCGACGTCTCCCGCTCGGTAGCTTTCGGTGTTATCTTGCTTATCATCGCCCTTGTGATGTTTATCGTATACTTCTTTATGGATCGCAAACTCGATGCTCAGACAGGCGAAGCCGAAGAGAAAGAACCGTTCAAGGTAAAAGACATCGGCACTATCCTCTCGAGCGGCGGCTTCTGGCTTGTAGCGTTACTGTGCGTACTCTACTACTCGGCTATCTTTCCTTTCCAGAAATATGCCGTCAATATGCTGCAATGCAACCTTACGTTCGAGGCACTGCCCGAAGGTTCGTTCTGGTCGTCGAATACCGTTGCCATAATACAGTACGTAGTGATGCTCGTTGTGGCAGCTACCGCCTTTACCAGCAATTTCAGCAAAGGCATCGCCAAATACGTGCTGCTCATCGTATAGATAGTATTGCTCATAGTATTCTGCCTTATGGCTTACCGTCGTCAGTCGGCTGAATCCATCTTTGCCGTCTTCCCGCTTCTGGCAGTGGGTATCACACCTATTCTGGGCAAGTTTGTCGACAACAAAGGCAAAGCAGCCACAATGCTTATGCTCGGCTCCATACTGCTAATCGTCTGCCACTTGACGTTTGCATTCGTTTTGCCGATGTTCAGAGGCAATCAGGTAGGCGGTGTCGTTGTAGCTTTCGTAACGATACTGATACTCGGCTCGTCGTTCTCGCTTGTGCCAGCATCACTCTGGCCTAGCGTACCGAAGTTGGTCGACAGCAAAGTAATCGGCTCTGCATACGCTCTTATATTCTGGATACAGAATATAGGTCTGTGGCTCTTCCCGATGCTTATCGGAAAGGTTCTCAAATCGTCTAACCCGCAAATAGTGGAACAACTCAATGCCGGCACTATCGATGCCGAGACAGCCGCCACATCGTACAACTACACCAATCCGCTCATAATGCTCGCCTGCCTCGGAGTAGCGGCGTTCGTACTCGGATTTGTGTTGAAGATAGTAGACAAGAAAAAGAATCTCGGTCTGGAACTGCCGAATATAAAGGAATAAATATCGCAATGCGATAGACAGACGCAAAATCCTAATACCTGCAATGATATCAGGTGTTGGGATTTTTTACGGCAATATGTCGGAAATCATTTTAGTACGATTGAATGGGGGAATGGTTTTATCGTTTTTTTAGACGACAGCAACAAATTCTTATTTCTTAATTCATAAATTTTCACTACCTTTGCAGCCTTGTCTGCGGACAGGAGTGTTTTATATAGTGTTCTGAATATTATATCATTACGCAACAACAAAAATTTAATTGCTATAAATGTATATACAATAAATAAATCTATTTATGACTAACTCAGCGTTATTTTTAGTAGTATTGGTTACGGCTGTTTTTATGGTTGTGGCGGCTATGGCATTGGCTATATGGCTGTCGCCCAAGTCGTACAATGCCCTCAAAGGTGAGCCTTACGAGTGCGGTATAGAGACACGAGGTCCTGCGTGGGTACAGTTCAGAGTGGGTTACTATCTTATAGCCATACTCTTTTTGGTATTCGACGTGGAAGCCGTTCTGCTCTTCCCGTGGGCAACCATTTACAGTTCGATAGGTATCGACGGGCTTATTTTGGCATCGTTCTTTATCTTTATTTTGGTTCTTGGTTTAGTTTATGCATGGAGAAAGGGGGCACTGGAATGGAAGTAAAAAATATTAAAATTAAAAATATGACTACTGCCGACTTCAAGGACAATGAGTATCTTGAGCAATACGTCGAGCAGTTGAGAGAAGGCGGAGTAAACGTTGCTATCGCCAAATTGGACGACATTATCAATTGGGGACGAAGCAATTCGGTGTGGCCCTTGACGTTTGCCACTTCGTGTTGCGGTATCGAGTTTATGAGCCTCGGAGCAGCACGATTCGACTTTTCGCGTTTCGGCTGGGAGGTTACGCGTAACTCGCCTCGTCAGGCAGACGTAGTCTTCTGTTTCGGCACCATCGTACACAAGATGGCACCGGTGCTCAAGCGTCTGTACGACCAGATGTCGGAGCCGAAGTATGTGATAGCCGTCGGTGGCTGTGCCATCTCGGGCGGTCCTTTCAAGAAATCGTATCACACGGTGATGGGTATCGACCAGATTATACCGGTCGATGTGTATGTACCCGGCTGTCCGCCGAGTCCTAATGCCATTATTTACGGTATGTTACAGCTCAGCCGCAAGATAAAGGTTCAGGAGTTTTTCTCGCTCCCGAAACAACCTAAGGTAGTAGAACATTTAGATAACCCAATAGAAGTCGTAAAGTATGTTTAATAAGTTAGAACAAGTGTTTTCGCAATTGGCTAATGCCGAGATATCGAACAAAGACAATGTTTATACGATAGTAGTCGCCAAAGAAAATCTGCGTCAGGCGGCAGAGACTCTGAGGAACAACGATATAGTCCGTTTCGACTTTCTGCGCGACATAATAGGTATGGACTACACCGATTCGTTGGGCGTGATATATAACCTCTCTCCTTCCGAAGACCTGTCTGTAATAGTGCTGCTCGAGTCGCGTACAGACGACAGAGAAAATCCTGCGTTTGACACTGTCGAAGACCTGTGGCTGTCGGCACCCTTCTACGAGAGAGAGGTACACGATTTCTTCGGGATACGCTTCTTGGGTAATCCCGATATGCGTCGTATCTTCCTGCGTCAAGACTGGCGAGGCTACCCGCTACGTAAAGACTACGACAGCAGCCCTATAATAAACCCTATCCCGCTCGAAAACGAAGATCTCGACTCATTGGAATATCTGCCAGTGCTCGACCTGAAAGACATCGACAAAGAGCGTAAGTCGGTATTCGACAAAGGAGATTTCGTCGTAAACTTCGGACCTCAGCACCCTGCTACGCACGGCGTATTGCATCTGAGGGTGTCGCTCGACGGCGAAGTCATCAAAAAAGTCGATCCCAACTTCGGATATATACACCGCGGTATAGAGAAGATATGCGAGGTATCTATGTATCACCAGATATTACACCTTGCCGACCGTCTCGACTATCTATCGGGCTCTATCAACCGCCATGCCGTTTGTATGGCTATCGAAAAGGGTATACAGCTCGAAGTTCCACCCAGAGCACAGTACGTGCGTACCATCATCGACGAACTCACTCGTATAGCCTCTCACCTGCTCGGCTGGGGTGCTATGGCAATGGATATGGGTGCTATCACAGCATTCGTATACGGTATGCGCGACAGAGAGAAGATAATGAAGATATTCGAAAAGACCTGCGGTGGCAGACTGATGGCAAACTATTCGATGATAGGCGGTCTGATGGAAGATATTCATCCCGATTTTCAGAAAGACGTAAAAGAGTTTGTCGTATATATGCGTAAGATGCTGCGAGAACATCACATACTCTTCACAGGCAACCCTATAGCACGCGGCAGAATGGAAGGTGTCGGACACCTCACACGCGAACAGGCTATCTCTATCGGAGCGACCGGTCCCGTAGGACGTGCCTCGGGCTGGCAGTGCGACGTACGAAAGATAGAGCCTTATGCTGCTTACGACAAAGCCGAGTTTACCGCCGTCCTACGCGAGGGAGGTATGACCTTCGACAGATATTATATCCGTCTCGACGAGATAGAAGAGTCACTTAAGATAATAGAACAACTCGTAGACAATATACCGGAAGGTCCTTTCTGTGCCAAACCTAAACCTATAGTGAAACTTCCCGAAGGCGAATATATACAGAGGGTAGAGAATGCTCGCGGCGACTTCTCGGTTTATATCAATTCACGAGGCGATAAGTTCCCGTACAGGGTGAAATTCCGCAGTCCGTCGCTGGTATTGGTCAATGTGCTCAAACATATTGCTCCGGGCAATAAGATTGCAGACCTCATAATGCTCGGAGGCTCGTTGGATTATGTTATCCCGTGTATCGACAGATAACCGCTATTATGTAATTTGGTAAATAAAAAGAAGATAAAATAAAGAGAATATTATGTTTCATTTCGAAGTAGTTGCCGATTGGATAGATACCTTGCTGTTGTCGAATATGCCTCAATGGCTGGCTTTGGCGATAGAGTTCGTATTGATAGGGATATTGATACTTTCGTTGTATGCTGTTTTGGCATTGATTTTGATATTGGCAGAACGTAAGATTTGTGCCTATTTCCAGTGTCGTCTCGGTCCCAACAGGGTCGGACCGTGGGGAATATTGCAGCCTATCGCCGATATGGTTAAGATTTTGCTCAAAGAGATTATATCGCTCAATAAGGCAGACAATAGGCTTTTCCGTCTGGCAAGTTTTATGGTTATTATAGCGTCGCTGCTTACCTTCGGGGCTATCCCGTTCGATAAGGGACTGCACGCAATAGACTTCAACATAGGCGTCTTCTATCTCTTGGCGGTGTCGTCTATCGGCGTGGTGGGTATTATGCTTGCCGGCTGGTCGTCGAACAGTAAATATACGATGATAGGAGCTATGCGTTCGGGGGCTCAACTTATAAGCTATGAGCTTTCGTGTGCTCTGTCGCTGATGACGATAGTGATGCTTTCGGGTACGATGCAGTTGTCGCAGATAGTGGAACAACAAGCCGGTGCTTGGTTCATCTTCAAAGGCGGCGTCCCTGCTTTCATCGCCTTTGTGATATATCTGATAGCGGGACACGCCGAGACCAACCGCGGTCCGTTCGACTTGCCCGAGGCAGAGTCGGAGCTGACGGCAGGCTACCATACCGAGTATTCGGGTATCACTTTCGGCTTTTTCTATCTGGCAGAGTATATGAATATGTTTATAATCGCTGCCGTAGCCGCAACGATGTTCCTCGGCGGTTGGCAACCGCTGCATATACCGGGGCTCGACGGTTTCAATACCGTGATGGACTATATACCGCCTGTGGTGTGGTTTTTCGGTAAAACGTTCTTCTGTGTCTTCCTCGCTCTGTGGGTTCGCTGGTCGTTCCCGCGTCTGAGAATCGATCAACTACTCAAGCTCGAGTGGAAGATATTGATGCCTATCGCTTTTGCCAACCTCATACTGATGGCACTTTGGATACTTGTATTTTGATGATTATCTGTATATAATTAATTGATATGGCAAAAAAAGTATCAATCTTATGTGTCGGTCTCTTTGTCTCGTTGATTGCTCGCGGGCAGACCGACACATCTGCCTTTGATAAGCTTTATTCCGAATTTACGAGAATAGAAAGCATTTACAGAAACCACTACATTAATAAAGAATACGACAAAACGGTTATATCGTTGGAGGAAGTACTAAGTTTGATAAATAAAGTAAATCTTACTGACGAGGATAAAGCTACTTATGAACGTTTCATCGATATGATGAAATCGGATACTTACTACAATTTGTCCTGTTCTTATTCTTTAATGAATAAAAAGAAGCAGGCTGTCGATGCCTTCGAAAATGCGGTTAAATTCGGATATAAAAACTATAGACATGCTCTATCTGATAAGGATTTGGATAATATACGCAAGGATAAAAAATTCACCAAACTTTTGCAAAGTATAAAAGAGTTTGACAATCTGATAGTACTTCAAAAATCGAATGGGTATAAGAAAAAAGAAAATGACTCTTTGCCTTTATTTTCATACGAGGCTGAGAATAGCTGGAATTTGCGGAATGTTAGAGCGTTTTTTAATCTTGATTCCGTTGCGGGTAATGGAGATGAATTGTCGAAAATTATAAATATCTTAAACTTTATTCATAATTCTATCAGACACGACGGAGGTAATTTTGCACTATGTGAATTTGATGCCATTGATATATATAATTATCATAAATCTACGGGGAAAGGGGTTAATTGTAGACATTTGGCGATAGCACTTAACGAAATGTATCTCTCTATGGGTATAAAATCTCGTTATGTTACTTGTATGCCCAAAGACCCTAACGATAACGATTGTCATGTTATAAATAGTGTCTATTCTCAACAGTTGAATAAATGGATATGGATCGACCCGAGTTTCAATGCTTATGTAAAAGATGAAAAAGGTAACTTCTTGGGAATAGCAGAGGTAAGAGATAGATTAATCAATAATCAGCCTCTCGTACTCAACGAAGATGCTAATCATAACAATGAGACTAAACAGACAAAAGAGGAATATCTCGAGAACTATATGGCAAAAAACTTATATTGGTTTTTGTGTATCGATGAAAGCAAGTTTAATCCGGAAAGTCGTTATAGAGAAACTTATGGCAAATACATTGCTCTTGTTCCCGAAGGATTTGTATTGAATTTACCTGAAAATATCATAAATGCACGATATATAACAAATGACCCCGATTACTTTTGGCAGCTACCTAAATAATAATTTCAATCTATTAGGGGTTAATTCTCCACTACTTAGGGCGTGCAGAGAGGTTCTTTAAATAACTAATGTCTAAAAATAGGAGTAATAGCAATATTGCTCCTATTTTATTTGTAATCATACAATCCAAAATTCTTGTTTATGGTATAAGCCTTAGTAACAAGTCTGTACTCCTACCTGATTTTTAGCTTGTTACGACAAAAAAACAGCAACAGTCCACAAAAAAATAATCATTTGATTAAATTATTTGTTTTAATCGGAAATATTTTTATACCTTTGCAGTGTAGATATATTTTTCGAATCATAACGATATGGCAAAGCTAAAAACCAAAGAGGTTAAAGACATTTCGACGGAAGAAAAAATCAAGAACGCAGCTCGCATCGTCTTTCAGAGAAAAGGCTTTGCCGCCACGCGTACTCGTGATATTGCCGAGGAGGCAGGGATAAACCTCGCTTTGCTGAATTACTATTTTCGCAGTAAAGAGAAACTGTTTGATATAGTAATACTCGAGACGTTGTCGCATTTTTTACAGACGATGGTGAGTGTTTTTAATGACGAGAGCACCTCGTTCGAGAAAAAAATCGAACTTATCGCAGAAAACTATATCAATTTTGGCATTGAATACCCTGATGCTCCGTTGTTTATTTTAGATGAAATTCACAAGCGCCACAACGAAATATCGTATAAGTCTCAAGTTAAACAGGTAATTGCTAACTCCGTTTTTGTTCGTCAGTTTCAAGAAAATGTGATGAACGGCAAAATCAAAGAGCCTAATCTGATGCACTTTATGATAAATTTAATGGGGTTGGCTCTTTACCCTGTCATTGCTCAATCTTTTATAACAAATATTGTAGGAGTAGATAATGCTCTGTTTGTTAAGTTAATGGAGGAACGCAAAAAGCTTATTCCTACGTGGATAAAATCGATGTTCTTTTCGTCGTAATTTTTTTTACACGATATTTAATCAAATGAATAAATCAAATCTATAAACCAAATGATTAATATTAAAAACACGCTATTGTTAAGTTGGCTCTTTGCCTTTGTGGGTTTGAGTGCCCAGACCTTGAAAATTGATGATTGTTATCGAATGGCAAGAGAAATTTTTCCACTTGTCAAGCAATATGAGTTGATAGAGAAGACCAAAGAATTTTCTATCGAAAATGCGCAAAAGGCATATTTGCCACAAATCGGCGTTTATGCTCAGGCAACCTATCAATCGGAAGTAACAAAAATACCGCTTGATTTTGAGGCATTAAAGCCGATTTTGGGAAATAATGTACCCACTATTCCCGAAATAAGCAAAGACCAATACAAATTTTACGGCGATATATCTTATTCGCTTACCGGCTTGGTTACTAACAAAAATCAAAGCGATTTGGTTAAAGCAAACGCCGAGGTCGAAAAACAGAAATTGGAAGTCGAGCTGTACAAACTTCGTGAACGTATCAATTCGCTTTTCTTTGGAATATTGCTTATCGACGAGCAGATAACGCAGACCGAGCTTGTAAAAAAGGACATTCAAAGCGGTATTGAACGTGCCGAAGTAGCCGTGAAAAACGGTGTGGCGTTGCGTAACACGGCAGATAATCTAAAAGCCGAATTACTCAAAATCAAACAGCGAGCAACCGAATTGCAAGCCACACGTAAAGGCTATGCCGATATGCTTTCGATGTTTATCGGACAAAAAATTGATGAACACACGGTTTTTGAAAAGCCGTTTCAGCCGACTATTTCAAGTGAAATCAACCGCCCCGAAATAGAGTTGTTCGCCTTGCAAAACAGAGCGTTTGATCTCCAAAATCGTTTGATTACAAACAAGAATTTACCTCGTTTGAGCCTGTTTTTGCAAGGCGGTTTCGGTAAACCCGCACTAAATATGTTTAGCGACAACTTCGACCCATATTATCTCACAGGTGTGCGATTGAGTTGGAATTTGTCGGGACTTTATACCGCCAAAAACGAACGAAAACAAGTTGCGACGAATCAGGCAAGCATAAAACTTCAGCAAGAGATATTTTTATTCAATACCAACCTTGCGTTAAGTCAGCAACGTGCCGAAATTTCGAAAATGCAGGAACTGATTACTGACGACAGCGAGATTATCAAGCTGCGAGAAAACGTTAAAAATGCCACACAAACACAGTTGGAAAACGGCACGGCAACCACCAACGATTATCTTATTGCCGTCAATGCCGAAGCCCAAGCAAGGCAAAATCTCATCTTGCACGAAATACAATTGATTATGTATCAATACAATGTAAAAACAACAACAGGGAATTAAATCAATAAAAATTAAAGCGATATGAATAATAAATCAATGGTAAAAGAAACAAAATGGACGTTATTAATCGTAATTTACTCATTGTTCGTTGGTTGTAGTGGCAGTAAAAACGATTTCGAGGCTTCGGGAACATTCGAAGCCGAAGGGACAATCATCTCTGCCGAAGCCACAGGTGTAATTCGTCAGTTCGATGTGGAAGAGGGGCAAGAGCTTACCGAAGGTCAGATAATCGGCTATATCGACAGCACACAGTTGTATCTGAAAAAGCGACAGTTGGAGAGTCAGATACGAGCTTTGCAGGGTAGAAAACCTAATATTGCCGTACAACTTTCGGCATTGCAGGCACAACTGCAAACTGCCCAAACAGAGCGAACCCGCCTCGAAAAATTGGTTGCGGGCGATGCCGCAACTCGAAAGCAGTTGGACGATGTGAACGCACAAATAGAAGTGTTGAAAAAACAGATTAACGCTCAGCAGTCGTCGTTAAAAATATCAAGCGACGGCATCAGCGACGATGTGGCAACCTTGCAGGTTCAAATAGAGCAACTCGAAGACCAGCTTGCCAAACACCGCCTCACAGCTCCGCAAAACGGAACGGTACTTGCCAAAATAGCCAAGGTAAACGAATTGACCACCGTAGGCAAACCGCTTTATAAAATTGCCGATTTGCAAAATATTACATTTCGGGCTTTCGTAACTTCGGCACAGCTTACACAGCTGAAAATAGGTCAGAATGTGCGAGTATTTGCCGATTTCGGCGAAAAAAAGAGACGAGAATACAAGGGGACAATATCGTGGATTTCCGACAAATCGGAATTTACACCCAAAACCATTCAAACGCAAGACGAAAGAGCAAACCTTGTTTATGCTGTAAAGATAACGGTAAAAAACGATGGCTATCTGAAAATCGGTATGTACGGGGAAGTTAATTTCAATCAAGAACCGAGCGGTAAGAAATGATAGTAGTACATAATATAAGCAAGCAATACCGCAAAGTGCAGGCGTTGTCGGAAATCAGTTTTTCGGTCGGCAAAGGGGAAATATTCGGACTTATCGGTCCCGACGGTGCAGGTAAAACCACGCTTTTCCGCATTCTGACCACGCTTATCCTTGCCGATAGCGGCACAGCAACGCTTAATGGCTGGGATATCGTGCAAGATTACTGTCGCATTCGCGAAAACGTAGGCTATATGCCAGGACGATTTTCGCTTTATCAAACGATGACGGTCGAGGAAAATCTTGATTTCTTTGCAACGCTCTTTCGCACCACCATTGCCGAAAATTATGACCTAATCAAAGATATCTACAGCCAGATAGAACCGTTCAAAGACCGTATGGCAGGCAAACTTTCGGGAGGTATGAAACAGAAGCTTGCTCTTTCGTGTGCTTTGATACACCGTCCGCTTGTACTGTTCCTCGACGAGCCTACCACTGGCATCGACCCTGTGAGTCGCAAAGAGTTGTGGGCAATGTTGCAAAAACTGAAAAGCGAAGGAATTACTATTGTTGTTTCCACGCCCTATATGGACGAGGCGATGATGTGCGACCGTATTGCAATGATACAAAAAGGCTCGATTATGACCATCGATACGCCTCAGGGAATAATCGACAAAATACCGCAAAAGATTTTCGCAGTCAAAGCCGACAATATGAGCTGTTTGTTAGCAGATTTGCGGAAGTTCGAAAGCACCGAGACCTGTCATACTTTCGGAGAATTCCACCACATAACCTTTCGGTACGATAACGAAAAGTTATGCGATGAATTGAAATTTTATTTGCAGAAACTGGGATATAATGGAGTGAAAATCAAAGAAATCGAACCAACTATTGAGGATTGTTTTATTAATTTAACCGACTCTCGAATATGAAAAACGCAGTGATACAAGTAGAAAATCTAACCAAGCGTTTCGGCGACTTTACCGCAGTGGACAATATAAGTTTTGAGGTAGAAAAGGGAGAAATATTCGGTTTCCTCGGAGCCAATGGTGCGGGCAAAACTACCGCTATGCGTATGTTGTGCGGATTAAGTAACCCCACTTCGGGAGGCGGTACCGTTGCGGGCTTCGATATATCGCAGCAATCGGAAGAGGTGAAAAAACACATTGGATATATGAGCCAAAAATTTGCACTTTACGAAGACCTGAAAGTTTGGGAAAATATGCGGTTGTATGCAGGCATTTACGGAGTGCCACGCAAAAAAATATCCGAAATAATCGACAAAATGCTCGTTTCGTTGGATTTCGAGAGCGAAAAAAATACGCTTGTAAAAGAGTTGCCTCTCGGCTGGAAACAGAAATTGGCGTTTTCCGTCTCCATTATCCACCGTCCCGAAATCGTATTTTTAGACGAGCCGACGGGAGGCGTTGACCCTGCCTCACGCCGTCAGTTTTGGGAACTGATTTACAAAGCAGCCTCCGACGGCATAACCGTATTTGTTACAACCCACTATATGGACGAAGCCGAGTATTGCAACCGTGTTTCCATTATGGTTGACGGACGAATCGACGCTCTCGATACGCCTACCAACCTTAAACGGCAATTTGAGGCGGTTTCAATGGACGAAGTTTTTACAAAATTGGCAAGAGGAGCCAAAAGAGGCGATAACTAAAAAAAACGTTTTTACAATGAATAATCCCAAATCGAAACAACCGAAGCCGAGTTCGCAGTTTATCGCATTTTTCAAAAAAGAGTTCCGCTATATTTTTCGCGATACTTGGACAATGATTATCTTGCTGATATTGCCCATACTGATGCTTATCCTTTTTGGTTTAGGTATTAGTACCGAAATCAGAAATACCCGTGTAGCGGTATTCGACCCTTCGAGAGACGTGGCAACGCAGCAAATTGTCAATAGCCTATCCACAAGCGAGTATTTTATCATCGACCACTATCTTTCGGATATTTCGGAAGTGGAACAAACCTTGAAAAAGGGCGACATCGGTATTATAGTGGTTTTTGAACCGAGATTCAATGAGAATCTCAATCGTGGCAACGCAACCGTTCAACTGATTGCAGACGGCTCAGACCCCAACACCGCCTCAACGCTTGTCAATTATGCAACCGCAATCATCAACAGTAGCCCGATAGTCACAGGTAACGCCCCGACGCAAATCGGCACACCTCTGCCTCGCATACATTGCGAAATCAAACTGCTCTACAACCCCACTATGAAAGGCACGTACAATATTGTTCCGGGTGTCTTGGGAATAGTCTTGATGCTGATTTGTACACTGATGACTTCCGTTGCCATTGCCCGCGAAAAAGAGACCGGCTCGATGGAAGTACTTCTCGTTTCGCCCATAAAACCTATAACAATCATTATGTCCAAAACCACACCCTATCTCATCTTATCGCTATTTAATCTTACATCTTTATTGTTGCTTTCGGTTTTTGTACTCAAAGTACCGATTGTGGGGAGTCTGGTCTTACTGATAGGCTTATCTTTGGTTTTCATCTTCGTTTGTCTGTCGCTTGGAGTACTTATCTCTATTATTGCTCCGTCGCAGATTGTAGCACTGCTTGTTTCGGCTGTAATAGGGGTGATACTGACATTGATGTTGTCCGGAATGATTTTCCCGATTGAAAATCTGCCGCTTGTTTTACAATGGTTGGCACAGATAATCCCTGCCAAATGGTTTATAGAAGCCGCTCGAAATGTGATGATAAAAGGTGCAGGCATTGCAGCCATCGCCAAAGAATTGACCGTTCTGGGCGGAATGGCGCTGTTCCTCTTGGCATTAAGCGTAAAGAAATTTAACAAAAGAATTGAATAACAATATATTAAAGACTGTATGATTATGTTGCGATATTTATTGGAAAAAGAGTTTAAACAGTTTTTGAGAAATAGTTTTTTACCAAAAATGGTAATAGCATTGCCCTTTGTGGCGTTGGCGGTATTTCCATTGATAGCCAATATGGACGTAAAAAATATTTCGCTTGCCGTGGTCGATAACGACCTTAGCCAAATATCTCGACAAATGCAGGAGAAAATCGTTTCGTCGGGCAACTTCCATATCAGCGGCTATTTCGACAATACCGAAGCAGCGATGAAAAGCATCGAACAAGGCAGTTCAGACATTTTACTCGAAATACCTCAAAAGTTTCAGCAAAGTCTCCTCCGCGAAAATCTGGGTAACGTAATGATTTCTGCCAACACGGTCAATGTAATGAAGGGCGGTCTCGGTTCAGCATACCTCACAAACATTATTGCCGACTTCAATGGCGATTTGATTACAAAGCAACTACCCGAAACAGCCAACGCCAAGCCTGCAATAGAGGTGCGTCCTCTTTTTCGCTTCAATCCCAATTTGAATTACAGGGCATTTATGATACCAGCACTCGTAGCGATGATGTTAATACTGATTTGCGGATTTTTGCCTACCCTCAATATCGTAAGCGAAAAAGAAAAAGGCACTATCGAACAAATGAACGTAACGACCGTGAACAAGCATACGTTAATCATCTCTAAACTTATTCCTTATTGGGTAGCAGGTTTTGTGGTTACCACACTCGGTATGTTGTCGGCATTTTTGTTTTACGGTATGTTGCCCAGAGGTTCAATTTTGCTGATATATCTTTTTGCTATGGTATTCATTTTGTGCATATCGGGGTTTGGGCTAATCGTTTCCAATCACGCCAATAATATTCAACAGGCAATTTTCATTATGTTCTTTTTCGTAGTAACGATGATATATTTGAGCGGACTTTTCACCCCTTTTCGGAATATGCCCGAATGGATGCAGTTGATAGGTAACGCCAGCCCATTGAAATACTTTATTCAGTCTTTGCGAATGATTTATCTCAAAGGTGCAACGTTTATGGATATGCAACGCCTTTTTTACTCGCTTTGTGCTTTGACACTGTTCTTTAATAGTTGGGCTATACTGAGCTATCGGAAAAAGAGTTGACGTTTTTTTGACGAGGGGTACATTACCCCAAAATATCATAAAGGGACAATATATAACCAATGCCCCCAATTACTTCTGGCAGCTACCTAAATAATAATTTCAATCTATCAGGGGGTTAATTCCCCACTGCTTACGGCGGACAGAATATGAAAGACTACCTGTCGGCTATCGACGACGTATGCAAAGAGAGCTATGTCGACAAAGACCGTCTGGGCTGTGTGGGAGCTTCGTACGGCGGATTCTCGGTATATTGGCTTGCAGGTCATCATCAAAAACGATTCAAGGCATTCATAGCTCACGACGGTATGTTCAACTTCGAACAACAATACCTCGAAACCGAAGAGATGTGGTTCGTAAACTGGGATCTCGGAGGTGCTTATTGGGAAAAAAACAACGCCATAGCCCAACGCAGCTACCAAAACTCGCCACATAAGTTCGTAGACAAATGGGATACGCCGATACTTGTAATTCATGGCGAAAAAGATTACCGCATACTTGCCTCGCAGGGTATGGCTGCCTTCAATGCCGCCAAACTACGCGGAGTACCCGCCGAACTGCTCATATTCCCCGACGAAAACCATTGGGTACTCAAACCGCAGAACGGTATACTGTGGCAACGCACATTCTTCAAATGGCTCGACAAATGGCTGAAAACCCCGAATGCACAGTAACAACCTATAAACAATAGAAAAAAGCGTAGCTGTTTCTTATAAAAACGGTTACGCTTTTTTGTTTGAGGTTGCTGCTATTGCTGTCAGATTAGCTACAAGCGTGTTAAATAAGCAAGTGAATAGAATGTGTGGAGTAACCTATATAATCTCTAACTTGACCTTATATAGTCCGGATTTTTCCCGAGCCTTAACCTTCTTTCTATTACGGATATTTTCTCTAATTTTTGAATTTTCCGTAATTTTATCAGCATTCCATATAGTTTCTTCTTGTCTGTCAGGATAGAACCACGTTATTTTAGCCAGTTTAGCTTTTATCAATTCTCGCTTGAATACCTCATTCATCAGAAGTTTTTATTTCGAGATTTAGTAAGCCTTAATTCTGTACATAAAACCAATCTCAATGCGATTTGTATTGTACCCCTTCAAGCCGGAAGCTTCGCTGTAGTCGTATTTGCGACCAATATATGCCAAGAAGATACGGAAATCTTGACTTTTCACAGGATAGTACTCGATGCTACCCATATAGGCGTAGCTCTTGCGATAGTCCTTCATCTGCTCTATCTTTGTTACACTTGCTGTTTCGTACATACCTTTCAGCATTAAGTTCCACTGAGGAGCAAACTGCCAGTTCATCTTTGTGATGAATGAGTTGTAGAAAACATCGCTGAAGTATGACTCTCCTATGTGTCCGGGCACTGCCGTAGCTTCGCTCGATGCAATCTTCAAACGGTCTAAACCGTCTAATGCACCCATATAATCGAAGTACAATTGTATTTTCGGCAGGTTCAACTGCTGACCTAAAACCAACATACGAGAGTACTTGTGCTGAGCCTGAGTTTGTATTCCCCACGACCAGCGTGTGAGCAACTTATTGTCAAAGAAGCTACCATTCCAGTTTGCAATGTAGGTTAGCGGATTTTTTGAAGCCTCCAATTGTAGGATTCCGTCCTTCTCCAACGATACGGGATTGCTTCCATACTCCGTTGAAAATTTATTATTATTGGCATTACTAACTTCAAGGGCAAGTTCTTGTGTAGGTATCGGCTTGCAACTGAATACTACACCTGCCATAAAGTTGTCCATATTATCCACCATATCGGAGTATTGGTAGATATACATTGGGTTTTCGTCGAACTCGAAACCGCCCCAAATCTGGCACATCTTACCTGCTTCAATCTTCAGTTTGTCGTTGAACTTGTATCCAACCATCATAATGTCGGTAGCCTTGGCGAAGTTGTCTTCGTTCTGTGCTCCGTTTGCCTTGTTCAAACGGTGGCGTAGACGATAGTAAAGTTTGTCGGTAAGGTTACCTTTAATTTCGATACGCAACTGCTTGTTGGCAAACCTTGTGCCCCAATCTTTGTTTGCATCTTGTGAAATCTGACCGGAAGCAGCGTAGTTAAAATAAAAGTTGAACATATCGTTATGTTTCTTCAGTTTCGTAATCTCTTCATAGAGAGACTTGAATTCATCATCTTCGGCACCGTAACTATGGTTATCTTGTGCCATACCGCTTGTTGCAATAGCCAACAATGCGCCTAAAAGAATAGTCTTTCTCATAATTATAGTTATTTTATGGGTAAAAAAATTTTTTCTATCGATATTTATATCGTAAAGGGGCGACATTTCTTTCTCGCTCCTTTACGATTTCATACTCAGTAATTAGTATTCAGCAAAGTATTGCTGAATTTTCTGCCAATCCTTCGTCTTTGTTAAAGCAAGCATCAGAAGCACACGAGCCTTTTGTGGATTGAGGTTCAAAGATGCAATGAAGTGATATTTAGCATCGTCTACCTCGCCGTTAAGGTTGGTAGGACCAAAAGGAACACGGCTTGCACGTACTACGTTGATACCACTGCCGACAGCTTTCACAGCTACATCGAACACATCTTTATAGAAGTTGCCGTCGCCCACACCTGCCAAAACGATACCATCGTACTTGGCATTTACGAATGCTTGCATTGGAAGTGGAGAGCAGTTGGCATAGCCATAAACGATACCCACCTTTGGAAGTGAAGTCAAGTTCTTTACATCGAACTCTGATTGAAGACCTTGCTTTGCCATTGGCTTGTGCAAATAAACAGGCTTGCCATTGTAGACATAACCCATTTCGCCGTAAATACCGCCTTTGAAAGTTGCGCAATCTGTGGTATGGGTCTTCACAACCGATTTGGCTTCAAACAGTTCGTTGTTCATACAAACCATTACACCTTGTCCTTTTGAAGACGGGTCGGCTACGGCGCAGATACCATTGTAGAGGTTGGCGGGACCATCTGCACTGATAGCGGTAGATGGACGCATAGAGCCTACCAATACAACAGGCTTGTCGGAGTGAACGGTCAACGAAAGGAAGTAAGCTGTTTCTTCCATTGTGTCGGTACCGTGAGTAACCAATACACCATCGTAGCCCTCTTCGGTCAATAGCTGATTGATGCGTTTTGCCAACTTCAACCACACTGCATCGTTCATATCTTGGCTACCAATGTTTACAATCTGTTCGCCCGAAACGTTTGCAACGTCCTTTATCTGAGGTACGGCGTCAATCAAAGTCTGAATGCCAACTTGACCTGCGCCATACGCAGAACTTGTAGCCGATGCAGAAACACCTGCAATTGTACCACCTGTTGCCAAAATACGAATCTTAGGCTTCTGTGCTAATACCTCTGTAGACACCAACAATATCAATGTCATCAAAATTGAAATCTTAAATCTTCTCATAACAAATTGAATTTTTATAAGTTATTAATATTTAGTTATTTTTTTACTTTCGTTATTCTATTTAAAGAAATTGTACGATGATTGCTGCCACACCAATAGAAACGACGGTTGTAATAAATCCCGGCAATTGGAAACTGTGATTTATCACATACTTGCCCACGTGCGTCGTTCCTGTGCGGTCGAAGTCGATTGCTGCCACCTCAGTGGGGTAATTTGGCAAGAAGAAATAGCCATTACAAGCGGGGAACATTGCCACCAAAAACATAGGATTGATGCCCAAGGCTACGCCCACAGGATAAAGTGTACTTACGGTCGCTGCTTGCGAGAAGAGCATAATGCTCATAATAAACAACGCCACTGCAAACAAGAAAGGTGCACCGGAAACCATACCCGATAGTGCATTGTTCAAGTATTCTTGGTTGCCTGTATAGAAAGTGCTGCCCATCCACGCAATACCGAAGATGGCTACAACGGCATTCATACCTGCTTTAAATATGTTTCCGTTCACTGCGTCGCTTGCCTTTGCTTTACCGACAAAGAGAATGAGCGCAGCGATTGACATCATTATCATTTCGATTGCCTGGCTCATAGTAACGCCTTCGGGACGCAATTGTGGGAAGAATCCGAAAATAACCACCAAGATAACGCCGGCAAAGAATGCCCAAACAGAGTATTTTGCACGTGGATTGGGTTGTTCTTCTGCTATTTCAAGGTTGTGTTTATCTTCTTCGGGGTTGATAATACCCTCTGCCACTCTGCGTTTGTATTCAGGGTCGTCCTCCAATTCTTTGCCCACGCGGTTCTGAATAAAGGCTGCTACCAAGATAGCAACGAGCGATGCGGGAATACAAACTATCAGAATAGTGCCCAATTCGATGCCTTTTGCACCGAGAATATCCTGACTAACTAATGCTGCGGTAGCTGCACTGACGGGGCTTCCCGTTATTCCCAGCGAGGCAGCAATGGCACTCAGGCTCATCGGACGTTCGGGACGTATCTTGTTGGCTTGTGCTATTTCTGAAATAATAGGCAGCAACGAATAAGACGTGTGGGCTGTTCCTGCAACGATACAGAACAGCCAGCAGGTCAGCGGACCGAAGTAAGTAATCTGTCCGGGGTGCTTTCGCAGGAATTTGGCAGCCACTCCAACCAAGTACTCCAAACCACCAGATGCCTGCAAAGCTGCAGCAGCCGTGATTACGGCAACAATAATCATCATAACGTCGATTGGTGCTGAGCCCGGTTCAAGTCCGAAACCGAAGACAAGGACAAAAACGCCAATCATGCCATAAATACCTAATCCGATTCCTCCCACTCGTGCGCCTATAAAAATCATAGCCAAAACCACGAGTAATTCTGCTATTACTATAAGTTCCATTATACAGCCTTCGTCTGTTTTCTTATCATTAACGTAATGCAAAGGTAATATTATAATGCAAAGATAATATTTTTTATACAGCTATTGGTGTATTTATTAGTAAAAAAATGTTCAGTACGAGAAATTTCTGAGCGAAGAAAGTTACATACTCAGAACCTGCCGCTGTCGTAGTCTTTGTTTTGCAGCTTACGACGCACATCGTAGCCCTTACCTTTACGGAAGCTCCACGACACACCTATCAGTATCATCGATTTATTGTCCCAAATCTTTGTAGTGACTCGCTGATACACTAAACTGCTCGGGAGTGTCTCGCTAAAATATTGCGAAGGCATAAAAGTCCACAGCATATTAGCTTCGAACTGCAGGTTATCATTGAGTTGATAATATACCGTAACGTGCGACTTATTCTCGTCTCTGTCGAGGGAAGCTCCGTTCACACTCATCGAAGTGAAACGATATTGGTATGCCAATATCCATTTCCCTATCTGTGAGCTAACGGCTAAATTTATCGGGAAATACAAATTCGACAGATTACCTACTATACTGCTATTGATATTTTGGTACATCAATTGAGTATACGACTGCAACTTGAGAATGTCCGAACCGAACGGTTTGAGGGAAAACGACAGCTCTCCGCCAAACTCCTGCGAATACTTTGCGTTTTCGTTGGTAAGAGTGATATACGGGCTACCGGGGTCTTTTACGAAATATTCGTTTATGGCTTTGTCTACATATTGGTACGATAGCTCTAAGTTCAGTGTCAGTATCGAATTGTTGTGTGTATAGCTGAGCGACGATGTATTTACAGTTGCATTCATCAGCTGCGGATTACCTTTGTATATAATGTCGGGGGTAATAACACGGGCATTGTTGCTCAACTCCGATACCGACGGCAACAGTGTATTGCGTCTGAACATCAATCGGAGAGTATTACGGTCATTGATATTGTACCCCACCATTGCCAGGGGTGTAAATACCAGTCTGTCGTATTTGTTCGAATAACTCTGATTGATAATATACTTAGCCCCCAAACTGAGGCGGTAGAGAAATTTGTTTTTACTTCCCGACAACTCGCTGTATAGGTATTGTGTCGATGAATTGGAGTTGTAATCGTATTTGCCAAATAAATTTTTGATATCCGACCTCAGCCAACTGATGTCTATTTTATACCCCGAATTCCACGAGGCAAAGCTAAGTTTTCGGGTATATGCTACTTCGCCTATAAGCGACTGTTTCCTGTTGTTGAGCGTCATCTCGTCGCCGATTGTCTGTGCACCAGAAGGTTGGCGGTACTCGTATTTGCTCTCTTTTTGGTTCGTCCAAAACATTGTTCCTACCAAGTTGAAGGCTATGTCGCTATTATGCGGCAACGACTTCCAAAAATATAAGTCGAGCACGGGGCTGAGTGTCAAAAAAGTTCTCGACTCTCTGCCCGCATATACGGACGTATCATTGCCAAAGATGTTGTTTATATTCGATACTCCGTGTGCAAAATAGGTAGTGAAATCGGGACGCAACGTCGCCTGGAAGATATAATTATCCATCAACTGATTGGTATAACGCAACCCTACCGTATTTACCGTATATCCGAATGTATCTCGGAGCAGATATTGGCTATGGCGGCTTTCGTGGTTCAATTCATAGCGGTATAGCTTTTCGCTTTCGCGTTTTTTATAACTACGGTAGCTGAGATGATAATCGATGGCAAACTGACTGCGTCCACTGTTGTAGTTGAAGTACAGGTTATCTTCGCCGAACCCCGTCGTAAAGGCGTGAGCCATATCCACCCCGCCGCCGTAACCGTTCTGCGGTTCACGGGTAATTATGTTTGCCACCGCCCCAGCCCCGGCATATCTGGCAGGCGGGAAGTCGTAATACTCTACCCGCAATACCTTGTCGGGAGGCAGTATTTTCAGTTCGTTGTCGGTAGCAGCCACGCCGTTTATCAGTATCAGAAGCGACTTACCGTTCAAGGTCTTCAGCGTCTTGCTCTGTGCGTCGATTGTGAGCTCGGGCAGTGTCTTCAATAAATCTTTTGAGTAGCGGGCTGCTTTTACATCCTTTGTAGTGAAGGTATAAACAGCCTTGTCGATGTGCTGATGTCGCAAACTGCCACTAACGGTAACTTCCGTCAGTTGTTGGCTGTCGTAGGTAAGTGAGTAATCGGCTACCAATGGTTTGCCATCTGCCTGCGGTTCTACATTTATCTCTGCATACAAAGTATTGTAACCGAGACATTTTATCACGAGCCTATAACTGCCCGCAGGCACATTCTCTATGAGGTATCTGCCATTAAAGTCGCTTGCGGTGCCGATTACCGCTTGGGTCGTATCGGTCGGGCGATATAGGGCAATATCGGCAAATTCTACGGGAGCAACCGTATCGTTTCGGCTCGAGGTAATCGTTCCTCTCATCTCTACTTGCGAGTAGCCGTTGACAGCAATGGCAAGCAAAATCATCGTAAAACACAGAAATAGGTATCGCATAGGCATTTGATATTTATCAATCTACAACAACAGTTCAACAAACGCTTCTGCAAAGGTAATCATTTTTATTCCAACAATATACCTGAGTCTGTATCTTTGTTGTCGGTTTTCTTTTGCAGTGGCTGTACGTTTCTGCCGAAGCTGAAGTTATAAATAAAACGAATATATACCATATTGGCATAATCTCTTATCTGCGTTGTTGTAACGTTTTGCACCAAAGCCGACGGGTGAGTCTCAGTACCCTCTTCGTAAGCGTAGAAGAACGGATGCCTCCAGCCGATACCGGCGGTCATACCTTTCAGTGGGCGGTAATGCAACTCTCCATAAGCCGCACTCGGCATCCTTCTGAGGAGTTGACCCGTATAAAATCAGTATATAAAATATCGACAAATAGCCATTTTCCCGTTACAGTCTTCTTATTTCTTCTTCGGCAGCAGCTTCATTCTTGTGTCGTTTGTTATAATTGTTGAAACGCCATACTACATTCAAAGTAAGAGAACGTAAGTCGCTGTAATTGTAATTATTCACGTATATGTTATACATTGTACCTGAGGAGACATCTTCATTTTTTCCTAATATATCGTTTGCAGATAGATTTACGTATAGTTTTTTATCAAAAAATGTTTTACCTACCTTAACATTAAGCAGATGACGAGCATTGAAATAAACGAACCCCGAAGGTGTCTGACTCATATAATCGTACTCTATATTTAGCCAAAATCCTTTTGGAAGTTCAAAACTATTATCAAAATAGACATTCCAATAGGGTTTATTCAACATTTCGTGCCCTCTGTACGTGGGTAACGACTCGAACCTCTGCCTATATATGACACTGAGCGAAGTAGTATAAAAACCCCAAAACTTATGCTTTAGATTGATACCTGCCGATACAGCCTGCGATTTATCGAAGTTGTCGATATAGCTCTTTATGGTCTTCGGAGACGTCGGCGTCAAATAATTAAAAATAGGATACTGCTTGTATTCGTATGATGCCATAAAATATATGAACCTATACATCACGGCATACCTTATATTGTGCGAAATCTCGGGGATTAATCTCGGATTGCCCTCCTGATATAGAAATCTGTTCACGTAGAACGTATTGCCGTTGAGTTGCTGATAGTTAGGACGTCTGATACCCGAACGGTAGCCAAGACTCTGCGACACCCGACCTGTCTGATAAGATACCCTGAGGTTTGGAAACACATTGTTGTATGTTCTGTGTATATTGTTTGTGCGGTCTACAATATCTTCGAAAAGATAATTAACCCGTTCGTAACGCACTCCGGCACTTAGACCGAAGCCTTTTTGACTGTTGAAGTCGTAGTTAAGATAAGCGGCTAATTTATTTTCGGCAGTCGTGCTGCTTTTGTTGTCAAATATACTTGGAGAATAGTTCAATTCGTTTTTTGCCATAACATTGACATATTCCACCCCGAACGAAAAACTGTTTTTGTCGCTGATAATATAGTTGAATTTAGGGGCAAAGGCAAAAAGAGTATTATCGCCCGATGTATTTATATTAATCGTTCTGCTGCCCGAATCCGTAGAGTTTTCATCTGTAAGTTGGTGCAATCGGTTATTGCTTTTCAGAAAATCCACGAAAAGTTCCGTCCTTAACTTCGTACTCCATCCACCTCTGTAATATACATTAATATAATGTGTTCGGTTGGTGGCGTCTTCATCTGTTTTGCCAAATATTTCGGTGTAAGGGTTATCGTTTGCTTTCATCGAGAACGATTGCTGCGTTTCTCTATACTTCGCTCCATTTTCACCATCGTATTTGATGCTTATTTCGTGTTTTTCGGTCGTATAATCCATACCGAGCGAATACTTCAATCGACGTCTGTAATTGTCGCCCCCGTGCAATTCGGATACACTATGCCACACCGTATCGGAATTAATGATGTCATTGGTAACATTTTGATATTTTTTGAACCTATCGTCACCAAAGCCTATTTGCCCGAAAAACTCAAATTTACCTTGCTTATAATTGATTTTAATATCATTGTTGTGAGACCAAAAATGATTTCGCTGCAACATACTGTTTACCTGCACTGCCAACCCCTCCAATCTTTTGTGAGTGGTTATCAGCAATACTGCTCCTGTCGAGGCATCGTATTCGGCACCCGGATTGGTATTCAATTCTACGTTCTTTATATTTTTTACGTCGAGTTGATACACCTCCGATACGGAACGCACTTTTTTACCGTTGATATAAATGACGGGATTACCGTATAAAAAAGAAGATAGTTCGCCGTTTTTTACAGTCATACCCGGTATTTTTCGCAATATTTCCATTGCATTTACCTCGTTTTCCAGTATCGTGCCTGCTACGTTTGCTACCAGATTACCTCGTTTCATCTCGAAAGCCTTACGTTCGCCAACTATCGACACTTCACCGAGCATCTGATTTTTGTATTTAAGCACAACGGTTTGTCCGTTTACCGGTACGACGGTCGCCGTCTCGTACCCTGCCAGCGATACTTTTATTACACTATTGGACAAATCAGAGATATTCAGAGTAAATACTCCGAGAGAATCGGTTATCGTACCTGTAACTAAAAGAGTGTCGGGCAGAGCATACACCTCTACATTAGCAAACTCCAACGGCTGACTTCGCTCGTCCATAACACGCCCTTCGAGTGTCTGTGCCCAAGCCGACCCACAAAGACAACAAAGCAAAATAACGGTAAAAATCTTAGCCTTCATATTTCATTTCGATGGTTTAGTTTTATGAGGTTAATTCGATTATATGTCTGCACTTTATATTACAATGTCTGCAAAGGTAATCATTTTTATTCTAACAAAAAACGGTTGCTTACCAGACGCTCCGAACGACACATTTCGGGGTTGTTAAAGTTTTTGGTCGGAATTGAGAAAAAAATTGTACCTTTGCGGGCGTTTATCAGGTAATCGGAAATCATAATGAATTTTCTGTTTTTTATTGTTGCATAAACACTCATTACGAGTTTATTATCAGCAATATACAGACATAGCAAAAATGTAGTTTTTGAGAAAATAAATAGCAAAAAATTTATACTAAAAAATAAATAGATATGAAGTATATCAAGGAATTTTTTACTGCAATATGGCGTCTGATGCAGGGAATGTACATATCTATGTGCAATATGCTGCGTCCGAAAGTAACCGAAGCATACCCCGAAAACAGAGGTAAGGTATCGCCTGCTCCCCGTATGCGTAGCTTGCTTACTATGCCTCACAATTCCGACAATTACAACAAGTGTACGGCTTGCGGAGTATGCGAGTCGAACTGCCCTAACGGTACCATACAGGTGATAACCAAAAAAGTGGTAGACCCCGAGACAGGCAAAGAAAAACGTGTCCTCGACCGCTATCTGTACGATGTCGGCAGCTGTATCTTCTGTGCCTTGTGTACATATACCTGTCCTTTCGACGCTATACACTGGGGTACCGACTTCGAACACAGTGTCTACTCGAAAGACCGCCTTCTGTACAGGCTCAATAAAGAGGGTTCGTCGCTGCTGCCCAAAGGGGTTCCGTTCATATCGACCCCTGCCGAACACAAGGCGGAAGCAGATAAAGAAAATGTCGAACAAAATAATAATTAATAAATTATGAGTCCTATAATAAATTTACTTATTTTCGGGGGATTGGCGGTGGCTATGCTTATTATGAGTGTTATGGCTATTACGACCAAATCGTTGTTGCGCTCGGCAACCTATCTGCTTCTGACATTGATATGCACGGCAGGATTTTATCTCTTCCTCAACTATCACTTTCTGGCTGCCGTTCAGGTGAGTGTCTATGCCGGAGGCGTGGTAGTGCTGTTTGTTTTTGCCATCTTCCTGACCACCAAAAAAGATGAGGTACTCGTAAAACACGAATACCGCCGATATGTATACGGTGCTCTCATAGCACTTGTGGGCATAGGGCTTGTAGCTTATACTATACTGAAAACTAAGTTTATATACGCTGCCAATCCATCTATGGAGGGCGACGCACAACTCTCTATGGCAGACATAGGTACGGCTCTGATGGGCACAGGTAAATATCAGTTCCTATTGCCTTTCGAGATGCTGTCGCTATTGCTTCTGGCAGCAATAGTCGGAGGTATACTGATAGCACGTAAAGACAAAAAACACGGCGAAAAGGAAGAGAGCCAATATTAACGATAAAAAAATTACAAGAGAGATATGATAAAATTAGAGTATTATTTGATTGTTTCCACCCTGATGTTCTTCATTGGGATATTCGGTTTCATTACGCGTAAGAGTATGATAGCCATACTCATCTCGCTCGAACTTGTACTGAATGCAGTAGAGATAAACTTCGCCGCCTTCAACCGTTACCTTTTCCCCGAACAGATGGAGGGAATGTTCTTCACTATCTTCGGAATAGCTATCACAGCCGCCGAGACTGCCGTAGCTTTGGCTATCATTATCAACGCTTACAGGCTCATAGGCGATATCAATATAAACGATGCAACTAAAATGAAAGGATAAACTATATGGAATACAGTATTTTAATTTTAATAACACCCTTGTTTCTCTTCTTGTTTTTAGGACTCGTAGGAGGCAAGTTGCGTCCCAATATTGCAGGTATCATAGGTACTTTGGGAATGGGATTTTGTGCTGTACTCGCATATAGTGTGGCATACCAATACTTCTTCGTCATCGGCAAAACGGCAGACTCGTGGCAGTCGATAATGCCTATCAACTTCGAGTGGCTGCGTTTTACCGAACTTCTACACATAGATTTGGGCATACTGCTCGACCCAATCTCGGTGATGATGCTCGTGGTTATCACCACTGTATCGTTTATGGTGCATATCTACTCGTTGGGATATATGCACGGCGAAGTGGGCTTTCAGCGTTACTACGCCCTGCTGTCGCTGTTTAGCTTCTCGATGCTGGGACTTGTGGTAGCGACGAATATCTTCCAGATGTACATCTTTTGGGAGCTGGTAGGCGTATCGTCGTACTCGCTCATAGGCTTCTACTACCAGAAACCTTCGGCAGTGCTCGCCTCGAAAAAAGCATTTATCGTAACGCGTTTCGCAGACTTGGGCTTCTTGGTCGGCATACTGATACTGTCGTACTACACCAAGACATTCGACTTCGCCACACTGACAGCCAACAACGCAGAACTCGTGATAAGCTCGTTTGCAGGAGGTACGTTTATGGGTATGAGTCTCGTCTCGGTAGCTCTGGCTCTGATATTTATGGGCGGAGCAGGCAAATCGGCAATGTTCCCGCTGCATATCTGGCTGCCCGACGCCATGGAGGGTCCTACTCCCGTTTCGGCACTGATACACGCCGCCACTATGGTTGTTGCTGGTGTCTTTCTGGTAGCAAGGCTTTTCCCCGTATATTTCTTCGCCGCTCCCGATGTGCTTACGATGATAGCCTATATCGGAGCATTCACGGCACTGTTTGCGGCGGTCATAGCTATCACGCAGACCGATATCAAACGTGTCTTGGCATTCTCTACGATATCGCAAATAGCCTATATGATGGCAGCCCTTGGCGTATCGAAGTATGGCGACCACGATGGATTGGGATATATGGCATCTATGTTTCACCTCTTTACACACGCCTTCTTCAAGGCACTTCTGTTCCTCGGAGCAGGCTCGGTGATACACGCCGTACACTCCAACGAGATGAAAGATATGGGCAATCTGCATAAATATATGAAAATAACAAGCATCACATTCCTCATCGCTTGTTTGGCAATAGCGGGCATACCGCCGTTTTCGGGCTTCTTCTCCAAAGACGAGATATTGGCAGCGGCTTTTCACAACCAGCCGATAATATTCTGGACTCTGTGGATAGTAGCAGGACTGACGGCATTCTATATGTTCCGCCTATATTTCGGCATATTCTTCAACGGCAAAAGGGACTATGAGCACAAACCGCACGAAAGCGGCTTACCGATGGCTATTCCGCTTATGATACTTGCCGTTTTCTCCGTATTTACAGGTCTCATACCGTTCTCGGAGTTTATCTCGTCCGACAATAAGCCGTTCGAGATGCACATAGATATGGTAGTGGCATCGCTCAGTGTCGTTGCAGCCATTGTCGGTATCGTCGTTGCCTATACGATGTACTTCAAAGACAGCAACAAACCCGCCGCCGTCGCCGCCCGACTGAAAGGACTGTATACGGCAAGCCTCAACAAGTTCTACCTCGACGAGGTTTGGATGTTTATCACCAAAAAAGTGATATTCAACTGTGTAAGCCGTCCCATAGCGTGGTTCGACAGACACGTCATAGACGGTACTATGGACAACATAGCCAACGTAACACAAAAGGCATCGCACCGTGTACGCGGATTGCAATCGGGACAGATGCAGCGTTATGTGGCATTCTTGGTAGCAGGTACTATTCTGATAGCCATATTGGTATTGATTTTCGTGTAAATATCATATTATCAATCAACAATTAGAATATGAGAAAATTTTTTGTTCTTGCCTTGACTGTTGTAGTATTCGTATCTTGTAATGTCTACAAGTCGGTTGCAAAATATATAGAAGGTAGACCTCCTTATGAAGGAGAGGTTACTGTATTCACCCAAAAATCAGAATTACCGGAAGGAGCTGTATTACTTGGGACTGTTTATATAGGAGATACCGGATTTACTACTAATTGTAAATACGAAACGGTACAAAGAGCGGCTTTGAAAGAAGCTGCCAAGATGGGAGGGAACTGTTTTTTGATAACGGCTCACTCAATACCAAACTTCTGGGTAAGTAGTTGTCATCGCTTAAGAGGTAACGTATATTGGGTTGATAATCTTACCAGTAATTAATAATAAAAAATAATAAGGAATATATATATGAATATCTTAGGTTTATTTGTAGTAGTCCCTGTCTTGATGATATTGTTTTTGTTTCTTTGCAAAGACATAAAATCGATACGTGCCGTTATGGTAACGGGAGCAACCGCTCTTTTGGCTCTGACCGCTGTGTTGGTCGTTACTTTCTTACGAGAGAGAGCCGCCAACCCCGATGCCGAGATGCTTCTGGTACAGAGCTGGACGTGGTACGCTCCGCTTAATATCACGATGACACTGGGCGTAGACGGCATATCGGTAATGATGATTGCCTTGTCGTCGATTATCGTATTTACAGGCGTGTTTTCGTCGTGGAATATGGATATGGCAAAAGAGTTTTTCCTCTGGTACTGCCTGCTTACAATCGGCGTATTCGGCTTTTTCATCACCATAGATTTGTTCTCTATGTTTATGTTCTACGAAGTCGCCCTCATACCGATGTATCTGCTTATAGGTCTGTGGGGAACGGGCAAAAAAGAGTATTCGGCAATGAAGCTGACCCTTATGCTTATGGGTGGTTCGGCATTCTTGATGATAGGTATCATCGGTATATTCTTCGCTTCGGGAGCAACTACATTCAATATAGTGGATATAGCCAATAGCGTGCGTATTCCTATCGAACATCAACGATGGATATTTCCCGTAACGTTCTTGGGTTTCGGTGTGCTCGGTGCTTTGTTTCCGTTCCACACTTGGAGTCCCGACGGTCACGCTTCGGCACCTACTTCGGTGTCTATGTTGCACGCAGGTGTACTGATGAAGCTCGGCGGATACGGCTGTTTCCGCGTAGCTATATATCTTATGCCCGAAGCCGCTCACGAGCTGGGTTGGATATTCCTCATACTTACGGGTATATCGGTGGTATACGGAGCATTTAGTGCAGTCGTACAGACCGACTTGAAGTATATCAACGCCTATTCGTCCGTTAGCCACTGCGGTTTGGTATTGTTTGCCATACTTATGCTCAACCAGACGGCAATGACGGGTGCTGTGATGCAGATGTTGTCGCACGGACTGATGACGGCACTCTTCTTCTCGCTCATAGGTCTCATCTATGGACGCACACACACACGCGATATTCGCGAAATGGGCGGATTGATGAAGATAATGCCTTTCGCCTCTGTATGTTACGTAATAGCAGGTCTTGCTTCGTTGGGACTGCCGGGGCTCAGCGGATTCGTTGCCGAGATGACAATATTCGTAGGTGCATTCCAAAACAAAGGCGTCTTCTACACTGTGTTTACGATAATTGCTTGTTGTTCTATCGTCATTACGGCAGTGTATATTCTTCGTACGATAGGGAAATTTCTCTACGGTCCCATTCAGGACAGCCACCACATAGGACTGCCCGACGCTGCTTGGTACGAGAAAGTATCAGCCGTAGGACTCATAGTGGCAATAGCATTTATGGGTTTCTATCCTTTCGGTATTTCTCATATAATATCAGACAGTCTTGTACCGATAATCAACAAATTGGGTGCTGCTTTGGTTTAATTTATTAATTTGTAAACGAATAGATAAAAGATATGGATTTCAGTAACTTTTTATTGATGCAACACGAGATAGGACTGATAGCGGTGTTTCTGATACTGTTCTTTTGCGATGTAGTGGGCTCCAAAGACAAAAAGTGGTTCTATCCGCTTGCGTGCGTGCTATTCGCAGGTCTTACGGTTGTAAGTTTCTTCCTCAAACCACACGGAGAAGCCTTTGGCGGTATGTTCGTCGCTACCGAGATGACGGGATTTATGAAAAGCCTGTTGAATGCGGCAACGTTTATGGTCTTCTTGCAAACATATAAGTGGCTAAACTCTAAAGAGGTACGCGACAAACGTTTCGAATATTTCACAATAACGCTCATTACGCTGCTGGGAATGTATATGATGATTTCGGCAGGCAACTTTATGATGTTGTACATCGGTATGGAGATGGCGTCGTTGCCTTTGGCTACGCTTGCCACCTTCAACAAACATCAGCAAAAGTCGGCAGAGGCGGGCGTCAAGTTCGTGATGATTTCGGCTCTGTCGTCGGCAGTTATGTTGTTTGGTCTGTCGTTTCTCTACGGAGCTACGGGCACATTCTACTTCACCGATATGGCAGCAGCCATTGCCGCCTCTCCGATAGTGTTGGTAGGTCTTGTGTTTTTCTTCGGCGGGCTGGGCTTCAAGATGTCGCTCGTGCCTTTCCACCTGTGGACAGCCGACGTTTACGAGGGAGCACCCACAAGCGTAACGGCATATCTGTCGGTAGTATCGAAGGGAGCAGCAGCCTTTGCTCTTCTGTTTGCTCTGTTCAAGGTGTTTGGCAACATACAGGGTATATGGCAAGGTATCGTTTGGGGGCTTTCGGTGGTAACAATCACTTTGGGTAACTTATTTGCTCTGCGTCAGAGCGATATAAAGCGTTTCTTCGCTTTCTCGTCCATTTCGCAGGCAGGATATATAGTACTCGGTATCATCGCCAACAATCCTATGGGTATCACAGCCACAGTGTTTTACGTGCTGGTATACGTATTCTCCAACCTTGCAGCCTTTGCCGTAATATCGGCAGTAGAAAACGAAAACGGAGGCGATACGTCGATAGCGGCATTCAACGGACTCAGCAAATCGAACCCGAAACTCGCACTACTGATGATGCTTGCCGTATTCTCGCTCGGAGGCATACCATTCTTTGCAGGATTTTTCAGTAAATTCTTCATATTTATGTCGGCAGCTTCGGCAGGATTTTACGTACTGGTTTTCATCGCATTGCTCAATACCGTTATATCGCTCTATTATTACCTTATGATAGTCAAAGCAATGTATATCAACAAACCCGAAGACCAATCGGTAGGTACGTTCCGAACCGACGCATACAGCCGTATCAGTATGGTTATCTGCTTCGCAGGTATCTTGGCTGTCGGTATCGTAAGTTGTATTTACACCTATATCAACGGTTTGGCTCTCATTTGAGTAGCGTATACTCCGATTATAGATAAAAAGAGACGAGTAGAGATAAGCCGCAATGCTTATCTCTATTTTTTTCGGGACGGAAGATAATTTTTAAAACAAAAATTTTTCGTAAAAATTTCTTTAAATAAAAAAAAGCATTATCTTTGCAGACGGGTAGTGACTACAAAACGAAAATATGGCTATGACAGCAAAGGCAAAAAACATACTATCATCACTCTACGAGACTGAAGGCAGCCCCTGCGGGCGTGTCTTCGAGTGGTTCACCCCCCAATAAACTACTGATTAATAGCGTTTTACTACACACCTCGACAATTATAACCATATCACAGATATGCAGCCAAGCGGTTGTCAAGGCAGTGATTTTTCAGTATAACCCAAGCGTTAAATAAAAAATAATATTCACTAAAAAATTGCATTTATTATGAAAAAAGCATTTTTGATGGTAGCTGCAGCGGCAGCAATGTTAGTAACAGGCTTCACAGCCTGCAAATCCAACTCACCCGAACCGCCTGAACCGCCCAAACCACCCCTGCCCAAGGAGATAGACATCTATGTGGCAGGCTATACAAATAGTGGAGCAGATGACGTAGCCAAGGTGTGGAAAAACGGTAAAGAGCTCTACGAACTTACCGATGGCTCTAAAGATGCCTTAGCCAACTCCGTATTCGTAGTAGGAGGAGATGTATATAGTGCAGGCTATGAGTACAACGGCACAAACTTTGTAGCCAAGGTGTGGAAAAACGACAAAGAACTCTACAAACTTACCGACGGCTCTAAAAATGCCTACGCCAATTCCCTATTCGTAGCGGATGATAAGGTATATACCGCAGGGAACGACGGCAAAGTCGCCAAGCTTTGGAAAAACAAAAGTGCCACCGACCTTACAGACGGCTCTAAAAGTGCCACAGCCAGATCCGTATTCGTAGCGGGTAGCAACGTATATACCGCAGGGTACGACGGCAAAGTCGCCAAGGTATGGAAAAAAGGCAGCGAACTCTTTGCTCTTACCGATGGCTCTAAATATGCCTATGTCAGCTCCGTTTTCGTGGTAGGCGATGATGTATATACCGCAGGTAGTGAGAGCAACGGAACAAAAGATGTTGCCAAGGTGTGGAAAAACAAAAAGGCAATATTCAAGACAGACGGCTCTAAAAATGCCATAGCCCGCTCCGTATATGTGGTCGGTGATGATGTATATGTGGCAGGGGGCGAAGGAGGTGTCACTAAAGTATGGAAAAACGGCGAGGAACTCTACGAGCTTGCCGATAAAGGCAGCGTCTCCTGCATAGTGGTATACAACGGCGATGTATATGTGGCAGGGTTCGAAGGAGAGGGCTCAAACCTTGAGCCCAAGGTGTGGAAAAACGGCAAAGAGCTCTACTCGCTTGCCAACAAAGGCATTGCCCAATCCATATTCATAGTAGAAAGGAAGTAAGTTTGGTTTTAGGTTTTTGGTGTTGGGTGTTGGGTACTATAATTTGTATCAATCCAAGTAAATAAAAACTAATTGTTTAATATCAAAAAGACATAAAGTGATATTTTTAAGAGGGGAGGGTGTATCGGAATGATGCACCCTCTCTTTTTACGCGACCTGCGGTGTAGGCGGGTCGACTACAGACAGCTTTGCCTACATCGACCGAAACCGACCACAAACACTACTGAATACAAGTTATTTATACAATTGATTTGAATATGATTGCAGGCATCGAAATTCATATCTAACCCTGCTCGGAATATTTAAGAAAACACAAAACTAAATAGTCTTAAACAAAAAATTACTATCTTTGCCGTCGGACAATGACCACAAGACGAGAAAAATAGCTATGACAACAAGAGCAAAAACCACACTATCGTCGCTCTACGAGACCGGAGGCAGCCCCTGCGGACGTACTTCCGAGTGGGTTGCCTCTCAAAATCGCTTGTTAAGAGCATTTTTCGCCATATACAGACAATTATAACAATGTAATAAATAGAATATTAACTTAGAAAATCACATCTTATCATGAGAAAAATATTTTTGATGGTAGCTGCCGCAGCAGCAATGTTGGCAACAAGCTTCACTGCCTGCAAACCAAACTCAACCCAAACACCCAATGATATAGACATCTATGTGGTAGGCAATGACGATAGTGGAGCAGAAGACGTAGCCAAGGTGTGGAAAAACGGCAAAGAGCTCTACAACCTTACGGACGGCTCTAAATTTGCTGCAGCAAACTCCGTATTCGTAGTAGGTGGAGATGTATATACCGCAGGCTGTGAGGACAACGGCAAAAACAAGATTGCCAAGGTGTGGAAAAACGACAAAGAACTCTATGCTCTTACAGATGGCTCTGATTATGCCGGAGCCAATTCCGTATTCGTAGCAGAGGATAAAGTATATACCGTAGGGAACGACGGCAACGTAGCCAAACTTTGGAAAAACAAAAGTGCTACCAACCTTACAAAAGGCTCCTATAGAGCCAATGCCTTCTCCGTATTTGTAGCGGGTAGCAACGTATATACCGTAGGCTGTGAGGACAACGGTATAAACACTATTGCCAAAGTGTGGAAAAACGGCAAAGAACACCTTGCCCTTACAGACGGCTCCAATAGTGCCCAAGCCAACTCCGTATTTGTGGTAGGCGAAGATGTATATACCGCAGGGTACGACGGTAAAGTAGCCAAGGTGTGGAAAAACAACAAGGTGGTATTCAAGACCTCCGGTTCTAATAGTGTCTTCGCCTACTCCGTATATGTGGTCGGTCAAGATATATATGTAGCAGGGGTCGAGGTAGAAGGTTTAAATTGGGTAGCTAAAGTATGGAAAAACAACAAGGAACTTTATAAACTTGCCGATAATGGCATAGCCAAATCCATAGTGGTACACAACGGCGATGTATATGTGGCAGGGGGGCACCAAAGCGATGGCACAAACTTTGCAGCCAAGGTGTGGAAAAACGGCAAAGAGCTCTACTCGCTTGCCAACATAGGCTTTGCCTGGTCCATATTCATAGTAGAAAAGAAGTAAATGGGGTGTTGGGTTTTAGGTGTTGGGTATTGGGTACTATAATTTGTATCAATCCAAGTAAATAAAACGAATTGTTTAATATTAAAATAAAAAGGCGTAAAGTGCTATCTTAAAGAGAGGGTGTATCGGAATGATACACCCTCTCTTTTTTGTCCTACGGAGTAGGCAGGTCGCCTGCCGACAGCTTTGCCTACATCAACCGAAGTCCCGTCCACAAATATAACTTTTCCAAGAAGCGGTCAGTTGCCTAATAATCGAAACTATTCAATCTCAGGCGAGAAGCAGAAAGCCCTAATAATCAACCACATAAAAAACCTTCACTGCTTCATCATCGTCTCCCAACCGGCAGTACTGTACTGTATATACTCTTCGAGGAATTGCTTTATCTCCGACGGAGTCAGTTCGTCGTGCGTGATTATCTCGCCCATAATCGTAATCCAAAAAGATGACAGAGAGCGGATAAAAATATTCGAAAAATTGGTTTTGACATGTGGATACCGCCGCTTCATAAGAGTGATACACAGACTATTGGCTTGGGAGTATTTTTCGGCAAACGTATACTGAAAGTTCTCGAACGACGAGCCTGCCGACCGAAAAAGCAATAGCCGCAACTCTTCCCTGAAATTATTGAGTATCTCCATAAATTCATTAACCACACCTGTCTGATAGTCTCCTATCGAAGAGAAATTGGCTTCTATGTACTCTTTGTCGCCGTACCTCGACAGCAGACAGTCGAAAGCCTCCAAGAGCGGCTGCAACACGGCATACAGTATTTCGTTTTTATCTTTAAAGTAATTGTATATGTTACTCATCGATACCCCCGACAGTGCCGAAATGGCACGCATAGAGGTACCAGCAAAACCGTTTTCGAAAAACTCTTCGGTGGCTGTGGCAAGTACTTGCTTTCTTACGCTTGACTTCTGTGTTTGAGACATTTCGGAGTCTTTTTGGGGGTAGTTACAATTTCAGTACGCAAAATTATAATACCTTATAACAGTACGCAATACCTAAAAGTAGGTATTTTGCAGGCAATATTTGATATGTGTGAGTATATGGTTTTCCGATTGCCGTATTTCGAGTTTTTATGCATCCGAAAACTTAGTATTTTAGCTGTCTGTGATATGTTATTTTACAATAAAATAGTACCTTTGCAAAAAATTTACGAAAAAGAATTTGGCAGAAGCGAATATTTAATGGAAAAGGCTGTATTAATTGGTATTATCACACCACAACAACCTGAAACAAAAGCAAAAGAGTATATTGAGGAGCTTGCTTTCCTGAGCGAAACAGCGGGAGCAGTGCCCGTGAAGCGTTTTTTTCAGAATCTGCCCTACCCTAACCCACGTACATTCGTAGGCGAAGGTAAGTTGGCAGAGATACGGGAGTATATCGCAGACAACGAAGAGATAACCCTTGTGATTTTCGATGACGAGTTGTCGCCCGTGCAGCTACGCAATATCGAGAACATACTGAAAATAAAGATATTAGACCGCACCAACCTTATCCTCGATATATTTGCACAACGGGCACAAACAGCCAATGCCAAAACTCAGGTAGAGCTTGCACAGTGCCAATATATGCTGCCACGCCTCACACGCCTGTGGACACACCTCGAGCGTCAGCGGGGCGGTATCGGTATGCGTGGTCCCGGAGAGACCCAGATAGAGACAGACAGACGTATATTGCTCTCGAAAATATCGCTGCTCAAAGAGAAGCTACGCAAGATAGACCAACAGAAAACCATACAACGCAAAAATCGCGAAAATATGATACGTGTAGCCCTTGTAGGATACACCAATGCAGGGAAGTCGACAATAATGAACCTCATAGGCAAATCGAACGTACTTGCCGAAAACAAACTATTCGCTACACTCGACACTACGGTACGTAAAGTGATAGTCGACAATCTGCCTTTTCTACTCTCGGACACGGTCGGTTTTATACGCAAACTGCCGCATAACCTGATAGAATCGTTCAAATCGACCCTCGATGAACTCAACGAAGCCGATATACTTGTGCACGTATGCGATATATCGCACCCAAACTTCGAAGAACAGTTCGACGTAGTAAACGAGACAATAAAATCCATAGTAAAAACAGAAAAGCCTACAATAGTGGTTTTCAACAAAATAGACAACTATTCGTTTACCGAAAAAGACGAGGCAGACCTCTCGGTTCGCACCAAAGACAACATACCGCTCGACGAACTGCAAAAGACATATATGGCAAAACTTGCAGGAAACTGCCTATTCATATCGGCAAAAGAGAAAATAAATATCGATAGCTTTAAACTAATTCTTTACGACAAAGTCAAAGAACTTTATTCGCAAAAATACCCTTACAGTAACTTCATCTTCGACAAATACGACGACCTCGAACAAAAATAGTTACTAAAAAAGGACAATACAGACGTATGAACATAAAACAAAAACGATATTTATCCTCTTCCAAGACCAAAACACTACGCAATATCTTACTGACTGTTTTTGTGGTAATTGCAGGCATTGCCTCACTGTACTCACAACCACCCCGACCAAGCAATACCAAGAGAACCAGACCATTACCTCCGCCACAACCTACTAAGGAACTTACAATAGATAAATCTGCAAACAGAATACCCGCCCCCGAAAACATCAAAAACAAAACGGGTAACCCGCAAACACCGACAAAAAACTCTGCACGAACGTCTAAGAATGTTACGTACGTTACAATCGAAAACTCGGACACGTGGTACTACGACCAAGACATAAACGCAGAGGCACAGATATTGGTGGGTAATGTCGTTTTCTCGCACGATGGTGTCTATCTCTACTGCGACAGTGCCTATTTCTACGAAGCCAAAAACTCGTTCGATGCCTACGGCAACGTGCTCATACAACAGGGCGATACGCTGTTCGTATATGCCGACGAACTCTATTACGACGGCAATATAAAGCTTGCTCGCCTCAGATACAATGTGCTTATGGACAACCTCACAGCCACCTTAGAGACAGACTCGCTCAACTACGACAGAGCGAAAAACGTCGGATATTACTTCGACGGAGGCGTCATAAGAGACTCTCTCAATACCTTGGTGAGCGAAACGGGGCACTACTACCCCGCCAACAATACGGCTGTATTCCGACACAAGGTAAAGTTAGAGAACAATAGGTTCGTAATGAACTCGGATACACTGCGTTACAATACCGATTCCAAGATTGCATCTATCGTCGGACCGACTACTATCCTGTACGAAAAAGAGACAAAGATTTACTCAGAATACGGCTGGTACAATACACAAAACGAACAGTCTAAACTACTGCTCAACTCGTACATAGAGCACAACGAAGGCAAACGCCTCGAAGCCGACACTCTCTTCTACGACAAAAAAAACGGCAAAGGCGAGGGTTTCAAGAACGTCCATCTCATCGACCTCAAAAAGAAGGTCTCGCTGAACGGACAATATGGCTACTACATCGAGAAAAATGAGCGTGGCATAGTAACCGACTCTGCCGTAATGATGGAATACTCGTCGCCCGATACGCTATTCTTACACTCCGATACGCTGAGGACATACTCCGTCAAATATATCCCCGACTCTTTGCCTGCGGATACGATAAAGTCTATCAAAGACTCCGTCTACAAGATATTCGAAGGCTTCCACAACGTACGTTTTTACCGCAACAATATCCAAGGCGTTTGCGACTCTGCCATATTCAGCACACAAGATTCGGTCCTTACGATGCTCAACAAGCCGATAGTATGGTCAGAGAAACGCCAAATAACAGGCGATACGATACGTATTTTCCAGAAAGACGAAAAGCTCGACAGGATACTGATAAACGACAAAGCCTTTGCGACCGATTCGGTCGAGCAGAAGTACTTCAACCAACTGTCGGGCAAACAGATGATAGGGTATATAAAAAACGACTCGTTACGGAAAATAGATATCTTAGGCAACGCCCAAAGCGTATATTTCTTCGAAGACAAAGCAGACGGCTCACTCATAGGAATGGCTACAACCGAAAGCCCGATGATGAATATCTATGTAAACGACAAAAACACTCTCGACAAGATAATAGTAAAGACAAAGCCGTCGGGCAACTTATACCCAATAAATCAGATTGACCAAAGCAAGATTTACCTGCCTAATTACAGTTGGCAGATAGCTCTGCGTCCCTTGTCGAAAACGGATATTTTCAGAAGAACCAAAAACGCCATAAAACCCACAAACACTGCCTCAGAAGAGAAGAAGACAACGGGCAAGAAGACCACTCGCCGCGATAAAACGGGTAAGAATAATACTCCGCACACAGTACCGTCGTTACCGACTGCTACCACATCGACCACAATGATACGTCCCTCGGGATTCGACAATCCGGATATAGATAATATGGATCGTCAAAAAAACAACCAAACCAAAAAATAACTTTTTATGATAAAAACAGTAAGCGTATTTTGCTCGTCGAGCAATAAGATAGACCGACGTTATTTCGGAGAAGCCGACCGTTTGGGCAAGATACTTGCCCTACGTGATATCGTCTGCTATACGGGAGCCGGCAGCAGTGGGCTTATGTACGAGGTAGAGCGTAGTGTTTTAGACAACGGCGGCAAGTGTGTGGGCGTAATACCGCAATTTATGATAGACAAAAAATGGCTGCACGAGGGGCTTTCGGAGGTTATAGCCGTAAACACTATGGCAGAACGCAAAGACATACTGCGAGATGTAGCCGATGCCATCATTGTATTGGCGGGCGGCGTAGGTACATTCGACGAACTGTTCGAGACGCTGGCGCTCAAACAACTCGGACTGTTTTTCAAACCGATAATAATCATAAATACAAACGGTTACTTCGACGAAATACTACGAATGCTCGATAAGACGGTAGTCGAAAACTTTATGCAGGAAGAGAATAAGGCTATGTGGCAGGTCATATCCTCTACCGAAGAGTTGCCCGCTGCTCTCGAAAAACCTGTCGAATGGCACAAGGATAGGATAAAATTCACATATATAGAAGGTTGATATGCTCGACGAAATACCAAAACCCATAAACTTACTCCAAAGTCCGTATATAATAATAATATACCTATTTTGTTTCTTACTTTTAGGTATCAACTTTGTGATATCCAATCGTTTTTTTGGTTTTTTCTTGTTGGACTTCTTCAAAATCAAAAGTAGTGAAAACAAAGATACTGCTATCAACAAAGTACTTACAGGTTTCGTAGGTTCGGTAGGTTTTATTTTGTTTGCCTTGATAAGTTTGAATAAGTTTATTCCCAATATTTTAGTAAAAGACGGCAAATGGGATTACTTACAGGTGGGTTGGTATGCGGCAATTATTTTTGGCACTTTCGTTGCTTACCTCACATACAAGCTACTGATTATAAAAATATTACAAAAACTCTTCAATATAAACAGTTATAATGTATCGAGTTATCTGAATATGTTTGTCGATACATTCGTAAACTTGGGAGTAATATTGTTTCTGCTTTCGTTTGTAGATATTTATTTTGTAATGCCTACCAATATCATTCTGACGATAGTCGGTGTGGGGCTTATAGTATTTTTCCTTATAAAAGTAACAATCAACACATTACAGTTTTTTTCTTTTGGAGCAAATACTTTGTATCTGTTTTTTTTGTACCTTTGCACTCTCGAAATTTTACCAATTTTGGTACTAATCAAAGTATTTTCAGTGTTTATTGTCTAATAAAAATTTAAGCTACCAAAGTGTTAAAAATCAAGAATATACTCATATCACAACCCAAACCCGAAGAGGGCATAAAATCACCATATCTCGACATAGCAGCCAAATACGATGTCAATGTAGTTTTCCGTCCGTTTATAAAGGTAGAGGGCTATACTCTCAACGAATTTTCGAAGCAAAAGCTTGATATTCCGAACTATTCGGCGATAGTATTCGTGGCTCGTACGGGAGTGGATCAGTTTTTCCGCTTGGCAAAAGAGGGAAAGGTGAAAATAGTGCCTGAGATGAAATACTTCTGCCTCAACGAATCGTTTGCCTTTTATATACAGAAATATATAAAATTCCGTAAGCGTAAGATATTTTCGGCTCCTACCGGCAGGCTCAATGAGCTTTTTGCTATGATAGAGAAAAACGCAAACGAAAAGTTTCTGTTCATACTGCCACAGACAGGTAACGAGGAAGTCGATAAGTTTCTCGAAAAATCAAAAATAAACTACGACCGCGCAATAATGTACCGCTCTGTAAATAACGAGTTTGGCAGGAGCGAGAAATTCAATTACGATATGGTAATATTCTTCTCGCCGCTCGGCGTACAATCGCTGTTGAAGAGTTTCCCGAAATTCGAGCAGGGTGAGATATACTTCGGTTGTTTGGGAGCGTCGGCAGCACAGGCTATACGCGATGCAGGCTTCCGAGTCGATTTGGAGGTGCCAAACCCGCAATTCTCCTCGATGACGCTTGCAGTAGAGGATTTCATTCAGAAAAATCAAAAAGGCTCTAAAAAATAAGAGCCTTATTTTGAAATAGATATACAGGAATAATTATATATTAATACAGATTGTACTTTTGAATATTTTTTTTTGAATAACAATATGCGAACAATAGAAGCCGAAAAAATAACATCGCTCGTAGAAAAGCTCTGTATAGAAGCTTGTTGCGTGATAACGGACGATATTTACAGTTGTTTCAAAAACTGTATCAAGACAGAAAAGTCGGCACTTGGCAGAGAAATACTTGGCACTTTGGTCGAAAACGCAGATATTGCTCGTAACGAGCAAAGTCCGATTTGCCAAGATACGGGTATGACCGTCGTATTCGTTACTATGGGGCAAGAGGTGCATATCGAAGGAGGCTTTATCGAAGATGCCATCAACGAGGGAGTACGTAGAGGCTATACCAAAGGGTATCTGCGTAAGTCGGTAGTCCGCGACCCGATAGACAGAGTAAATACACAGGATAATACGCCAGCTGTGGTACATTACGAGATAGTGCCCGGTAGCGAGTTTCATATAACGGTAGCACCCAAGGGATTCGGCAGCGAAAACAAAAGTGGGCTGAAAATGCTTACCCCAAGCCAAGGCATCGAAGGCATCAAGAAGTTCGTCATAGATACCGTATCGCAGGGAGGTCCTAACCCCTGTCCGCCGATAATAGTCGGCATTGGTATCGGAGGCACTATGGAAAGAGCTGCATATATGAGCAAAAAGGCTCTGCTGCGACCTGTCGGTACAGAAAACGCTGACGAAACACTCAGAGGTCTCGAGAGCGAGTTGCTGACAGCCATCAACAACCTCGGCATAGGTCCTGCGGGTTTTGGCGGCACTACTACCGCTCTGAGCGTAAACATAATAACAGGAGCCACACACATAGCAGGCTTGCCTGTGGCTGTCAATATCGGCTGCCACGCTACACGCCACGCCGAGGGAAGTCTGTGAATATCTTTATTTTATATATTCAAAAAAATAACGAACAAGAAAATGTCTGAAAGAAGAGTCTTAAAAGCACCGTTCACCGACGATGTCGTACGCTCGCTCAAAGCAGGCGATATGGTATATATCTCGGGAACAATATACACAGCACGCGATGCCGCTCATAAACGCCTCGTAGAGATGTTGGCAGATGGACAACCTATGCCGTTCGATTTCGACGGACAGGCGGTGTATTACGCCGGTCCCTGCCCTGCCAAACCGGGCAAGCCCATCGGGTCGGTAGGACCCACCACAGGCGGACGTATGGACGCATATTCGCCGACATTGATAGCCGAAGGACTTAAAGTGATGATAGGCAAGGGGTCGCGAAGCAAAGAGGTAGTAGACGCACTGAAACAATATACGGGCGTATATTTCGCGGCTATCGGCGGAGCTGCAGCACTGATGGCAAAATGTGTCAAAAGTGCCGAAGTCATAGCCTTCGACGACTTGGGCACAGAGTCTATCCGCCGACTCGAAGTCGAAGAGTTGCCCGTGATAGTAGTACTTGACTACCAAGGTAATAACGCCTACGAAAGGGGACGCTGTGAGTTTGAGGTATAAACTCGGGTATAACTTTATTGACAATCCGATTACGGATAAACACATAAAAAACTGAATTTTATTGATAAATTCGTTTTTTTTATTCTAATTCGAAGAACAAACAAATAGAGACAATGAAAGTTCAATTTAGTTTTTGATTGCGGATATGAATTTTTTGTTTAACTTTGCCACACTGATTCTGTCGGTTAACAGGCAACCAAATTTCACAATTAGAATAATAAACAAATAGAATAGAAACGATTATGTTCGACGAACAAGCAAAAAAGTATATCAATACGGCAGCTGCCGATATGGAGGCAACAGTATCTTTTCTGGACGATGCATTGGCACACATCAGAGCAGGCAAAGCCAATGTAAAAATACTCGACGGTATAAAGGTGGATTATTACGGCACACTGACTCCTTTATCGTCGGTGGCTACTATCACCACACCCGATGCCAAGACCATCTCCATACAACCGTGGGAGAAGAACCTAATTCCTGTCATCGAGAAGGCTATCCTCGCCTCCGACGTGGGCATCACGCCTGCAAACAACGGAGAGGTTGTGCGTTTGTCGATACCGCCTCTTACCGAAGAGCGCCGCAAACAGCTTGTAAAACAGGCAGGCAGTGCGGTAGAAGAGGCTAAGATAAGTATCCGCAACGCCCGAAGAGAGGCGATAGAGCGTCTGAAAAAGGAGATAAAAAACGGTATGCCCGAAGATGTAGAAAAAGACGCCGAAGCCGAAGTTCAGAAGCAACACGACAAACATATCAAACGCCTCGAAGAGCTATTTGCCGCCAAAGAAAAAGAGATAATGACCATCTAACACAAAAAAGACACTGACAATATTGTGCCTTTTCTTTGAGCCGTTAGACATATTCTTTGCGACGGAATGTCCCCACTGACTATTATATTGGTCATAATTGGCTATTTGGGTGTATTGATGTTGTTTTCGTACTTCACCTCCCGACACAGCCTGAGTAACAGCGATTTCTTTGTAGCCTCGCACAATTCGCGGTGGTATGTGGTGGCACTCGGCATGATTGGCTCGTCCGTATCGGGTATATCGCTCGTGGCGGTACCGGCTATGGTATCAGGCTCGGGGTTTACGTACATACAGATGTGTCTGGGTTTTGTGGTAGGTTATGTCGTGGTGGCAACAGTGCTTTTGCCTATATTTTATAAAAACGGACTTACCTCAATATACGGCTATCTGAAAGACCGATTCGGAGAAGCAACCTATCGGACGGGAGTTTGGTTTTTCATCGTATCTAAAATAATCACCTCTTCGTCAAAGCTTTATGTAGCAATATTGGTATTGCAGCAATTTTTGTTTGCAGGTTTTAATATTCCATTATGGCTTACGGTAGTTATCTGTGTGGCAATGATTTGGCTATACACCTTCCGTGGCGGTATCAAAACGATAGTATTCACAGATGCCTTACAGTCTGTCGTACTGTTTGTTACTATCATTCTGATGATTATAAATATGACGGACTTGCTCGGTCTCTCATCAAAAACGGCGATAAAAGCTATCTACGAAAGCCCTATGAGTCATACGTTTGTATTCGACGACTGGGTAAGCGACAAAAATTTTTTCAAGCAGTTTCTTAGCGGAATCTTCATAGTGATAGCCATGACAGGCTTGTCGCAGGATATGATGCAGACAACTCTATCGTGCCGCAATCTAAAAGAGGCACAGAAGAATATGCTTTCGTACGGGGTTTGCTTCGTGCCGTTCAATCTATTGCTGCTCTCGCTCGGCGTTCTGATGATTATGTTTCTCGACGGACATAATATCGCTATGCCCGACAATCTCAACAGCCTTGTTCCTATGTTTGCCGCCGACTATTTTACGCAGGCAGTAGCAATAATGTTCGTAGTTGGTATCATAGCGGCGACATTCAACTCGGCAGACTCTGCAATGACAAGTATTGCCACTATATTTTTCGTGGATATACTGCGAAAAAACGACGATACAGCTCGCTCCATATCGTTGCGTAAATGGGTATATTCGGCTGTTTGTGCGGTCTTTATAGTAGTCATAATGCTATTGTACAGTGTCAAAAACCAAAATCTGTTGGATACGATTTACACTATCGTGGGCTACGCCTACGGTCCGCTTCTGGGATTATTCGCTTTCGGTCTCTTTACGCATTGGGATATAAAAGACAAAGCGTTGCCCGTGCTCGCCATCGCTTCTCCCCTACTCACCTACGCCCTTTCGTACGTATGCCGAGTGCAGTTCGGCTATAAATTTGGTTATGAGATTTTACTCATAAACGCCGCCTTTATGTTTGTGATGATGATTTTTATTACAAATAACAAAGTCAAGCACAAAAAACTGATTGTCAACCAATAATCCATTGTCAAACACACGAACTTTTGTATACCGATAGAGTATATAGTTTACCTTATTGATTTTTTTTTATCAATCAATTCGTTTCTTTTCTAAATATATTTGCTACTTTTGCAAACACAACATTAACAAAATAAAAATTTTATAAGAAAATGAAATCTGATATTCAAATAGCAAGAGAGACACCTCTGAAGAAAATAACGGAAGTAGCATCTTCCATCGGTATTTCGAGCGACGACCTGCACACTTACGGTCATTATATGGCAAAAATACCAGTTACGCTGTTCGACAACGAAAAGATAAAAAAGAGTAATCTTATACTCGTTACCGCTATCACCCCCACTAAGGCAGGTATCGGTAAAACAACCGTATCCATCGGTTTGGCTCTGGGTCTGAACCGTATCGGTAAAAAAGCCATCGTGGCTCTACGCGAGCCCTCGCTCGGACCTGTCTTCGGTATGAAGGGCGGTGCTGCCGGCGGCGGTTATTCACAGGTATTACCAATGGAAAACATCAACCTACACTTCACAGGCGATTTCCACGCCATTACTTCGGCACACAATACCATTTCGGCACTGTTGGATAATTATATCTATCAATCCGATTCGCCAAAAAGGCTGAAAGAAGTGGTATGGAAGCGTGTCCTCGACGTAAACGACCGCAACCTCCGCTACGTTGTAACGGGGCTCAACGGAGCCACCAACGGTGTTACACAAGAGTCGGGCTTCGACATCACGCCTGCCTCGGAGCTAATGGCTATCCTATGTCTGGCAGAGAACCTCGAAGACCTGCGTCGTCGTATAGAAAACATAACTCTGGCATATACCACCGAAGGTGAGCCGTTTACAGTCAAAGACCTCGGCGTGGCAGGAGCCATAACGGTGTTGCTCAAAGACGCCGTCAATCCTAACCTCGTACAGACCACCGAAAATACGGCAGCTTTCGTACACGGAGGACCGTTCGCCAACATCGCCCACGGCTGCAACTCTCTACTGGCTACCAAGATGGCAATGTCGCACGGCGAATATGCTATCACAGAGGCAGGGTTCGGAGCCGACCTCGGAGCCGAAAAATTCTTCGATATCGTATGCCGCAAAAGCGGATTACAACCCAAAGCTACCGTCGTAGTAGCCACGGCACAAGGACTTAAGATGCACGGCGACACACCGATAGACAAGATAAAAGAGGAAGATATCGAAGGGCTCACCAAGGGACTGGCTAATCTGCAAAAACATATCGACAACCTCAGCAAGTTCGGACAGACAATAGTCGTAGCATTCAACCGTTTCCCGACAGATACCGACAGAGAGATAGAGCTCGTACGTAAATACTGCTCCGACCGCGGAATACGTTTCGCCATCAACGAAGCATTCGCCGAAGGCGGCAAAGGGGCTGAGGCTCTGGCACGCCAGCTTGTCGATGCAGTAGAGAAAGAGCCTTCTAAGCCACTGACATTCGCATACGAAGACAACGACTCGGTGAAGGTAAAAATCGAAAAGATAGCTATGAACATATACGGTGCTCGCGATGTGGTCTTCGGCGACAAAGCCATCAAGGTACTGAACAAAATCAAAGGCACGCAACTCGATCATCTACCCGTATGTATCGCCAAGACACAATTTTCGTTCTCGGCAGACCCCAAAGCATACGGCGTTGCCTCTGGCTTCAGATTTAAGGTAACGGATTTGGTCGTAAATAGCGGAGCCGAATTTGTGGTGGCTATCGCAGGCGAGATAATGCGTATGCCGGGGCTGCCCAAAAACCCACAGGCACGCTATATCGACATCGTCGACGGACAGATAGAGGGGCTCAGTTAAGAGAGTATCCACACACAAAGCAAAAGGCTGCCTTTCTCCGACAGAGGGCAGCTTTTTTGTTAGAAAATAAGTAGTAATTTTGTGAGATAAAGAGATTTTGTATAATTATCACTAAGTATAAAAAAATCGGAGCTGTGTTTAGGGACAAAGTCAGGTTGTTTAGCGACGTTGCAACTCATATTCAGCTACTCAGATATTTTTTGCAAGATGCTGTATTTCCTGAAAAGTTAAAATGGTTCGATACAAAAAAAGAGGTTCAAGATAACTTTACGAAAGAATTATCTTTGTAAGTTATTTTGCTACAATGAGAAACAAGTACATAAAAGTGACGCACATTTCAGAGAGAAAAACGAGAGAGATTATTCGTCTTTTCTGCCTCGATATCGAGGCAGAAAAGACGTCTGTTTTAACAAGTATTTCTCGCCCTACCATCAATAGGTTTTATAGAGCATTTAGAGAGCGTATAGCTGAATTATGCGAGGCGGAAAGCCCATTTACAAATGGAGAAGTCGAGTTGGACGAAAG
>GG774889.1:1376698-1442050 GCA_000163695.1 Bacteroidetes oral taxon 274 str. F0058
TAAGAGGCATTACAGAGTCAAACATGGAGAAAATGAATTTGCTTTGGGACATAACCATATCAATGGAATAGAGAACTTTTGGGGGCTTTGTAAAGTACGATTGGCAAAGTTCAGAGGTGTGCACAGGCATACATTTTACCTACATATTAAGGAGTGTGAGTTTAGATACAATTACAGAAATCAAAATTTATACCTAACTTTGCTCAAAAATTTCAGAAATCACCCCTTAAAGTTATCTTGAACCTAAAAAGAAGCTACACTTTGTACCTAATATCAACGATATGCGACATCAATAAAAAAGCTACCCTTGATACAAGAGTAGCTTTAATAATACTGTAAGAGGCAACTACTTACTTTTTCGCTTTATAATTGCTCATACCTGCGTCGAGGAATTTCAGGAAGTCTTCGACGCTCTCGCTAAATGCATACGAGCCTGTCATCGGGTCACCGTTCTCGTCGAGTATTACGTAGAATGGCTGAGCGTTTGCTCCGAACCTATGGCGTTGTATGTACGAGTACTTATCGCCCAGTGTACGCAACTTGCGGGTTGCTCCGTTTTCTTCGACCTCGATAGGTTCGGGCAACGGAGTCTTATCGTCTACCATAAGCGATATAAGTATGAAGTCGTTGGTTAGTTTATCGAACACTTTGTCGTCTGTCCATACGGCAGCCTCCATCTTACGGCAATTGACGCAGCCGAAGCCCGAGAAGTCGACCACAACGGGTTTCTTCTGTACCTTGGCAGCAGCCATACCGAGCTCGTAGTCGGAGTAGTGGGCTTCCAAATGGTTTTTGTACAACGAGAAATCCTGAGTGTGCATCGGGGGCGAGAATGCCGAAACAGCTTTCAGCGGAGCACCCCACAGACCGGGTATCATATAGATGGCAAAGGCAAACGATATGACAGCCATAAAGAACTTCGGTATAGAGACGGTCTCTTCTTCGTCGTCGTGCGGGAAACGCAGTTTACCGAGCAGATAGAAGCCGAGCATAGCGAATATGATTATCCACAGTACGATAAATACTTCTCTGTCGAGTATACCCCAACCGTAAGCGAGGTCGGCAACAGAGAGGAATTTGAGGGCAAAAGCCAATTCGATAAATGCAAGAACCACTTTGACGGTATTCAGCCAGCCTCCGGATTTTGGCAATGCTTTGAGCAACGTAGGGAACAAGGCAAAGAAACCGAACGGAATAGCCAAGGCTATCGAGAAGCCGAGCATTCCGAGCAGAGGTGCCCACAGGCCGCCTGAGGTTACGTTGACGAGCAAAAAGCCGATAATAGGACCGGTACAGGAGAACGATACTATCACCAATACAAACGACATAAAGAATATGCTTATGAAGCCTGTCGTAGACGATGCTTTGGCGTCCATCTTAGACGACCACGACGCAGGCAGTGTTATTTCAAACGCTCCGAAGAACGAAATGGCAAACACTACCAACAAAGCAAAAAGGAATACGTTGAATATAGCATTGGTAGATAGCGAATTAAGTGCATTAGGTCCGAATATGAGTGTTATGAGCAGACCGAGCATAACGTATATGATGATTATGCCGAGACCGTATAGTACAGCGTCTTGTCTGGCTTTGGCTTTGTTTTCGCCCGAGCGTTTGAGGAAGAAGCTCACCGTCATAGGTATCACAGGCCATACACAAGGAGTAATGAGAGCTATGAGACCTCCGAGCATCCCCATTAGGAATATCCAGAGCAGCGACCTACCTTTTGTAGCCGAGGTGCTGCCTGCTTCTTTGTTGAATTTGTCGAGCTTATCGAGTGCAGGAGCAAAGATATCGGTATCGGTCTGCTGTACGGCTCCCGTTATTGCGGCAGAGTCTATCTGTGCCGTAGCCAGAGAGTGTGTAGAGTCTACCTGTTCGTCGGCAAGCGGCTTTTTGCCTTTCAGCTCGAATTTAAAAGGAGCTTCGCCATTGATACAAGCCTCGTCATTACACGACTGGAACTTTATGTATCCATCCACTTTATAACCTCTCTCGGGGTCAAATTTTATTTTTTGCGAAAAAACCGCAGAAGAGTTGTAGAAACCGAGTTTCACCTCGAAAACCTTGTCGTACTCCTCTATAAGTTTGCTTTTGGCTACCACCGACCCTTCGAAGGTAGCACCTCGCTTGCCCTCGAACACGAATTGGGTAGGTATAGGTCCGCCGTCGGGCAGTTTCATTCCGTACAGATGCCAGCCTCTATCGATGGTGGCACTAAAAACAAGTTCCACAGTAGATTGGTCGATAGCCTTAGTCGAAAATTTCCACTTAACAGGCTCAAACATCTGAGCGAAAGCAGATAAGCAACTTACTGTGAGAACTATTAAAAACAAGCTTAATCTTCTCATATATATTTAATTTGTTTATTTGATTACAAAAAAAGTTTTGCAAAGATATAAAAAAATGGCGTTTTCGTATATTCTTTTATCCTAATACAATAAAACAACCCAATAAACACCTAATTATTACTACATTACCTGCGGTAACGCTCCATATCGCGGCGGAGGTCTTTCTCTTTGATGCTTTCGCGTTTGTCGTACAGTTTTTTGCCACGCGCTACGGCTATATCGAGCTTGGCTAATCCTTTATCGTTGATATACAGTCTCGTAGGCACAATCGTAAGCCCTGTCTCTTTGACGGCTCGTTCTATTTTACGCAGTTCTCGCTTGGTCAGCAGTAGTTTACGTGTACGAGCGGCTTCGTGGTTGTAGAAGTTGCCCAGACGAAATGCCGCTATGTGCATATTGATAACCCACAGCTCGCCCTTGTCGAAAGCACAATACGAATCGACCAGACCTGCCTTGCCTTCGCGTATCGATTTTATCTCGGTACCGTAAAGCACTATGCCTGCCGTGTATTTGGTCAGCAGTTCGTAGTGGAAAGAGGCTTTTTTGTTTTTGATTTCTATCTGTGATTTTTGGTGCATATCGGGGTATACTGTCAAATATTTCGTGCAAAATTAATATTTTTTTCGACTAAATATTGAATAAAATCACATTTTATGCTGATTATCAGAAAAAATAGTATTACTTTTGCAGTCAATATAAAATCCGACAGAGTTACATTGTAAAAATTTCACATAACTAACTAATCTACATCAGAGATATGAAGAATAAGTATATTGACTTGATTCAACAGGCATTCGAAGTACCGAACGACGAGTTTACGGTCGAAGATGGCGACTTGAACTGGTTCGGCATACCGCTAATGGACGTCATCAAACAGTATGGCACACCGCTCCGCATAGCCTATCTGCCCAAGATAGGACAGAACATACAGCGTGCCCGCCGTGCATTCAATGTAGCTATGGCGAAGGTCGATTATCAAGGAGACTACAACTATTGCTACTGCACCAAGTCGTCGCATTTCTCGTTCGTGATGGAAGAGGTGCTCAAACACAACGTCCACATAGAGACTTCGTCGGCTTTCGATATGAATATTCTCGAAAATCTGTACGAAAACGGATTCCTCAAACCCGACACATACATTCTCTGTAACGGTTTCAAACGTCCTCAATATGTAGAAAACATAGAAAATCTTGTAGATTTGGGGTTCAAAAACATAATACCTATTTTGGATAATAAATTCGAACTCGACTTATTCAACATCACTCCGAAACGAAAATTCAACATCGGCATACGTATCGCTGCCGAAGAAGAACCGAAGTTCGACTTCTATACCTCGCGTCTCGGTATCAGATACAACGACATAATACCATACTGCGAGAAGAAAATCAAACCCAACAAAAACGTAAGCCTCAAGATGCTTCACTTCTTCATCAACACAGGCATACGCGACACTGCATATTACTGGAACGAGTTGAACAAAGTGGTTAACCTCTACTGCGAACTCAAACATATATTCCCCAGCCTCGACTCTCTCAATATCGGCGGCGGTTTCCCGATACAGGCACACCTCGACTTCGACTACGACTACGAATATATGGCAGAAGAGATAGTGGCACAGATAAAAAAGACCTGCAAAAACAACGGCGTCGAAGACCCGCATATCTTCACCGAATTCGGCTCGTATACCGTCGGCGAGAGCGGTGCTATGCTCTACTCCATCATCAACCAGAAGCAACAAAACGACCGAGAGCTGTGGAATATGATAGACAGCAGTTTTATGACTACCCTACCCGACACTTGGGCTATCAACCAGCGATATGTATTCCTCGCCATCAACAATTGGGATAAAGAGTACGAACGTGTCCATATGGGCGGGCTTACCTGCGACAGCGAAGACTTCTACAACGCTGAGGCTCACTCGAATGCCATCTTTATGCCCAAGATTACCAACGGAGAGGAGCAATATGTGGGCTTCTTCCACATGGGAGCCTATCAGGAGAGTCTGGGCGGCTTCGGCGGCATACAACACTGCCTCATACCAGGTCCCAAACTCGTAGTGATAGACCGCGACGAGACAGGCGAATGGTATACAAAACTATTCGCCAAAGAGCAGAGCTACAAGTCGATGCTCAAAATATTAGGTTATTGATTACGTCAAATTAATGGCTTAATCGTAAAAAAAGACGGAAGAATCAAATAAAGAGTTTATTGCCATTTCGTAACTTAAAGAATAAAAAAAGCTGCCTTTTCACGTAAGACAGCCTTTTTGTTTTATTCGATTACAGCTCAAACTCGTATTTCATCAACGGGGCGTGCTGTTGTGCCCCATAGACGTCGGTCTCGCCCAATGCACCCGAAGGTATTGGACGTACAATCGTTACCTTGACCGCCTTGGCTGGGTCGAAGTAGACGAGTTTGATAATATCCGATTCGGGTATATTGTACAACCGACAAAACGCCTTTTCGTCAATGGCTTTGGCTGCTTTCACCTTATTGTACATATCGAAGTCTTTGAAAATCACGTCGAAAGTCAATTCATAAGGTCCGGAGTTTTTGCTCCTTATGACCGATGCTACATCTATCAATTTGTATTTCATTGCTAAATCCTCCTTTATTGTTTTTGACCTTTATTGAATACTTCATAAGTGATTGGGAACAACGCCTTCGGGTCGTCTACCTTCATCAGATGGTAGATATTGAACTCGTAGACTTCGCCCATCTTGCAGTCCGACGGCGAGAACGGGAACGCCAGATTACCCGCAGTAGAGATACGTCCTTCGTAGCCGAAGTGCAGCATCGTGCTGCGGGCAAAACCACAGATGGTATTAGCCTGCTCCTGAGTGGCTGCTACGGCTTCGATGATTATCAGCAGTTCGTCGGAGTGCGACTCGTCGAGTCCGTCGAACATAGCCATAACACCGTTTTTGCCGTATATCTTGAAGTCGAGGAAAAAGTCTCTGATACCGTAAGTCTCGAAGTTGTTCACCACTCTCTCGCGTACGCTGCGTGTAACGTCGTCTATCTTCGAAATCATCACGGGGTCTTTGACTCCGGCACAAGATATGGTGCGGTATCCGACTTTTCGTACGCCTTCGAGTTTTACGAAATAATCTTCGGTGGGCACAAATTTACTACCCGATACACGAACCATATTATCGCTAATCTGTTCGAATTTAGACTCGTGCAGATTGATAGCTCCGCCCGGTCCGGGGAGAACGTACGGGTTTGTCTTCTCGTACAACGTATGTGCGGCTACCGACAGAGTAGTACATTTTCTGAGCGGCGAGAGCGGCTCCAATACGAAGCTGTCTTTACGCAAATAACCGAACATACAGTCGCTGCCGCTACCGGGTACTGCTGCAATGGCGGCACATTCGAGTATTTTACCCAAGTGAATGGCAAGACCTTTGTCGAAGCCCTCTTTGATAGCCAGCGACGAAAATACCGCCGGGTCGTACGAACGGCCTGCGATTACTACGTCTGCTCCCTGAGTAAGAGCCTCAATGAAAGGCTCTTCGCCCATCTGTGCTACGATGTGGACAGATTCGTCGACGTCTGCCTCAGTTATCTCCGGAGCAGGGTGCAACGGCGAAACATTACCCCGACGCACATTCTCTTTTATAAAATCTTTTTCGAACTCAGACTGTATGACTGCCATTTTGAACGACAGACCTTTTTCGCGAGCTATTTCACGCACGATATCGAGCACAAACTCTACGTGCGGACGTGCTCCGCTGCCTCCTGCCGTGCCCACCACTACGGGTACCTTGGCTTCAAGTCCGGCAGGTATCATTATCTCGAGGTCTCTTTTTACCGAATTGCGGTCTGTAAAAGAAATGCCTGCTCCCAAATAATACGGACCCGGGTCGGTCGAACCGGCATCGACAGCTATCACGTGAGGCTTACGCTTCATTCCCTCTTCGAACGATTCCATCGGGAAACCATACCCGAGTATCGCCGTGGTGGAGAGTATTCTCATTTCTTCCATCATATCTTATATCTTTTTTAATGTGTTATAAAATATTTTTTAGAGCAAGTATTCTGCTCATTTCGTTGTATACAATCATATAACCTTCGTCTACGCCCATACCGGGTTTTGCCAGATACTGAACGGGCGAAGTAGCCATAGCTATATGAGCACATATTTCGGCCGAACGGTTCGTTTCGTTGCATGTGCCGCCGAGGTATGCTCCCATACCGTGCTGTTTGCAATACAAAACGGCTTCGATGGAATTGTTGATACCGCCGAGGTCGGGAGTTTTTATCTGAGCCATATGACCCGCCTTGCGTGCCGAGAAGTCTACGATATCTTCCAGAGTATTACACCATTCGTCTGCAACTATTTCTGCGTCGATGCCTTTTTTGTCCATAATAGAACGTATTTCGGCGAGAGCGTCGATTTGAGCCTGCTTTTCGCCCATATCGACAGGACCTTCGACACGCAGTTTGAAGGGTTTGGCTATCTCTGCCAATTCGCCTATGTAGTCGGCAATAGCCTCAGCCTTGTTGTCGAAAACGATACCGAGCGTACCGTAAACATCGATATGAATGGTCGGGTGATACTGTTCGAACGGTTTGAGCTTTATGATACGACATCGTAGCCATTCGACGTACTCTTTTATCTTTTCGCCTTTGAAACCGACTTTTGTCTCTACGTGGTTAAACAGAGCGTGTGGCAACACATCGGCACCTTTCATTATCATCTTGTCGGCATTCAGGTAACGGTCGTCGCCCGACTGCGAAAAGATAGGTATTATCTTCGACGAAATCTCCGTACCGTACTCTTCGGCAATGACTTGTGCCATCAACTTGTTTTTGCTCTTTGCCACAGCATCGAGGCAAGCCTGAGTAACACCGTAGCGAATAGCGGTATGATATATCTTGCCTGTCGAAGGGCTTACTTTCTTATCCACTATATCTGCCATTTGGCGGAATGTAGTAATCTCTTTGCCCTCGTAGAGCGGAGCAATCTCTTTTTCGATGACAGGAATAAAATTGTCTGCCAAAAACAGAGGGTCGCGTCCGCCTGCACCCGAATACTGCACGGCAGCACAATCGCCGTAAGCATAAGCGCCGTTTTCCAATACGAATATTACCGAAATGGCTTCGCCCGCCTGTCGTACTGCTGTGAAACCCTCAGTAACAGGCTTACCTTCGTAGAAAGCACCATCGTTTTTAGCTCCCGATTTGATAGCTTTTTGGTCGTCAAAGAAAAAACCAGTCTTTCCTTTGGCACATATTACTTTTTTGATTTTCATACTAATATGATTTTTATAATGAATAATTTATTTACTTTCTTTCTACATATACAAATCAATTGCCCGTCGCAGGACGTCCTACCAGATGTCCCTGACCGATAGCATACACGTCGTCTATTACCATCTGGAAGCTTACAGGTCGGTTTTCGTAGCGTGCTCTCTCTTCGAGTTTATTTCTATGAAAATCGATAATATCCTGAGTAAAAGGTAGATTACCTATATCGAGCAACCGCACGGCACCCTGATTGTCGCGGGCGGGCATCACTTTACCAGCATTGTATTTGCTCGGAGCAAAAGGTATATCGATAACACCTGCTTCGAAGGCAGCGACAGTACCCAAAGCAAAATCGCCCTTACCAAGCTCCTCGACCTTACCCAAGATACATTTCATCTCTTTCTCTATCACTTCGCTCTCCATAACTACTGCCGGTATCTCTCTGAAATCTTGGTCTTTGAGCATCGAAATCACCTGCTTGGTGGCACGCAATCCGGCAGCGTTTGCCTCTTTTGTAGGTACACCCATTGCCTCGTGCGGTGTTTTTACTATCACCTTGGTAGCTTTTGCCAATGCAGCAGCTGCCGCTCCCCACGATATAACGCCGAAAGCTTTGGCTTCGTCCTGCGGGAAACCGCCCATCCATTGGTGGAAGACCGTCGTGATACGAACATCTTTGTATCCGAATTTGTCCAAATATTCTCTGGTAACAACAATAAGCGAACGCAGGGCTGCTATGTCCTGAATAAGATTACCGCACTGCCCGTAACCGACGGTGATGTCTTTTACCCCCTGTTCGGCGGCAAGCAGAGCCTCGATAACGGCAACGGAGTTTGATATACAAGCCGGAATAAGCGTACCCGTAAGCGGACCGAACGGCTCGCGGTTGATAGATACGCCTGCCTCTTCGTACAGACCCACAAGACGGTCTGTGTATTGCCAATATGCTATGGTTTTCTCTATCGAGTGGTTTTTCGAATACGGCACGTTGTAAGAAATACCTCCGCCTTCGTACGAAGTGAAGCCACCTGCTATCGATATCTCGGTGAGCAGACGAGCATCGGGAGTACCGTGACGCACCTGTACAGGTTTTTTGAGAGCAGATGTTACTATACGGCAAATGTTTACACCATAATTGACGATAGGAAACCCGTTCAACATAGAGCGGTGAGTCTCGCGGCTCTTCTCGATACCTGTCTCTGCCTCGTGGTAACGATTGAGACGGGTATAGCTATCGACCGTCGTGGGCAGAAGGTCTGCCTCGCCCTCTTCTTCGAGGTATTGCAATAACTCTATATGCTCGTTGTGCAGAGCCACTCCTGCACGAGGCTGTATCAGGGTACATCTATTTTCTACGGCTTTTGCCAGTTCGTTGCCGAATCTCTTCTCGGGAGCAATAGACTTTTGATACTCTACCGCTTCTTCGAAATTAACTTCGCTGCCTGTTTTCCATTGCGACAGTACTTCGTTGCGTTGTGCAAAAAAATCGTCGTTCGATAATTTTTTATTTCTAATATCCATTGTATATTTTGTTTGTATATTTATTTAATTTCAGTAATTTCTTTTTTCATTATCCTCAGAGCCATATCGGGTTCGATAGCACTAAGCAAACCCATCGAGGCAAAAATGTACTTTTTATCGAGCATATATCGGGGTTGTCTCGGTTTGGTCGACAATGCATCGTCGGTCTTATCGCCTACAGCCCCTTGCAAGATATACGACGGCGAGGCACTGTTGATGATAGCTCCGCCTATTCCGACCACATAAGGCACTGCCGATAAGTCTTTTCCATTGAGTGTAAATATCATTCCGCACGGCGTGTAGGCAGATTGATATATGCCGCAGTGTCGCTCTACGGCTATCTTTATGGCATTATGAGCCAACGACTCTTCTATTCGCTGGTCGCTACTGCCTGCGGAGGCAATAGTGTCGGGGTTGTCGGAGCAGGTCTTTATCCATCGATGTACGTCTGTAATAGGCACTTCTATCGCGTCGGCAAGCGACTCCAAGTCTATCTCGTCGGCAAGCGAAGACAGGCTATAACGCATACCGAGGTCGCCCTCGACGGTGCGTTTGCTGTAAGGCTCGGGAAGCCCTTTGAGCATCACGTTGTCTATGGTCGGACGTCCGGCAGACATCGAGTATACATCGGTAGTAGCTCCGCCGAGGTCTACGGCAAGTAGGTCGCCGATACCCGCTTCGTGCTTGGTGCCCCTGCTCAGCAGCTCGCAACCGTTGAGAACAGCCAACGGCGTGGGTATTATCTGGTAGCCGCTCATTTGCTGAATGGCCGAAAGCCCTTTTGCCTCGATTATACGGCTGATGAAAAGCTCTTTTATACGCTCTTTGGCGGGAGCGATGTTTATCTTGTTAAACTCGGGCATCACGTTATCGGTAATGACCCAATTTTTATTCGACGCAGCAAATATCGTCTCCAACTCGTCGGCAGCACTTTTGTTGCCTGCAGCTATGATAGAGAAGTTTCTATCGATACTGCACAAACGTCGGGCGTTGGCGATGATTACCTCTTTGTTGCCGCCATCGGTGCCGCCGCATAGCAACACGAGGTCGGGATTGATACGGTATATCTCGTCCTGCTCAGCCTTTGATATCTCGAACGAATAGGTCTTCACCACCTTAGCACCTGCGCTCGATGCCGCCATACGTGCCGCTTTGGCAGTAAGCTCGGGAACCAAGCCGAGGGCGACCATCTTGAGACCACCTGCGGCGCTGCTACAACACAGAAGCCTGTCGTAGTCGAACGCCCCTATCTTATCGGTCAGAGCAGACAACGCCGAACGAAAGCCGTCCATGACGTCGGTCTCTATGGTAGTAAAAGCCGTAGAAGTACCCACTACCGAAGCGGTATCCGTATCGATAGCGGTAAGCTTGGTATATGTACTGCCGAAATCCGCAGTAAGATATCTCATAGCTACTTAACCCCTAAAATTTTGTAAAGGTCGGAAATAGTCGTATCTATCGATGTACCCGGAGGGTAAACCTTCGTGAAACCCATTGCGGTAAAACGTTTTTCTACATCTTCGAAATTTTGTTTGCCCACAACCAAGTTGCCGCCTGCAAGCAGAGGAATATCTTTGAGACCTGCCTCGTTGCATTTCTCGCGAAGCCCGTTACAGTCTATCTCACCGTGTCCGTAGAGCGAAGAGACCAAGATGGCATCTGCCTTTGTCTCTATGGCTGCCTCGATATACTCTTCCTGAGAGACCATAACACCCAAATTAACCACATTAAAACCGGCTTGCTCCAATGCGTATGTCAGTATCTTATTACCTACGGCGTGCACATCGGCACCGATAACACCGGTTACAATTGTCTTTTTATCCATTTATAAACCACTCATTAAAAATAACGCACAAAAGTAGTATTTTTAAATAGAACAGCCAAACATATTTAATATATTATCTCATTGAAAAAAAATTTACCACAACAGCACAAATAAATATTAGGAATCAAAAGTAAATAAACAATATACAACGAATGCTGTCCGTATAAACGTTCGCCATAAAACGAGCAAATGAGCATAGTTGGCAATATTCAACTAATTAGACGGCAAAAACGACTAAAATATTTATCAAAAAGAACCCCACTCTATCCTTTTTAAGGGGACAAGAGTGGGATTCTTTACAGTTTTTATATCGAATAATTTGCTCGATCAATAATCCATCTTGCTCATTCTCACATAGCTGTTATAACGTTTGCGGGCGTTGTTTTCGGCTTCCTGATAGAGCTCTTGTGCCTCTACGGGGAATAGTTTCGACAGCGACGCAAAGCGAACCTCGTTTTTGAGGAAGTCTTGGAACTTGCTCCAATCGGGTTCTCTACTATCGAGTTGGAACGGATTCTTGCCCTCAGCCTCAAGCTCCGGATTGAACCTCCACAGATGCCAATAGCCGCATTCGACGGCTTTTGCCTGTTCTTCCTGAGCTTTACCCATACCGGTAAGTATACCGTGTTCGATACAAGGAGAATAGGCTATTATTATCGAAGGACCATTGTATGCTTCCGCTTCACGTATAGCTTTGAGAGTATGTGCCTGATTGGCTCCCATAGCAACCTGGGCCACGTAGACATAACCGTAAGTAGTGGCTATAAGTCCCAAATCTTTTTTACGTACACGTTTACCCGAAGCGGCAAACTTGGCTATAGCTCCTATCGGTGTCGATTTCGACGACTGTCCTCCTGTGTTGGAATATACTTCTGTGTCGAGAACAAGTATATTAACGTTTTTTCCGGAAGCAATAACGTGGTCGAGTCCACCGTAACCTATATCGTAACTTGCTCCGTCGCCACCGATAATCCACTGGCTGCGTTTGATAAGATACTGTGTGAGTCCTTTAAGTTCTTTGCATACACTACAATTTGCAATAGCAATACCATCATCGATTACTTTTTCGAGTTGTGGAGCCAATTCTTTAGTCTTATCGACATCGAACATATTATCAATCCACGCCTGCATTAATTCTTTTGCATGGGCAGGAGTATGTTCGTTTTCGATTGCCTGTCCGAAAAGTTTCACGATACGTTCTCTCATTTTTTCGGTAGCAATGAACATTCCAAGCCCAAATTCACAGAAGTCCTCGAATAGTGAGTTTGCCCAAGCCGGTCCCTGTCCTTTTTCGTTGGTAGTGTACGGAGTGGCAGGTACCGAACCCGAATATATCGACGAACATCCGGTAGCGTTGGCTATCATCTGTCGGTCTCCGAAAAGTTGGGTTATAAGTTTTATATAAGGAGTCTCTCCACAGCCCGAACAAGCTCCCGAGAATTCGAATAACGGTTGTGCAAACTGAGTATTCTTAACGTTTGCCTCAATATTTATCAAGTGCTGTTTCGATTTAACCTTGGTCGTGAGATATTCCCAGTTTTCGGCTTCGTGTTCTTGCGATTCGAACGATTCCATTGCCAGAGCTTTGTGCTGTACACCGTCTATCTTTACACCGGGGCATACATCTACACAATTTTTACAACCGACACAGTCCATAACACCGACTTGTATACGATACTTCATTCCGACAAATTCTTTGGGCGACTTGATATCGAGCAGTTTTGCATCGAAGCCTTTTTGTTCGTTTTCGTCGAGTACAAACGGACGTATACAAGCATGTGGACATACGTATGCACACTGGTTGCATTGTATACAGTTTTCGGCAGTCCATTCGGGGACCGATGGCGATACACCACGTTTCTCCCAGCGGGCTGTACCCGAAGGGAATGAGCCGTCTTCGAAACCTTTGAATGCCGAAACGGGAAGGGTATTACCTTCTTGACGGTTCATAGGAAACACAATATTCTTTACGAACGATGGAGCATTGCTGTGTACAGGCTCGTCGTCGGGTAGATTTGCCCACGACGGGTCTACGGTAAGTATATTGTATTCTCCTCCGCGGTCGACTGCAGCAAAGTTTTTATCGAGTATAGCCTGCCCTTTTTTACCATACGATTTGGTTATAAACTTTTTCATTTCTTCTACAGCCAAATCGATAGGGATAATATTCGCTATGCGGAAAAATGCCGATTGCAGTATGGTATTTGTACGGTTGCCAAGACCAATTTCACTTGCTATCTTAGTAGCATTAATGTAATATACGGTAATATTTTTCTGGGCAAAAATACGCTTTACTTTGTTGGGTAAATGTTTATGCAATTCTTCTTCCGTCCAGATAGTATTTAGTAGAAATGTACCATTCTTACGCAACCCGCGAGTAACGTCGTACATCCTGAGATAAGCCTGATTGTGGCAGGCTACGAAATTTGGGGTATTTACCAGATAAGTAGACCGTATAGGATGGTCGCCAAAACGAAGGTGTGAACAAGTGAAACCACCTGATTTTTTGGAGTCGTACGAAAAGTATGCTTGGCAATATTTGTCTGTGTTGTCACCAATGATTTTTACAGAGTTTTTGTTTGCTCCTACTGTACCGTCCGAGCCAAGTCCGTAAAATTTAGCTTCATATACAGAGTCTTCGTTTAGAGTTATCTCCTCTTTCAGAGGTAGAGAGGTGAAGTTTACATCGTCTACTATACCGATGGTGAATCTATGTTTAGGTATGTTCAGAGAAAGGTTTTCGTAGATTGATAATATTTGTGCGGGAGTAGTGTCTTTAGATGACAACCCGTAACGACCACCGACGATAACAGGACGTTGCTCCGAATATTGTGCAAATGCTTCTACAACATCCATATAAAGCGGTTCTCCGCTTGCACCCGATTCTTTTGTCCTGTCGAGAACGGCAATCTTTTTTACACTCTTGGGGATTGCTTCCAAAAGATGTTTTACCGAGAACGGACGGTAGAGATGGACGGCAACCAAGCCTACACGTTCTCCTTTGTCTCTGAGATAATCTATCGTCTCACGTATCGCTTCGGTGACACTGCCCATCGCTATTATTATACGGTCGGCATCGGGCGAACCGTAGTAGTCGAATAGATTGTATACCCTTCCTGTCAGTTTGGTTATCTCTTTCATATAACCTTCCACTATCTCTGGTACGGCATCGTAGTAGCGGTTTACCGCCTCTTTGTGTTGGAAAAAGTTATCGGGAGTCTCCGACATACCTCTGCACACAGGGGAATTGGGATTCAATGCACGCTTACGGAACTCCTCAAGAGCCTGCCAATCGAGGATATCTCTGAAATCATCAGTATCGAGAGTCTCTATCTTCTGTATTTCGTGCGATGTACGGAAGCCATCGAAGAAATTGACAAAAGGCACACGGCTTTTTATTGTAGACAAGTGTGCCACACCGGCAAGGTCCATAACTTCCTGCACCGAACCTTCGGCAAGCATAGCGAAACCAGTCTGACGAGTTGCCATTACGTCCTGATGGTCGCCAAAGATACTAAGAGCGTGTGAGGCTATGGTACGTGCAGATACGTGAAAAACGCACGGCAGCAGCTCTCCTGCAATCTTATACATATTGGGTATCATCAGTAAAAGTCCTTGAGAAGCAGTGTAGGTGGTAGTTAGAGCTCCCGCCTGCAACGAACCGTGTACGGCTCCTGCGGCACCTGCTTCCGATTGCATTTCCTGTACGAGTACAGTCTCGCCGAAGATGTTTTTTCTGCCGTTGGCAGACCATTCATCGACATACTCAGCCATTGTAGACGATGGCGTAATCGGGTATATAGCAGCTACTTCCGAAAAGATATACGAAATATGTGCAGCCGCCTGATTGCCATCACAAGTAATCATTTTTTTCTTTGCCATAGAATAATATTTATATTTTTTTGTTTTTAACTAATTTTTATTGGGTTTCGAACCCAATACTTTTTGCAAAGGTACATTATTTATTCTGTATAAAAATAGACTTTATACTTTATTAGATATTTTAAATCACATAATTCACTAATACAATATAGAAAATAATCGGATATTATCTCCATATGTAAAAAAAATGCAAATATATTGTACGAGAAGCGGATATCCTGAAGAGTTACTTCGATTCCGTAATCCGAGTTGAAGAAAACGTTGTCAGAACAGACATTCGAGGTATGTTATAAAAAATTCGTTTACAAATTCTATTTCTGTCATAAATTTAATATGCATATCATTATTCCGTCATAATCAAACAGATATACTTTTTTACAGGTAAAATCGCCAAAGTGCAAAGGTACTATTATTTTTTTATAACAGTTATTATATCTCAGAAATCACATATACATTCAAGCAAGAAACACTTGATTATAAACTAATTAAAGATTATACTATGTTTAAATTTACAAAATCAATATTACAAAACGACAGATGTCAAAAAAAGATTATTAAATTTGCAGTTTAAACATTTGTTATATTAATATTTTATCACTCAATTGAATGAATTTTATGAGAAGAAAAAACTTGAATTATTCTACATTGTATCTCTCACTGTGGAAAATATGTAAAAAGGGAGTACAAAAAGTAACGGATAAAAAGATTGCTCTTACTATTGTAGTTTTTGTTATGATAGGCATTGGCATTCACGCACAAGACAATCCTGTTGTTACATTATATACAACGGACCCCGATAATTACGAAGGCACTATCAGTTTTTCCATTAGTGGAGACGAAGAGGACTTTAAAAACTTAATGATAGACGCAGGATATGGCAAAAAACCTGCAAGTGAAGTAGACGAAAACGGAAATATCCGTATAAAAGGTAATGTGATAAAAATCTACGGTAAGTTCAATGGACTCAACACTCCTATGGAAAGAACTAAAAATGCCGTTTTTGCAGAAAATAACTTTATCGAAAAACTCTCCTTTACGGGCGACAATCTGCCTAACGCCATCGATTTATCGGCAAACAAAGGATTGACGTACATCAGTTTCCTGGCTTGTGGAGTGGAAAAAATAGATTTTTCTAAATTCCCGACTACTCTACGCGATATACACTTATCTTCCAATAATCTTGCAGAGGTAGACTTGTCTCGATTTGCCGATTTGGAAACCATTCATTTACTCGAGAACACTAAACTGAAATCGGTTGACTTCAAAAAAAATAAGAAGCTAAAGGTAATAAGTATAGCTCAAAACCCATTAATAAAAAATGTGGACGTCTCTGAAAACAAAAATCTCGAAATGCTCGAAGCATACGAATGCGGTCTTTCAAAATTGGATTTATCGAAAAACGACTTATTGGAGAATGTAGCTGTTTACAGCAATAAAATCAACAACATACAGTTCGGCAAAACCGATAATATGCAAATACTCGATGTCAGAAACAATCAATTAAAGAGCCTCGATGTCAGCAAAATGCCGCTTATGCAGAGCCTTGCAGTGATTAGCAATAACGATTTGTCGGCATTGAACGTCAAAAACTGTCCTGAGCTGATATTTTTGTATGTAGACTCCACAAAGATATCAACCTTAGATGTATCCAACTGTCCTGAGTTGAAATCACTGACTGCTTCGATGACAAAACTGAAACAATTAGATGTTTCGAAAAATGAAAAACTCGAAAACCTTTCGATAGAAAACTGTCAGGGATTTACAAACCTCGACGTATCCAAAAATAAGAGCCTCGAAGTACTTATAATAGCAGGTAATAAGTTTGGATTCGATGCCACCAAAAAGATTGTAAACGACCTACGCGATATGACAGACGAAAAACCCAAGGAGGGGATACTCGGGGCATTTATGTTAGATGATCCGAACGAGAAGAATCAGATATCCGAAGCAAGTGTAAAATTGGCAGAATCCAAAAATTGGACGGTAGGTGCTCGCGATAAGGATGGTAATATCGTGGATTATCCGGGTATTGCCACACATATCGACAATACGGCAATACAGAATGGCATCCGTATACTTACCTCCGACACACAGATAAAAGTAACTAATTTACCCGACGGAGACAACAAAAAGGTAAATGTGTATGACCCCGAAGGTAGACTGATAACTTCGTGTATCACAAGTGAAAATCATTGTACTTTCGATAAAAATATTCTCCCGAAAATTTTCGTCGTAGAGTGCTGTGGAAAAATGGCAAAAGGCATTGCTAATTGATATACAATTATGCTGATTTATAAAAAGGCAAGGTATTTTCAAACAATATCTTGCTTTTTTTATTCATTTTGATAACAAGAGACAATAACTTGATGAGAAACATTATATTAATAATATTATTTCAAAAAAACATAATTTTTTTGTCCGTTATTCAAAAATTAATTACTACCTTTGCACCCGAATGGTGATTCAAAAATACCTCATTGGCTTGGGGTAGAATTGAAAAGGGAATCCGGTGCAAATCCGGAACTGAGTCCCCAGCTGTAAGTTCCTGTAACTTAGATTTTGCACAGCATAAGTCATTTTTTCCGAATAGGAAAAGAGAAGACAAGCAAAATCGGAACAAGTCAGAAGACCTGCCATCGACAACTCTATTTGCTTTGGGAAATTTTGAGCAAATCAGGGAAAAGTTTTTTTATTATATACAATTTGTATATGTAGGATAAATGCGTTTAGCCCTAAGGTGTACATAGCATTTTGTTTAGTGCGAGTGTATAATGTAGTGTAGGTGTAGTACGCAGTTGTGTAATAGATAAATGCATAAAAAATTATATAAAAAGTTTATATCTATGATGACACGAGAAGAGTACATTGCGAGTCTTCGCAATATGAAACTGAACGTCTATTTTATGGGCGAGAAAATTGATAATCCGGTAGACCATCCTGTGATACGTCCATCGATGAATTCGGTAGCTCTGACCTACGAACTTGCACAACAAGAGGAGTACAAAGAGTTGATGACAGCTACCTCGAATCTTACGGGCAAAACCATCAACAGGTTTACACATCTGCATCAGAGTGCCGACGATTTGGTGAAAAAAATCAGAATGCAACGTCTGATGGGACAAAAGACGGCATCGTGCTTTCAGCGGTGTGTAGGGTTGGATGCCTTCAATGCCATTTACTCCACCACATTCGAGATAGATGCTGCACACGGCACCGAATATCACAAACGTTTTATCGAGTATATGAAATATGTTCAAGACAAAGACCTTGTGGTAGACGGGGCAATGACCGACCCCAAAGGCGACCGCTCGCTTTCGCCATCGCAGCAAGAAGATGCCGACCTGTACCTGCGTATTGTCGAAATACGTCCCGACGGTATCGTCGTACGGGGAGCAAAAGCTCACCAAACAGGAGCCGTTAATTCACACGAACATCTGATAATGCCTACAATAGCTCTCAAAGAAGCAGACAAAGACTATGCCGTATCGTTTGCCGTACCTGGCGATGCCGAGGGGGTAATTATGATTTACGGTCGTCAATCGTGTGATACTCGTAAGATGGAGAAAGGTGCCGACATAGATGTAGGCAACACCGAATACGGCGGGCACGAGGCGTTGGTTATATTCGACGATGTGTTTGTTCCCAACGAACGTGTGTTTATGTGCGGAGAATATGAATTTGCAGGAATGCTCGTAGAGCGGTTTGCAGGCTATCACCGTCAGTCGTATGCTTGCAAAACGGGTGTGGGAGACGTGCTCATAGGAGCGGCGGCACTGGCAGCCGACTACAATGGTGTACCGAAGGCAAGCCATATCAAAGACAAATTGATAGAGATGGTGCATCTAAACGAGACTTTATGGTGTTGTGCAGTAGCGTGCTCTGCTCTCGGACACCGTATGCCCGCAGGTAACTATATGGTCGACTTGCTGTTGGCAAATGTAAACAAACAGAACGTAACACGTCTGCCGTACGAGATATCACGTCTTGCCGAGGATATAGCCGGAGGTTTGATGGTAACAATGCCTGCCGAGCAGGACTTGCGAGATGAACGTATCGGACATTATGTGCGCAAATATCTGAAAGGAGCCACAGGCAAAGATACCGAAAACCGTATGCGTGTACTCAGGTTGATAGAAAATATCACTCTCGGTACTGCTGCGGTGGGTTACCGTACAGAGTCGATGCACGGAGCAGGTTCGCCACAGGCACAGCGTGTGATGATATCGCGTCAGGGAAATATCGAAGCAAAAAAAGAGATGGCAAAACGTATTGCCAAATTAGACGAGAGTAAAGATAAATAAATGATACTCAGAGATAAGGTAAATCATATTGTTGCCGAGACCGTCCGCCCCATATTGCGCTCGCACGGAGGCGATATAGAGGTAGTAGAGGTCGAAGGCAAAAACGTAAAGGTTCGGTTGTTGGGAGCGTGCAGTTCGTGCCCTTCGATGCAAAACACAATGGAAGAAATTATCGAAAGCACGCTACGACAAGAACTCGGCGACAAGATAGACCGAATAATATTGTGGAATACCGTGAGCGACGAACTGATAGATATTGCCCGTAATATTCTGAGAAAATAAAAGTGAACAGATGAGAAACAGAGAAAAACCTTTTGGCGAAAAAATAGTAACTGCCGATGAAGCAGTAGCAGCTATCGGTAACGGTGATTGTGTGGTCTTTTCGCACGCTGCGGGCGTACCGCAGGAGATTCCGCAGGCTCTTATTCGTAATAAAGAGAGGTTCAGAGATGTACATATATATCATATGCTTTGTCTGGGCGATGGCGAATATTTATCCGAAGGGTTCGAAAAACATTTCAGGCATATAACCAATTTTGTGGGAGCCAATTCCCGCAAAGCGATAGAACAGGGGCGAGCCGATTTTATGCCCTGTTTCTTCTTCGAAATACCTTATATGTTTCGCAGAAAACAGCTGCCTGTAGACGTAGCCGTCATACAGATTACACCACCCGATGTTATGGGCAATTGCAGTTTCGGTGTGTCGTGCGACTACACAAAGCCCGCCGCCGAAGAAGCGCGTGTGGTGATAGCCGAAATGAACGAGAATATGCCTTGTGTCGGCGGAGACAACTTTATCCACATTTCGCAAATAGACTACATTGTATCGTGTGCTAATCCTCTACCCGAAATACTACCCTCGCATATAGGAAGTGTAGAGAAGGCAATAGGAGGATACTGTGCCGAACTGATAGAGAATGGTTCTACTCTGCAACTCGGCATAGGAGCCATTCCCGATGCGGTACTTATGAGCCTTACCGACAAGAAAGACCTCGGTATACATACGGAGATGTTTACCGACGGAGTAATAGATTTGGTAGAAAAGGGTGTTATCAATGGAAGTAAGAAGACTTTACATCCCCGCAAACATATAGCCACGTTCCTGATGGGCAGCAAACGCTTGTACGACTTCGTAAACAATAATAATACGGTAGAATTGTATCCTGTGGATTACGTAAACAATCCGTACGTTATTATGCAAAATGCCGATATGGTGAGTATCAATTCGTGTATAGAGGTCGATTTGATGGGACAGGTCGTATCCGAGTGTATCGGCAGCAGGCAGTTCAGCGGTGCCGGCGGACAGGTCGATTATGTACGGGGGGCAATGCTCTCGCAGGGCGGCAAGTCTATAATGGCTATGCCTTCGACGGCTGCCAAAGGTACGGTGTCGCGTATTGTGCCGTTTTTGGCTCACGGTGCAGCTGTTACTACCTCACGCAACGATGTCGACTATGTAGTAACGGAATACGGCATCGCTCACTTGAAAGCCAAGACACTGAAAGAGAGAGCCAAGAGTCTTATATCTATTGCACATCCCGATTTCAGGGCAGAGCTTATCGAAGAGTTTAACGAAAGATTCGCCCAATGAGGAGAGATAATTTATTAAAGTACGGATTATAATATTAAATTGTTATGCAGTTATTAAAACTAAAAAGTAGGTTGCACAGGTTCGAGTACTTTGCCGACTTTGCCAAAGAGTTCGAGCTTGGCGATAAAGACTTGGTTATAACCAATGAATTCTTGTACGAGCCGTTTATGAAGTCTCTCGGACTGAAGTGCCACTTTGTAATGCAGGAGAAGTACGGACTCGGCGAACCGTCGGACGAGATGATGAACTCTATTCTGGCAGACATCAAGAAGGTCGATTTCGGACGTATTATTGCCATCGGAGGCGGCACAGTAATAGACATATCCAAACTATTCGTTCTAAAGAATCTCGATAACGTAACGGACGCTTTCGAGCGTCGTATACCGCTTATCAAAGACAAAGAACTTGTGATATTGCCCACCACTTGCGGCACAGGCAGCGAAGTAACAAACATTTCGATTGCCGAGATAAAGGCAAAGCAGACTAAAATGGGGCTTGCCGACGATACTCTCTTTGCCGACGACGCAGTATTGATTCCCGAACTGCTCAGAGGGCTGCCGTTTCGATTCTATGCGGCAAGTTCTATCGATGCTCTTATTCACGCTATGGAGTCGTATGTTTCGCCCAAAGCCAATCCGTATACACAGTTATACAGCAAGGCAGCGATGGAGATTATCATAGATGTATTCGACAAAATAGCACGACACGGCGAAGAATATCGTTTCCAACGCTTCGGAGATATGCTCGTAGCAAGCAATTATGCGGGCATAGCCTTCGGTAATGCAGGTGTGGGTGCCGTTCACGCTCTGTCGTACCCTTTGGGTGGCAACTATCACGTACCGCACGGAGAGGCGAACTATCAGTTTTTTACCGAGATATTCAAGTTGTATCGGACAAAAGCACCTAAGGGCACGATAGAGACACTCGAAGGTATAGTTGCAGACATACTGCATTCGCCTGTCGCCGACGTATACGACAATTTGGATAAATTGTTATCTCACCTGTTGCAAAAGAAGCCTCTCAAAAAGTACGGTATGACCGAAGCAGATATCGACCTTTTCACAGAGAATGTCATTGCAACGCAGCAGCGGTTGCTCGCCAACAACTACACCTCACTCACTAAGGAAGACATACGCAATGTATACAAAAAACTGTTCTAGGATAATTCTCACAATAAATCAACAAAAATATCTAAACCTCCTATCTAAATGGAAAAAACTGATCACGATGAAATTAAAGAAATGATTGTGGCTGCCCGCAGAGCACAACAAGCTTATTGCCAGACATTCGACCAAGCCGATGTAGACGAAGCCTGCAAGATTACGGCAAAGCTCGTATTCGACAATGCCGAATATTTGGCTAAACTCGCCGTAGAAGAGACGGGGATGGGCGTATACGAAGACAAAGTAGCCAAGAACCGCAACAAGTCGAAAGGTGTATGGTACGACCTGAAAGACAAAAAGTCTATCGGCATACTGAGCATCGACAACAAAACAAACCTAATAGAGATAGCCAAACCTATCGGTGTAGTGGCAGGCATAACGCCTATGACCAACCCGATAGTAACGCCTATGTCGAAGATTATGTTTGCTCTGAAAACACAAAATGCCATCATTATTGCTCCGCACCCGAAGGCAAAACACTGCTCTTCGCTTGCGGTGGATATGATTAACGAAGTACTCAAACCTCTCGGAGTACCCGAAGGAATGGTACAGGTGGTGCGAGAGCCTTCTATCACCAAGACGCAAGCTCTTATGGCTATGTGCGACGTAACGGTGGCAACAGGCGGTATGCCTATGGTAAAATCGGCGTACTCTTCGGGCAAACCTTCGTTCGGTGTAGGTGCGGGCAATGTACAGGTAATACTCGACCGATTCATCGATTACGATTTAGCAGCGGGCAAAATCATAACGGGACGTTCGTTCGACAACGGCATTATCTGCTCCGGCGAACAAAGTTTCATTTATCCCCGCAGCGACAAGAAAGAAGTTTTCGAAGCTTTCGAGCGTAATGGAGCCTATTTTGTCAAAGGCGACGAACGTGAGAAAATCGTCAATGCCATATTCGAAGACGGTATGCTGGCTCGCGATATTGTAGGGCAGAGCGTTAAGTTTATTGCCGACAAAGCCGGTGTAGACGTTCCCGAAAATGCCAGAGTGATAGTCGTCGAAGCCAACGGCATAGGCAGAGAAGATATTATCTGCAAAGAGAAGATGTGTCCTGTGATGGCTTGTTTCCCTTACGATTATTTCGAAGAAGCAATCAATATCGCCAAGACCAATCTTTTCCTCGAAGGCAACGGACACACTGCCGGTATTCATTCAAACAACCAAGCTAATATAATAAAAGCGGGTATCGACCTATCCGTATCGCGTCTGATAGTAAATGCACCGTGTGCTACTACTGCCGGAGGCTCTATACAGAACGGTCTGCCTGTTACGAACACTCTCGGGTGCGGAAGTTGGGGCAACAACTCCATTTCAGAAAATTTTACCTATAAACACTTATTAAATATAACACGTGTTGCCCCGCTTTCTACCCGTATTCACGTCCCATCGGACGCAGAAATTTGGAATTAAACCATATAGGGTTTATTATATTTATTTACTTTCTTTCAGCATAATAGCAAGAAGGCTGTCCATGTGAATGAACAGCCTTTTTTACTGTTTTCTCCGACACCGATTTTGAAGTATAACAATAACCCGACCCACCGATATATACCCACCAACATATAGGTATATACCCGTGAGCCGATAGGTATATACCTGTGGAGCGACAGATATATACCCGTTAGGAGATAGGTATACACCCGTTAGGAGACAGGTATATATGTGTGTACCGGTGGGGGTATTCTGTTAGAATACCGTGAAAGGGGGTAATAGCTGTTTTACCGTCTATATGTTTGTGAGCCGATCTGCCGCAATGTTTCAGTCGAGTAAGTCGGGACGCAGTCGTTTGGTACGCAACAGAGCCTGCTCGTACTCCCAATCGTGTATCTTCGCCTCATTACCCGAGAGTAATACAGGCGGCACCTGCCAGCCGTTATACTCGGCAGGGCGAGTATACACGGGAGGAGCAAGCAGTCCGTCCTGAAACGAGTCCGACAGAGCCGACTGCTCATCACCCAAAGCACCGGGCAGTAGTCTGACGACGGCGTCCGTTACTATAGCCGCAGGCAGCTCACCGCCTGTGAGCACATAGTCGCCCACGGAGATTTCCCTGTCTACCAGATGCTGTCGTACCCTGTAATCGACACCTTTGTAATGTCCGCAGAGAATGATGATATTCTCTTTCAACGACAGAGCATTGGCTGTCTTCTGGTCGAATTTCTCACCATCGGGCGACATAAAAATCACCTCGTCGTATCTGCGTTCGCTTTTAAGCTCTTCGATGGCAAGAAATATAGGCTCTATCTGCATCACCATACCGGCAGAGAAACCGAAAGCATAGTCGTCAACCTTAAAATGCCTCTTATCCTTCGACCACTTACGCAGATTATGCACCACCACATCGACCAACCCTTTGTCTTTGGCTCGTTTTATAATCGAGTGGTTCAGCGGGCTGTCGAGAAGCTCGGGCAACAGAGTAAGTATATCGATACGCATATTTTTAAATTACGAATTATTAATTACGAATTACGAATTGATATTTTCTTTTTCATCGTTACTTGTATCTTGCCGATAATTTTGCAAATCTCTTCTGCTTCGGACACAATATCTTCGAACATCTCTGCGGTAATCATACCGGTAGCATGTAGCAGCCTTAACCAATATATAGTTTCTCTACTCTCTTTATATGCTATGCCTAATTTCGCCACGAAGTCTTTTTCCGACAGTCCTCCTATGGCTTCCTCCACATTCGCCCCGATAGATGTCCCGCAACGAACGACTTGTTTGGATAAGATATAATCCTTCTTCTCTTCTCGCAAATGATTGTACAATTCAACTATCTTAACGGCAAACTTAAAACTTTTGTCCGAAAGTATATTGTCTTTCTTCATAGCAATTAATTCCTAATTCGTAATTCGTAATTGATTTTAGTAGCTTCGGGCGAATAGTACCCGTCCCTCGCTCGGACGCCCCGTAACCATACATACGCCCTTCTCTGCCTTACGGTCGAGAGGAATACAGCGTATCGTTGCCTTTGTCTCGGCTTTGATACGTTCTTCGGTCTCGGTAGTACCGTCCCAGTGAGCGGCGAGGAAACCTCCTTTCTCTATCTCGCTCCGAAACTCGTCGTAGCTGTCGACATTGCGGGTAACGGAAGCTCGGAAATCGAACGCCTTCTTGTATATATTATCCTGTATCTCGTCGAGCAGAGACACTATATATTGTTCGATGCCCTCGAGCGGCATAGTCTGTTTCTCGAGCTTATCGCGACGGAATACTTCCACCGTGCCGTTTTCCAAATCGCGTCCGCCGAGAGCCAGACGCACGGGGACACCTTTGAGTTCGTACTCGGCAAATTTCCACCCCGGCTTTTTATTGTCGGAGTCGTCGAACTTGACACTCACTCCAAGCGACCGCAGCCTATCTACGACGGGGTGTATACGCTCTGCAACGGCAGCAAGCTGTTCGGCATTCTTATAAATAGGTACTATCACTACCTGTATCGGAGCCAGGCGTGGCGGCAGCACAAGCCCGTTATTGTCCGAATGAGCCATTATCAAAGCTCCCATAAGGCGTGTAGAGACACCCCACGACGTCGCCCAGACATATTCGAGTTTATTGTCTTTGTTGACGAACTGCACGTCGAACGCCTTGGCAAAGTTTTGACCCAAGAAGTGCGACGTACCCGCCTGCAATGCCTTGCCGTCCTGCATCATCGCCTCGATACAGAACGTCTCCAAAGCCCCTGCAAAACGCTCGTTTGCCGACTTTATACCTTTTACCACGGGCAAAGCCATATAACGCTCCGCAAAATCGGCATACACGTTCAACATCTTGGTAGCTTCCTCCATAGCCTCCTCACGCGTGGCGTGAGCGGTGTGTCCCTCTTGCCAGAGAAACTCGGCAGTGCGGAGGAATAGCCGCGTACGCATCTCCCAACGAACCACATTAGCCCACTGATTTACCAGAATAGGCAGGTCGCGGTACGACTGTATCCAATTTTTGTACGTGCTCCATATTATCGTCTCCGACGTCGGACGCACGATAAGTTCCTCCTCGAGCTTGGCTGCGGGGTCTACGGTTACGCCCTTGCCGTCGGGCGAGTTTTTCAGGCGATAGTGGGTAACAACGGCACACTCCTTGGCAAATCCCTCGACGTGGTCTGCCTCGCGGCTGAGGTACGACTTCGGTATAAACAGCGGGAAATAAGCATTCGAGTGTCCCGTCTCTTTAAACATCTTGTCGAGCTGTGCCTGCATCTTTTCCCAGATAGCATAGCCGTAAGGTTTTATCACCATACAGCCCCGTACCGCCGAGTTTTCGGCTAAGTCGGCTTTTACCACCAAATCGTTGTACCACTGCGAATAATTCTCTTCCGAAGAGGTAAGTTCTTTCAATTCTATCGCCATATTATTTTTATTGAATTATATATTTACTAAAAACGAAGTGCAAAATTACATCTTTTTTGTTACTCGGTAAAATTCATTTTGCTACGCATCATACCATACTCGCAAATATGTAAGTATCCCCTCCCCGCTTCAACTATCAAACGACTTTTTTACTAATCAAGAAAAACTTTTACTACCTTTGCTCGCCAAAAAAACAACAGACACATAAAAAAATACTAAATATTATACAGTCAATAAGGTTACTTTCGCTCAGCCGATACAACCTACTATCTCTAACGAGAACTATATACGGACACACGATTGAGAGTAAACAGCAATGAATCAACCTATAAACAAATAAAAGTAAATTTAAACACACATCAAAAGTATGAGAAAAGTATTCATCTATTTCACAATCCTCGCAGCAGGAATCATCGCAAGCACTACGGTTCAGGCACAAGTAAATATGAGCCGTTTCATCACTCTTACCGTTGCCAAAGACTCGGTAATAAAACTCAACTTCAAAGCAGCCGCCAACGATACACCCGTAAAGATTAAGTGCGGTAACCTTGATACCACCTTTACGGTAGGCACCGAACTGAAGCCAAAAGCAAACCGCTATACTGCAGGAGACAATATTATGACCATATACGGCGATCTCTCGGAACTCCATTGCAACAAAAACGAAGAGAGTCTTACCGCTATCGACCCAAGCAACAATACGGAACTGACGGTTTTATCTTGCTACTCGAACCAGATAAGCTCCCTCGACTTAACGAAGCTGACCAAGTTGACGAATTTATATTGTTACTCAAACCAGATAAGTTCCCTCGACTTACACAACAATACACAGTTGAAGTCTCTCTACTGTGCAGGCAACCAACTAAGCTCTCTCGACGTAAGCAATAATAGGCTGTTGGAAGAGTTAGGTTGCGGTACCAACAATATAACTACTATCAACTTAACCAATAATACGGAGTTGAAAGAGCTATATTGCGGCAGCAATAAGATAGAGGCTCTCGACATAAGCAAAAACACGAAGCTGAAAGAGATCTATTGCGGAGATAATAAGCTAACTTCTCTCGACTTATCGAACAATACGGAACTAACGGATTTATCTTGCTATTCCAATAAACTCAATGCTCTCGACGTAACGAAGTTGACGAAATTGACGAAATTGTATTGTTACGTCAATAATATAAGCAATATCGATATAAGCAAGAATACCGAGTTAAAGAATTTCTATTGCTACGACAATAGCTTCTCTACTCAGGCTCTCGACGACATCTACTGCTCACTACCCAATAGGAGTGGTAAAGATGCAGGCAAGATACAGCCCGTACACAAGTCCTCGTCGACAAACAACGATATCGTCGTTGCCACCAATAAGCAAAATGCAGAAAAAAGAAACTGGAAGGTGCAGTACTATTCGGGAAATAAAGACATCGCTACTAATGGTACTTATGACTGCAACGGGACTACCGACATAGCGGAAGCCTCTGCCGAGTCGACCCTTACACTATACCCAAATCCTGTTGAGGATGTGCTACACATAACCTCCGACAGACCTATCCGCAGCATACGTATATATAATATGTATGGCACAGAGGTAGCCGTAGCCAACGATGCCGCAAGTATAAGCGTATCGCACCTGCCGGCAGGTGTTTACACTGTCAGCGTAGACGGAAAGGTAACAAAGATGATAAAGAAGTAACCTTTTAATATTTCGGAAGATTAGAACTCAAAGAGTTTTTTAGGTTTTATATCTTCGCAGCAACTATAAGTGAGGAGCATAGCATTTCAAAAAGCAGCTCCTCTTTTTATTTTTCCAAGCATTATTTAGGCAATAATCAAGCCCCATACGCGTATTATGAGCAAACGGTTTTGTATAACGACACAAAAAGACGGCTATCCCTGTTTCGAATAACCGTCTGTTTACTTGTGAGACTCTGCTCAAGCGAGGCTGTCTTACTTGATTATTCCGTTGCAGATATCTACTACCTCTTTTTCGAACGCGTCGGCTTTGGCTGCTATCTCTGTAGCTTCGGCTATCAATTTGTCGGCTACCTGGCGGTCTTTCAATCCCGAGGCATTTATTTTTACATTCAGAAAAGCTCCCTGAACTGCCGCACGAGCCACCAGAGCACCTACTCCCGCATCGGATACAGAGTTGGGGTTACCCTCTTTTGCCATAAGTTTTACTATCGGGAATACTTCCAATGAGGCTTTCATCGTCTCCAGAGGTATCTGTGTGGCATACAGCGTAGCCTCTTCCATAGCCTTGGCACGAGCCGCTTTGTCGGCATCGGTCGCCTTTGGCATAGCGAAAACGTCCATTATCTTGTTGAAAGCATTGGTGTCTTCGTCGACAAGGTGAAGCAGATGAGCCATTACCTTCTGTCCTTCGGCAGCAACGTCTGAGAAATATTTCCACTTATCGTCCCAACCTGCTTTGTGCGACGACAGGTTTGCCACCATTGTGCCGAGAGCAGCTCCCAAAGCACCGGCATACGCCGATATGGAACCACCGCCCGGAGCAGGGCTTTCGCTTGCCGTCTCTTCGGCAAAGCCTTTGCAGGTGAGGTCGATAAGACGCTTTTGGTCGGTCGATTCCATCAGATATTCGATGACCTTCTCTTTGGGGTTGAACGGCTTGAGGTCGTCCAAACCAAGCGACTTGATGGCGATGAATATCAATTCTTCTTCGCTGATACCTGTGGAACGTTGTTGTTTCTCGAGGAAATATTTTGCAGCATCGAGCAGTACATTCTTCGGCACAAGACCCACTATCTCCGTACCCGTAACACGTACTCCGCGACTGCCTGCCGCACGACAAACCTCTTCGAAAGCACGATGTAACGACGTAGTCTTGATATCGGTGATGTTCATCGATACTTGAGCTATCTTGTACTCTTCGATATACCAACCGATTGCCTTACAGCCCTTCAATGTGCCGGGGATAAATATCTGCTTGCCGTTTTCGTCGAGCATTATCTTACCTGTGATGGGGTTGCCTTCGCGTTTTGGACGACCTTTTTCGCGTACGTCGAAAGCAATGGCATTGGCACGGCGTGTAGATGTAGTATTGAGGTTATAGTTTACGGCAATCAAGAAATCTCTTGCACCGCAAGCGGTAGCACCTGTTTGAGCTACTCTGTCGTCGAAAACTTTAGGTCCGAAGTCGGCGGTATCGCCCTCTTCGAAACGTTTTTTCAGCCCTTCGTATTCGCCTCGGCGACAAACGGCAAGGTTTTTGCGTTCGGGTTTGATAGCCGCAGACTCGTAGGCAAATACGGGTATTCCGAGCTCGTCGCCGATACGTTTGCCGAGTTTACGAGCAAGCTCTGCCGTCTGTTCGAGAGTGATATTCGACACAGGCACCAGCGGCAATACGTCGGTAGCTCCCATACGGGGGTGTTCGCCCTTATGATGACGCATATCGATTACTTCACCGGCTTTCTTTACCGCTTGGAAAGCAGCTTCCAACACAGCGTCGGGTTCTCCAACAAAAGTTACCACCGTACGGTTTGTAGCCTGTCCGGGGTCTACGTCGAGCAGTGTGATACCGCTCACTTTTTCTATCTCATCGGTTATCTGTTTGATAACATTCATATTGCGACCTTCCGAAAAATTAGGTACGCACTCAATAATTTGTTTTTGCATAAATATATCGTATTATTTTTTTACAAATCAATTCGTATAATACACACACGTCTACTATTAAAGCATTAATAAATATCTATATATCAGCAACGAGCAGACCATATACGATTACTCGAAAATCGATACAAAGATATGAATAAAAAACCATATATAAAAGCGATAGGAATAATCTGCCATTATCCCTATCACATTTACTATCGATATTAGTTTGTTAATCAGAAAACCAATCCCAACATAACATAGAAGTTGTTGGTATTTAATTTAACATCCGGAGTAAGTCCTCCTTGGAGTTGCACTGCTTTATTATTCTTATTATATCGGTTCAGTAATCCCCAGTCATAGCCCAGTTTTATCTGAAAGTTTCTGTAGCGTGCTCCCAAGCCGGGACCAAGCAACAGATTGAATCTATATATTACATCTTCGTCGTACATATCGAATGTTTTTGTTAAATTTCCATATTTTTCTTTACCTTTCCAAGCAAGGTCGAGGGCTAATTTAGGACCGGCAAAAGCAAATACGCTAATGTCGTCTTCTATGGTATACTCGTATAAGAGACGAATAGGTAGTTCGAGCGTATGAATATTGTAAGTAGTACTATTGGCAGACATCCCTTGTATTTGAAGAGACTTATTGCCAAAAGTAAGAGCATAATCCAACCCAAGACTGACGCCAAGCGAATTGGCAAACATAACATCGTATGCAGCCCCTACCACAAAGCCATTAGAAGGTAACTCCGTCGACAGTTGTATACCCGTCATAGAAGATTTTAGCGTGGTATTGCTATTTAAATAACCGAGATTAACAGACAACTTGTTCTGAGCCGTAAGCGACACACTAAATACTGCTACCACAAAAAGTAACATAATCTTTCTCAAAAACTTTCCCATTTCTATTTAAAATATAAATTGTTAATTAATAAAATTGCATTTTTGATTTACACACTACCCGTTATCAGAGAGCAAAACCGAGTTTTATGTACCACTGTTCCTGATTAACCTTGTAGTTATCCTTATTGAAAAGGTTTTTACTGTCATTATTCGTATTAATATTCAACAAACCAAAGTCGTATCCTCCCTTGATTATCACACTTTTGTATCGCAAACCGACAGCCGGTCCGACATACAGATTGAACCGCGAACGGTAGTTGGAATCCGCATACAAGTCTTGCGAATCGCCCGACTTTTTGCCATTGACATACGCTTGTCCTACCCCTGCAATGGATAGAGCAAACTTAGGTCCGGCATATAGAAGCAGTCTAAGGTCTCCATCGCTCGTAAGGGGCAACGACAGCATAAATCGTACGGGAGCATCCAAGATATGATAATTATACCGATAATAGCTATTTCCCACGATATTTTGGTTACGGAATGCATAGGTGTAGTTCAATCCCATATTGACTCCAATAAAATTGGCAATGAGCACATCCCAGTCGAAACCTGCCGTAATACCGTCAAGAACGATTTCGTCTTTCGCTTCTATCTTCGTCCCCAAAATCTTACTTGCAAACTTTGCTCTATTATTTGTATTCACATAACCGATATTAATACTTGGCCTCTGAGCTGCCACATACACACTCACGGAGAGTAATACTCCGATTATCAATAACTTACTTTTCATCTTTCTCATAACAATATATAAAATTTTAATGTGTAAAATATATAATTTTGATATTTCGATTTGTAAAAGTACTCCTTATTTTTTAATTTTGCACAAAATTCGGACAAACAAATGACTTTTTTACGTAAACTTAACAACTTCATTAACAAAAATAATCTTTTATCGGACAACCGAAAACTGCTTGTAGCCGTCAGTGGCGGTATCGATTCGGTGGTATTGCTCGATATGCTCGTACGCTGCGGTTATAGGTGTGCGGTGGCTCACTGCAATTTTCATCTGCGTGGCAACGAGTCCGATAACGACGAACAGTTTGTAAGAGCACTTGCACAAAAATACGATATTCCTCTATTTGTCAGACAATTCGACACCATACAAACGGCTAAAAACGATAATATTTCGATAGAAATGGCAGCTCGAAAATTACGTTACGATTGGTTCGAGGTGTTGGTCAAAACCAACGATTTCCAATCTGTTGCGGTGGCACATCACAAAAATGACAATGCCGAAACCGTGTTGCTGAATATGGCACGAGGCTCCGGCTTGCAGGGACTCGCAGGGATAAGGGCACGGCGTGGGTCGGTAGTACGTCCTCTGCTATGCTTCGATAGAGAAGAAATAGAGCTATATGCCAAACTAAACAACATCGAACACTGTACGGACAGAACAAATACGGATACTGAATTTCAACGTAACAGAATAAGACACAACATAATACCAGAGTTTCTGGCGATAAACAACAATTTCGTAGAGCAGATTGACCGTTTTGCTGCAATTATGCGGGAATACAACGATTTTTTTGACTACGAAATAAAAAAACATAAAACCGATATAGTTAATTATCAACCACATAAAACGGAGATAGATATTCCGTTGCTTCTCGAAAAAAGGTTTGCAAGAATTATACTCTTCGATATAATAAAAGACATAAACCTACCCGTATCGATATTGGACGAAATATACAAACTAATACACTCACAGACAGGTAAATATATAACCATCTACAATAAGCGTATTATAAAGAACAGAGACAAACTATTAATAGTAGACGAGGTCGATAATAGCCACGAAATCTATAACATACACCCCGAGACCCGCCACACCGAGCAGCCTGTCAAGATGCGACTTGATGTTTTGGAAGCAAATGAAATATCGACGCTGAAATGTAGAGAAAGTACTGCTCTAATCGATTATGACAGACTTACATTTCCCCTCACTGTCAGGCATTGGCAACACGGCGACCGATTTATCCCTCTGGGAATGAAAGGATATAAAAAACTAAGCGATTTTTTCGTCGACCAAAAGATAGATATTGCCGAAAAACGCAACATATTTATCCTGACAGACGCTAACGGACAGATAATTTGGATAATATCCCACAGGCTCGACAACAGGTTCAGGATAACGGAAAATACAAGGAGGGTACTTAGAATAGAAACGGTAAGGCGTTAATAAACACGTAGCTGTCGACAATGCAGAAACACATACGAATAATAGAACATCCACAGATAGGCGAATTAACACTTATTGCCGATTATAAATACAAAGGTATAAGATACTGTGTATCTGCCCACAAAAACAAAATACTATTCAATCCCCTATACATAGACAGAGTGTTGCCTCTATCGGACGACACAATCAATTGGTTTCTAAACTCCAAGCAAAAAATAAGATTAAAATACCCTTCCATAGAACACTTTGCATACTCTGCCGATACAGTGCAAGAAACCTTAACTTTCAGGATAATATTTGCCGTCGAGGAGAAGCTCAAAGACTCGCTATCGGCACAGCTAAACAAAGAGATATTGACTATCAGGTATCCCATCGGTTACGACTTCGGCAGAGAGGCTAATCAAAGAGCCATAAAAAATGTAATCAAGCACTTCACGGTTCTCGAAGCCAAACGAATTTTACCCGACAGACTACACCGTATTGCCGACAAATACGGATTCTGCGTAAATTCGGTAAGAATATCGGTCGCAAAAATGCGTTGGGGCAGTTGCTCGAACAGGAAGGTAGTGGCACTCAGTGCTTATCTGCTGTTTCTTCCGAATCATCTGGTAGATTTCGTGATAGTTCACGAACTTTGCCACACGCTACAAATGAACCACGGCAAAGAGTTCTACGACGAACTCGGGAAAATATATCCACAATATAAAACTCTCGACAAAGAGTTGAAAACAATTGGCAGAGAGGTATCAAAATATTTTTAGAGGTATCGACAGAGCAGACTAATACGGCGACACTCCAAAGGCGTGCGTAGAATTGAACGCCTCTTCGATATGCTCCACCTCGAATCCGTCGGGTGTCTTTGTGAGAGCTATTACCTCGAAACGTACTCCCGTGTCTGTCAGCCCATTCTGCTGCAAATAGCTATCGGCAGCTTGGACGAGGTTCTGCATCTTTTTGCGATCGACAAAACTTTCGGGGAAACCGAAGTAATTGGTAGAGCGGGTTTTTACCTCTACGATAGATATAAAATCGTACTTTTGGGCAATTATATCTACTTCGAGATGCCGATAACGCCAATTTTTTGCCAATATGCGGTATCCTTTATTTTCGAGATACCCGACAGCAAACGCTTCGCCTTCTTGCCCAAGAGTGTTCTTTTTCATTTTTTATCAGAATTCACAAAAACCTATAAACCAAACGCTAATCATCAAGGTTTCTGGGTTTTATATTTTTCGTATGTGGCTACAACTCCCTTTACGAACTTTACCGTGTGGTTTGCACGGAAATAACCGAGCTTCACGACAGGGTCGTTGTAATACTTGGCTTTTGATTTGAGCAAAAGGTATTTTTCGACATTATCTGACCAAATATTCGGATTGTCCTTATATTTCTTGGCGAGATTCATAGCATCGACTATATGACCGTGCCCCGCATTATATGCAGCCAAAACGTACTTTATACGCTCTGCCGAGTCTTTTACCGCTGCAAACTGTTTCCCCAACGATGCAATAAGGCGTGCTCCGGCTTTTATGTTGTCTGCCGGTTCGAAAAAAGTAGAATCGTTCAGCCCGTAGCGTTTGCCCGTACGGTGCATCAATTGCATTATCCCCATTGCTCCGTTTGGCGATACGGTATTTGGATTGAAACGGCTCTCGTTGTATGCCACCGCAGCCAGAAGACGCCAATCCAAGCCGGCTATCGAAGCATTTGCCTTGAACAAGGAGTCGTAGGGCGATATGTTACCTTTGAGCACAAACATATTGAAGTTATTGAAATAGTTGCTGCGGTTCAGATAACGCTGTGTCATAAAGCGTAGATATTTCGATTTCTCAATATCGGAATACCACCGATTAATGGCGCTATCGAGATCCGGAGCATTTCGACGAACGATCCAAGCCTTTGGCAACGAGATGGATATAGGCATACCGATATGGAGGTTTTTGATGTACTTTTTACCGAGTTCGGCAACATCGTTGTCGGCAACGGTAAAGGGTATCTTATTTCGTGCGACCTCATACATAATCTCCTCGATAGTAAGCGTATCGGACAAATACTTTATGTTGATACCGCCGCCAATCTCGTCGTTGAGGTGTTTGAGGCGTGTAAGGTATTGCGAGTGTCGCTGCACATATACGTCTTTATCGATTAGCTGCATAACGTTTGTTATGGGCTTTCTGTTCTTTGCCTGCACCAATACCAGATTCGACATAACCTCTACATTGGTAGACAAAAATTCTTCGCGGACAGACCTTGTAGCAGGTACTTTATAGGCAGCGAAGTCGGCTTTGCCGTCGCGTAACATCTGTTTCAGTTCGTTGAGCGACGAGGCAATGACTACCTTCAGCTCCACGTCGAGTTGGTCTGCAAGGTTTTGGGCAAGAGCGAAGTCGAAGCCCATTTCGTTATCTCCTATCATATAATAACTTGTGGCACTTTCGAGAGTTACTGCCCGCAGTTCGCCACGGGCAACTATCTGAGCCAAATCGTCAGGTTCGTCTTGCTTCTTCGAACAACCGACAAATACAAGCGATAAGAAAATTATATATATATAAAACTTCATATCCGACTGTAATTTAACATTTTAATTGCTATATCAAAGTGATTTACTCAATTTGTAAAACACATAATTTTGAGCAAAATTAATATTTTTTTTTAATTTTCATATTTACATTAGAATAATAATATTCAATCCGCAAATAGAAAATATGTATGAATTTTTTCTATATTGTGAGAAGTTTCAAACATTTAAAGAAACACAATAAGACGTAGTAACTTAAAATATAATACGTTTAAAAGTTTTTTTAGTACCTTTGTACCTGTTTTTTATCAATAGATAATATCCCGAAGAAGTTATCCCAATTCAATACGAGTTATGTACAGAAAATTATACAGTTCCGAGATTAAAAAACTTGTTGCACAGGGTTGTAGTGCCGACGATTGGCAGAATATCGAAGTTGTAGACGATTTTTCGACCGAGAGGATACTTCGTGTTCGCTTTTCGGGGCAGAACCGATTGGGCAAATTCGACAAAACATTCACTTCCGACAGTGGAGTCGAGCTATATTCGGGCATCTTCGATGCGACAGTACATAATTGCATAATAAACAATGATGTATATCTATCCAATATCGCCATCATAGCCAACTATGAGGTAGGCGAAGGATGCTTTATCCGCAATGTAGATAACATAGCCTGCACACAGGGTTGTTCTTTCGGCAATGGCGTAATGGTCGCTGCCGTCAATGAAAACGGAGGCAGAGCTATACCCATCTTCGAAAAACTATCTGCCCAGTTGGCATATATGCTAACATATCACCATCATCATCAGCACTTTATACAGACTGTCTTTGCCACAATAGACGACTACTGCGGCAGTTTACGGACACGACAGCGTGGCACCATAGGCAAGAGAGCCAAGATAACCGAAACAAGCAGTGTCATAAACGTCCGTATCGGAGATATGGCTCTCATAGAGGGAGCGACTCGTATTACCAACGGTACCGTCGGCGAACGGTCGTTGGTAGGTAGTGGCGTCATAGCCAGAGACTTCGTGGCAGCTGCCGACAGCCGCATAGACGAGGCAGCCAACGTAGAACGCTGCTTCGTAGGCGAAGGTTGTATCGTTACCAAAGGATTTTCGGCAGTCGATTGCCTAATGTTCGCCAACGGCGAATTTGCCAATGGCGAAGCGGTATCGGCTTTTGCCGCTCCTTACACGGTATCGCACCACCGCTCGAGTCTTATAATCGCCTGCGGACTGTCATTTGCCAATATCGGCAGTGGCACCAATATGAGCAACCACGCATATAGACTTGGTGCCGTACATCAATCCGTTATCGAACGCGGATGTAAGTTTGGCAGTAACTCGTACTTATTATCACCTTCATACATAGGCGATTATACTATAATCCTCGGCTCGCACAAAAATCACCCCGATACCCACGAGTTTCCTTTCTCATACCTGGTCGAAGACGGTGGGCAGTCGATACTAATACCTGCGGTCAATATATTCAGAGTGGGGACATTACGCGATATCGATAAATGGCAGCATCGCGACAGGCGACAGAGCAACTCCACTCTCGATATTATCACATACGATATGCTGAATCCTTTTATCATCGGCAAAATAGAAAAAGCCATCGACATACTGGAAAATCTCCGAAACGACGCTCCCGACGCCGAGTATTACGAATATAAAAACTGTAAAATACATCGCCATTCGCTCCGTAAGGGCATTGGATATTACCGAGATGCCATTGCTGTATTTCTTGGCGACTTCATCATCGGTGCAGAAAATAGCGAACACTCCACCAAAGCCCAATATGACTGCAACGAATGGATAGACGTTGCCGGACTGATTGCTCCCAAAGCAGAAATAAAAAACATCATAGACAACCCCCAACTAATTGATAAAAACAATTTTGGAATTAATATTTTTAGAAGAATAGATAATGATTATAATAAGTGCCTTGCAGTATTTGTTGCAGAGAAATATGGAGCATTCGACCGACAAGAGATACTTGTCCGCTACACCTCCGTACTCGACACTATCGAACGTCGCTTGATAAAAGAGGCTGACACGGAGTTTTTCGGCGACTCACAGACAGGTTACGGCTTAGACTTCGAAGAGGAGCGGGCAAACGACTTTGAGGCAGTAAGAGGCAGCACCCGAAACAATCGTTTTATTATGCAGACTTCTGAAATGTTACGTACAAAAATAGAAAAGGCAAAACAACTATGCAAAAAAGAGTAAAAGAGAATAAAATGATATTTGGCTTGCATTCTATCATAGAAGCCATAGAAGCAGGCAGAGACATAGAAAAGATATATCTCAAACGCGACTTTGGGGGCGAACTTGTAAAGACACTATTTGCCAAGATAAAAACATACGGTATCCCCTGTCGGAAGGTGCCTGTGGAGAAACTCAACTCTTTTACAGAAAAGAATCATCAGGGAGCAGTGGCTTTCGTTGCAGAAATATCGTACAGCAATATATCGGATATAATACCGACGCTCTACGAAGCAGGCAAAACACCCCTTATCGTCGCCCTCGACGGTGTTACCGACATACGCAACTTCGGAGCCATATCCCGTACCTGCGAGTGTGCAGGAGTCGACGCTATACTGTTGCCGTCATACTGTTCGGCAACGATAAACGCCGATGCCGTCAAGACCTCGGCAGGGGCTCTGCACTACCTGCCTGTATGTCGCACCGACAATCTGTGCCAAGCCATAAAATTCCTGAAAAACAGCGGATTCACCATCATAGCCCTCAGCGAAAAAGCAAATATCGCCTACACCGACCAAGACTACTCGTCGCCAACAGTATTGGTGCTCGGTGCCGAAGACCGAGGCATAAGCTCCGAAGTACTGAGCCTATGCGACAGCAAAGTAAAAATACCCGTACTCGGTAAAATAGAGTCTCTCAACGTATCGGTAGCGGCAGGGATAGTTATCTATGAAGCTGTGAAAAGCCGACAGTAAGAGGGCAGCTGCAACTCAATAGTCGGTTGTTCATTCAGTTGTAGCCGAGGAGTATATCCTCTGCCCAAATATCTTGGAACCTATACGCACCATAGTGCTCCCCTGCTCTATTGCCAAGCGATAGTCGTCGGACATACCGATAGACAACTGGCAGAAATCGGAGTCGGGGTAAATTGCCTTGACTGACTCGAAAATACCTTTGGCACGGGCAAACTCTTCGGAAATCTGCTTTTGGTCGTCGGTGAGTGTGGCAATGGTCATAATACCGCATATCTTTATATTAGGATACTGTAAATATGTTTTTTCACCGAAAAACTCGAGCAACTCGCTCTGCGAAAAACCGTGTTTCTGCTCCTCTTGTGCGATATGTATCTCGAGTAAAATAGATACCCGACGTTCTATTCGGGCAGCACACTTCTGTATCTCAGCCATCTGCCGCATATTCTCCACACTTTGTATCAGGTGTACAAAAGGCACTATGTATTTTATTTTATTCGTCTGCAAAGGTCCTATAAAGTGCCAACGAATATCCTTGGGGAGGTTGGGTTGTTTCTGTACGAGTTCTTGTACTCTACTCTCACCGAAGTCTCTCTGTCCCTGTTCGTAAGCCTCACAAATAGCCTCAACAGGGTGGAACTTAGATACACAAACAAGCCTTACCCCCTCAGGTAAGTCGCCAAGTATATTATTCAGATTTTCTTTTATCATACTGTCTATTTTCGACTTGTAAATAACTTTTACCTCGAAGGTAATATTTCCAAATACATATCGCAACTTTTATATCAAAACGATATTACAAAAGTTTACGATATTTTTATACGAAACCACAGGTTTGTTATTCTTCACAAACAACAATACCTCATCGCCCTCCATAACACTTAAATTCTCTCCATCATCGCTTTGTGCCCTGCCTCGTAACCTGGCTTATTCAGCAGAGCAAACATATTCTTTTTGTAAGCCTCTACGCCGGGCTGGTCGAACGGATTGACTCCGAGCATATATCCGCTTATGCCGCAAGCTTTTTCGAAGAAGTACAGCAATTGCCCGAGCGACAGCTCATCGAGACGGGGAAGAGAGATTTTTATATTCGGTACTCCTCCGTCTACGTGTGCTATCATTGTACCGAGCTCTGCCATCTTGTTGATATAGTCTATTCTTTGGTCGGCAATAAAGTTCAGTCCGTCCAAATCATCGTCATCTGTGGGGACTATAAGTTGTCGATTGGGATTGGCTACCGATATTACGGTCTCGAACATAATACGCTCACCCTCTTGCATATACTGTCCCATAGAGTGTAGGTCGGTAGTAAAATCCAACGCTGCGGGGAAGATGCCTCTGCCCTCTTTGCCTTCGCTCTCGCCGTATAGTTGTTTCCACCACTCGGATATATAATGCAGTTTGGGGTTGAAGTTTGCCAATACCTCTATCTTTTTTCCCTTTGTGTAGAGGATATTACGAGTGGCGGCATATTGCATCGCCATATTTTGCTCGAAGTCGACACTACTGTCGGTAGCTGCCTCCATCTGTCTTGCCCCCTCTATGAGGCGGTCTACATCGAAGCCGGCTGTGGCAATAGGTAGCAATCCCACAGGCGATAGTACCGAAAAGCGTCCGCCGATATTGTCTTCTATCACGTATGATTTGTATCCTTTACGGTCGGCAAGGGTCTTCAATGCTCCGCGTGACTTGTCGGTGATAGCTACTGTCAACCTCCGTGCGGCTTCTTTGCCCTGTTGTGCCTCAAGTTGTCGTCGCAGCAGCCTGAATGCCAAAGCGGGTTCTGTCGTGGTACCCGATTTCGATATGGATATTATACCGAACTTATGCTCTTTCAATAACTCCTGTAACTCAAACAGATAATCTTCACCTATATTGTGTCCGGCATATATTATCTGCGGATAACGCCGATTGCTCATAATCGTATGGAACGCTCCCGACAGTGCGTCTATTACGGCTCTTGCCCCGAGGTAACTACCTCCTATGCCTATTACTACTACTATCTCACATTCGCTTTGTAGAAGGCGTGCTGTCTGCTTTATATCTTCCAGAAAATCTGCCGTGGTCTCGGACGGCAACCTCAACCAGCCCAGAAAATCGGAGCCGGCACCTCCTCCTCGATGCAAAAGTTCACATGCTGCCTTGGCTTTGGCTTTTATTTCGGGTAGAAACTCTACACCGGCTCTTTCTACATTAAGTGTAATGGAATTCATATCACATATTTATTTTATTTATTGCCGCAAAGGTAATAAATTTTGTCCGAAAATCACCTGTCTGTATTTATTTTTGGGCTTCTAAGCGTTGGACGTCGATAGTTGTTTTTTCGTCATCAATCAACGTATAAATATCTATATTTTTCAGTTTTAAATATATTGCTTATTTTAAACATATTACAATTATGCCATCAATTTTTATTTTCTTGCTCATTTTGGTTTCAATCAAATTTTATTGTAATTTTGTCCGAAATTTGCAGTTGGAGGCGAATGTCATAAAATATTTTTGTACAAATTATGGAAAGGCGACAGACAATAGAGGTACGTGTAGGCAACATAGGCATAGGCGGCAGTAATCCTGTGCGAGTACAGACTATGACCAATACGGATACCAACGATATAGAAGGCTCTGTGGAGCAGATAAAACGCTGTGTGGCTGCGGGAGCCGAGATTATAAGACTAACGACACAAGGCGAACGTGAGGTAAATAGCGTTGCGGAGATAAAAAGACGTCTCGCCGCCGTCGGTATTGTCGTGCCCCTTGTTGCCGACGTGCATTTTAGCTCTTCGGTAGCACTCAAAGCCGCCTGCGTAGTCGATAAAGTACGTATCAACCCAGGCAATTTCATCAAACCGATAAAAAAAGATTTCACCACAGACTACACCGACGAAGAGTTCGAGCAGGAGCGTCTGGTGCTAAGAGAACGTTTTGTGGAGTTTCTCGATGTCTGCAAAAAACACCGTACGGCAGTGCGTATAGGCGTCAATCACGGTTCGCTCGGCGAGCGTATGATGAATCGTTATGGCGATACGCCTATGGGTATGGCAGAGAGCTGTTTGGAGCTTTTGCGTATGTGTCGCCAAGAAAATTTCGACCAGATAGTAATTTCTCTAAAAGCCTCTAACACAGTATTAATGATAGAGGCTGTGAAATTATTGGTAGAAAAAATGGACGCCGAGGACTTTCATTTTCCTCTCCATCTTGGCGTTACCGAGGCGGGCGACGGCGAAGACGGGCGTATCAAATCTGCCGTCGGTATAGGTTCGCTCCTTGCCGTCGGTATAGGCGACACTATCAGGGTATCGCTTTCGGAGCCGCCCGAAGCCGAGATACCCGTTGCTTTCGGGATATTGCAAGCTACCCGCAGCCGAATCACCAAGACGGAGTACATCTCTTGCCCAAGCTGTGGACGTACGCTTTTCGACCTGCAGACTGCCGTGCGTCGAGTCAGAGAACGCACCTCACATCTGGTTGGTCTCAAAATCGCCGTAATGGGCTGTATCGTAAACGGTCCGGGCGAAATGGCTGATGCCGACTACGGTTACGTCGGAGCGGGCAAAGGGAAAATATCGCTCTACAAGGGCAAAACCTGTGTCGAACGCAATATACCCGAAGACGAAGCCATCGACAAACTGTTGGCGCTGATAGACAAATATGAAAAACATTCTTAAACGTATAAAAAATAAAATGACAATTAATATCACTGGCAAGCAATTGCATAAAGTCGTTGAAAACAACGGTAATACAATTCATTATTTTATAAGCGGGAATAATGACGGAGAAACGATTGTCTTTTTACATCCTGCCTTCGGAGATCATAGGTGTTTCGACAAGCAAATCGATTATTTCTCATCGAATTATCAGATAATAACCTTAGATATGTTGGGACACGGCTTGACAGGTATTGGAAAATCGAAAGACAATATTACAGCAACTACCCTACATATTTCGGAAATCCTTAAAGTAGAAAACAAAGATAAGGCACATATCGTCGGGGTATCGCTCGGTTCATTACTTGCGCAGGATTTCGCCTTGAAATATCCCGAAAAAGTTTTGTCATTAACCGCACTTGGAGGATACGACATTAACAAGGTACAGAAAGAAATCGCAAAAGCCCAAAGGAAAGAAATATTCAAGTGGCTGTTCAAAGCAATTTTCTCGATGGAAGCTTTTCGCAGATACGCAGCGAATATTGCTGTAATAAATGAAGAGGAACGAATACATTTTTATGAAAGCGCCAAACACTTTACGCGGAAATCTTTCTCTGTGTTGCGAGATGTAGACAAGCTAATAGCCGATAGGAGTATCGAAAGGACTTATCCCTTGCTTATTTTGGTAGGTGAGAAAGATACCGAACCGGCACTTAAAGAAGCAAAACGATGGCACAATAGAGAGCAGAAAAACAGTACGTTATTCATCATAGAGAAAGCCGGACACTGTGCCAATATGGACAATGCCGAAGATTTTAACGAAATCCTTATGAACTTTATAAATAACGAAGAATATAATTAAAGGAAGAACCGACATTCCTTTCACTTAAATATAAAATAGTGTAAAATGCAAGGCATTAACGAATATAACCAAATACACATAAATAGCTTAAATACGATTTGTGAGTATCAAAATTTACACCTAATTTTGTCTCAAAATTCAAAAAATCACATATAAAGTTGTCTTGAACCAAAAAATCATTATCGATATGAAAAGCATAGAAGCATTGTTTGGCAAATACGATTTCAATCTCGACGACCGAAAGGTATCCGACGAGGTACAACGCATAATAGCCGAAGAATTTGACAGTAATAACAACGTATCCATGTGGCGGCGTTGTTTTTCGCTAATCGACCTAACGTCGCTCAACTCGACCGATACGGAAGAGAAAATAGAGGATATGATGAAGCGGGTCAATGACTTTCCTCTTCACATAGCAGACATCGACAACGTAGCCGCCGTTTGTGTTTACCCTGCCCTTGTGCCTATTGCAAGGCAGACTCTCACAGGCGACACGAAGATAGCGGCTGTATCGGCGTGTTTCCCTTCGTCGCAGACATTCATCGAGGCTAAGGTGGCAGAAGTGGCTCTTACGGCAGCTGCCGGAGCCGACGAGATAGATGTGGTAATATCTGTGGGTAAATATCTTAGCGGCAGATACCAAGAAGTATTCGACGAAATCGAAGAGATAAAAGCATCAGCACGAAATGCTCATCTCAAAGTGATACTCGAGAGTGGTTCGCTACCGTCTATGAACGACATAAAGCGTGCTTCGCTTTTGGCTATTGCTGCCGGAGCCGATTTTATAAAAACGTCGACCGGTAAGACCGAGCCGGCTGCCACACTCGAAGCGGCTTATGTTATGTGCCACACTATCAGAGAGTACTATCAGGCCACAGGCGTCAAGATTGGCTTCAAACCTGCGGGAGGCATAGCTACTACCGAGGAGGCTGTAAAATTTTATACGATTGTAAACCACATCCTTGGCGAAGAGTGGATGAACAAAGACTATTTCCGCTTCGGGGCGTCTCGTCTTGCTAATAACTTATTGTCTGATATTTACGGCAAGGAGATAAAATACTATTGATACTGTCGGAAAAATGAGTAAAGTCTTTAAGCACAATATTGTTGCTATTGCCGTCGGGCTTTTGGTAATACTTCTTTCGGTAATGCCGCCGAGCGGATTACCCAAGTGTAAAATTCATTTTGCCGATAAAATAGTGCATTTAGTTATGTATTTCGCACTTGCCGCCTCTTTCTTTATCGGTGACCTTATACAATCAAAATCACTTAATATCGATTACAGGCATATAGCGTTCGTGCTGATTTTCTGCTCTCTATTCGGCGGACTACTCGAATTGGTTCAGTGGTTTCTCCCAAATAGAAATACCTCCATTTACGATTTTTTAGCTAATATCGCAGGTGTCTTATTGGCTGTGATAGTGAATATTGTGATATATCGTATCAAAAAGGTAAAACAAAATAAATTTTAGTAATTCCAATACAATCAAAATGAAGCGAACATTAGTTCTAACCACATATATTTTATTAATAATTAGCAGTTTACAGGCTCAGGGCACTCGAAAATTCACTGAGAGCCAAAAACAGGCATTCGAAAAACAGTTTATCGACAAATCACGAATTATCAGCACATTACAATCTGCATTCGTACAAACCAAGACCTCTACAATGGTTTCCCAAAGTGCTGTAAGCAAAGGCAATATGTATTACCGCAACCCTTCTATGCTAATTTGGGAGTATACAAGCCCTTCGAAATCGTCGTTAATAGTCGATGGGCGGTCTACTCGCTTACTCGACGAAAACGGTAATATCGTTGGTAACAAAAACGTATCGAAGCAACTTGGTAGCTTGATTATCAATATGATAAATGGCAACAGCATTGTCGACAACAAACTGTTTACTACCGAAATATTCGAGATTGCCAACAATCAGATACTTGTTGTACTGACTCCTCAGCAGCGGAGATTAAAAGATTTTTACAGCACAATAAAAATTAAAGTAGATCACAACACACTGATTGCCACCGAAATATCTATGGACGAAAAATCAGGAGACAATACAGTCGTCTCATTCACCAATATTCAGTTGAATAAAGATATTCCTACGGCTAAGTTTAAAATAAAGTAAGTTTTATACTTTTTACTTGATTATAAGAATATTAAGGATTATATCCCGATTGTTCCAAGATTTGCTGAGCATTTGGGTTGCTTATTAATTCCATCGGAGTAACTCCCTGATTTCTATCCATATAAGCTTTTACTATCTGCCAACCTATATATTGTCCTGCACGTCCGGGAGATTTTTGCGTAAAAGGCTGTGTGAAAGGTGATTCATTCAGATATTTAATAATCAATATGTATTCGCCGCTGAAGAGATGTTGGTCGGCAATCAGTGTCTGCCACATAGGTTTTTCGTTTTCTTTGCACCACTGCCATTGCTCCTTCATATAACCCATTATAATGTTCTCGTCCTCGTCAGGCAGCAGCAAGGAGGTCAGATACAGTATCTTACCCTTGTATATCATTTCGTCGAGCAGACGCTCTTGTTGTTCCTCGTACGGAAACTCGGTTTGCAGCCACACCGATATGTAGTCCGAGACAAGTTTTTGCGGTATCCAGTTTTGTATCAAATACTTATAGTTCTCTGTATTTTGGGCATATAACGGATAATCTGCTCCTAAATATTTATCGATACCGGCTGCCACTATGCTATCGGCAACAATCATATTCTGATTCAATAGCGACACGCACATAATAATCTGAGGTACTGTCGTTTGCGGAAAGAAATATTTCCCACGTTTAAACGCCTCTGTTAGCTGCCGCTCTATCCGAGAAACATCGGAAAATTTATTCAAAGCATCTGTATATAAATGACTTGCAACACTGTCTGCGAAAAACTTAGGCAATATGGATAGTATTGTATCTCTGTTTTGTCCGAAATAAACTACTCCACCAAAATATATAGGTGCAAACTTAGGATATTTTTTGAACAGTTTATCGAGGTCGGCACCGAGATTTTTACTGTTTTTCAAAGCCCAAAAGTCTTTATCAAAGCGACTTATCTTTATTTCGACATCAATATTCGACACATCAGCCTTACGACTTGTCTTTTGTCCGCAAGCGAATGCCAGAAAGCTAATTGCAATAAAGAGAATTATCTTTTTCATTTTGTTGTAAATAACTATTAATAAGTATATTATTGTTTATTATTTAGTATTAAACTTATCTTCGAGAAAACCGTCTGCTCGTCTCTGAAAATAACGGTAACCTCACTATTTTCATTTTTTAACCCACTGATTTCCACATTAATATCGGGTGACTGTATAGGATTTAGCTGTGAAGTGAATTTTACGTTCTTCAGTTTTTTTATCTCTAAGTCTGTATTTTTGCACAACTCAGTGATTTCTAAAGCTATCTGGATAAGGCATACACCCGGTGTTATAGGATTGCTCGGGAAATGAGCTTTGTATATTACGTTGTCGGCGTTCAAACTTATACCGAATATAGCTTTATCGCCCATTTTGTCCAACTCTCGGGCATTTATAGAATACAGATTATCAATCAACTTCATTTCGAACAGAGAAAAAGATAATGCCTGCGACTAAATCGCTATAAATAAGCTATTTGCGGAAAGAACGGGATTCGAACCCGTGAAGCGCTTTAGACGCTTACACGCTTTCCAGGCGTGCCTCTTCAACCACTCGAGCACCTTTCCTTTTTTGTCCGTAAAAACGGCTGCAAAGTTAATAAAATTATCCTATTCCGAAAAGCTCTTTTGCCGAAAGTGTTGTAATTTCATCTACTCGCTCTTCGGTCTGGTCGAAAACTTGTGCCATTTTTTTCAACACCTCTACCATAAATTTAGGTTCGTTTCTTTTGCCTCTGTATGGCACGGGAGCGAGATAAGGAGCGTCCGTTTCGAGCAGTAAACGACTGATACCGACCGATTTGATTATTTCGGGCAGATTGGTGTTTTTGTACGTAAGCACTCCGCCTATGCCGAGGTAAAATCCGAGCTTGGTAATGTATGCAGCTTCCTGAATGCCTCCCGAAAAACAGTGAAACACACCTCTTGGCGTATGATTGCCGAAATACCGCAATACCTCAAACACTTCGGCAAAAGCCTTGCGAACGTGGATAATGACAGGCAGATTGAGCTCCAAAGCCCACTGTAACTGCGTTTTAAAAACCTCTTTCTGTTGATTGACAAACGACGTTTCCCAATACAAATCGAGACCGATTTCGCCTATTGCAATATATTTTTTTGCCGTCAATCTGTTCTTAATAACCTCTAATTCAGCCGTATAATCCTCGTTTACACTTGTCGGGTGCAACCCCATTGCCGAGAAGCAAAAATCGGGATATTGCTCCTGCATCGTGTCGAGGCGGTCTATGGTACTGCTGTCTACGTTTGCCAGAATCACATTCTTTACTCCTACATCTATTGCCTCTGTTACAACACGTTGGCGGTCTTCGTCAAATTCTTCGCTGAATATATGCGAGTGTGTATCAATCATTTGAGTGTATCTTTATATAAACTTGTTCGAAATATTTTTCAGTTGATCTATTTTTCCAACATCAGTTACTTGTAAATCAGGCTGTTCGTATCCTATTATCGACTCAGTGCTACACACAGATATATAGAAATCCGTTATCGAAAAAGGACTTTTAAAATCTTTCATCAAAGAAAATATCTTGGGCGAAATAACGTGTATACCATTGAAAGCTAACTTTTTATACTTGTCTACATCTAAGTTGGCGAATGGTGTTTTCAGTTCACCCGTTACGGCATTTTGCCAACCGACCAAACGATTGGAGGAGTCGAATAGCAAATAACGACTTGTAGGTCTGTCGCTTACAAGTATGGTTGCCAAATTCTCGTTATTGTGTTGCCTGTAAAATGTCTTTAAATCGACATTAGATATTATATCTACGTTGTATGCTAAAAAAGGCTCATTCCCAATAAGTTTCTCGGCAAACGAGATACCGCCGCCCGTATCGAGCAGCTGCTCTTTCTCGTGAGAGATGATGACCTCAACTCCGAAATCGGTCTTCTCCACGAAATCGAAAATCTGCTCTGCAAAATGATGAGCATTGACTACAATTCGCTGAAATCCTGCATCTTTTATCTTCTCTATTGCAATCTGCAATAGCGGTTTCCCCGCAATCTCTACCAAAGCTTTGGGGCGTGTGTCGGTAAGTGGTCTCAGACGAGTACCCAGACCGGCGGCGAAGATAAAAGCGGTTTTTTTATTGTATTTCATTGTGTTTTAGTTTTATATCTACATCGAATTGCTTCAAATGCTCTGCCAGACTTTCGGCACAGAATACCGAACGATGTTGTCCGCCCGTACAGCCGAAAAACACGGCAAGATGAGTAAAACCTCTCTTCGAGTACACCATTATACTATTGTCTACCAAGGCATAAACATTATCCAAAAAACTCAGGACGTCGCTTTTGGTAAGCAGAAAATCTCTGACGGCTTGGTCTTTGCCTGTAAGCTGCTTGTATTCGGCATATCTACCGGGGTTATGTATAGCCCGACAGTCGAATACGTAACCACCGCCATTGCCCGAATAGTCGTGCGGAACACCGCCTTTTTTATACGAAAAACTCTCTATCTGCACAGTGAGCCTGTCTGTCGTATCCCGTGTACCGACACCGTTTTTTAACTCCGCAATACGGTAATTATCAAATATCTGCGAGATATAAGGCAATTCGCCGAATGGGAGCAGTTTGTCGATATTACGCAGAGCAGGCGGGATAGACTCGATGAAATGAGCTTTTTTCTCTATCAATCCCCTAAAGCCGTAAGCACCAAGTACCTGCAACTGACGGAATAGTACAAAATATCGTAACTTAGCCTCAAAATCGGCTCTGCTGATTTTACGATACTTCTGCAATCTATCTAAATAAGTATCAATAAGCTCATTACGCAGTTGGTTTGAAAAATTCGCTTTTGCCTGCCACAGAAAAGAAGCAACGTCGTAATAAATAGCCCCTCGTCGCCCTCCCTGATAATCAATGAAATATGGGTTGCCATCGACCAACATAACGTTGCGGCTCTGGAAGTCGCGATACATAAAAGCATCGTCGCCCGACGATTGCAGTATTATTTGGCACAGTTTCTCGAAATCGTTTTCCAGAGCAATCTCGTCCGGTTCCACCCCGACAGCCTTCAAAAAGCAGTATTTGAAGTAGTTGAGGTCGAACATTACATTACGCCTGTCCAACTCAGATTGCGGATAACACACCGAAAAATCGAGCTTGTCGGCAACCTTAAACTGTATGTCGGGCAGATAGGCTATCGTTCGGTGCAGTATCGCCTGCTCTTCGGAGGAGAAGACACCGCTTTGCCGCCCTTCCGCTACACGGTCGAAAAGCACAGTATCGCCCAAATCCGTCTGCAAATAACATAAATAATCGTCGGATATAGCCAAAACCCTCGTCGACGGGATACTCTGCCGTTCGAATACTTTAGAAATCTCCACAAAAGCCCTATTTTCACGAGCATCTACCCCTACAACGCCTATCACAGAGTGACTCCCCGCTGCCGATAGTCTGAAATACTGTCGATTACTACCGGACTGTGCTATGGGCGATATTTCCGATACCTCCACTCCGAATAACTTGCGGTACAGAGCGATAAGTTGTTCTCTATTATCATTATAGAGCATAGCAAAATAATCTATTACAGGACAATATTATCTATTTATTCAGTTACAACCTATGTATCCGACTTATATCTTCTTTATTATCAGCGTACTATTAGTCCCCCCGAAACCAAACGAATTAGACAGTATCACATCTAATTTCTTTGATTGCGTAGAGGAGATAATATTTAGATTTTGTGAGTATTCGTCGGGGTTTTCGAAATTGATATTAGGAGCTATAAAGTCGTTTTTCATCATCAGCACAGAGTAGACTATTTCGCTTGCTCCCGCCATCCAGCACTCGTGTCCTGTCATCGATTTGGTCGATGATATGGGAGTCTTGTGCTCGGTGAATATTGAGTCTAATGCCATCGCTTCGGCGGCGTCGCCCTGAGGAGTAGATGTGGCGTGTGCATTGATGTAATCCACGTCTTTTGCTTTCAGCTTGGCATCATCTAAGGCTCTGTATATCGATATTCTACAACCCTCGGGGCTTGGCTGCGATATATTGAGTCCGTTCGACGAAAAACCGTACCCTACAACCTCGGCTAAAATCTTGGCTCCGCGTGCCTTGGCGTGTTCGTACTCTTCGAGCACGAGAGAGGCGGCTCCTCCGCTCGGTATCAGTCCGTCACGCGATTTGTCGAACGGACGCGATGCCTTAGTCGGCTCCGAGGTGCGTGTAGAGAATGCTCCCAGAGCGTCGAAACTACCCATAGAGTACATATTGGTCTCTTGAGCACCGCCGCATAGCACCAAGTCCTGAAGTCCGTTCTTTATAAATATATAACCCAATCCTATCGAGTGAGAGCCGCTTGCACAGGCAGCCGAGATAGTCATATTGGCTCCCCGCAGTTTGAAAATAGTAGACAGATTCATAGTAACCGTCGAATTCATCGAGCGGAAAATAGCACCCGAGCCAATAAGCGACGTATCGCGTTTTGCCATAGCTATGTCGTTGGCTTCTATGACTGCCTTTGCCGAGGAGTCGTTGCCATAGAATATGCCCATCTCGTTGTTTTCGAGATAATCGGTATCTATGCCGGCATCGGCAAAAGCCTCCACCGTAGCCATATATGCATACTCTCCCTCTTCGGCAAGCCCGATACGAAGGCGGCGGTCTAAGACACCTTTCAGTTGCGGTTGGTCTACAATACCCGTCAACGGCGACCGATAACCGTACTCTGTCCTCTCCGCCTCTATGCCGATACCCGAACACCCGTCGTAGAGCGAACGAGTTACCTCCTCGGCATTATTGCCTATGCACGAGTAAATACCTATACCTGTGATAACAACTCTTCTCATAATTATTTATTAGTAACGAATTTGATTTTGCAAAGGTAGTAAAAAAAGGCAGACATACAGACAGCATTAACTATCAATACTTTAACAAACACCCGAAAAATATTTATATTTGCTTAAATCTATTTAACAAATATACATAAACAAATAATTTCTTCATAAATAGTCGATTATTTCTTTTTTCCAAAAAATAAATGCTCACGATTAAACAAAACGTGCATTTTTAATTCATTTTTTTCTAAAAAAAATAATCAAAAAATCAAAAAAGTATTACTTTTGCATTACCAAAAAAGTAAATTATAAAAATAAAGTATTAACTAATTCTTTTTATTATGTCAGAAGTAACACAAAAAGTAAAGGACATTATCGTTAGTAAATTAGGTGTATCGGAAGCAGAAGTTGTGAACTCGGCTTCGTTCACAAACGACCTTGGTGCAGATTCGTTGGACACTGTCGAATTGATTATGGAATTCGAAAAAGAGTTCGGTATTCAGATAGCAGAAGAAGATGCATCTAAAATTTCAACGGTAGGCGAAGCTATTTCGCATATTGAAGCCGCCATCAAATAATTTTGTGTATATGGAATTAAAGAGAGTAGTAGTAACCGGTTTAGGTGCTATTACCCCTATCGGTAACACCGTCTCAGAGTTCTGGGACGGCGTTGTCGGGGGGAAGAGTGGCGCAGGACCGATTACGCGTTTTGACACGGAAAAGTTTAAGGTCAAGTTTGCTTGCGAGGTGAAGGGGTTCGACCCGAGTCTATACATAGACCCCAAAGATGCCCGCAAGATGGATTTGTTTACACAATATTCTATTTCGGTGGCTGCTCAGGCTATCGACGATGCTCATCTGGACACGAGCAAATTGAATTTGGACAAAGTAGGAGTAATATTCGGCGTAGGTATCGGCGGTATCATCACTTTCGAACAGGAAATGACCAATTATGCGTTGAACAAAGAGATGGGACCGAGGTTCAATCCTTTCTTCATACCGAAGATGATATCGGATATTGCACCCGGAATGATTTCAATCAGATACGGCTTCAGGGGAGTGAACTTCACTACCACCTCGGCTTGTGCCTCTTCTACAAATGCTTTGGTAGACGCCTTCAACTACATAAGGTTGGGCAAAGCCGACATAATACTCGCAGGAGGAGCCGAAGCTGCCGTATGCGAGGCAGGGATAGGCGGTTTCTCGTCTATGCACGCTCTGTCGACCCGCAATGACTCGCCGCAGACAGCATCGCGTCCATACTCTAAGTCGCGCGACGGCTTTGTATTGGGCGAAGGTGCAGGTTGTCTGGTGCTCGAAGAGTACGAACACGCCAAGGCACGCGGAGCCAAGATTTACGCAGAGATGGTAGGAGGCGGTCTGAGTGCCGACGCTCATCACCTTACAGCTCCTCACCCCGATGGATACGGAGCAAAGATGGTGATGCACAATGCACTGGAAGATGCAGGTATGAAACCGACGGATATAGATTATATCAACGTTCACGGTACCTCTACCCCACTCGGCGACATATCGGAGCTGAAAGCCATAAAAAATCTGTTCGGAGAGCACGCATATAATCTCAATATAAGTGCAACAAAGTCTATGACAGGTCATCTGCTCGGAGCCACAGGAGCGGTAGAGGCTATCATATCGGTACTTGCCGTCAAGAACGATATAATACCGCCCACTATCAATCACTCGGACGACGATATAGACGAAGAGATAGACTATCGTCTCAACCTTACGTTCAATAAAGCACAGAAACGCAATGTCAGAGCAGCTCTGTCGAATACGTTCGGTTTCGGTGGACATAATGCAAGTATCATAGTCAAAAAGATTTAACTCAGGAATAATCGGTAATATCGATTACTCGATAAAAAAAGGCTGTCGGAGGTAAGGGCAGCCTTTTTTGTTTCGACCGGCGATAGCTGCACAAGAGAAATATATACGTAAGGTATTCGTGGATATTCGAATAAAATCTCCAAAAACACATCGAATAACATTCGAAGGAGGTAGAATATCATTCGGGAGACGTAACCGTACGTTGCTTTACATAAACCTACTGTCCGTTTAGTATAAAAAAACAGAAAAATTCCGTACATATTTCCAATACAAAAGCAATAAAAAATTAGGAATATAAGGACTGATACGTGTATTGGTGCAAAACGTCCGAAGACATTGTATATACGCTATTATATGACTTCTGCAAATCTGTATATTCAATTCAGTATACGGAAACAGAGCTCTTTGAGGAGGTCTTCGGGAGCGGTCGCCGTGCTGCCGAAACCTTTGCTCTTGGCATCGGTATCACGGATATATCCGATGATACGTCGTATCTTGGCGTGGGGATACAGGCGTGCGGCGGCGGCAAAGTCTTTTACAAAAAAACGATTGATGCCGACACGTTGCGATACGCTCTCGGGCGACTTGTCTTTGAGCAGGTGATAATGAAGCAGGTTGACAAAGAAGTTGTAGACGACGGCAAGCGTTACCTGAATGACGAAATTTTTGGGGCTTTTGCCGAAATAATCGACGATACGGTATACGGTCAGAGCATCTTTTTTGCCCAGAGCGGCGGTCAGCTCGAAATTGTTGTACTCTTTGCTGATACCCACGTTACGCTCGACAATCTCAGGCGATATGGTGTCGGTGCGTCCGTCGTTGACGGCAATCTTGAGTTTGTCTATCTCGCCTGCTATCCGCAACAGGTCGTTGCCGATATTATTGGCAAGCATATTGGCGGCTTGAGCGTTGATTTTGACGCCTACCTCACTGCAATAGCGAACTATCCACTCAGGTATTCTGTCGTCGTATATGGTGGCGGAGTGGAAAAGGACGCCTATGCGTTCTATCTCTTTGACATATTTCTTTCGTCCGTCGAGTTTATCGTATTTATAGCAAAAAACGAGAGTTGTGGTCTGCACGGGAGCTTTCAGATAGAGTTCAAGTTTGTCGATGTTGCGTTTGAGGTTCTGAGCCTCTTTGACTATCACCACCCGACGCTCTGCCATAAAAGGGTAACGGCGTGCTTCGATTATAACGTCTTCTATCTTGACGTCTTTGCCGTACATTACGGTCTGGTTCATATCACGTTCGTCTTCGGCAACGGCGTTCTGCTCTATGTAATCGGATATCTTATCGATGAAATAGGGTTCATCGCCCATAAGAAAGTATATCGGAGCGTATCGACCTGCTTTGAGGTCTGCCATTATTTTGTCGAAAGAGAGTTTGTTATCTTCTTTTGCCATATTTTTCTTACTTTTGCCGAAAATAATTTTTGCAGCTATTATTTTTATAAATGAATCTACCCGAATTCGATTTCAAAATTAGAAAAGAAAACGGAAAGCACCAAATTTTCGACCGTATCCGTAAAACGTTTGTCGCCCTGACACCCGAAGAGTGGGTTCGTCAGAATATGGTCAGTTACCTGATAGATTGCCTTGCATACCCAGACAGCCGCATAGCCAACGAGGTCTCAATCAATGTCAACGGATTGGCTAAACGATGCGATACGGTCATCTACGACAACAGTTTTTGTCCGTTGGTAATAGCCGAATATAAAGCCGAAACGGTAGAACTCACACAAAAGGTATTCGACCAAGCCGCCGTATACAACCAAAAGCTGGATGTCCCCTACCTGCTTGTGAGCAACGGTCGCAATCACCTCTTTTGCTATGTGGATAAGGCAAACCGTCGTTTTCGCTTCGAGGAGCAGATACCCGACTATCGCACACTTACGGGCAGGCAGGTCTGAGGGGATAGATACGGGAGAGTACGTTTTATTTTTTCTTTTTCTTCTTTTTCTTCTTTTTCTGCTGGAAAACATTGCCGCGTTGCAGCTTCGCCTTACGAAACTCCTCTACGCTCAGGAACGAGGCTTCGTCGTTTACCTCGAGCCTGTTTTTCGATAGCAGTCGTATGTCGTCTATCACTTTTTTGTCCGAGGCACTCTCTTTGTTGCGTTCGATGAGGCTCTTTTTGAGATAAAAACAGATAAGCTCCGTCAGTCGGTCTTTTTTCTCCTTATCGTCCATATCGGTGGCAGCCGTTATGAAGTTCTCGATATTTTTGCCGTAATGCTTGTATCGGGGTTTTCTGTCGGAATACGGGACTTTTACGGGTTTCGGGTTGACGTTCTCTTTGGTAACGACTTCGTAAGGATAATCTATATCGAGTTTGAAGTCGGACAATATTGCCAAATGATCCCACAGTTTATGCTTGAAGTCGGCTCTATTCCTCAGATAAGGGAAAAGCGTGCCCATCACTCGTATTATCTCGTTGGCACATTTGGTTCGCTCTTCTTTGTCTTCGATAGTAACGGCATATTTCACCAGATTTTGTATGTTCCTGCCGTATTCGGGCAAGATAAGTTCTTGCTTAGAATTGTATTTCGGTATATTCTCCATCAATTTTATTTTATTATCAATAAACGTATATATCCTGTTAATCAATTTTTCATCTATTTGATTTCATCTTTTCTTATCATCGGCTTCGGTTTGGTGCCGACAAACTCTTTCAGATAAAAGGGCTCGAAATATGCCGTATCCTCGACAACTCCGCTCTTCAACTTGTCTGCCGCTGCGGGTAACATATTACTACTGAGCGGGTGAATATCGTCCAAAAACACGGCATTGGGGTGTCTTATTGCCTGCCGACACTTGTCGGCACCGTTGCCGCAGAAGACAACCCTACCCTCCTCCAATAGCTCTCGGAACGAGTTTTCGTCTATTATCTTTGCTTCCACCTCCGTCAGCCGCTTTGCGTTACCATCGAAAAGTGCCGTATATACCTCCATACGCCGAGCATCTATCATAGGGCAGTATAGCATATCGTCGCCTACCCGCTTTATTGCTTCCACTACTATCGTCTGCAATGTGTCCACGGCTATGAGAGGTACACCGAGGGCATAGCAAAGCCCTTTGGCAGACGACACCCCGATACGAAGTCCTGTATAAGAACCGGGACCGGCACTGACGGCGACGGCATCGGGCATCATATCGTTTCGGCGTGCAAAGTTAATAATTTCTTCCAAAAAAACAGGGAGCTTGGAGGCGTGATTTTGCGGCTCGTAGCAAACCTTGTCTATTGCTATCTCGTTATCGTTGCGTGCGAGCGTAGCCGAGCATACCGTCGTGGAGGTCTCTATGGATAATATGACGGACATAGACTATCGTTTTATTTTTAATTTTTGTCCTACACTAAGATTGTTAGATTTCAGACGGTTGTCTTTTTTGATTTTTTCCACCGTCGTATTATATTTTTTCGCTATGCCGTACAATGTTTCGCCCCGTACTACCTTGTGTTTTACAGTGCCGTGCTTCTTCGATTTATTTGTATCCGATTTCTTGGCAGTCTTTGTATCCTTGGTAGTCTTTGTATCCTTGGCAGTCTTTGTATCTTTGGCAGTCTTTGTGGTTTCGGAACGTTTTGCGGGCTTCGAGGTTTTTATTTCAGCATATTGCTCCTCTTCGATCTCCTCCTCCATATCCGACACTTCGGGAGAGAGAGCTACCTCAGACTGGCGTATGAGCAGCTTTTGCCCCTTTTTTATATTGCCGGCATCTATATCGTTCAGTTTGCATATGGCATCGACGGTAGTGCCGTATCGGCGGGCGATGGCAAAGAGTGTCTCGCCACGCTTTACGGTATGATACACGGCAGCCTCCGCCGAAGAAGACGTAGACGACGACGCAGCAATGGCACTTATAATATCGTCGGTGGATATCTTTGCTTTATGTTTTGCCGAAGCGGGTGTCTCAGGCACTACCTCTATACCGTAGGGAAAGATACGACAAGCCGATATATAGCGGTCTTCGTAATACGGCTCGTCGGAGTCGGATATGACTATGCCGCTCTGTGTGGAGGAGTGTATGAACCTAAATCTGCCATTCTCGATAGTATCGGATATGACCATTCCGACATGCCCGATACGCTTGCCGTGGCGTCTGCCGGCAAAGAAGACCAAGTCGCCTTTCCTTATGTTATGGCGGGGGACACTCGCATAAGAGTGGTATTGCTCGGTACCCGTACGAGGCAGATCTATCGAGAAGTTTTTAAACACATAGACCATAAAACCCGAACAGTCGAACCCTCGCGGGGAAGAACCTCCGTAACGGTATGGAGTACCTAAAAATGTTCTGCTGAATTTGATGATAGAATCTATCTTATTATCTACACTGTACGTTGTTTTTTTATGTTTCTTGCGAGATTTCCCGAAGATGTCGTTTTCGCTACCCGTGTTTGCACATACTCCTACGCAAACACCTATCAATAATGCTGTTATAATTGTTTTTCTAAAATTCATACGGCATCGAAGCTCTTTAATATATTATAAATACGCTGTACGGGAAGCCCCATAACATTGTAAAACGAACCCTCGATACGCTCGACACCCACAAAACCTATCCACTCTTGTATACCGTAAGCTCCTGCTTTGTCGAATGGTCGATATTTGTCGATATAATAGTAGATTTCGTCATCGGTCAGGCAGCCGAAGGTTACTCGTGTGGAGGCGGCAAACACTTCTCTGCGAGCGGCGGTAGTCACACAAACACCCGTTATCACTTCGTGAGTAGCGGCAGACAACGTCCTCAACATAGCGTGAGCCTCCGCCCTGTCTTTGGGCTTGCCAAATACTCCGCCATCGAGCGTTACTATTGTATCAGCCGTTATCAACAGCGTATCGTCGTCGATAAACTCTCCTAAGGCTTCGGCTTTTTGTACGGCAAGGTATTGTGGTATCTGCTCCACAGGCAAATCGTGCGGGAAGAGTTCTTCCTGCCCATCTATCATTTTCACCTCAAAATCAATGCCTAATCCTCTTAACAACTCTTGCCGCCTCGGCGACTGTGAGCCAAGAATTACTCTGTACTTTATCTGCATTAGTCAAAAAAATGCCACCTATCGAAAAGTTTTTGCAAAGGTACGAAATAGTTTTGAGTTCAAGACGACAAACGACAGTATTTTACGGAACATTATAAATTATTGGTATCCGCTAAAAGTTCCCTTTTCGGTTGCATTTAAATGGTTAAATAATGTATATACAGCCTGTCGAAAGTCTGATCCGATACGATAAGAAACCGTCTACACAGAACTTTATTTCGATATAAGTTTTACGAGTTCTATTCGGTTGTTTGTAGCTTGTACCACCTTGAACGTCCAATCGTCTATCTCGATAGAGTCATTGAGCTTCGGTATCTTCTGATAATGATGCAAAAGCAGCCCGGCAAGCGTTACATATTCGTCGGATTCGGGCAATGACAGGTTGAGTTTTCGATTGATGGTGTCTATCTCGAGGCGTCCCGATAGCAGGTATTCGCCATCTGCCACTTTTTTCAGTACATACTCGTTGATATCGTGTTCGTCTTCGATTTCGCCGAATATCTCTTCGATAATATCTTCTAATGTTACAATCCCTGCCGTTCCACCAAACTCGTCGATTACGACAGCAATACTCTTTTTCTCTTTCAGCAGAGAGTGCATCAGCTTGTTTGCCGGCATAGTCTCGGGGACAACGGGTATTTTACGTAGCAGTGTACGCCAGTTGTCGGTCGGTTCGAACAAGTCCGACGAGTGTATATAACCGATTATATTGTCTATATTGTCTTTGTAGATAGGTATTTTCGAGAAACCCGATTCGGCAAAGGTCTTTCGGATATTTTCGAGTGAGTCGGTCTCTATGTCGAGAGCTACTATCTCGTTGCGAGGCACGATACACTCGCGTAGTTTGACAGACGAAAAGTCGAGTGCATTTTTGAATATTTTTATCTCGTTTTCTATACTCTGGCTCGACGATTGTTCGATAGTCTCTTCGAGTAGAAAATTCAGGTCTACCTTATCGAAGACATCGGATTTGTCGTTTAGACTTATCTTAGTACCGAACAGACGCAGTATACCTGCCGACATCCACACCGACAATTTGGAGACAGGATACAGGACAATATAAAAAATCAAAGCCAATGGCGAGAAAAACCTAAGCCAGAAGTTGGAATTGTACCGAAAAATTGTCTTGGGCAAAAACTCTCCGATGAAAATCACCAACAAAGTAGCTATCACTGTCTGTATAAGACTCACAAGCAGAGTATTGTCGGTAATGTATCCTCTAATGTACGGGTCTAAAACCTTAGCCATAGCAATGGAATATACGACAAGTACGATATTGCACCCTACCAGCATAGTAGATATAAATTGCCCCGTGTTTTTATAAAACAACGAAATAACGGCTCCTGCAAACGATTTGTCGGTGCTATCTATCTTTGCCATCAGTCTGTTCGACGAGTTGAAAGCTATCTCCATACCCGCAAAGAATGCCGACAACAAGAGCGAAATCACTATTACCAAAATAATATCCATCTAAAAAATCTTTCCCAAAAAAATTCGTCCGATTAATCGGTCAGCAAAAGTACAAATTAATTGCCAATAAAATAAACAAAACGAGTCTGCCTGTATCAAAAACGGCAAACTCGTCGTAATTAATAATTATTTTATAAAATTATAAGAAAAATTTCTCAATTAACTCTAAACTTATCTATGCCGTCTTTGAGGAACCCAATAGCTTGGCGGATAGCAGCCAAGCCTGCATTGATATTGGCTTCGGAGGTTTCGGCTCCCATCTTCTTGGGAGTAGCAAATACGCGGTTACCGAATTTTTCTTTGAGCTCAGCCAAGTTTTCGGGAGCTATGTCGGTCGCATATTTAAAGTCTTCGCGTTCAGCCATAAGTTTCACCAAATCTTCTTCGTTTACCACCTCTTTACGAGCGGTGTTGATAAGGAATGCTCCTTGGGGCATAAGACTCAGAAGTGCATAGTTGATAGACTTTTTAGTCTTGTCGTTCGCAGGGATATGGAGCGATATATAGTTAGCTTTCTTATACAAATCTTCGATGGTTTCTACATAACCCACACCGTCTTTTTCTACATTTTCGCGTTTAACGAATGGGTCGAAAGCGATAACATTCATACCGAAGGCTTTGCCAAGCAGTCCCACTAAGCGACCTACGTTACCGTAAGCGTGGATACCGAGAGTTTTGCCTTTCAGTTCCGAACCCGTTCCTCCGGCGAAAGTATTACGAGCCATAAATATCATCATACCGATGGCAAGCTCTGCCACAGCATTCGAATTCTGACCCGGAGTATTCATACAGACGATTTTGCGTTCGGTGCAAGCAGCCAAGTCGAGGTTATCGAAGCCGGCACCGGCACGAACCACAATTTTCAGGTTCTTGGCGTGAGCCACAACCTCTTTGGTTACTTTATCCGACCTTACGATAAGTCCGTCGACAGTCTCTACCGCACGGTAAAAATCATTAACGTCGGTATATTTCTCCAACAAAACCAATTCAACACCGGCACTTTGTGCAATGTTTCTCATCTCATCTGTCGCCTTTTTTGCAAAAGGTTTTTCTGTTGCTACTAAAATCTTCATATATAATAATTTATTTAATAATTACTTAATTTCGCAAAGTTAATCATTTTTTACTACAAACCGCATACATTTTCAGCAAACAAACAATTGATGGCTGTATATCAATACATATTATAAAAAAGAAATATTACCCAATCCCAAGCCTATACTGTGGTTGAGTAATACCTCTTCTTACGTATTTTTATCTTTATCGGCTAATATCAATGTTCGTCATCAGTAAACAACGACAAAAACATAATTATCTGCCGATATTACCTATTTTCAGCGAAATGAACAATGTCCTCGGCTGTCCCGGTCCGTAGATATACCCCGAATCGCGGTCGGCTCCTCTATCGAAATCTTTTTGATAGCTGTTGAAGATATTTTTGATACCACCGCTTATTTTGAGAGTTATCAGATTTAGCTCCAAGTCGTACGAGGCTTTCAGTCCTGCATCGAAAAACTGCGGGGAGCGTTCGAGGCGATTCTCGGCGATATATCCTTTCAGGTGAGGCACAAGCATACTGCCTGTATATGTGCCTGTTGCCGAAATCAACAGATGTTTGACGGGTTCTACTGTCAGAGTATAATATCCATAACTGTCGGGAGTACGCAGCATACGCTTTTCGGGCGATATCGACGGGTCGTCTACCCACTGTTGAGGCTCGCTGTAAGTGCTTTGTTGGAAAGTATATCCAAGCTGCAACTGTACTGCTCTCAATGGCACGATTTTCCCTTCGATATTTACACCGACAACATTCGCATTGTGTCCGTTGCGTCGCTCTTCGATGGGGTTTCCGTCGGCATCGACAGTAGGCACTTTTACAAACGTATTACTAAGTCGCGTATAAAATCCTTCCAACAACAAGTTTGCCTGCAAATCGCCCAATCTCACATATCCGTCGAAAGAGGTGCTAAAACTGTTAGAATACTCGGGCTTGAGTCCCGGTGCGTTTTTCACTATCACACCTTCGCCCCCAAGAAAAGAGATGTGTAGGTCTTCGTCGAATGTCTGAGGAGCTCTGAAACCCGACGAATAAGAGACTCTCCATTGAAGGTCGGGAACAATATTGAACTTAATATTCGCACGAGGACTCACAACGGGATTAGTCAGCAGATTATGTTTATCGATACGTGCTCCCAGCAAAATTCCCCAACGGCGGTTTTTCCATTCGTTCTGCAAAAAGAGTCCCGCCAAGTGAGTTTCCTGCTTTAATGGCTCTTTGCGGTATGCAGGCATATTATCGTCGATAAAGTCGTATTGATACTCTCCGCCAACGGTCAGTTCCGAAGGCATAAATATCATTTTATCGAACATAAGAGCATACTGTCCGCCTGTCACTGACGTGAGGTTCGAGGTATGACCGTATGCTTTGAGAGCAGCCAGCGAGTCTGAGGGAGTATCCCCTCCGAGACCTCCGTAATAGCTCTTTCGTCCTACGTGTTGCAGCGACGAGTATACGTTTAGTTTCTGTTTTCCGTCGGGCGAGAACCAATTGTAGGCGACACTACCTCCATTTGTAGTATGGTTGAGTTGCTCGGCTATTGCTGCTTCGTGAGGCGGTTTGTCGAGTTGGTCTCCTCCCCTACGGTACTCATTTATATTATGATATTCCAATGAGATTTTACTTTGCGAGCCGATACGGTAATAGTTGCGTATGCCGATGGTGCTGTTTTTCAGTTCGGGCATTTCGCTAAATCCGTCTCCGTCGCTATCGTATGGCTTTCTGTTGCGATATGTTCCGTAGAGGTACATTCCTGCCTTGTTGTCGTCGGTTACTATCGAGGTGTTGAAATTGGCGGTATGGTCAGGCGACTTCATTCCCGTATATTCGAGGTCGTAACCTGCCGAGAACGAGTTGCCCATCGCCTCTTTGGTGATTATATTTATAGTCCCTGCAATGGCATTGGCTCCATACAGAGCAGAGCCTCCGCCGCGGACTACCTCTACACGTTCAATCATATTGACAGGTATCTGCTCCAATCCATACACCCCGCTCAAAGCGCTGAAAATAGGTCTACTATCGATTAGAACCTGCGAGTAAGGTCCTTCCAAACCGTTAATCCTTACCTGCGAGAAACCACAGTTTTGGCAGTTGGTCTCGACACGCACACCTGGTTGAAAGTTAAGCCCTTGCGAGAGACACACCGAGTTGGTAGCCTCAAAAAGTTTGGGATTGATAATCCCCACCACCACAGCTGCTTCTTTGCGGTTCGTCTCGTTGCGGTTGGAGCTGACAACCACCTCGTTGAGCACGAGCGACTCCTCTTCGAGGATAAAGTTAATTTCAAGTGTTTCGTTGGGATTTATCTCGGTCTCCTTTTCGACAGTCTTATAACCCAAAGCACTTGCTTTTAGCACAATCTTACCTGTGGGTAAGTTTTTCAGAAAATAATGCCCCGTAGCATCGGTAGAGGTGCCAAGAACGGTGTTTTTGACCGATATATTTATATACGGCATATGTTCGCCCGTTTTGGCATTCTTTACATCTCCGATGATATTGGCATCGCTACCTTTTGGCGGCTTTTTCACTTCTTCCGCCCACAATGACTGGTTACACAAAACAAATGTAACCAACAAAATGTTGATTAAATACTTCATATATATATATTATTTTTTGATTTACTTATGGGAATGGTTTCAGTTTGCAAAATTATCTGCATTGTATGAATTATACAATACTCATTTCAAGGTATTTTTATACAAAAAAATACGATATGTAAGTATATCTTTCTGCAATACAGAATAGATACGGATTTCATATTTATTATTTTTTTCAAAATTACATACAATCGATAACAAAAAAAAGCATCGTCATCAACAACACTCTAAAAGCATAAACAATTACTAATAAGCAATATATTTAATAAAAATATATCTTATAATACAAGAATTCTCACTTCACAATAAGCATAACTCCTACTATTATAAGCCCCACACCTATCCAGCGGGTCATCGGGATATTTTCGCCAAAGATAAAGGCGGCAGCAAGCATACCGAACATATAAGCAAAAGCCGTCAGCGGATAAGCCACCGAAAAATCGAAGTGTTTGAGGATATATCCCCATAATATCGTCGCAGCGACCAGAGATAGTCCGCTGATGAGCAACCACCAATTTGTAAGAATATCGGCAAACCAAGCCATAGACAACCGAAATTCGGTTATCTTCTCCACCGCCAACTTGAAACATACCTGTCCGCTCGCCATAAGCAGGCATTGTAAAAGTGTAAGCAAGACCGTTTTTAACATACTTATAATATTACATTCATTTTCACAGATAAACTACTTGGAAACACTCACTTCTCTGCTCCCGTCATCTTCGACAACGATATTAACTCTCACCGTATCAGCAGGCAACAGTTCTTCTATATTCTCTGCCCATTCTATAAAACAGATATTGCCACTTGCAAAGTACTCCTCTATACCAATATTTAATGCATCTCGTATGGTATTAAGTCGATAACAGTCGAAGTGATAGACAGTCTCTCCATTATCGGCAACATATTCGTTTACAATAGCAAACGTAGGGCTATTGACAGGCTCTTCGATACCGAGAACCTTGCAAACGGCAGCAATAAAGGTAGTTTTACCTGCTCCCATTTGCCCGTAAAAAGCAAAGACACGTCCATCGCTCTGTTCTTCGACGAACTGTCGTGCAACACATTCTATATTAGCCAGTTGTAGTTTATACGTAGTATTCATCATTTATTTACCTGCTTGTTGTTCGTATGCATCGACTATCTTCTGTACAAGATGGTGACGCACAATATCATTCTTATCGAACTCGATAGTAGCTATTCCATCTATGTTCTTCAACGTAGCAATGGCATCTACCAAACCCGATTTTTGGTGTGGAGGCAAATCTATCTGCGTTACATCACCTGTAATTATCATCTTGGCATTCAGCCCCATACGGGTAAGAAACATTTTTATCTGGTGCGTCGTAGTGTTTTGTGCCTCATCGAGAATGACCACGGCATCGTTCAGTGTGCGTCCACGCATAAAAGCGAGCGGAGCTATCTGTACGATACCTGTCTCAATGTGCGATTTGAGTTTTTCGGCAGGCAACATATCAAGTAGAGCATCGTATAGCGGTTGCAGATACGGGTCGATTTTCTCTTTCATATCGCCGGGCAAAAATCCGAGTTTTTCACCGGCTTCTACGGCAGGTCGAGAGAGTATTATACGGCGAACTTCCTTGTTTTTCAGAGCACGTACGGCTAATGCAATGGCAGTGTACGTTTTGCCGCTACCGGCAGGACCAATGGCAAAGAGCAAATCGTTTTCGTCGAACATATCGACCAATTTCTGTTGATTACGCGAACGTGCCATTATCGATTTGCCGCCTATACCGTAAAGTATGAGATTCTCCGCTTGTATCTCGGGGATATGTGAACCGGCTATGATATCCGCAATGCGTTTCTCGTCCAATATATTGTATTTCACACAGTACTCTTGCAGTTTTTCTATCGTCTGCTCGCAGCGTCTAAGCTCTGAGTCTGCTCCCTGCAACTTTATTATATTGTTGCGGGCTACTATTTTTATCTTGGGAAAAATATTCTTCAATAGCCTGATATTTGAGTTATTAACTCCATAAAAGACTACTAAGTCTATATTGTCGTTGAGTTCTATTATCTTTTCTTGCATTAAAAACAAATATACTTTTTATTGAAATATCGAATTGCAAATTTACGAAAAATAGTTGTCTGTATCACATCATTCTTTCATCCACACAAAAAAAGAGGTTATCCGTTTTTTGGGATAACCTCTTAAAAAGGTTGGCGGCTACCTACTCTTCCACCTAGTGGCAGTACCATCGGCGTAGGCGGGCTTAACTTCTCTGTTCGGAATGGGAAGAGGTGTATCTCCACCGCTATAACCACCTTAATGCGTTTAAATAAAACATACTGACTAAGAGAAAAATACAATATAAAACATATATCATATATCATCTAAAAAGACTTATAAAAGAAGTGTTCGGGCAATTAGTACTGCTCGACTTTGCCATCTCTGACTTTACATCTGCAGCCTATCAACGTCGTAATCTTCAACGACCCTAT